>JAAXKQ010000018.1:0-88748 GCA_025612245.1 Ignavibacteria bacterium
CTTTTTCCCCGGGGTTCAGTCGCCCCCATCCGGGGGCTTCCTCACCCCGGGCTACAAAGATCTCGCCCGCGCTGTGCGGGCTTATTCATTTCACAATTCCAAACTCCCAGCCTTCATGAATATTTCTTTCTTAACCTCAACCTTTCTCTCTCTTCCTTTACCTTTTCCTTAAACCTCGAACTTTGAACCTTGAACCTTTCTCCCCACTTAAAACTTAAAATTCTTCCCCCTTTGCCTTTTCCTTAACCTCGAACCTAGAACCTTGAACCTTGAACCTTTTCCCCATTCAAAATTGAAAACTTAAACCTTAACATCCTTCCGCTATATATTCATAGAGTCCCGGAGGGACGATTTGTTTGTAGAAAAAAACGAATAAAAAAAAAGAATCAGAGCTCCGGAAGGAGCGACTTGTAAGGAAGGTCTTAATAATCTCTATCATATCAAACAAATCGCCCTTCCAGGGCTCTATTGATGGGGGGAGGGGGAGTTCTCCTTCTCTGCTACAAACAAGTCGCCCTTCCAGGGCTCTCAAAAGAGAGGGAAGGAAGCATTCTTTTCTACAAACAAAACGCCCCTCTGGGGCTAAACCCATACCCAATTCCAATCCCACACCCTTCATATTTCTTTCCTCCCTCGAACCTTGAACCTTGAACTTTGAACCTCTTTCCCCCTTGAACCTTCTCCCCCTTGAACCTTTCCCACACCCCAAAAGTCCCCCGTACCGGCTACTATGGCCTGATCGGGCGCCCGCTATGGCCTCCTTTGGCTACACTGCTTCATTATAAAAAAGCTAAGGTCTAAACTTTATTTATTTTCATATTTTGCACTTGAACTGAATATTTAAAACATTTTTATTTTATTAGTCCTTTTCCCTTCTTTATTTCATAGTCGTTTTATATCTTTGTCAAAGCTAAATATTTTAGGATATGTATGGATTTTTCCGGCAAAACTATACTCCTCGTTGAGGACGAAGCTATTGTAGCCCTGACGGAGAAAATATGGCTTCAGAGAGAAGGCTATAATGTCAGGCACGTTGAAACAGGCGAAGACGCAGTAAGAACAGTGGACACTAACCCCGTCTCTATTGATCTTATACTGATGGATATCGACCTCGGACCCGGAATCGACGGCACCGAAGCCGCATCCCAAATCCTCAGTAAACACGATATCCCCCTTTTATTCCTCTCGTCCCATACTGAAAAAAGCATCGTTAAGCTTACAGAAGAAATTACTTCTTACGGATACGTCGTTAAAGGCTCCGGCGAAACCGTCCTCCTGGCTTCAATTAAAATGGCCTTTAAGCTGTTCCACGCAAAAATGGAAACCTTAAAGCAGGAAGCCAATTACCACGAGGCCGCCGAAAACCTGGCTATTACTCTGCAGTCCATCGGCGACGCCGTTATTGCCACCGATATCAACGGATGCGTAAACCGCATGAATTCCGTTGCCGAACACCTCTGCGGCTGGTCGCTGGATGAGGCTTTCGGATACCCGCTTTCTCAGGTGCTTAATATCGTTGACGCTAAAACCAGGCAGAAGGTCGATAACCCCGTCCTTAAAGTGCTGGAATCGGGACTTAAGGTGGAACTTACGGGCCATACTCTGCTCCTTTCCAGGGATGGCAGCGAGTACTATATATCCAACAGCGCCGCACCCATTCGCGACAAAAAAGGAAACTCCCTCGGCGTGGTGCTCGTTTTTGCCGACGTTACAGAATACTACCGGAGTGAGGAACAGCTTAGGGAAAGCCAGGAACACTTTAAGGCACTCTTCGAAAAAGCCCCCCTCGGCTACCAGTCACTCGATGAAAACGCCCGCTTTATAGACGTTAACGAGGCCTGGCTCGACATACTGGGCTACACCAGAGATGAGGTCATCGGTAAATGGTTCGGCGACTTTATGACCCCCGAATGCCGCGAATTGGTCAAGGAAAGATTCCCCGCCTTTAAGGCCTGCGGAAAAGTCCATACCGAATTCCAAATGATCAGAAAAGACGGAAGCATCGCTAACATCGTCTTCGACGGAAGAATCGGCCATAAACCTAACGGCGAATTTAAGCAGACCCACTGCATCCTGCGCGATGAAACTGAATCGCGTAAAATGGAGCAGGAACTCATTAAAAGCGAGGAAAGATTCAGAACCCTCGTCGAAAATGCACCCGTTCCTATTACAATTGCCAGAAACGGCATTACACTCTACACCAATACCCGGTATGCCAAAATGTTCGGCTTCGATAACAAGGAGGAGCTGATCGGAAAGTCGCTCACCGAACAGGTCGCTCCCGCCTCCAGGGATTTCATACAGGATAATATCAATAAACGCACAAGCGGCCGGCCCGTGGAAAATGAGTACGAGTTCTCTGCCCTTAAGAAAAACGGCGAGGTGTTCCCGCTCCTCATCAGGCTTAATACGGTCGACCTGTCCGACGGCCCGGCTACTATTGCTTTCTTTGCCGACCTTACCGAAATCCACAGGATCAATAAGGCGCTCAAGGAAAGCGAGGAACGCCAGAAACTCGTCCTCGAAGCCGGGAACCTCGGCTTCTGGGACTGGCATATCCAAACCGGCGAGGTATTCCGCAACCGCCAGTGGGCCGAAATGCTGGAGTACCCCTTTGAGGAAATTCAAAATACGGTTAAACAGTGGCAGGATTTTATCCACCCCGACGACCGCGAAAAAGCCTGGAATTCCATATTGGACCTCCTGGAAGACAGATCCAATATCCATAAAATTGAATACAGGATGCGGACAAAAAACGGCGACTACAGGTGGATACACGACCGCGCTATGGTTACTATGCGCGGCGAAAACGGAAAGCCTACACGAATGTGCGGCATTCACCTCGACGTTACACAAAGAAAACTTAACGAAATCAGAATCCAGCATTATACAGCCGAACTTAAGGCTTCCAACGCCGTTAAGGATAAGTTCTTTTCCATAATCTCACACGACCTTAAGGGCCCCTTTATGGGCTTCCTCGGTCTCACACAGGAACTGGCAAACAATACCTCTTCCCTGGAAAAAACGGATATCGCGGAAATCGCTTCTGTAATCCATAATTCGGCTACTGAGACTTATGAACTGCTGCTTAAACTCCTCGAATGGTCGAAACTTCAAACTGGCAGGTTCGAGTTCCATCCCGAAAATCTGCACCTTTTCTCTGAGGCTGAAAATATAAAAAGACTCTTTGCATCCGTTGCCGCACGCAAATCCGTCACAATTCATAACTGCGTGGAGGACCGGGTGTTCGTGGAAACCGACAGGAATGCTCTTCAAACCATTTTAAGAAATCTCGTCGATAACGCAATTAAATTCAGCAACGAAACGGGAAGCGTAATTATCAGTGCCAAAGTCTCTGGTGGCACAGTGCATATTTCTGTCAAAGATTCCGGCGTCGGCATCAGCAGCAAGGGGCTCTCGCTAATATTCACTACTGCTTCGGGCTTTACTACCAGGGGTACAAAAGGTGAAAGAGGCTCAGGACTCGGACTGGCATTGTGCCACGACCTTGTAAGGCGCTGCGGCGGCGAAATTAAAGTGGAAAGCTTTGAGAACAAAGGAACCGAATTTACCTTTACCCTTCCCCGCTCTTTATAACAAACACTTTTTGAATTCCGGAGATCCGGACAAATAAAAAAAAACCGCGGGCTTTTTTAAGCCCGCGGCAATAAGTTTACTTTCTTAATAATTCCACATTGTTTCCCTGTGCAAGGCTTCGGCCCTCGCCACCACCTCCCAGGTGAAATCTCGATACCAGCTCCTGCAGGTTGACAGTAAGTCGGTTCAGGTCCTCGGCCGCCCTTGCAATCTGCTCTGTTCCGGCTGCACTCTGCTGCGTAACGGAAGAAATGCCTTCTATGTTCTTTGAGATTTCCTCGGCTGCACCCGACTGCTCCTCGCTTGCTGCTGCAACCTGGGTTACTATGTCTGAGACGTTCTGGTTTTCTTTTAATATCTGAAGAAGTGACTGTGCAACGGCCTCGGTCAGCTTCATGCCTTCTTCTACTGCCCTTGAGGCCTCGTTCATCGATGTGTCTGCTTCAGTGGCCTCGTGCTGAATGGCCTTTATCGTCTCTGCAATCTCTTTTGTCGCCTTGGTGGTCCGTTCTGCAAGCTTTCTTACCTCGTCTGCTACAACTGCAAAGCCACGCCCCTGCTCGCCTGCACGGGCAGCCTCAATTGCTGCATTTAAGGCTAAGAGGTTCGTCTGGTCTGCTATGTCGTCAATTACCTGCGTGATCTCACCGATCTGGTCTGTTTTCTTTGTCAGTGAATTTATCTTATCCCCGGTCAGCTTTGTAGCCTTAACTATCTCCAGCATTCCCTTCTTTGTATCCTCAACCTTCAGTGAGCCTTCCCTTGCGCTGCTACTTGCAAGGCGGGAGTTCTCGGCTGCCCTGGAGACATTCTCTGTAGATTCCAGTATGGTCTTTGTCATCTGTTCAACCGCACCGGCTACCTCTGTTGTATGCTGGCTCTGCTCACTGCTTCCTGCTGCCATTTCTTCCGATGAGGAAGATATCTCATTTGCTGCGCTTGCAGTGGCCTGAACGGCTTCGCTTACACTTCCTAAAACTTCCCGGAGTGAATCTACCGCGGAAGACAAATTCTGCCCCAGTGCGTATAGAGGACTTTTTTCATCCATCTTAACCGTAAAGGCAAGATCGCCTTTCGACATGTTTTCAAGAGCCTCCGACAGCACTTTTGTCTGCTCTGCCAGAAATTTATTCTGCTTTTCCTGCTCTTTTCTCAGATCGTTCATAAGTATAAATGCGGAGTTTATCTGTCCCTCTCCATCTCTTATCATTCCGGTTGTCACCATTACCGGTATGCTGTTGCCGTCTTTGTCTTTTGTATCGTATCTTATGTCAAAAACGGGCGAGCCCTTTAGCGTATTCCTTGTCGATTCGTCCTTCCCTACAAGAGTTTTAACATTCATTGCGTTAATTACGGATGATGCCGGGTGGAGAAACATCTTTTCTGCGGCTTTATTATAGTGGGTTATTTTCGTTTCCTTGTCGGCAATCATAAAAGGGACCTGGAATCCCTCCTTCAAGCTTTCGGAGAGCGCTATCTCGTCTTTAATTTTAATTAGCATTTTCCTGAAGGTATTTACCAGCTTGCCTATTTCATCCTTCGACTTGTGACTTAATGTTACATCCAGCTTCCCTTCACCAACCATTCCGGCAGCCTTTTCAAGCTCAAGCACGGGCTTTGCAATTCCCCTGCCTAAAAATACCCAAGCAATAATTGCTAAAACGGTACAAACATTTATCAGTATGGTCATAAACACTACCATCTTATCGTTGCTTTCCTGATCGCTTTCATAAACGGTCTTGGAGTATCCCGTAATCAGCGATACCAGCTTTTCAATAGATGCCTGTTCATTTGCACGTGCATTTTTATATGCGCTTCCGAAAAGGTTGTCTGTAGCTGCCTTTTTATCCCCCTGCAGAGCATAATCCATTATCTTGTTTAGCTCTTCCAGGTAAACTCTCTTTGTTTCAAGAAAATTATTATACTCCTGCCTTACCTCGTCGTTTAATATTGTTTTATGGAAGCTCTCGGCTATGGCGCCTAATTTTTCGTTCCTGTCGTTTATCTGGTCATAAAGCTGTCTTACTTTTGAAGGATCATCGTAAAGTATCATGTCTCTTACGTCAACGCGCGAGTTCTGAAAATAAGTAGCCATTTTACCCAGGTCTGCTACCGGCATCAGCATATTATTGTAGCTTTCCTCCGAATGAGTGTCCATCTCCTTAAGCCCCGTAATCGCAAAGTATCCGCAGACATTAATCAGTACTGTCAGTATTCCAAAACAAAGCAGGAATTTGAATTTGATCTTTAGGTTATAGAACCAGTTCATTATAATTACTCCCCATATATCGAGTGTTAGAAATTATTCCCGGCCTTCTCTCCTCACCCCTCCTGTATTTTCAGAGGGCACTTGGACTGAAGGCCGGAATCAGGTTTATTATGTAGATTAATTGCCGCATTTTACAAAGCAAGGCCTCCCACGTTTCAAATCATATTATCCGTTCCGGGCACAGTATAAAGAATCAGATTTAGCGAAGCAGACTTTTCAACCGGGCTTCATGTTAAGCCGCTATAAGAAGCAACATTATGAGCTCTTAAAAGAGAGAATAACACAAGAAATTACAATTCGAAGATTTTTCCGGATTTGAAAACAACGAGGAACCATTCCACTGAAACACTTTCATAGAACCAAAGAACGATAGTTAAAAGTTAAATTTTTTAACTTATAGTAGAGGTATTATCGGTATGAGCTTTCTTTAGTTTAGACATAAATGTCCTTTTATACTGAAAAACTTCAGGCGGCCTCAAATTGCACATATTTACCTTAATTCAGCGCATTACAAGAGCCCGCACAACCTGCAATTTGCAACCTGTTTTCGCCCTTTTTCTTCTTTCTTTTGGGAGATAAATTAATGTTGAACATATGTAATTTTTTTTTGCTACATTTACCCCAATTTTACTTTGATCAATGCATAAAATTATTTGTCTAAAGAGAGATTCGATTGCAAAGCGAACAACAAAACCCGTCTGACGGGGATAAAATCGAACTGAAGGATATCCTTGACGTAAAAGCCCTTCAAAGCCTTATGGACGATTTCTATTCAATCACCAAATTCGCCATTGGAATACTCGACCTTAAGGGTGAAGTGCTTGTTGCTACCGGCTGGCAGGAAATTTGCACGGCTTTCCACAGGGTAAATATCCATACACGGCAAAACTGCCTGGAAAGCGATATATACCTGACTAAAAACGTAAAACCCGGCGAATATAGAGAGTATAAATGCAGGAATAACCTCCGCGATATTGCAACACCTATATTTGTCAGCGACCAGCACGTGGGTAACCTGTTCCTGGGACAGTTCATGTACGACGACGAGGTGCCCGATTATGAACTTTTTGTACAACAGGCCAACAGCTACGGCTTCAATAAAGAGGCTTACATGAAGGCACTGCAGGCCGTCCCCAAGTGGAGCCGCCAGAGAGTTAAGGAGGTAATGAGCCTCTATTCCAAGTTTGCGGGCATGATCTCCAGCCTCCTTACCAGCAACCTGGCCCTCGCCCGGGCCCTCAAGGAGAAAAAACGGGTAATTGAAGAACTGCAGGAAACGGAAAAAAGATACAGACTTATCTCGGAGAACACGGCCGACGTAATATGGATACTGGAGCTCGAAAGCGGAAAGTTCAGCTACGTGAGCCCTTCAATACAAAAACTAAGGGGCTTTACACCCGAAGAGGTAATGGCGCAATCCTTCCACGAGGCCCTTACCCCCGAATCCCTGCAGTACATTATGGAACATCTGCCGGCCAGAATTGAAGAGGTCAACAATGGCGATGAAACCCACAGGATAATGACAAACGAGGTCTTCCAGCCCCATAAAAACGGCACTATTGTCCCTACGGAAGTCGTAACTACTCTTATAACGGATGAAACCGGCAAAGTAACCGAAATACTTGGCGTTACACGCGACATTTCACAGAGGAAAAAGGATGAATCCATAAGGGAAATCCTTATCGATGAACTTAATAAGTCAAACAGGGACCTGGAACAGTTCGCCTATGTCGCAAGCCACGACCTTAAAGAGCCGCTGCGCATGATTTCTAATTATCTGCAGCTGCTGACAAAACAGTACAAGGGACAGCTGGATGAAAGGGCCGATACATATATCAATTTTGCCGTCGATGGCGCCATAAGAATGAATAACCTCATAAACGACCTTTTAATCTACTCCAGGGTGTCTTCCAAGGCAAAGGAATTTCTTCCCGTGGATCTGAACGCTCTTATTGAAGAGGTGATGAAGGACCTGCAGATGGCTATCGAAGAAAGTTGCGCCGTTATTAACTTTCCCGGCCTGCCCGTTGTAATGGCCGATTACCTGCAGCTAAAACAGCTCTTCCAGAACCTCATTCAAAATGCCATAAAATTTAGAAACGATTCCAATCCTCAGATACATATCAGCGCGGAGAGAAAAGGCAGACAATGGTTAATTAAAGTAAAAGATAACGGCATTGGCATAGATCCCGTATTTTTCGACAAGATTTTCATAATATTCCAGAGATTAAACGAAAGAGAAAAATATCCCGGAACGGGCATTGGCCTTGCAATATGCAAAAAAATAGTTGAGCACCACGGCGGAAAAATCTGGGTCGAATCAGGATCAGGCAAGGGCTCAACGTTCTCATTAACGCTCCCGGCAGAAATCTGATTGCATCTTCAAATAACATTATTTTATTACACTTTGCAGCCCCCTTCAGGGGCTCTTTCGTATCCCCCCATTGAACATTAAGCATTCCCCTTCCCCACTTAAAACTCAAAACTTAAAACTTAAAATTCCCTTTGCTCCCATTCATTATTCATAATTCCTTCTCTTCCCCTCCCACGGTTGACAATTGCCTAAATAGTGCATAATTTCATGCCCTGATTATTTTTTACCCTCAATATCTTTAACAACAGGCGTCAACTATGATTTTATCCAGACAGTTGCTGAAAAATGTAGATCCAGATGAGATTAAACGGAATGTTATTCTTAACAACGAGCTGAACTCGCTTCTTCTTATCGTTCCCACAAAGCGCAGAATCAGGGATATTGAAAAGGACTTCATCAAATCCTCACCCAATAAAACTGCGGGAAAGCTGAACATACATACTATTGAAACCGTATCGGCCGAAATTCTGGAGGGAATTAACAATAAGTTCCGACTTACCGACGACGCCGTCTCAATGGTGCTTCTTAACCAGTGCTACACCGAACTTAAGGGATCACTCGAATACTTCCCTAACGATGAGCTCCCGGGAGGAACACTGAACAGACTTAAAAACGTAATTTCGGAATATAAACGCACTAAAATTACGCCGGAGCTCCTCGAAAAGGAAATTGAAACCAGAGAGCTCACCTTAGGCGAACAGCTTAAAATTAAGGATATCGTACGCCTCTACAGGAGCTATAACGCTAAGACAACTCTGCACGGACTTAAGGAAATCGGCGACGTCTACGACGACCTTAACGCTCTTGCTCCCGAAGCCTTCCGGAAATCCTTCCGCATGGCTTACCCTTCCGTTAACGTTATAATTATTGAAGGCTACGATAACTTCTCTCTTAGCGAAATTGACCTCATAGACAGGCTGGGCAGCATACCCGGCTGCAGTACGTTCATTAACTTCGATTACTCGGGGCAAAACCCCAGCGTTTTCAAACACCTGGAATCCATCTACAGCAGTTTCCTCGCGCTTAAATGGTTCAATATCCCTTCTCAAACTGAAAAGGGCGCCGGCTTTAAGGAGATCCTTGCCGCAAACCTCGGGCTTAATAAACCTACTGACGGTAAATACCGGGCTAAAGACAGTAGTATATTTAAGATTGAAGCCGCATCCAGGGTAGAGGAAATTCAAACTATAGGACGGGAAATCAAGGAGCTCATTAAGCCCTCCCGGACCGGCGAATCCCCCGTTAAGCCAAACGACATTTGCGTCGTGTTTAACAAAATCGACAGGTACTCTTCACTCATACGCGACGTCTTTACTTCGTATAATATTCCTTATAACCTTACCGACAGGAAGGTGCTTGCAAATTCCCTCCCGGTGCTCGCAATCCTCAACTTTTTGCAGATCAGGGAGAACGACTTCTTCTATAAGGATATTATGCGCGCCTTTAGCAGCGGGTTTATCTATGTCAAAGACGTTAACTACCCGGTCCTTATGGAAGTTGCTCGCGAGCTTAAAATTGTCTCCGGCTTTATGAACTGGATTAGCCGCATAGACGAAATGCTCGCCTTGCTCGATAGCGATAACCAAGAGGATATCTGGTTCTTGAACAGTACAAAGGACAAAGACCTGCTCTTAAAGGCCAGGGATTATATTTGCAGAATTCACGACGAGCTGAGGCCCTTCGAAAAACCAATGAGCCCTTCCCGCTTCAAAGAGGAACTTGCAAAACTCTTCGAAAGATTTAATTTTAAGGGCATCATTACCGGCAGAATCGGACGCAATAAAATTACCGGAGATGACCCCGATAAATCAAAGCATTACTTCAGACTTGAAGAAAATACAAGGGGCTACCAGAAATTTATTGAAACCTTGGACGACCTCCTCAAACTCATAGAATCCTCCGGCCGGGATAGGGAATACGACCTCAGCTTTTATCTCTCGCAAATGAGAACAGCTTTCAAACGCACGCGCTTTAATGTCCTGGAAAAGTATAACTACGGCGTGCTCATTACTACGCCCGACGAAATAAGGGGACTTAAGTTTAAGCACCTTTTTACCGGCGGACTCATCGATGGCGACTGGCCTACACCGTACTCCCCCGAGATTTTCTTTACCGAAACTTTCTCCAGAAAGGACGAGGAACACCAGACCGAAGAACGCTACAGGTTTTACCAGACACTATCTTCCTGGACGGACAGGCTTTACCTTTCTTATCCGAAACACGAGGATACAAGGGAATTCGAAAAATCCATCTTCTTAAAAGAGTTCGAAAATATCGCTGAACCCGAAGTACTTTCCAGCACCATTCATTCAGAAACGGTGTACTCTTTCCAGGAGCTCCTCCAGAGTGTTGGTAAAAATGCGGATACGGATATTAGAGGACTTATAAACGGTATGACGCAGGAGGATATCAGGGACGCAATTGCCGTCGATACCCTTAGAACCATGAACCTTTATGCCAATACACCTTTTACCGGAGCCATTAACGGCACGGATGAAGATAACGCGCTTCTGGAAAATATAAGCGGCAAAAGAAAACTCCTTCTGGACGATTCTTCAAAGGAAAACCTCCTGAAACTGAGAGAAAATGTTTTCTCGGCCTCACAGCTGGAAACCTACGCCAAATGCCCTTATAAATATTTTTCGGAAAAAGTGCTTAAGCTGAACGTCGTTGAGGAACCTTCCGAAGAGGTGGAATCTAATGAAATGGGTACAATGCTTCATAAAATTTTCTGCAGGTTCTATGAAGAGGTAAAAACGGAAAATATTTCTGTTACTCAGGACAACAAGGAACGCCTCATGAACAAACTCCTTGCAATTGCAGACGACCTCATTAAAAACAGGCTTAACTCCCCTTTGAGCTTTTATGAAAGGGAGAAAATAACGGGCATCGCCGGTAACCCGCAGGATTCAATTTTGTACCGCTTCCTGACAATCGAAATCGAAAGCCGGGACGACGGCTTTGTTCCCATGTTCTTTGAAGAGGCCTTTGGCTATAAGGATGAAATGTACCACATCAATGGCGTAAAATTGAGGGGACAGATCGACAGGATCGACATTAACCGCTCAGAGAAACTTTTTAAGGTTATAGATTACAAACTCGGCGGCAAGGCTCCGGGTAAGCCCCAGCTCGAAAAAGGTACCGCCCTTCAGCTCCCAATTTACCTTAATGCCGCACGTGAAGTAATTAAGAAAAAACTGAATGAAGATTATAAACCACACAGCGCAATTATCTATTCGCTTAAATACGAGGCCGATAAATTCAAAAAAGACGTGATAATTGAGGACAGGCCGAGAAAGCTCTCCCCAATCGACGCAATAACTATCAGCGCTGAAAAAATACCCGAATATATGGATTCAATTTCCATCGGCGCTTTCGGCCTCAATGGAGAGCAAAGAGACAAGGAAACCTGCAAATACTGCAACTTTTCCAATACGTGCAGACTCGAAGGAGATAAATAAGAACTATGGAAGAAACACTGAAAATGGAAAAGACTACAAAAACCGTTATGAATTTTACCGCCGAACAGCAGGCGGCAATAGATTTCCCGGGCCACTGCCTGGTTACTGCCAACGCCGGCTCGGGCAAAACTCAGGTCTTCTCTACCCGCTTCGTAAATACTGCCATGAAAGAAAAGGACGCCCGGAAAATCGTGGCCATTACTTTTACTGATAAGGCGGCAAGCGAACTTTATAACAAAATAGCAAAGGAAATCGACACCAGAATCGATAATAAGGATACTAAGGAATGGGAACGGGACCTTCTATACCGCCTGAGGCGCCAGCTCATTTCGGCACAGATTTCAACTATACACTCCTTCTGCTCCGGAATACTCAAACGATTCCCCGTCAAGGCCGGCCTCGACGCTAACTTTACGCCTATCGACCAGAGGGTCTCAAAAGAACTCATCGAAAAAAGCATAGAGGAAACAATTAAAGAATCCCTTTCACCCGAAGATCCCATAGGACAGAATGATAACGTAAAATACCTGATCCGGTTCTTTGGCTCTAAACAAAGCCTCTCGGATGAAATTACACGCCTCATAAATAACAGGACCGACGTCTTTGACCTGGAGGAAATCTACTCCGCCCCTATTCAGGATATTGCACAGGGCTTCGCCGATAAATTCGACACGCTTGCTAGGGACCTCTTCAGCCCGGAAGACATAACAAGGCTCTACCATAACCTTTGCCTGATAAATGAAACCGTAATGGACAGAATTAAGGGCGAAAAGAAAGAAAAGGATAAGGAAAAACCCCTCGCAAACCATAAGCTTGTCCAGGAAGTGCTTAATTTATTCCCTGATGGCATTGCTTCTATCGACGGGCTTTTCAGCTTTATAAGGGAACTGGATAAAAAAGAACTCCTTACAAAGGGCGAACGAACACTTATTAGCGTGGGCTACGCTAATAAATACGTCAAGGATAATGCGGGCACTAACATTGCGGAATTCAACGCCTTTATTAAATCCGCTCTCGCCTTCCCGTTCCCCGATAACAGGAAGGACGTTGAACTGAAACTTGCCGGGTTCGGTAAAATTCTCTTCGCGTTCTTTAAGACGTGCAACGAACGCTACGAAAGAAAGAAAAAGGATAACGGCTTTGTCGACTTCGAGGACATACTGCTCAAAACACGCAGGATCATCGTGGATGAAGAGGTCTATTCTGCCCTCAGAAAAGAATATAGCTACATAATGATAGATGAGTACCAGGATACAAATGAACTCCAGTACCACCTCTTCCTTCCTGTACTCGACAGGCTTAACCATGGCAACCTCTTTGTCGTTGGCGATGAAAAACAAAGCATCTATATGTTCCGTAATGCCGACCTGAAAGTATTCAACAGAACCAAAGACGACATAATAAAAACGGGCGGTGAAAAGAAAGTCCTGCCGCACAGCTTTAGAATGGCAGCCCCTAACTGCCTTTTTACAAACGACCTCTTTGAAACGCTTTTCGAAAAGCACAGCACCGATCCCGAAAGCTTGAGGGAAAAGTACAACGAAGTAAACAATACCCCGCTTAAATGCGGCGTTGGTAAAGATCCCGTGGGAAAAATTGAAATCCTCCTTTCCGATAAAAGCGACTTGTCCAACCGTGAAGCCGACATGGTCGCAAGAAAAATCCTCCTCCTGCTAGGTAAGGAATCCTTTCTTATCCCTGGCAAGAACGCCAATAAAGAACCCGAACACCTGGACTTCCGCCACATGGCCGTCCTCTGCCGGAAAAGAAAATCTTTCAGCTCGCTTGAAAAGGCTTTTGTAAACTATAACATCCCTTACTGCATCGTGGGGGGACAGGGATTCTACCAGAAACAGGTAATTAAGGATATTTATAATTACCTCGCATTCCTTGTCAACAGACGCGATGATGCCGCACTTACGGGACTTTTGCGCTCGCCTTTCTTTTCCATACCCGATTCGGTAATCTTTGAAATCTCACACGCCAGTGGCTTTACTTTCTGGAACAAACTCCGGAACTCCGGTAAAATTCCCGATGCCATGCGTAAAATTGAGGAAAATATAATGGTTTCGCAGCGGTGCGATATCCCAACCTTGCTAAGAAAAATCCTGAGCGAAACACCTTTTGTCTCTGCCGTCGCTTCAAGAAAAAACGGAAGCCAGGAGCTCGCAAATGTCGAAAAGCTGATAAGAGTTGCCGACGACTTTTCTTCCAGGGGCTTTGCTACACTTTTCGATTTTGTCGACTTCCTTTCCGATACCATTAAAAACGATCCTAAAGAGCCGCAGGCGGCCGTAATTAACGACGAGAATGCCGTTAAAATTATGACACTCCACCAGTCAAAGGGACTTGAATTCCCCGTGGTCTTTTTATTCAACAGCGAAGACACCACGCAGGACGACAAGGTAAGGAAAAAGAAGATAACCGTAAACAAGGAGTTCGGTCTCATTACAAGCGTCCCCGGCGATACGTTTTTTGAGAAGTACCAGTCGGCCCCTATTAACGGACTGCATAATTATATCCAGTTAAGAAAAGAATTAGCCGAGGATAAAAGACTCCTTTATGTCGGCGTTACCAGGGCGGCAAACTACCTGGGCATTTCGGCGGGCTTCGAACGCAATAAGGATGGCAACTTCAGCTTTGCGGAAAGAAGCTTCATGGGCCTCATCGAACAGGGCATGCTTAAAGACAAAACATTCTCCGATCTCTTCCCTTCAGGAACCACGGAATATTTCCACACTTTAAGAGGCAGCCTCGAATTCCTTGGCGGCGATGTCACAAGCCTTGAAGTAACTGTACCTGTTTTTACTGTGGTTGAACCCGTGGAAAACCCTGCTTCTGAAAATGAATGCACTGCCCCGGCTTTTTATAACCTCGGCACCGTCGACGATTATTATGAGTCTGAAGAAATAATAACCGCATCCAAATTTGCTGCCTTCGTTGCAAACCCTGCCGCATTTTATGAAAAATATGTCCTTGGCTTAAAGGGTGACCAAAACAACGGACGCTACTCCGGGAATAAAGACGGCGACGAGGAAAGCCAATGGCTCAGGGAACTGGGCTCGCCAAAAGGTACCGCCATACACGCTATTCTCTCCGGCGGCATTAAGGAAAGCGAATTAAATACAAAACTCGTTTGCGAAATTATTGAAACCGGAACGGATTTTGCCTACAAGGACGACGAAAATAAAAAGCTTCAGTTTGCCTCCGGCATCATCTCCGAAGTTAAACAGTATTATGCCTCATCCGCGTATAAGGAAATTTCGCAGCACACGGATTATAAAAACGAGTTCGAAATTTTCTACTATAATGAACAGTTCGATTATTTCATGCACGGCATCATAGATAAAATTATTATTGACGGCAATGAGTTGACTATTGTGGACTATAAGACCAACGACGTAAAAGAAAAGGACCTGGGCAGGCTTTCAGATTACTACATGCCGCAGCTCATGTTCTATGCCGTTCTTGCCGCAAGGATGTACCCCGAAAAAACCAGCTTCAGGCTGCAGCTGGTTTTCACCAGGTTCCCCGAAAAGAAAATTCTTTATTCATGCCATAGGGATGACCTGGCGGCCTGCGAAAAGCAGATTACGGATATGATACTAAGCCTCAGAAAGGATGAGTTTCAAGCATAAAAACCCCGCCGGGCTTTTTTTTGAACGCCCGGCATTCTTTATTCCCGGTTGCAACTTTACTTAATTAGCACTATCTTTCTTCTGTCTTCTTTGTTCGTGGATACTTTGCCGGCTTCCGGCTTTCTTCCATACTCCTCAATGCCGGCAAACGGGAAACCCGCGTCCTGGCATCTTCCGAATTTACGCTCTGCTGCCTGCCGCACCGGAACCCGTTTTAGAATAATTCCTTTGTTTATCAGTTAGTTTCTTTTATACATGCTATTTAATTAACTCATCGATAAACTATTTTCAGGAACGATCTATGAAAAAACTCCTACTGGTTCTCTCATTCTTACTGGCTATAACCGTAAGTTCCTCCTATAGCCAGATATCTAACCTCCTGGTCTTAGGTAAAACCACGAGCTTTAGCATCTCTTCAGGCGATGATTTCGGCTGGAGCTACAACGTGCCCCAGACTGGCGATACTACGCTCGTCCAGATCTGGATCGATGCCGACCAGAACGGAATCCTTAATCCCGCAGTCGACGTCATGTGGACTTACTTTAACCAGATCGACGGCGATCCCCATGGCCAGAATGGACCACCCGATGGCGACATGACGCCAAACAGCTCCGTTGCCTTCCGGATGCCGATTGGCCTTGCACCGGCCCATTATATTCTGCTTTTCAGAAATCACGAAAAGTACACTACTTTCACCGGCACCGTTAATCATATGGCTTCCCCGGCTTACACAATTTCAGGAAATGTGAACGTCCCTAACGGCATCGGCAAAAAAAATATCGTCGTAATGCTCGAAAGCCAGGGTGATAACGGCTCCGGAATTTTCTGGAACGGACTTACCGATGATAACGGGAACTACACCATCGAAATGAACTCCGATACCACCGGTAACCCATGGGCTGTAATGGTCAGCAACAGCTTCATACTGGGTGCGGGAGTAGTAGACCCGGAGGAGCATGAGCTCCACATTTATCCCAAGGTTACCACCTACACAGGCAACAATTTTTCCTTTACCCCCGCTGGCGCTGTAGTTAACGGAAGACTTTTAAGCGAAGAGGGCAACCCCGTTATCGGCGGCAGGATAAATTATACATCCAGCGACGGCAGCTTCTACCGCGACGCGCAGACCGATACGGCAGGAACCTTTAAGATCGGACTGAGACCGGGCGAGCTGCCCCAGGCAACGGTAATGCTGTTTGCCCCCGTGAACGATCCCTTGCATTTTGTCGCTCCTTACTTTATGCGCGCCGACAGGATCAGCGCCGGAAATACATATACTCACGACCTAATTATTTATAAGACAAACTCCACAATTTCAGGCAAGGTATTGGTTGACGGGAAAACACCTAACTACTCAATTGAAGTGTTCTGCACCAACGTCGACTCCGTATATACTTCTTCCTGGACGGAACGGGATGGCAGCTTCTCGGTCCCTGTAACAAGTAAGGTTTTCAGCTACGATATCGGCCCAGTAAATAACTATGCCCAGGGCCCCGTTTATAACTATACCCCAATAGGGAAAGTTGCGGCAGGGGCAAGCAACATCATTCTTAATCTTAATACAACAGATGTAAAGGAAAGGCCCAATGCCCCGGAAGAATTCAGCCTGTCGCAGAATTATCCCAATCCATTCAACCCTGTAACTACAATTAATTACTCGGTTGCAAAGGAAGGCTTTGTAACGCTTACGGTTTATAATTTAATTGGCAGCAAAGTGGCAACACTTGTAAGTGAATATAAGCCTGCGGGACATTATTCAATTCAGTTCAACGGCAGCAACCTGGCCAGCGGCATTTACCTTTATAAGCTGGAATCAGGCAATTCCAGGGCATACAAAAAGCTGGTTTTAATGAAGTAATGGTTAATTCTTAGCCCCCTGAATGAAAGCCCCGGCATTTGTCAAATGCCGGGGCTTTTTTATTGACAGTTCCTCTTGGCTGCGCACGCCTGTTACACCAATTTTTTCATCTTCCTTCTTATTTCAATTATGGCTAATAAGCTCTTTTTATATTATTATTGTATTGTTTTTTACAGCTGAAACATTTTTCAGCCTCTCGGCATTCCATGCAGCTCCGGTTTTTACACGTTCGGATTTTATTAACATAAATTTTTCGGGGGTCCCCATGCAAAAACTCTACAGTATCTTATGCCTTTTACTTTTCCTTGCAGTTCCTATGCTTGCACAGGAAACTAAGATTATTCTGGATGAAGCATTTCTTGATAACAGAAACAACTGGCCCATCCTGGATAACGACAAAATTGAAACACAAATTGAGGACGGAAGCTACCTGCTCGAAAGCTCCGACGAAAACGGCCAGTCCGTCTTGAAGGACGTCGCCCTCGATTATTCCAAAAACTTCTCCATTGAAACCGATTTCCAGCTTGTCGACGGCAAGACAAATTTCGGCTTCGGATTCCTCTTCGGCTTTAAGGACTGGAATAACTACTACGAATTTGTAGTCACTGCCAACGGCTTCTACAGGATTACACATAAATACCAGGGCATATTTACCGGCACCGGCTGGCTCCGAAACCCTAACGTCTCAAGCCAGGAATACCCGAACTCCCTGAAAATCGTAAAGATTAACGACTGGATTGGCTTCTACCTCAACAATATATTTGTAAACGACTCGAAAGACCTGGAACCGGCTTTCCTTAACATGATTAGAACCGACGGCTTTGCAGGGAAGAAAATTGGAATGGTTACCTGGTCGGACCTGAAAGTTAAATATACTAAACTCGTCCTTAAGGAGCTCGGCGCTTCACAGACAGAATTGTACACTTACCAGACTCACATGACGCCCGGCGAAAAAAGAAACGTCACGCTCTTCAGCGACGACTTCAGCAATAATTCGAATAACTGGTACCTGGAAAAGAAAGAGGATAACTCATTTAAGGAAATTAAGGACGGAGCCTACTCCTTCGATAACAGATCCTCTAGTGAAATTAAAGCCACTCAGAACGTCTTCCTTTCCGGTGAGGCCGATTATGAAATTGAATGCTCGTCCAAATGGATTGGCGGCAACGACTCCTGCTACTACGGACTTCTTTGGGGATACTACGACTGGAGTAATTACCAGAAATTCGTAATCAACTCCCACGGAAGCGCCAGGTACGAAAATACCGCATCCGGAAATGTGAATGCCTTAACGGCATCCTTCAAACCGCAGGCTGAAAACCTGCTCAGGATTTCTAAAATAAAAGATTCACTTTACTTCTACGTAAACGGCTCCCTGCTGCTTAAGGCACCCAGTAGCTGCCCCGACGGTAAAGAAACTGGCTTTGTCGTTGTCAATAAACAAAAGGTGCTTTTCGATAACCTTAAAATCAGTCAGGTTTTAACTTATCCTAAAGTATTACAGGAATCCGTTGTTGCCGATGAATCCATGAAGGAAAACAAAGGAACATTCTCCGATAAGACCGAAACGAGCCACTTTAAAAAACTCTGGAAACCCGGCTCGCTCGAACTTACACACGATGGCGACGGCGGCTTTGTCGTGGGCGACGAGTACTACCTCGACCCAAGGGAGGATTTCATGATCCAGGCAAAAACCAGATGGTTAAGCGGCGACTCCACTAAATCTTACGGAATCCTCTGGGGAGAAAAGGACTGGGATAACTGCAATGAATTCGTAATTGGACGTGACGGGTCCTTTAAATGTACGAATACAAAGGATAAAGTTTCCATTTCTACGGGCTGGAAATACGCCCCGGCACTCCTGAATAATCCGGAAAATACCATTGCTATTAAAAAGTGCGGCTCCTTTCTTGAATATTATATCAATAACCAGCTCGTGGATATTCTGCCCTTCAGCACAATTTCCGGCTACACCACGGGAATTATCGTCTACGGCAAGCAGACTGTCGGACTTGAGAATTTTACGGTCAAATCCTTTAAGGTCTCAAAACCCGATTTCGAACAGAGCAGCATTGCCTTTAGCGAGGATTATGAAACAAATAAACCATCGCTTCAGGGCGTAAGCAAATCCGGTAACATGATTCTCCTTACAGAAGCCGGAAAGCTGCACCTTGCAGCCCTCTTCCCGGAACTTGAGGCCTTTACAGGATCGGACGTCTCCAGCTACACCTCGGGAAACATGCTTGTTACAAGAACTAGCTCCAGCCTGAAGTATCCAAATAAGCCTTTTTACCAGGCTAATAGCGACGTGCTCCCCACTTTCGATGAACGCGGCAGACCTTCGAAGGCTTTCAGCGTGGAGGTTACCGTTGGAATTATGAGCAACTCGCACAGCAGGGGCGCTGGAATCAGAATAGGAGGCAACGACTTCCTCGTTAATTCGGACGGGGAATATATTATGGATATCAAAGACCCGCTGCCGCTGGATGACAACTCAAAACCCAGCACAAATATATACCACCTTAAGGTTGAATGCGCTGTAAACGGACTGATGTACTTCTACGTTAACGGCAAAATGGCTGGCTACTCTATTGAGGCATTAACCGACAGGAGTGCCGGACCAATTGTTTATGCCTTCAACTCGCTGTCTGAAGCATGGTTCGATGATTTTATTGTTAGGACATACTAGTCTTTAGACGACAGCAAAGCCCCGGAATTGCCAAACCCGGGGCTTTGCTGTTCCTTTCAGGATTCTTTTTTCCTGAATCTACCGAAAACCTTCTCCTTGCGGTCCTTTAGTTTCGACATGTCGTAAATTATGGTAAAAATCCCCAGCAGCTCAAGACAAAGCCCCACACCTAACAGTATATCCTCCCACAAATCGGGCAGGCCTGACTTTGACCTCTTCAGGAAAAATGTCACTCCTACAATAAAAAGACCCGCGGCAAGTATTTTATTTGGTTTTTTCAAATATTTACCCCATTATTTAAAATATCCGGACACATTTACCCTAAAATATAAAATTACAAAGCCGCACACAATATAAGGCGGATTTACAGAGAGGTACCAAGAATTATGAATACAAATGAATTCATAAAAATGACTGAACGCTTCAGCCGGACAGATAAGATGCCGATACTTTTTGTAGGCCACGGCTCGCCAATGAATGCAATAGAGGAAAATGATTTTGTAAAAGGCTGGCGCGAAGCCGGAAACAGCCTCCCCCGTCCCAATGCAATCCTTTGCATTTCGGCGCACTGGGAAACCAGGGGCACCTATGTAACGGCAATGGAAAAACCTATTACAATACACGATTTCGGCGGTTTCCCAAGGGAACTTTACAACGTCGAATACCCCGCACCCGGAAGTCCCGCGCTTGCGGAAGAAACCAGAGCGGTGGTTACTAAAACAGACGTGGAATTAGAGAACAAGTGGGGACTCGATCACGGCTGCTGGAGTGTTGCAAAGCACATGTATCCCAACGCCGAAATTCCAATCGTTCAGTTAAGCCTCGATCATTACCAGGCCCCTCAGTACCATTACGAACTCGCCAAAGAGCTCGCCCCGCTGCGTAAAAAAGGAGTCCTAATAATGGGAAGCGGCAACATGGTGCACAACCTGGGCAAGGTAGCGTGGGACAAGCTCTCAACTCCGGGCTACGCATACGACTGGGCACAGGAGGCAAGTGAAAAGCTAAAAGGTTACATAAAAAAAGGCGATCACTCACCCTTAATCAATTACAAGTCGCTGGGCACGGCCGTTCAGCTGGCGGTTCCAACGCCCGAGCATTACCTTCCGCTATTATATGCATTAGCATTAAAAGAAGAAAACGATAAGATAAGCTTCTTCAATGATGCACCCGTAGGCGGATCACTCACAATGACATGTGTAAAGATAGAGCAAGATAAGTAATACGCAGCAAAATATTAATACAATTCAAAAGCACATAAAAATTTTTTCCATGGACCTGCACGTCCGGAAGAACAGATGCGCAATATACAAATTGCAATCTGAATTATCAGAATATCCATATATCAAACAAAAATATCCAAGCCTTCATAACCACGCACCAAACAAGCCCGCCCCGATGAGGGGCGTTCTGTCTATAGCCCGGGGTAAATAATCCCCCTCAACCATCATCCACATAAAATCCAAACCAACAGAACAACGCCTCCCCCAAGCTCCGGAAGGAGCGCTTTGTCTGTAGAAAAAAACGAATAAAAAAAAGAATCAGAGCTCCGGAAGGAGCGACTTGTTTCTTACTTCCTATATGGATAAACACATCATTAAACCACGAACACACACATAAAAACCATCCCATCAAAACAACTAACGCGGTAGAAATCCCAACACATTTACACCCGCCCACATTGCCTCCATTCATCATTCCTCTGTGCCGCTCCTGACCGGAGCTTTGGGGGATTTGGGGACATGTTTCTCAACGGTAAAATCAATAAAAGAGTCCATCAAATTAAGAAATGTCGTTCAAAATCATTAAATAAATTGCTCAAAGTTTCTTAAATTGAGGAATAAAATTAGATAAATTAGTGAGCCTATGGATGTTCTGACGCCCGAACAGCGAAGCAAGAATATGCGGGCCATCAAGGCCCAGAAGACAAAAATTGAAGAAAAACTCGTAAATGGCTTAAAAGCCAGAGGATTCAGGTTCCAAAGGAATTATCAGAGAATTGAAGGAAAGCCGGATATTGCTTTCGTAAGGTATAAAATTGCGGTTTTTTGTGACGGAGATTTTTGGCATGGGAAGGACTGGGAAACGGCTCGGGACAAAATAAAGTCAAATGAAAAATTCTGGCATACGAAAATTGAAGGAAATATAAAACGGGATTTAAAAGTCAACCAAGTACTTACCGCTAATGGATGGACCGTCCTCAGATTCTGGGAAAGCCGGATTAATAAAAATATTGAAGAGTGCATCAACCAAATAGAATTTACAATAAAGCAAAAAATGAAAAAATATAGCGATTTTAAGGACGATTTGAAAATAAATCTCAAGAAAGACAATCTTGATAAGCTTGCCTACCTGACCCATTTCTGGCATAACAGGTCCGGAAAGGCTGAAATCTTCTACAAGGAAGAGGCTGAACGGATTCTAAAAGATTTAAGAGAAAATGAACTTACAGCAGCCGAAAAGGATGAGAATTATCTTCCGTTTAAATGGGATGTGCCCTTTCCTCCGGTTGGAAATCCGGCATTTACATTTATTGATCTCTTTGCAGGAATAGGCGGATTCAGAATAGCTTTCCAAAATCTTAAAGGGAAATGCATATTTTCGTCTGAAATTGACTTCAACTCAAGAAGAACCTATGAAGCAAATTTTGGGGAAATTCCATTCGGGGATATTACTAAAATAAAAGAGGATGAAATTCCCGAGCATGATATTCTTCTCGGTGGGTTCCCCTGCCAGCCGTTTTCAATTGCCGGAGTATCAAAGAAAAAGAGTCTGGGCTTGAATCATGGTTTCTTGGATAAAACTCAGGGCACATTGTTTTTTGATATTGCCAGAATAATCAAAGCCAAAAGGCCGAAAATGTTTCTTCTCGAAAATGTAAAAAACCTTAAATCGCACGACAAAGGAAGGACATTCGAAGTCATTTTCAATACCCTTAAGGAGCTTAATTATTCTGTATATTCAAAAGTAATTGATGGTAAAGCATATGTACCCCAGCACCGGGAAAGAATTTTTATCGTGGGATTTAATAATGACGTTTTTAACAGACAGGAAAGATTTTATTTCCCGGAAAAAGACGGTGAAAAACACGCAATTAAGTCAATATTAGAACTTAAAGTAGATGATAAATATACATTGACTGACCATCTATGGGCTTATCTTCAAAATTATGCTATAAAGCACAAAGAAAAGGGCAATGGCTTTGGTTTTGGTTTAATTAACCCCGATGAAGCTACAAGAACTTTAAGTGCCAGATACTATAAGGATGGGTCGGAAATACTTATTCCCCAAGAAGGTAAGAATCCAAGAAGACTGACTCCTCGTGAATGTGCCAGATTGCAAGGATTTCCTGATAAGTTTGTTATTCCTGTTTCGGATACTCAGGCATACCGCCAGTTTGGTAATGCCGTAGTTGTTCCTCTTATTGAGCAGATAGGGAAACATATCATAAAGGCATATAATGGATACAAGCGAAACAATCCCGACGAATGACATACTCCAAGCTGCTATTGAAAGTGTAAATCGTAGCAGAATGGCATTTTGCAAGTTTATTTCAGCAAATGATGCGGGAAAGACCGGAGGCCACCAGTCAGGGTTTTATATCCCCAAGAAGTCATCGGCCCTCCTTTTCATAAAACCCGGCGTAAAGGGTGAATTAAAGGACAGAATGGTAAAAATAAAATGGCAGAACGATTTTTTAACTGATAGTCGCTTTATCTATTACGGACAGAAGACCCGGGATGAGTACAGGATCACCAAATTTGGCAGAGGTTTTCCCTTCTCAAAGGATGAGTATGTTGGAGATCTCCTCATAATAAATCAGATAGAAGATGATTTTTATGAAGCCTATGTTATATCAGGGGATGAGCATATTGATTCCTTCTTATCCTCTTTCGGAATCTCCCCTTCTGAAACAAATGGCTTTATTCCAGTAAAGGAAAAACGACTCTCGGCTGAAGAAAAATTACAGTCAATATTTAATGAATTCATTATAACCATCGACAATATATTTCCGGCCACTTCGGAAATAGCTAAATTTGCCCGGACTGCCTCTCTCAGGGTAAATTCCATAAGCGTCCTTGATAAAAGTATTAATCCCGATGACCAGATAATAAGCTGGGTGGATACTGAATATAAACTTTTCAAAGTTATTGAATCCCATATTTACCAAGGTAATATAAAGAAACCTTTTGCAACAGTTGATGAGCTCGTTGAGTTTGCAAATACAGTGCTAAACAGAAGGAAAAGCCGGGCTGGCAAATCCTTGGAACATCATCTATCGGAAATCTTCAGAATATTTAACTTATCTTTTAGCCCTCAGGCCAGAACTGAGCTTTTTAAGAAACCAGACTTTATCTTTCCGGGAGCAACACAGTATCACCTTAAGCAGTTTAACAAAGACAAACTTGTGTTTCTGGCTGCAAAAACAACCTGTAAAGACAGATGGCGTCAGATACTGAATGAGGCTGACAGAATTCCGGTTAAGCACTTGTTTACTCTTCAGCAGGGCATTTCAAAAAATCAGCTTGATGAAATGTATCGTCATAAAGTCATCCTTGTTGTCCCAGAATGTTACAGGAGCTGCTTTCCGAAAGAATATAGAAATAAAATCTTAAACCTGAATTCCTTTATACGGATGGTTGATTTTAAACAGAAAGCCCGTGTTCCCTTTCAGGAGTGAATATGGCACCTTTGCCTTTATGTAGCAACTGCAAAAAGTAAAACAAGTACAAAGGAAATAGGATTCTTTAACTATGTATCAAACCTGACTTCAGCTAGGTAGGGACACAATAGTCTCTTCCTTAGAACCAGTAAATCACTATAATCTACGCCTTTGGATAAATTTTAGTTTTTCCGGCCATATTCTTCACAAAGGGCGAAAAAATCGTGGCTTTTTCCCCTCCCTCTTTGCGCCAGAACACAAAACACGCCCTTTCCCCTGAAACCCTTTGACATTTATTTACCAATTCGCAATTTTATACCTATTACTTCTCCTGTTCATTATTGCATAAGCTTATAGGACTTGTATGTTAACAACCACAATTTTCTTACCTCCTGTTCCCCGCCTTTTCCAAAAGGCAACCCCTAACTCACTCGGAGCAGAGAAATTATTGTAACTCTTTACAGAAGAGAGAAATGATAATTTTACGTTCCCTACGGTTTTAGCTGTAATGCAGACCGCTCTTTTTTTAACTCCAGCTTCATTTTGACGCCGGAACCGGTTAAGCTTTTTTCATCATAACAGGAGAGAAAAATGATTATTTCCGCCGGAAGAAAGCACAAAGGAGAACCTGCCGAACTTGTCGTGCTCTCCGACCCGTTTTATGTTAAACAACTGCTCGATTTCAGAAACCCGGATGGACCTATGCCCCTCATACGGCAGGACTTCCTCCGACTAATTGCTATGTTCGATAATAAAAAATTCTTGACTGCTTGCCGAAACTGCCTGCAGCCGGCTAAACTGCTCGCTTTCTATAAGGGTACCCTGTTCCACGAATCCTGGTGCTCCTCTTGCACTCCCTACTGGCTGAAAGCCTACGAGGGCAGGCTTGATATCTTTTGCGACTATATCAGCGCCCTGGAGTACGTGGATGATTACTGCTTCGGCGACAGGTTCTGCTACAGAATGATTATAAGAAATATGGCTAAACTGAAGGGGCTTCCCGATAAGTTCGGGGCCGGGGAGGCCCTCGACTTCTTCCGGCAGGATTACTGTACCTCCGCCCGGGCAGTCAATTTTTAACCTTAAATTAAAAATATATTCAGGCCCCTGAGGTTTTTTCCGGGGGCTTTGTTATTTTAAATGTCTGAATTTTGAACTTTTAATGTAATTCAACTTAAAACAACTTTACGGAAATAGATGATATGGATGATATCGATACTCAGGAAAGAAAGGAAACCGTAAATGCTACTGCGGCAAATGCATCAGCAACAAATTATACGGCAAATAACACTCCTTCGGCTAACTCTCCGGCTATGGAACCCACAGTTACTACAGGCGACTGGTTCTTAACTCTCTTTATAACCGCTATACCGCTAATCGGACTTATTATGCTCTTCGTATGGGCTTTTGGCGGCGGGGCAAATGAGAATAAAAGCAACTGGGCCAAGGCAATGCTTCTGTGGATTCTCATAGGCATCGTTTTGTCTGCTGTAGTAGTTGGTGTGTTTTTTGCAAAATATTACAGGCGGTTTGCCGCGGGGTTCTAGCTTTATCCGGGATGAGCGGAAATATGCTTTTTTTCCGCTCTCTTTTTCCTGCACTTATATTCTTTACTTAAAAGCCATTCTAAAAATATTCAATTCTTCAGAATCCCACACTTACCCTGAACATTGCCATATTGTTGTTGTAGCTTAATGCACTTTCGTTGGAATGATTCATTACACGCATGAATTCCAGACCGGCTTCCAGAGCGTTTATTAAGGGTAAGTCCGTAAATTCTTTGTTCAGTCCAAACCATATCTCCGTCCTCCTGTCCTTTCTCTGACTTACCGTGCCCGCCTCGGCCAGGTTTTCCGTATAGTTTCTGTACGACTGCTCCAGGCTTGCCTTGAATGTCATCGCCCAGGGAAGCTTTATCGTTAGTTCACTCCCCGCTTCATTCGATTCGAAACTGTATGGATCATCCCACAAATCCTCGTCATCCGAATATATGAATTCCGAGAGACTTATAGCGCTGTTCTTGTCCAGATTCTTCCGCCACATGTAATGAAGGTTCATTCCCACACCTTCCAGCACAGTTTGAGATATCTTTGGCATTACCCGCAGCTGAGTTATGTTTGTGCTTATGTAACTGTTTCTCACCAGTACTATGCTGCCACCTTCCATACCGTGGTTCCCGGGCCTGTTTATCGTAATTTCAACGGGATCTTCTACGGAATACGATTTGTTCCCCAGCTGAGCTTCAAGAAACAACGACGTCTTTGTCTCAAAAAATAAAGACATGCGCATAAATCCTGAATTTACTGTGTAGCTTAAGTCGTAAAGAGCCGGGTAGCTCTTCCCGCTTAATGCGTATCCGGCGGTTAGAAGCAGATTGTCCTGAAGAAAAAATTTCCCGCTTGCATTAACCGAATATGCATCGTAGCTGTAAACACCGCCTCCGGAATTGTTGGAGGCCTTCATGTAAGAGGCCCCAAGAGAAATGTTTTCATCCTCTGTGGTATCAACCCCAAGCCTGAATGCGTAGCTCAGCTCCCCCGAATGGTAATAATATGACCTGTCGGATGAGTTCTTAAAGCTGCTGTAGCCGAATGAATACCCGGTGTAAAACTCGCTCTGGAAAGGTTTGTATGTAATGGATGGCTGCACCAGGTTTACAATTTCCTGCCCTCCGCCGTTGCTGCGGAACGGGTTGTCGGTATATAAAATCGAATAGCCTGCCTCTCCCGATACCTGCGCCCCAAGCTTCAGCGGAATGGAAATACCTGCAAGTATTAGCAGGCACGTAAACCTCAGGCATTTTCTCATTTGCCGTGCCTCCCAAGTCCGCCCTTTCTGCCTTTACCCTGCCAGCCCATTCCACTTGCACGGTTGTCGTTAATGCCGTCGCCATCTTTATCCACAAAGCTGTCCATTCCCTTTCCTTTTCCGTTCCCGTTTCCTTTCACCTTCTGCCCCATCCTCATGCGCCTGCCGGGAGCGTTATCGTCCACGCCGTCGCCGTTCTCATCCACAAACCTGTGCTTCAGCCCCTGCGGCTTCTGCCCGTCCTGATGATCATCCCTGGCCTTCTTTTCGTCCGTCACAACTGTCTTATCCTGCTGATCTTTTTGTGCCGGAGCCTTTTCCTGCGCCATTACGGCAACGGAGGAAAGTATCAGGAATAACAGTGTTAATGTCAGTTTTTTCATAATATTTGTAGCTCAATTGCAGCGCCAGACTGCTTTTATCTTATTTTTCAATTAACGCAATTAAATTTCGTCAATTCTGCCGGGTCATTCGGCAGATATGCCGTTCTGAATCTTAAGTAACTTATAGCGCAGGTTCCTTTCGGAAATATTAAGCAGCCGCGCGGCTTTGGACTGGTTGCCTCCGGTTTCCTTAAGCGCCATTTCAATTATCTCTTTTTCCAGCGCGTCTGTCTGCTCGTTTAAGTCCCCTACGTGCGGTGTAAATGCACCCTCTGCTTTCTCATTTACGGAGGGCTTTACCGAAACCGGAAGGTCGTAGGTTGTAATTACCTCATCGCGCGATAAAACACACGCCCTTTGCACTATGTTCTCAAGCTCGCGCACGTTGCCGGGATAGCTGTATTTTAAGAGCAGATCCATCGCCTCGTTGCTCACCTGCTTCTTTCCTCCCGGGCAGAATTTTCTTGTAAAGTGATCCGTAAGCAGGGGGATATCCGCCTTTCTGTCCCTTAAGGGCGGAATCTGAATCGATACTACGTTTATCCTGTAGTAGAAATCTTCCCTGAATTTCTTCTCCCTTATCAGTTCCTCCAGATTACGGTTTGTGGCCGTAATTATTCGCGCTTTTGTCTTCTGCACCTGGTTGCTCCCAAGACGCGAAAATTCCCCGCTCTGCAGAACACGTAACAGCTTTACCTGCGTAAGAAGCGGTATGTCTCCCACTTCATCAATAAATATTGTACCTTCCATGGCCTCCTCAAATCGGCCAATGCGCCTCTGCTCCGCGCCTGTAAAGGCACCCTTCTCGTAACCGAACATCTCGCTTTCAAGAAGCGTTTCCGGCAGCGCCGCGCAGTTGATCACTACAAAAGGCTGCTCCTTCCTGTCCGATGCAAAGTGTATAGCTCTTGCAAAAAGCTCCTTCCCGGTGCCGCTTTCGCCTCTTATGAGCACGGGTGCACTGCTTTTGGCTACACGCCCCGCAATGTTAAGCGATTCCTCCAGCTCTTTGCTCTGGTAAATTATGCTCTCGAACTTAAAGCGCCCGGCCAGCTCTTCCTTGAGCTTCCTGTTTTCACTTACAAGCTGCTTCTGCATTAGGGATCGCTCAATGAGTATATCCAGCTCATCCAGGTTAACGGGCTTCTGCAGGTAATAAAATGCCCCCTCCTTCATCGCCTCAACTGCGGTCTCAATCGTACCGTAGGCGGTCATCAGTATTACCACAATCTCCGGGTTTATTTTCTTGAGCTCAGTCAGCACTTCCTGCCCTGTCTGCCCGGACATCCTGTAGTCAGTTAATACAAGGTCTACCGTCCTCTCCTTTACAACCTCAATGCCCTCTTTTCCCGAGGCGGCAAGGCATACCTCAAAGCCCTTTTTCCTGAAGTATCCGCCCAGCGATTCGCGCTGCGGCTTTTCATCGTCAATTATTAGTATTGTCCTGTTCATAAAGCGGTATTTCTATTAAAAATGTTGTCCCTTTTTCCGTGTTGCTTTCAACCTTAATGCTTCCCCCGTGCCCGGTTACAATCTGGTTTACTATGCTCAGACCTAGACCCGTGCCTTCGGCTTTTGTGGTAAAATAAAGGTTGAATATTTTATTTATGTCCTCTTCCTTAATTCCGCTGCCGTTGTCCTTCACCCCAATGGTAAGATGCCCGTTTGAGGCATAAGATTCCACGCAAATCTCACCCTGGCGGCTTGCCTCGGAGGCTGCGGCATCAAATGCGTTCTGAAGCAGGTTTATCAGCGCCTGCTTCATCTGATCCTGATCTATGTCTGCTTCAAAGCTTTCACTTATGCACCGGAGCTTTACATTCTTCTGCAGCGCGGCGCCCTGAAATGCGCCGCAGATCGCTTCAATGTAATCTTTCATTTCCGTGCGCCTTAAACGCAGCTTTGGCGGACGCGCAAATTTAAGGAACTGGTTAATTATTTCCGTAACCCTCCTTATCTCCTCTTTCATATCCTTAATTAAGGCGTGATACTCGGCCTTGTCCCCCATGGGCTCAAATTCTTTCTCCAGGCGCTGCGCCGTAATGCTGATCAGGTTAAGCGGATTTTTAATTTCATGCGCCACATTGCCCGCAAGCTCTCCCATTGCAGTCAGCCTCTCCTGGCGCTTCTGCATGCCTTCAAGACTCCTTTGAATTGTAAGATCCCGTACAACTGCAATTACCGAATCAATCTCTCCGGCGCTATTATAAATTAAGGACGTGCTGCCTGCAATTATTGCCTGCCTCCCGGCTGTGGTCTGAACCAGGTCTTCCCAGTATTCAACCGGAGATTTTGTCCTGAGCGTGCTGGTTATCAGGCTTTCGGCCGATTTAACAATTGCGCTGCAGTCCCTTCCCGTAGCTTCCGAAACAGAAATGCCGAATATCTTCTCGGCAGCCTTGTTGAAAATGTTTATTTTTCCGGAAGCCCCTGCTACAATTACGCCGTCGGACATGCTTTCAAGTATTTTACCCGTATGCGTCTGAACTTTTGTGTACTCGTCCTTTAGAAGCGAATAACTCTGCTGGTTAACCAATAGGGTTATTACCACAATTCCAACCAGCAAAAGAAGTACAGAAATGAGCACGCTTCTTAGTATCATACGGTCAATCATGCGGCTTATGGATTCCAGAGAAAAACCTATCCTTATTACGCCCGCAATTTCACCTTCCATCACAAAAGGTTTTACTGCCTCAAATACTTCCTTTCCCTTAAATGGCACCTTCCGCGTGGAAATGATCTTTTCGTTCATGCTTTTGCGCAGAAAACTGTCGGATGAAACCGGACTCAGCTGCTCCACTCCCCTGCTTGCTGTAATGATGCCCGTGGAATCCTGTATTACTATGTACTCAATTTCACGTTCGTCGGCTATCCTCTGGAAAAGCTGCCCTATGCCTATCTTCTTCCTGAATTCCAGGAAATACTTCGATTCAACCGAAAGCGCAATGAGCCCTTTGTTGCCTGGCCTTTTGTGAACCACCACCATGTGCTGGTTGCCGGATTGGTCGCTCAGTGATGGTGCGGTAAAATAATCGTATTTTCCGTTAAATATCGAATCCGTTTCCGCGGGATAATTGCCCGGTATATCCATCTCGCAATAGGGATTGTTGCTGTTTCTAAGCTCAGGCCTTCCCGCGCGCGTAAGCAGGTATATATGGGCAATATTGTTCGTTTCCGAAATCTTATTCAGGTCCCGCTCACTGAGATTCTTATTCTCTTCTAACTTATAGATCAGGTAGGCATTATTAAGGAGTTTGTCGGCAGTAAGGTTTTCCACTTCCATGCTGCTCAGGTATACGTTCTCACCCGACTTCTGCACAGCCCTGAGCAGACTTACTGCCTCATCACTCTTAGCCTGGTATATATCCCTGTAACTCTGGTATATGTCAAATGCCGTAACGGCAGCCAGCACTACCGCAAATGTCAGAGTTATCGGGATCAGGTATCCCGGCTTTACTACCAATTTAAATTTCATTCTAATACAATTAATTTTATTTATGAGCCATGCCTTTGCTATCCTCCGGCCCGAATTGTCACGCCTGAATTGCCTCGGCTTGGATTGCCAAGCCCTGAACTGCCACAACCTTCAGATCTTCGGTATATACACAATTTGGCACCGGTTCAGTACCCGAAGCCCGTAATTCAAAAACGTAAAATGCAGAACACCTTACATAACACACTTACCAAGCCCCGATGAGGGGCGACATGTAAGGAATGTCTTAATAGTGTCTACCCATCTCAAACAAGTCGCCCTTCCAGAGCTCTATTGATTGTGGGAGGGAGGGAATTCTCCTTCTTTTCTACAAACAAAACGCCCCTCTGGGGCTAAACCCATCCCCAATTCCAATTCCTCCCTAAAACCTTGAACCTTGAACTTTGAACTCTTTCTCCCCAACTTAAAACTTAAAACTCAAAACTTAAAACTTAAAATTACTTCCCCTTCACCTTTTCCTAAACCTCGAACCTTGAACTTTGAACCTTCTCTCCCTTGAACCCTCTCTCCCTCGAACCTTGAATCATTTCTTAATTCTCACTCCATAAAAACAATCAAAAATTATTCCTTTCCCGCAAACTTCCAATTTCCCCCGCAAATGCACCCCTTCGTCATAATTGTTACCCTTACTCGTCACTTCTGCCGAAATCCTTCCGCATTATACACTTTAAGCACATAAAAATCAGCTAATTTCTTTATGGCACGACAGTTGAATACCTCCTTAAAAATATGTGCAGAAATCATCACAGAGATTCATTATTAAAAATAAAAGGAGATCGGAAATGACTGGAATTAAAACTTTTTCGGCGCTGGCTTTCCTGCTGCTGCTGGCTTTGCTCACAACCTGCTCAATGGCCCAGAATAAAAGCTCAAAGCCGCTACAGCACGGAGCGGGATTCGTGGATAAAAACGGCGACGGGTATAACGACAACGCTCCCGACCAGGATGGCGACGGAATCCCAAACGGACTCGACCCGGATTATAAGGCCCCAGGCAAAATGCACCAGGGACATGGAGGTATGAGAGGTTTTATTGACGCTAACGGCGACGGCATAAACGACCGCACAGTTGATGCCAATGGTGTCCCGTACTGCAAAAACTCGAATTTTGTGCCCCCTCAGAATGGAACCGGTAGAAAAACGGGACTCGGCAGAGGCATGGGTTATGGACTCAGAACCTCAGGCCAGGGCTCGGGACCTCAGTCCGGCGTCTGCGACGGCACGGGTCCTAAAGGTATGCGCAGAGGCAGATAAACAGATAAATCAGCATAAATCCCTGTACGGGCGGGCGCTACCCCTCCCCCGCCCGTTTCTTTTTTTCAAACCATTTCCCCTAAATTTACCCATGCTCATTCTGCACAAAGCTCTCTGCAGAAAACGTTTTTTTGTCTAATGCTTCTTTCCATAAAAAATCCCGTTGGGAGTTTCCCCCCGCCGGGATTTTTGCGCATGTGTTATTTAATTAATGGGACCTAGTGACCGCACTGCCCTCCTGGATTGTGATGCTCGTGCGCAGCACAGCTTTCACCTGAATCGGTTACCTGTCCATTAATAAATTCCTGAACCAGCTCATCAACCGTGCCTTCACAGCCGCGGTATACTTCAATGCCGCTTGCATTGAGAACATAAACTGCCCCCTGCCCCATGTTGCCTGCCAGCATAGTGCTCACTCCCATCTGACTTAATGTCTGCGCTATGTTCGACTTGCATCCGCATCCAGCGGGCGAGGGAACTGTCTCTGAACCGGTAATCTTTTTATCTTCAACCGTAAATACCCTGAAAAATTCACAGTGGCCAAAATGCTGGTCCACCATATTATCCTGTGTTGCAGGTACCGCTATTTTCATTTCACCCTTCCAATTTTATTAAGAGATTTGAATCCATATCCTTTAACTGATGACCCGGCCCGAAATCTTACCCCGGTATTTTTTCCCCTGTCAATTATACATTCACCGGGGTTCTTCTTTCTCGGAACAGCGCGGCTTGAATCTGCCTTTCAGCTCTTCAGACATCTCTTCCGAAATGCGGATTGCCTTGCCATTTATAATGCTCTCGGCAAGCTTCTTCCTGGCCTTTGAAACTATCCTTCCAAAGGTTGCTCTCGAAATATTCATACTCAAGGCAGCTTCCTCCTGCTTCATACCCAAAAGATCGGCAAGCCTTACTGCCTCAAACTCATCAGTCTCAAGCACCACTTCTTCAAGCTCGCTCATCGGGATCCCCCGCGGCTTGAAGTAATATGCGGCCGGACTGCAGCTTATTGTTCTTCCTTTTTTTGGCCTTGTCATTGCATCCTTATTATGAGCATATGCTCATAACTAAAATATCTCTTAATAATTAAATTGTCAACAGCTCTTCAGAAAATAGTGTAAAATTATCCATCAGCACCCGCCAATTACACGCTTGGCAGCCGTCTTAACAACACCGGAGCTTTTCTTCGCCTGCTCAATCATCACCGGAATAACTTTCCTGGCTTTTGTCCTGAAACGGTATGTGTCCATCTCCTGCCTGCTGTGCGCTACGCTCAGCGTATCAAAATCAAGTATCTGACTCTTAAAATTGCTCAGGCCGCCTTCAAGTATTCTTATGTTGTCAAAGCCCAGCTCCTGTGCAACAACGGCCATCTTCTTTGCCGTCAGCTCATCATCTGCCGTAAATATGCTTATTCTTCCCTTTGTCGAAAGCGCCTTTACAGGCTCCTTTTCAAAAAGGTTCCCGGCCTTAAATGATACCGATTTCGGCAGGTGAAACTTCGTAAATTCTACAACATTCCTGAAATCAAATATCTGAATGTTGTTTTCATTATCCATAATCCTGTACGCCAGTTCGTCGGGTGTAATTTTATTTACACTGCACTGATTTATGAATTCCCTGTCTTCAACCTTCTTCAGAAGCGAATCCTGCCTCTGCGGCAGCACAAAGGATGAAAGCGCAATTGCGCCTCCAATTACTCCTAGACTTACGTAATAAGGAGTAAACCTTACCGCAGGCCTCTTTATGCCGTTTACCCTGTTCTCAATTATCGATGTGGCCCAGAAAGCAAAAACCGCAACCGATGTCAATAGAAACGCAAAAACTCCCTGCGGCATATTAAGCGTCTCAAATATCCTTACGTTTCCCCAGTTTGCAGCCTTGTAGATTCCTTCAAAAACCGGGTAACCCTCGGCAAATACAAATACGCCAAGGAATGAGCCGATAACAAAGAATATCCCGTCTATCTTCCCAATTGCCGCGGCACACAGCCCCGTACCCGGGCAGAAGCCCCCGAGTATGAAGCCAAGCCCCATTATCAGCCCGCCTACAATGGCCGACCAGAAAAACGTGGGATTAATATATGTCAGGTTAATGTCTATTATCCCAAAGTGATCAAATGCAATTACACCGAACATGGAAACGACTCCGGCCGTAAAGAATACTCTCAGGACTGTAAAGTCGTATCCGTAAAAGAGTCCCGCCAGTTTTCTGGAAGCTGAAAATCCAGCCTGCTCCAGTATTGCCCCAAAGAGCATGCCTATAAAGAGCGCAACTACCAGGTTTAACTGGTTCCCAATTATATCCGGAACTAATGGTCCCATAAAATAAATCTCCTCTTTCTTTTTATATCCAAAGTTTCCTGAAGAAATATGCAAAGGCGAAAGCCGAGCCGAAAATGGCCATCATTGTAAGTATTCCGCCCGTCGAAAGAACTGCCATGCCGCTTAAGGCAGCACCGCTCGTGCACCCGCGCCCGAACTGCGCGCCGAAGCTGAAAAGAGCGCCGCCTATCATTGCCGTAACTGCACGCGTGCGGCCCGTTATTTTCGGCCCGTGCTCCATCTTGAAACCAAGCCTGTTGGATATCAGTCCCGATATGAACGCCCCTATAAGTACACCCACTACCTCAAAAACCAGCCAGTTCGTCAGAGGCCCTTCAGGATGCTCGGTTGTATATTCCTTGTAGAATTTTGCATTATCGGTGTGAGGCTTTGCAACCGTCTCAACTGCAGCAACTGTGAAACTCTTGATTGCCCCGCTCGCCCCAAGTCCTCTTCCCGTAATGTAAATCGTTGCTAAAAGCAGGAGCCCCAGACAGGCGCCCGCAAGGTAAGAATTCATGTATTTTTTCTGTTCCACTTAAAACCTCTTTTAGAAATTTTTAATTGATGAGATTTCTTCGGCAGGCTCTTCAACTGCCTCTTCAATTGCTTCTTCTTCTTTCTCTTCTGCCTCTTCCTCCAGGTCCTCATATCCCGTCAGCATTGCCCTCAGGTTCGAAAGCACCGTGGTGCCCGTTGTAATAAGGTACAGGTGGGCAATTATAAATACTGCCAGAAGAAATGCCGCTGCCGTGTGCACCAGGGCTACAGCCTGAAGCGACTCAATGTTCAGGCCTTCAACACCATGCCTCTGCGGGTAACGGTAGAACATGTACAAAAGCCCCGACGTAACAATTACCGGTATTACAAGTACCTTAAGACCAAAGTAAACCAGTTTCTGCAGAGGGTTCAGCTTGCTCAATACCGTCTTTTTTACCGGGTGCGGCGCATTCCTGAAAATGCCGAAGAGATAATAATCCAGCTGTGCCTTTATGTTCCGCGACGTCGGTATGTACTGCCTCCACTCACCCGTCGTCAGATGCCAGAAAATGGCAAATGCTATCAGAATAAGCAGCGCGGAAGCCGCAATGTTATGATATTTCACTGCATCTTCGAAACCAAAGAAGCTCAGTGAGCCGTGTATTTCAAAGCCCGTAAAAGCCAGAAACATAATCAGTATTGCTTGCATCCAGTGCCAGAACCTTTCAAATGCTTTATATACGTACGCTCTTCTCATTGTTTAGCTCCTTTCTTTTTAAGTGAACCTGCAATACGGAGTCCCCCGTGCACTAATATTGCAAGCAGCGTTGCCCATAAAAGGAATTTCCCCAAACCGTCAATTAAAGAGGAATAATTCCTGCCCGGCATATAAAAGTCATTTAACGCTGCAAGCCTTCCGTTTTCGCGTGTATGGCACTCGTTGCACTTAACTGCGTTTTCTTTCGTTGCTACCATGTGGTTAACGGGCCAGTTGCTTTCGGTTCTCATGAACGATACCCTGCCGCTAAATGGCAAACCGGCTTCTTTCATTCCTTCCTCTGCTGACTTCTGCCAGTTGAAATCCTTCCAGAAAGCTCCCTCGCCCTTGTTTTCTGCATAGAGCTTGGGCTGAATTAAAAGCATGTTCACGGGATCAAATGGCTGGCGCGCACGGTGAATTTTAACCGGTATTATCTTCGACTCCGTGTCTTTATAGTTCCCCGCAAAAGGATTCAGCATAAGAGGCGCGCTTGTATCCTTTATTTTATCGCCTAACAGATAGTGCGTGGCGTTGCCGTTAAACCATATGTATTCCGGCTTTAATTCTTTTCCCCATACAAACTTTCCCTTAATCGACATGTAGGTATCGTTGCCCTTGCTGTCTTCCTCAATAAACGGCTCCCCGTTTTTGAGTTTTCCCGCTGCCGACCAGTCCCAGCTCTTCTTCGTGTAATTGGCCTTTGCATATGTCGATATGTGGCAGGTCTGGCAGGCTACTTTAAGCGTATGCTCATTAAGAACTTCGCTTTCATGCGGGTTTTCTGTATGGCACTGCTCGCACGTTACCCTGTTGTGGTTCATCGAAGAAAGCGAGTATAGTTTACCCGAAATGTTATGCTTGTCTGTCAGATGGCAGTCCACGCACTGCATGTTGGCTCCCTCAGAAGCCATGTGCACGTCAACCTCGCGCGAAGGCTGGAACATTGCCTTATCCAGGTCACCGTGCTTTACGTTGTTTCCGCCGCCCCCGAAGAAATGGCATACGCCGCAGTTCGAACGCTCGGGCCGCCCGACGTGCTGCGCAATGTTGTTAAGGTCCAGAGAAGCATCCGGCGCTCCGCCTTTTTCATTTGCCTTGGCATAGGTTTCTGTGTTGTCGTGACATACCAGGCAGTCAATGTTGTTGGGATCTTTGTAATTCATCTCGCCGCCCGAAAGCCCGTAGCCGATGTGGCACTTCGCACAGCTTTGCTCGTTACCCTGTACTCCAATGCAGAAGTTGTTGATCGCATTTTTCTTTCCAAGGTAAACAATTCCGCGGCCTTTAACGTATTCTTCCCTTTCCCAGTTCCAGTGATTAGATTTCATTACCTCAGTGTGGCGTTCATTATGGCAGCTTATGCACGCCCCGGTTACCTGCTGAGGCGATGAGAACTTCTGCTTTAGAACGGCAAACTTCGAGTGGTCAACCGACGGGCTATGCTTTACGGAGTATTTCTCCCTGAGCTTTTCAAGAGCACTCTCCTCATGATCCTTCTTCTTTAGAGTACCCACAACTGCCAGTGCTGCAATGCACGCCGCAGAGAGTAACAGGATTATTTTTCTCATGTGCTTATTTATCCTTGTTTATTTTAGTTCCTTTCTTGTTATCTGTCCCAAAAATTATTTTACGGCCTAAACTTTATTTTCTTCCACCCATTTGCTGAATATCCCGCCCAGGATCTCCAGTGAATGAAACATATTTTCCCTGTCTTCTTCACTCACGCTCTTTAGAACCCTCTTGTAAAGATCCAGATAGCTCATAACCAGATTATTGATAAAAGGAGCACATTTAGGCGCAGTCGATACAATAACATTCCTTTTATCCTTCTGGTCAATGTTCCTTGTAAGCAGCTTTTTTTCTTCGAGTGAGGTTACTATGTGGGTTATTCTTCCGGGAGTAAGACTTAGCAGGCTGCATATCTCCTTAATGGAAAGCGTGGAATTAAAGGCGAAGAGCTTAAGTAGTTTTACTTCCGCAGGCGACAGGTTGAAGCTCGCGGCAAAGTGCTCTTCCCTGATGTTGCAGTTCCGTGTAAGATTCAGTATGAGCCCTGCAAGCTTTTCAGCTTTTTCGTTGTCAGTTTTCATAAGCCGGTTCCTTCAATATTACTTTAGGGCCTAAAATAATTTATTCTTGTCTTTAAAGCAATATTTTCTAATAATAAATTTTCCTTCCTCTGTGGGTGGGTGGGGGGAAGGCGCGGCAGACTTGAAGTTACTTTCATTTAAAAATAAGAAGGGGCAGAAAAAGCTCCCTGCCCCGGTTTCGGCCGGGAGTTAATCCCCGGCCTCTTGTTGTGTTAGTAGGTGGAACCGGGTTTTATTTCCACGGTCCCCATCTATATGGAAGTGGGTTTAGCCCACGATTTTTTTTACTGGCGCATGAGACTGCCGTTGCTCCTGGTTGCAAGGTTCCCATATACAGCCGGTTTTACTTTTTCATCTACTCGTAACTTAAAACGCCCTATTAATCCCTGAAGATTTACCGTAAGCTTGTTCAGATCTTCTGCCGCACGCGCTATCTGCTCAATTCCTGCCGCATTCTGCTGTGTTACAGACGAAATCCCGTCGATGTTCTTCGAAATCTGCTCCGATGCGCTCGATTCCTCCTCGCTTGCTGCGGCAACCTGGTTAATAATGCCTGCCGATTTGTTTGCTCCTTCCGATATATCGCTGAGCACATTGTCAACTTCCTCTGTAAGCCTGAGGCCTTCCTGAACGGCAGTATTCGATTCGTGCATTGCATGGTCCGCCTCATTGGCCTCATTCTGAATTGCCTTTATGGTCTCTGCAATCTCCTTTGTCGCCTTGGTTGTACGTTCGGCAAGCTTTCTTACCTCGTCTGCTACAACTGCAAAGCCGCGCCCCTGCTCACCTGCACGGGCAGCCTCAATTGCTGCATTTAAGGCTAAGAGGTTCGTCTGGTCAGCAATGTCATTTATTACCTGTGTAATCTCTCCAATCTGGTCAGTCTTCCCGGTCAGCGAGGCAATAATTCCTGCCGTCTGCTTCGAAGAAGCAACTATCCTGTCCATTCCTTTCTTTGTATCTTTGACCTTCACCACCCCGTTTTTAGCCGTTTCGCTTGCCTGCTGCGATATCTTAAGAGCATCGTTCACATCCTTCGTGGTCTCATAAATTGTCTTTGTCATCTCATCCACGGCTCCTGCAATTTCAGTCGACTGCTGTGTCTGCTGCTGTGCTCCTGCCGCCATCTGCTCGCTGGAGGCGGATATTTCTGTAGCGGCACTTGCCGTAGCCTGAACTGCCTCGTCAACTTCGCTCAGAGCTTCGCAGAAAGAGTCTGCAAGCGAGTTGATGCTGTGTTTTATTTTCGAATAATCGCCTTCATATTCGCCCTTCATCCTTGCAGTAAGATCACCCGAGGCCAGTTCCTCAAGCAGCTTTCCGGAATCATTTATCGGTCTTACAACCGCTTCAAATGTGTTATTCAGCCCGTCTACCAGTTCCCTGTAGCCGCCCTTAAAGTTCTGGCTGTTGCCTCTTTCAGACAGCTTCCCGTGCACTGCAGCGCTCACCAGCCGGTTCGATTCTGTAATTACTTCGCGTATCTTGCCAACTGCATTTTCAACGGAGTTTATCGTCCCCTGCACTTTTTTAATTATGCCGTTCAGGTTTTCGGCAAGCATGCCAATTTCATCTTTCGATTTCACCTCAACGGGTTGCGTACCCGTCTCTATGGAAATTTGAAGGTTGCCTTCGGCCAGTTTGGCACTTCCTTTCTCAAGGTTCGTCAGGCATATACTTTCCAGACTTTTGAAGCCTTCAAGCACTACGTTAACGCCTTTTGAAATGTATTTTGCCACGAAAAATGAAAGTACTGTAGATATTGCTATACCCAGCACCATTAAAGAGATCATTAGAACAGCTGAGTTGCTGGAAATCTCCGAATTGTCTTCTGCCGTTTCCTTTGCCACTTCCAGCTTTACGTTAACCATCTCTTCAAAGGCATTCGCTGCATTTCTTACGGCCTCGGCCATTTCTCCATAAAGCATTGCTGAGGCCTGCTGGTCGTTGTTTTCCCTTGCAAGCTCAATTACCTGGTCAAGCTTCGGTACGTAAGCCTCAAAGGCTTCCTTGAATTTGTCAAATGCTTCCTTTCCTTTTCCCGATATCAGTGTCTTTTCAAACGAATCGGAATGCAGCTTGATGTGCGCCTTCTCTTTGTCAATCTGGTCTGCCAGCCTGCTTACTTCAGAAGCGTTGTCTGCAATTACCATGTCCCTTGCGTCAATCCTGATCTTCTGGAAAGAATCCGTAATCTGCTGAAGATCTGAGACAGGAATTACCATGTTCTCGTACATTACGGTATCCTGGGCTGCAACTGTCCTTATCTTTGAAACGCCTATGAGCCCAAGTATTGTAGCATTCAAAGAAACTATTGAAAAGCCTATTAAAAGCTTTTGTTTCAGATTTAAATTATTAAACCATTTCATGATTTTTTCCACCTTTCAATTTGTTCACTGTCCCGGAAACAAATCCCCCGGGGCAACGTATTCTTAAAAGTTTTCTGCCGCCCTGAATGCTACAGAAACTTTTGTATATTCGCCCGGACGGCTTTCAATATTAAGGGAGCCGCCGCATATATCCGCAATGTTTTTTATTGAAGCCAGTCCCAGCCCTATTCCGCTTTGCTGAACGTAATCGCGGTTAAACTGTGTAAACGGGGCAACCATTGCTATCTGCTCCTTAGTCATGCCCGCTCCGTAATCTTCAACCTCAAGCCTGTAGAACCCGCCATCGGAAAAAGATCTTATTTTAACAGTGCTCCCTGCTTCAGAAAATTTCAGTGCGTTCTCCACAAGTGCCCCAATGGTAGTCTCCAGGAACTGCGCCGTCATATAAACCGGGGAGGAGCAGCTCTGAAGGATTTTAACGTCATCCTGTCTTTCAGCCTTGGAGGCCGTGCTAAGTACCGCGCTTTTTATTACCTCGTCAGGACTTTTCAAAACCGCGTTATAGCATTCCAGCCTGTAGTGAGGATTTTCTGCAATGAGCTCTGTTTCCAGGTAAACCAGGAACTTCTCTATTGTTGCATGAAGCCTCAAGCTTCCTTTTTTTATTCTGCTTACAATCGTCAAAACCTCATCGGGCTGAAGTGAATCCAGGTCATTCAGCAGTATGTCCGAAAAACCTGCTATTGAAACCAGTGGAGTCCTCAGCTCATGGGGTATATATTTTGTAATGTTGTCCGTTATATTTTTTATCTTCTCATCCAGCTTTTTCTTTTTTTCCAGCCTGGTGTTTATTGCCTTAAGCAAATCCCCAAGTCTGAAAGGCTTTGTCAGGTAGTCATCTGCCCCCATGTTCATCGCCAGTCTCATGTCCGAAAGAGTGACCTTTGCCGTCAGAAAGATAAACGGTATTGCTGCTGTAAGAGGATCCTTCTGTGTTTCCTCAAGCAGCGCATGTCCATCCATTTCAGGCATCATTATGTCGGAGATGATCAGGTCCGGATTGCTGCTTCTGATCAATTCAAGGCCTTTCCTTCCATTTTCCGCTTCCAGAACGTCGTAGCCCACACCCTGCAGCAGGTCGCGTATACTGCTTCTCACATTATCTTCGTCTTCAATAACGAGTATCTTTTCCATCAGTTAATCTCAGAATTATTTATTATCTACGGTGCTATTTTAATGCGGCAGACGAAAAATCGGAATAAGTTTTCAGTAAGCGCGACATACGGAAAGTGAGCGATACATAAAGTCTATAAAATGCAGAATATAACTGAAGATTAAATACTAAGCCTTGAATTATGAATGAAGGTAAGCCTAGAGGCAAAGCTCAATGTTGAGGAAGAAAAGGAAAGAAATTCCCATAAAATCCGAGAAATTAGAATCACGCACTAACTAAGCCCGCACAGCGCGGACGCTATGTCCATAGCCCGGGGTGACCAAATCCCGATAGGGATGCGGGAACCCCTAAGAACCATGAATCCCCCCACCCATAAAATCTAAACCAACAGAACAACGCCTCTCCCAAGCTCCGGGGGCGAATAATCCCACAACCATCTCTAAGATATCTGAACCAATATAATCACGCCTCCCCCAAGCTCCGGAAGGAGCGCTTTGTCTGTAGAAAAAAACGAATAAAAAAAAGAATCAGAGCTCCGGAAGGAGCGACTTGTTTCTTACTTCCTATATGGATAAACACATCATTAAACCACGAACACACACATAAAAACCATCCCATCAAAACAACTAACGCGGTAGAAATCCCAACACATTTACACCCGCCCACATTGCTTCCATTCATAATTCCTCTGTACCGCTCCTGACCGGAGCTTTGTGTATTGGGGGGGGCAAAATCCCTTTTCCCAGGGATTCAGTCACCCCCATCCGGGGGCTTCCTCACCCCGGGCTACAAAGATCTCGCCCGCGCTGCGGGCTTAGTCATTGCACAATTCCAATCTCCCAGCCTTCATGGTTGTTTTCTTTCCCCCTTCACCTTATCCTTGCTCTCATTAAACTTCGAACCTTGAACTTTGAACCCTTTCCTTGAACTTTGAACCCTTTTCCCCCAACTCCTAACTCAAAAGCTGGGCTTTAATTTTTGAGGCGTAACGCTGACTGATGGTCAGGGGCTCTTCTACCCCTTTTAACTTTATCATGAATGAACGCTGGTACCATTTCTCTACTTTATCTATAAAGTTAAGATTAATGATCGTTGAACGGTGAATCCGCAGGAATAATGCCTCAGGCAATACTTCCTCCCACTCCTTGAGAAGCCTGTGTATGAGTACCTTATTTCCGTCTGCAAGTCGTACATTCGAATACTCGCTTTCGGCACTGATGCATACAATGTCGCCAACCTTTATAAACTGCGCCCTGGGACCCGAGGATACAAACAGCCTCTCATCCTCACGGAGAACCCTCGGAGCTTCTTTCTCCTGCTCTGAAGCCTGAAGCGAGTATATTTCCCTGATCTTTTCGGATTTGTTCAGCCTTGCTTCAATGGCATTCAGAAGCTGTACAGCCCTGAAAGGCTTAACCAGGTAATCATCGGCACCTAGCTCCATCCCCAGCCTCATGTCTGGCATCTCAGCTTTTGCAGAAAGAAAAATAAATGGAATGGCCGCTGTGGCCTTGTTGTTGTATAGTTCACGGATGACCTCGTAGCCATCCATAAAAGGCATCATTACGTCACAAATTACCAGATCGGGCAGAATCTCCTTTGCTAGTGCAACGCCTTCCCTGCCATCTGCTGCCGAGAATACCTTGTAACTTTTCTCCTCCAGCAGATCTCTTATGCTTGTCCTTACAGAATGCTCGTCTTCTATTACAAGTATCTTTTTCATAAGGTGTTGTAGTTCTCCCTGTCCGACTACGGACTAGATTTTTTGAGCCCGAAATATAGGTCCAAAAGTCTTCCGGGACAATAAAAAAGCATTTCTCTATTAACATTTTTATGGCTTATAAGGAAGTATGACGTGAGCTGACGTTCCACTGTTTTCCTGACTCTCAACACTGATCTGCCCATGATGGAGCTCTACCGACCTTTTGACAATGGACATCCCGAGTCCTGTCCCGTGTATCGATGTCGTATTACCCGCACGGTGAAACGGCTCGTATAGCTTGGCCTTGTCCGCTTCGGGAATACCTATACCCTCGTCAATAACGTCTATGAGCAGATTGTTGTCTTCAGCTTTTACATTCAGAATTACCTTGCCCCCTCTTGGCGAATACTTTACTGCATTTGATAACAGGTTCGAGATAATGTGCCTTGCAAGCTTGGGATCAATGGTAAAGATCTTCTGCTTCGGTTCATAATTATAAATGAACTTGTGATTTCCCGTGGAAATTAACTTAGCACTGTCGAACAGCTCAGAGCAGAGTTCCAGAAAATTTGTCTTTGCCGGAATGAACTGCGTCTTTCCTTCCTCGTTCCTGCTTATTACAAGCACATCGTCTAAAAGTTCCTTCATGTAATCCACACCCTTCTGAATTTTTGCGATGTGCTCCATATATTTTTCTTCTTTCCACTGCCGACCGAACATTTCAAGCAGGTCCGCCGAAGCCAGTATTGAGGTTAACGGCGTACGGAATTCATGTGAGGCCATGGAAATAAAACTGCTCTTGAGCTCATTTAATTCCTGTTCCTTCTGTAGGGCTGCCTGTATCTTTTCCTGAAGCTTCTTCTGCTCGGAAATATCTATCATTATTGCTACCGTGCCCCCTATGGAACCATCGGCCTCAAGGTAGGTGGCTTCACTCACAAGTACCGCAAAAGGCTCCCCGTTTCCCCTGGTGCTCGCCAGCTCAACGGATACATGCCCTGGATTTGTATAAAGGGTTTTCTCCATTTCCAGTATCTTATCCAGTACGTGCGGAGGCAAAATGTCTTCTGCCCTTTTATGCTTTATATCCTTCAGCTCCAGCTTAAAGTAGCTTTCATAAGCTTCATTGCAGTCTATTATCCTTCCCTCCTTATTCTTTACAAGAAGCGGGTTGGGTATTGTCCTGAACAGAGTCTTCAGGAATTGCAGCTGATTTTCAATCTTTCCTTCTGCCGCCTTGTGCTTTTCTATACGTACACTTAAGAGCTGGTTCACCTTTCTTAAGGATTCCGTCCTTTGCTCAACTATCTGCTCAAGATGGTCTCCGTATTCAATAAGGCGCAGCTCGGTTTCTTTTCTTTCTGTAATGTCCTCTTTTACCGCTACAAAATGGGTTACTTCCCCCATAAAATTCTTGAGCGGAAATATGCTGGCAAGCTCCCAGAACAGTTCTCCGTTTTTCTTCCTGTTGCAGAACTCCCCTTTCCAGTGCTCCCCTTTTTCCAGCTTTTTCCATAATTCTTTGTACTGGCTTGCTGGAGTCAGCCCCGACTTCAGCATGTGCGGCCTTGCGCCTATGGCCTCTTCAAGAGTATATCCTGTTACTTCGGTAAACCTTGGATTCACATAGCTGATCTTGCCTTGCTTGTCTGTAATGAGTACTATTACAGGGCTCTGTTCCACCACAAGCGATAGTTTGTGTATTTCCTCCTCGGCTTTTTTCTTCTCGGTTATGTTCCTTAAGAGCAGAAGTAGCTCGTTCTCCCCGCACCTTACAGCCCTCGCCTCATAGAAGAACTGCTTGCCTTCCAGCTCCAGGGGAAAATCCATGACGAAAATCTTGCCGCTCTTCAAAACCTCCTTAAAAGACTGTACCGTTTTTTCCGTTACCAGCTGCGGCAGTACCTCACTTAGCTTTTTCCCTATGAAATCCTTCAGGGGATATTCCTCGGAATTCCCTTCGGGAATGTGGGAATCAAGGAATACTCCATCACTGCTAAGTAGAAGTATCATATCCGGAATTGCATGCAGCAGCGCCGCGCTTGTTACCATGGCTTCTTTATTCAGCTCTACTAGTATCTCTTCATTATGCTTCCTTGAGGTAATATCCCGACCAATGGCAACTATTACCTTACTGCCGGAATACTCCACCTGCTTGGTGCTGAATTCCATCGGGACGGGCGTTCCATCCCGCTTAAGGTGCACCGTCTCAAAAACCGCCGAACCCTTCTGGCATGTTTCCTTAAACCTGCCTTCGTCGTGCGAAAAATTCTCCGGCAGACACAGGTCCCACATGGTCATCCTTAGCATTTCCTCTCTCGTATAACCCAGACGCCTGCAGGCTTCTTCATTTACTTCAACTATAACTCCCTCGGGAGAGGTTATTAAAATCGAATCCAGCGCACTGTTGATTATTGTTGAAGCCTTATTAAATAAAAGCTTATGTTCCGATTCCGTGAGCATCTTTTCTACACGTACATGCTCGGTGACATTTATGTGCATTATCACCGCACATTTTTCACCCTTAAAGTCAAAGGGAGTCACAAAAAGCCTGTACCAGCGCTTTTCTTTCTCGGAATGGCACGGATACTCCAGTGAGAACCGGGGGGATTGCCCCAAAAGAACATTCCTGATCCCTTTGGCCGCATTGCTCGCTTCGGGATATTCCCTGCATCCTGACTTTTCGCATATTTCCAGGTAATTCAGCCCCAGATAGTAATCCTTCCCGGGAGCACTGTTCTCAAAGGCAAAGCGCTTCCAGGCGCTGTTAACAGCCAAAATTTTCCCGGAATTGTTTATCAGCGCTATGTTAGCCGGAATGCAGTCAAGTATTCCTCCGGCAAGTTCCGTAAAACTCCTGTAGGCATCATCCTCTTCAGCCGGCAATTTTTCACCGTGTAAACCGGCATTTGAAGTCCTGATGGCTGAAGTGCCTTTAAGCCGGTCCAATTCGTCTTTCAGTGCTTCAAGCTCTTCAATGAGCTCTTCTTTAGTCTTGTTAGTGTAATTCATTACTTCATTCAAAATATAGATTCCCCTATATAATCGGCCGGGGCTACCGATTATTTAGCCTTAACAGACAGAATTCGGCGGGAATCCGGAAGGAAAAATGTTTTTCTCCTCCGGAGCTGAAAATCGGTACAGCCCCAGATCAGTTAATTCCGGGACTGTACCGCCAAATGCATGAAGAGAGATTACTGCGAGGTGTAGCCGCCATCAATTGTGTAGTAGGAACCAGTAACAAATGATGCCTTCGGAGAGCCCAGCCAGAGAGCCAGCTCGGCTACTTCCTCCGGCCTTCCAAGCCTGCCTATCGGATGAAGCGACGTCAAAGAATTCTTTGTGGCTTCATCCAGGTTGTTATCCAAAAGAGGAGTCGCAATAAATCCCGGACCTATTGCGTTTACTCTTATGTTCTTTGAAGCATATTCAATTGCCGCATTTTTTGTCAGCCCTACTACTCCATGCTTTGCTGCAACGTAGGCAACCGACATTGGGAATCCTACCATGCCAAGAATTGATGCCATGTTTATTATGCTGCCTCCACCTGTTCTCAGCATCGACTGCAGCTGGAAATGCATTCCGTAAAATACTCCTGAAAGATTAATTGCAATTACCTTATCCCACCCGTCTATCGGATACTGATCTATTGTTGCCGAAGGCCCCCCGATACCCGCATTATTACAGGCTATGTCCAGGCTGCCGAACTGGGATACCGTTACTTCTACCATCCTCTGATGGTCCTTTGGATTTGCCGTATCGGCTTTTATAAAAATGGACTCTCCTCCCATTTTCTTAATTGCCGAAACTGTCTCGTTTCCACCCTGTTCACTGATATCCGAAACAACTACCCTGGAGCCTTCGGATGCAAATCGCATAGCTATTGCCCTGCCAATGCCCGAGCCAGCACCGGTAATAAGCGATACTTTGTTTTCTAAATCGTTCATTTTATCTCTCTAACCGTCTTTTAAGTTTGGGAATATTTTTATTAATTATTTGCGGGTTTTACCTGGTTTTAACGGCCTGCCCGTCGTGGTATTTTTTAGGAGTATATTCGTTGGCTTTTTAGTCGTATTTTTGTCTGCCTTAAGCATATTTTCATGTTAAAGATATGCCGCGGGAGGTAAAAGCCATTATTTTATGCCCGGGACATGGCTTTTATACAATAATGAAGGGGACCTCCCCCTGTAAAAAAAGTAACAGGTATCAATTATAAAATTAAAGCAAGCGCAGAACGGAGTGTTTTCTTAAGATGATATTACTTGTTGCAGGAATCATTGTCTTTTTAATAAATCTGCCTTTTGGATTCTGGCGTTCAAAGGTAAAAAAATTCTCGGTCAGGTGGTTTTTGTCCATACATGCACCGGTTCCCCTGGTCTATGCAATCAGAATCTATGCGGGCATAAGCTGGCACCTGGTAACATTCCCTGTCCTCATTGGCTCATTTTTCCTGGGACAGTTTATTGGAAGCAGGTTTAACAGGCTGAATAAAGCTGTAACAGAATAAACCCTAAACCTGGCAAAAAACTCTACTTCGTAATTTTCTATAATGTGCCCTGCCTGCCCCGGGGCACAACGTTATTATCCGCCGGACCTTCCTGAAGCCATTGTATTTCGGCTCATATTTTTCTTTATTAAAAGTAAGCCATGTTCATTTGACAAAAGTTTCATTTTTTGAAAGGATAGCTGATAATGGATATTGGTTCACTTCCCGGAATTATCATAACCGGAATAATAGCCGGAATTGTTGCAACTGCCTTTATGACGCTTTTCCTCGAGGCTGTAACTAAGTCGGGCCTGGCACACGCCGACATGGTTAAAGCCATCGGAAGCATGGTTACAAAATCACTTCACAACGCATTTAAGACCGGAATAGTCATACATTTTGCCTGGGGCACTTTCTTCGGAATATGCTATGCTTTCATACTGGCTGCCTTTAACGTACGGGCAATCGCTTATACTGCCGCCATCGGAGGCTCTATTGGATTTGTGCACGGTTTTGCGGTAAGCTTGATGCTTGTTGTGGTTGTAGCCGAACATCACCCGATGGAAAAATTCAGAAACCCGGGCCTTGAGGTCGCAGTGGCTCACTTCATTGCACACTGCATCTATGGACTTGCTGCGGGACTCATGGTTGGACTCCTGGGGTATTAGCTTTATACTTGGCTTTTTTATGAAAGAGGAGCTAGCTCCTCTCGTTATACTTTACCGCGTTACCCTTTGCAAGTTCAACCGGATATTTTTTCCTGTTTATCTCCATCTTTTTCTTTGCGGCTTCAACCGGGTCTATATTCAGCTTGTCGCATATAAACGTGATATAAACCATTATGTCGCCAATTTCTTCCTCTGCATGCCTGTGCTGCAGGGAATCCAGGTTTGCACTTTCCTCTTCAGTTTTCCACTGGAAAATCTCCAACAGCTCGGAAACCTCCACGCTTAAGGCCATGGCCAGGTTCTTGGGCGAATGAAATTGTGACCAGTCGCGCTCTTCCCTGAATTCAATTAAAAGCTTTTTTAATTCCTCCATCCCGTCCGAGCCGGGTTTCCCGGCCACGGGTGTCTTCGTTTCCCTCATCTTTCCTTTCTCTAAATTATAAATCAGTTATGCAAAATTATCAAAAATCGCTGAAAACAGAACCATGTTTTCTGAAATCCTTCAGGTTAAATTTCCCTCCGGATTTCCCCACCCGCACTTGTTTATTTAAAACTAAGGGGTTAAGTTACCTCATCTTAAGAATCGCAGGTTGCTTACGATCCTTAATTATTAATCATTATCGTTAAATAAACGTTCTTTACACTAATAACGGGTGATTATGATGAAATTAAGGCTACTGTTCCTTTTTACCGTTGCGTTCTGTTCAGCATTAATGGCTCAGGGCAATGTCTACCTCATTCTTGGAAGCGATACCGGAATGTGGGAGGGACTGGACCCGAGCAACTATAACTGCTATATAAAGGGCGATCTTTATACAGTGCCAACCCGCAACGGCTACCTTGTTATGGATGATAACTTCCGCAATTCTTTCAGGGATTCATACGGCGGAGGCCTTAAGCTCACATGGTGGATGATGTCGGGCAATACATTCAGGCTTTCAACTAACGCAAATACGCCAAACCCCAACTCCATGGCCCCTTACCTCATGAAAAAGTACCACGGCGATAAAATAGCACAGTTTGGCGATGAACTCTGGCTCCACTACCACACTTACTTCTGGAGCGATTATAACGGCGACGGCACCTACTACTGGAACCAGGCTAAAACCTTCAATGAAAGCCGCGAGGATTTTAATTACACGCTGGCTCAGAACCTGATCGACGAAAACTCCTTCCCAGTCTGCTTCAGGAGCGGATGGCATTTTATGGATAACGACTGGCAGAACTACCTCGACCAGCTGCTGCCTTTCTGCATGCATAACGACTACCCTTCTGTAAAACTGGTCGACCCCGAAGAACCGCTCGATAACGTGATCGACTGGTCGAAAGCCCCCTCCACCTGGGTGCCTTACCATCCTTCTGCCGATAACTACCAGATTCCCGGAAACCTTAAAGGCTGGAACCTCAGGTCCAGGCATATCGGATCAATGCCCCAGAAGGAAATGGATTCCATCTTTGCACGCGCCAGCCGCGGACTCGATCAGGCCGCCTGCCTGTGGGGACACCTGCCCGAGGAGGACTTCCTGACAAACCTCAAGAAAATTGACTCCCTGGCGCACGTTTCGGCTAAGAAATATCCAACCGTCAGATTTCGATACTGCACGGGAGTTGAAGCCATGAAAAGATGGCTTAAAACTACAGACGACAAACCTCCCCTCCTCCAGGTTGACCCTGTCGAGGATAATGGTAAAATTGCCTTCGACATTTCAACCGACGAGGCGATCTTTCAGCCCCAGCCTTTCTTTGCTGTTAAGGATATTTACGAAAGATATATAATACTTAACTGCCGGAAGACAGGACAAAACAGCTGGCAGACGGACTTCACGGATAAAAATATTCTGGCAAAGGCCGGCGCGGCTGTTACAGACCTCTCGGGCAACCTCTCAAAAAAGCTGATAAACTTCCTGCCGGACGACTTTTTTGTCGATAATTCGGCTTCCCCGAATATTAAACTTAACAGCGGAAGCTGGTCTAACGTAACCGACTATTCATGCTTCGATATTTCATGCCTTAAAACAACTGTCGAAGCCCAGGCGGGAGCTTCATTAAGCATACTCGATACATTGCCCCGGGCGGGTAAATATAACCTCTTCGTGCAGTTCGCAAACGTCGATAACCCCGTCGACAGCATTCAGGTCACTATTCTTAAAGACGGAAGCCCCATCGACACGCTTACATTTAATGGCGGACTTAAGCTTAGGAGCTGGATATATCTTTCTACCATCACCTCCTCCTCCCAGTTGCCTGCACCCCTGGAAATAAAAATATCTACAGGCGGCAGGTCACAGGCAGGAAAAGTAATCGCCTTCGACGCCCTTAAGACTTCTTCACTCGTAAAGGATAAACAGATCTATATTCAGGCCGGCTTTACTGACCTTGGAGATATTATAGTCGAAAAAGAAACAGACCACGGGATCTATATCGAGAACAAGGGAACTGACCCCTTGCAGATCAAAAACGTCAGCATATCGGGGCTTTATACCTCCCTTAACACAAGCCTCCCTGTCTCTGTTGGCTCAATGAAGGGCATATTCCTCCCCTTAAAAATTGTGCCGCAGAAGCTGGGCAGTTTTGCCGATACTGTAATTATTTCAAGCGACGACCCCGTTAACCCCGTTCTTAAAACCGTAATCAAGGGAAACTCCGTTAATTACTTTGCCGCAATTGATAATGATGAACCCCTTAATTACCGGGAATTCGGCAACTGGAACATGAGCGTTGCTAGAGGCTACGGAAGTTCCAGCAGGTTTGCTTATCTCGGCCAGAAGCCGGGAGCCCGGGCAGTATTTACAAAACTTCTTGAGAAACCGGGCACTTACGACTTTCTGCATACGGTCCCTCTTACCGTAAATGCTTCAAACCATGCACTCTATGTGCTCAGCTACGACGGCAAAAAGGATTCGTTTTACGTCGACCAGAATTCCGGAAGCGGCACCTGGGCTAAAATTGCCTCGCGCTATTTTAAGACCGGGGAAGTACAGGTGGAAATCATTGATGCCGGCGGCAATACAAATGATAATGCGGTCTTAAGAAGCGATGCCGTTAGATTCAACTTCCTGACCGATATAAACGGCGTTGAGGACCATCCGGCTAATATTCCTGCTGATTTTACTCTCAGGCAGAATTACCCGAATCCTTTTAACCCTTCTACTATAATTAAATATAGCCTTCCCTGCGTGTGCGAAGTTTCAGTCAGGGTCTACGACATACTGGGAACAGAAGTTGCAACACTCTTTAAGGGAGTCCAGACTGCAGGAGAATATAACTTAAAGTTTGATCCGCAGTCGGTCTCTTCAGGCAGGCTTTCAAGCGGCGTATATCTTTACAGGCTTAAGGCAGTTCCATCCGGAAATCAAAAACCTTTCACAAACACCATGAAAATGCTGTACCTGAAATAATGAAAACATTAACGGCTTCCGAAGCCCCCGGCAGCGGGGGCTTCGGTCAGAAGTTTCTGCTTATTTATTTTATACTGATTCTTGGGGCGGCAGAAAAACAAAGGAAGCAGAATACCCTAAAGCTCCCTTACCACCCTGAAGCCTGCCGTATTATCCCTGTAGTCCGATGCCTCGCGTACACGTACAGTGTTGCGGCAGACGTGCCCTTCATAGCTGTACCAGCTGCCCCCGCGCAGCGGATGGTATATTCCTGTAGCCGGCCCGCGCGGGTTATTACCCGCCTGGCTTGAAGCATAATAGTCCTCCTTGTACCAGTCGATGCACCACTCCCATACGTTCCCGTTCATATCATAAAGTTCCAGCTCATTCGGCTTTTTTGTACCCGTCTCGTGCGTCCTGCCGCCGGAGTTTCCGCTGTGCCAGGCAACCTCATCAATATTGTCACTCCCGCTGAACCTGAAGCCCGAGTTTTTATTTCCTCCCTTTGCCGCAAATTCCCATTCTGCCTCTGTAGGAAGCCTGAACTTTTCCCCCGTCATGCTGCTGAGCCAGCGGCAGTATTCCACTGCGTCTGTCCAGCTCACGTTAATTACGGGCCTCTTACCCCTGCCCCACCCGTTGTCTTCAGCCTTGGGCCTGTTTGTAATTTCACAGAACCGGTCGTACTCCTCAAAACTCACTTCATACTGCGCAATTGCAAAGCTGTCTACCCGCACCCTGTGCACCGGCTTTTCATCTGCCTGCCCCTCATTGCTCCCCATATCAAACCACCCGCCTTCAACTTTTACCATCCGGGGCTTCAGTTCCGCTTCCTTATAAACTGTAATTTTCTTATTGCTGAATAATTTTACGGCGTCTTTGATGGGCGTGGAGTTCAGGCTCAATAAATAACTCCCCTTATAGACTTCAAGCCCGTCTGAAGCACGGATCAGCCTGAGCGTAAAACTCCCGTCGGGAGCTGCCTCGGCAGTAACGACAAATTTCAGGTCGAGATTGCTGCTGAGTGCCGTAAGTGTCCTCCTGTCGGATGCATCTAGGGCCCTTAAGCCAAGCGTCGACTGCTGCTCTTCCAGCTTGTCGTAAGGGAAAATGAGAAAATGCGTATGTATCCCGGGCTGCATCTTCAATAGATCGTAAAACCTGCTTTCCAGAGCCCCCTCCCCGTTGAATTTCAGTATCCCGATTGCAATGGGCTCTTCCTGCCCTGAAAATGGGTCACGGGCAAAGTCTTCATAAAAGGCCTCCCGCTGCTGTGGCAATATTGAGCCCGAAAGTAATATCAGGAGAATTATTAAAATTTTCTGTGTGTGCTTCATAATAGTTCTGATATCTATGATGAAAACTTTTTTTATGCCCGGAAGAAATCCACTCTTTTCCCCGAAGTTTATTTTTCCCCGTTACCCCTTAAAATCCGCGCGCAGCGTGTAAGCGGCTACTCTCCTACTATAAGATTGACCGTGGAGCCTTCATTTAACCTCCGCCCGGATTTTGGTATCTGCCGTAAAACAAGGTTATAGTTTGCAGCTGTGGAAGTTATGCGCGTTACAACGCCGCTTTTTAAGCCCATACGCCTTAAGACTCTTGAGGCTTCCTGTATGCTCATGCCTTCAAGATTTGGTACTGCAACCGTCTGCTTCTTTATAAGGGGCGCCTGCTTCGTTACCCCTTGGGAATTATCCTTCTCCCGGGGAGTTCTTCTTTTGTTAAGGCTTGAACCCGTATTCTCAATGGGTGAATTCTTTGTGGAAAGCCTTTCCCCTTTATTAACTGCCTCCGGATTTACCTCCATTCTGCTGCTTCCTGTAAGCTCCTGTCTTTTCCCGGCATCAGTAGCATCACTTAGCGTTTCAGCTTTTCCTTCTTCCTGCCTAAGTTCTGTGAAGTTTCCCGAATACCTGCTATAAACCGTGTACCCGATAGCAGCCGCCAGAATCAGAAACGTCAGAACTATCATTGCCGGAAGTATAAACCTTTTCTTCCCGGGCCCGTCATCTTCTTCAGTCTCCAGTATAAAAGCCGTGTTGAGGTTATTCTTTTCTTCTTCATGCGGGGCAATTATCACGGCTTCTTCTTCATGCTGCTCTTCCATTATTTCACTTAAGGCCTGGTCTATTTCCTCCTTCCGGAACTTTATTGTCTCAAGCGACAGGTCTTTTTTAAATTCTTTTTCGGGCACTTTTCTCTTTGTCAGTATCTCGGCAAGTGCACCCCCGGTTTTTATCCTGCCGTCGGGATCTTTCTTAAGGCATCCTTCAATTGCGTATTCAAGCCACCCGGGCAGCTGCTTTAATTCATTTATTGGAGTGTGAGCCTCATTGATTATTTTGTAGATCGTGGTCAAAGGGCTGTCGCCATGGTAAGGGAACCTTCCCGTAAGCGCATTGTACATTACCACTCCCAGGCTGTATATATCCGTTCTTCCGTCGATCGGTTTACCTTCTGCCTGTTCGGGACTCATAAATTCAGGCGTGCCAATTACGGTGCCCGTTACGGTAAGCTGGTTCTCGTTTGTTGTCAGGTGCGCTATGCCGAAATCCGTCAGCACAGGGCGCCCTTCCTTGGTAATAAAAATGTTGCTGCTTTTTACGTCCCTGTGTACCAGAGTGTGCCTGTGCGCATAGTCCAGCGCGAGCGCAATTGGAGCTATTAAGCCCGCAGTCTCCTCAGCCGATATCGGCCCGCGTGCCATGAGCAGCTTGTGCAGGTCGCGCCCTTCTAGAAACTCCATAGCCATGAAGTGAACGCCGTTTTCAACTCCTTCTTCAAAGATGCGGATTATATTCGGGTGGTTAAGCCTTGAGAGTGCGGAAGCTTCCCTGTGGAAACGCCCCACGTATTCTTTTTCATCCGAAAGATGCAGCGGAAGGATCTTCAGCGCAACCTCACGCTCCGAGCTTACCTCAGCTGCCCTGTATAAAACAGACATGCCCCCGTGGCCTAGCTGATAGACAATCTTGTACTTTGAGGCAAGTGCACGCCTTACAGCCGTAATCGGATCGGCTGAATTTGTGGACTGCTCAAGCCATTCACCGCAGAAGCGGCACTTAATTGCCGAGGCCCTGATTATTTCCCTGCAGAACGGGCAGAGTTTTGTTTCTTCTTCAGGAAGCATGATTAGTCAACTAATAATTATGGGAAAAATTTAAAAAGTATTGAACAGCTCATTGCAATGCTTTCATTCTACGGAGTTTAATTGTATCTGAGGCTTTCAGCTCTAACCCGTTCATATTGCCTGCGTGCGGTTTCCTGTTCAATGTTATAACGGCTCTTTTAGGCGCAGGTTCAGGCCTGGCGGTAAAGTTATTCCTGTATATGATTATTCCTGAAGCCGCAACAATAACCAGTATCAGCAGTATGTTCAGGAAAATCCTGAGTGAACTGCTCCCTGTCCCGGAAGGCTCATCGCGATCTCCCGGGGGATATTTTCTCTTCAAAACATTTCTTTCCGAACGCTCCAGGTGCCCGTACTTTGCAAGGACAACCGTAATGTTGTCAGCCGAGCCTGAATCGTAGGCATACGAGATTAGCTGTTCGGCGGCGGCTTTCAATGAACGCGTACCTAGTATATAATCCTCCAGGTCCTTGTAATCGGTGCTTACCTTGTCGGTTAAAAGCCCGTCGGAACAAAGCAGAAGCAGTTCGCCTTCTTTAAGAGTGTAGTACATTTCCCCCTCGGGAAATATGTCCGGCTTATCATTACCTCCGTTTACAGCACGTATAAGAAGGTGACTGAATCTCTGGAGCTTTACCGGGTCAGCCTTATTCCCGAGCTCTTTCTGCAGCTGCCTTATGTATGTATGATCCTCGGTTAACAGCTTAAGCTTTCCGTGCCTCAAAAGGTAAAGCCTGCTGTCTCCCATGTTTCCAACCACATACTTGTCACCGGCAATAAGCGCACATGTAAGCGTCGATCCCATTCCCTGCAGCCCGGGTCTATCTTTCTGCTCCCCTGCAATTGCCTCCTGCGCAAGGTCGAAAATCCGACCGAGCATTTCCTTCAGGTCTTCCGGGTATACGCGCGTGGTAAAGTTGTCGCTCAGGTATTTTTTCGCGGTCTCAATTACAATCCTGCTTGCAACCTCACCGCCTGCTGCGCCTCCCATGCCGTCGGCAACGGCAAGAAAATACCCGTCACCGTTAAAGGACAATGTGATGCAGGAATCTTCGTTATTACTCCTCCTGCCGGTATAGGAAGCCGAAAATAGTTCGAGTTCAGGCATATTACTCTTATATAGCCGGGAATAAAATTTTTAGCCCAGTTAATTTATTTTATACTGAAATTCCAGTTCTCCTGTTCTCATTTTTGCATCAGGCTTTAATTCGGCGCATTCACCCGGTTTGAGCTCCACGCCGTCAACCTGCGTTAAATTCGTTTCACTCAGGTTCTTCACAAAAAGCTTATGATCCCTGTAGATCAGCTCTGCCTGCCGGCGCGAGACGGTCCTGAATTTTTCATTGAGCTGTATGTGTGCATATGCCCTTTCTCCCGTTACTACTTCCCTCCCTATAGAGACCACACTGCCTTCCTGGGTCGGAAAACCCGCAATCCTGAAGGACTTTCCCTTGTCATCTCCCGAAATGATCTCAAGCAGACCCGGAATAAATGTAATCGTCTGCGGCGCCGGAGGCACAATCTTTATTGTCCTGAAGTCAGATTCATATGATGCCCCGGGATCTCTCATTGCAGAACCTTTCAGTGCAGAACCTCTCATTGCAGAACCTTTCAGTGCAGGATCTCTCATTGCAGAATCTCTCACCGGAGAGTCTTTCTTAACCCGTTCCTTCTTATCCAAAACTTCACTTCTTTCAGCGTCTTTTTCCCCAGCCGGGGGTTCCATGCCGGGCTTTTCACGCGGCAAGTCGAATGGCACTTCACGCGGTGTCTCCGGAAGACTCATCTCCCCGCTTTCAGTCCCCTGAAGCGGAAAGGCGTAGATGACTTCTTCATAATCCCTTTCTTTACGCCTGCGCATCTGTGTGTAAATAAATATTGCCGCCAGAAGCAAAAACAACACGGCCAGAAGCATCACCAGCGGGTCCGTTCCCTGAGACTGCACAGAAGGCTCCGCCGGTTCAAGCGAGCTCCGGGTCCTTTCACTTATAAACGGCGCCTTATTTACCGGATCAATGTAAACCGTACCGGTTACCTTGTATCTCTTGAATAACTGCGGTGCCGCTAAAGAGGTGTTTACCTTTACCGACCCTCCGTATTCCCCGTTTATTATGTAATAGCTCGTTGTGGCAGAAGTGGACGCTACGTACTGCGTAACAACCCCTTCAACTTCCACTGCCCTGCTGTTGAAGACATCCGGCTTTTGAGATATTTCCTCAATTATAACTTTCCCCGCCTGGGCAAAAAGCATAACCGACCAGAATATAACCAGTAAAGCTGAAGCCGGTACAATGTATTTTCTCATACTCATCCTCATATCCATTTCTTTGTGTTTTAGTACAGAATGTGCACGGTGCCTCCCACACACTACCAACTGAATTCATCGGCCTCTTTTCTTCCGGCAGATCCTCCCCTATTGAACTAATATAAAATAAAACCCTTATTTTTCAATCTTATTGCCCATGCACAAACCTGCTCTCAATAAAAAGCCGTCTTATCCTTTAATAATAAACATAAAAGGACTTATATGATAAGTTCCCGGAGACTCATGTTGATTCAGGTCACACCTCAAAGACCGATGTTGTTTTTGATCACCCAAAATATTATACTTTTTTATACAGAGCTATTCCACCTTCCGGGTATAAAAAGCCTTCAAAATGATCTCCTGAGTCTTTGGAGCATAAAACCTGAAAAAGAGAGAAAAAGGTGGACAGAAAAGCGTTAGGAAAATATGTCTAACGGCGGCATCACGTTTTAAGTAGTGATCCGCCTTATGAGCGATCGTTTGTCTGCACACGGAAAACGTATTTATAACAAGAGCTTGCATGTAAAATGAATAAAACGCTGCTGTCGGTTTTCGTCATCCTTCTGGCCGCACTGCCTCTAAGAGCGCAGGAAAAGATCAGTGTAACTTCGGAAGCCGCCGAGGGAAAAGTATTCATCTACTATGAGCTGCAGGGTAACCCCGCGGAAGACTACGAAATATCCCTCCTGCTAAGACGCACCTCACAGCCAACTTTCAGCTATTCTCCCGAAGAGCTTGAAGGCGACTTTAATGAAGGGAAATTCGCCACTGGAAAAAGAAAGATCACCTGGAAGCTGACCCCGGAAGAAAAGAAAATGTTCTTTGAGGGCGACGACTATTACTTTGAGGTATTGGCAAAACCCTCTGGAGGCGGCACATCGTGGTATTATTACCTCGGCGCGGCACTCGTAGCAGGAGGCGCTGCTGCGGCTATCATTACCTGGAACCAACAGGGGGATGGCGGAGGACGAACATCTGACCAGACGCTTCCGACACCACCCGGAAGACCATAAATCCTTAACGCCGGGAACAACAAACATGAAACTATTATATATTACCGCTTTTATCTTTGCAGCCCTTTTTTCAGGCCTTCAGGCACAGGTTAAAGGAACTTCTGCACCTATGCGCATCATTCTTAAAAATGCCCCATCCGCCGGACCGCGCCTTACGCTCATTCAACCCCTGCTTGCCGGCGATCAGATGGTAACCGTCAGGGAGGCTTTACAGAGAATAGTTGTTGAAGCCGCTGATGATAACGGCATTTCCGAAGTATTGATAAATAATAAAAAGTCGGATTCTAACGACGGGAAAATTTTCTTCTCAAATATAGACCTGAAAGCCGGAGAAAACGTCGTCTCCATCAGCGCCCGCGACGCAAAGGGCAACACTACGGTGAAAACCTTTAACATAACCTGGCTTTCCGTCCTGGCCCCGCCCGTTATCTCCATCAGTACCCCTCAGCCTGGAAAAGGGACAAAAGTAATGAGCAGCCGGAACGTCATATCTGTCAAAGGCACTGCCCTTTCTCTTAACGGCATAAGACTCGTTACCATAAATAGCCAGAGAGCACAACTCATGGAAGACGGCAGCTTCAGTGCCGAGGTGGCTCTTGCCACAGGAGATAATGCCCTTGTAATCAGCGCTACCGACAGCAGAGGTAATACGGCAACAGATACGTTTTTTGTTACGCGTAAGTAACATTACCGCTTAAGAGCTATTGTTTTCAGACACACAGATCTTTGTATTTACTTTGAGAGGGCAAATGAAAAAGCTGATTCTACTTTTTATGTTTTTACCCGCTTGCCTCAGCGCGGCAGCACCCGCTGGCGGCAGTGAAAATAAAGACCTCGAATACCCCGTGGCCACGGGAACTATTACGCTTACTTCACCCCAAAGCGGGGATGCCTGGCCGGCCGATACTTACCAGAACATAACCTGGCAGAGCCAGGGCATCGATAGCGTCACTATCAGCTACTCCTCCGATAACGGCGCCAACTGGTCCGTAATAACGGAAAATGTACCTGCTTTTTATGGCAGCTACCTCTGGGCGGTGCCGCTTGTTGTTTCATCGCAGTACATGATAAAAATTACAGACGCTGCAAACGATTCCCTTAGTGCCGTATCACCTGCATTTTCCGTCTATGCCATCCCTTCGGCTACAACAGCAGAGGCAACCGGCATCACGGGCAGCTCGGCAACTTTTAACGCTTCGGTCAATGCTTTTAACGCGGAAACTACCGTCACATTCGAGTTCGGAACAACCGGCCTCTACGGCGATTCCATTGCCGCAGGCCAGAATCCCATAAACGGCGTAACAGAAAAAAACGTGAGCGCATCCGTTACCGGTCTTAATGAGGGAACTGCATACCACTTCAGGGTTAAGGCTAAAAACGCTGCCGGCACCTCCTACGGCAAGGACATGATGTTCATTACAAGCAAGGCCGAACTTTCTCTTACCTCCCCTTCCGGAAATGAACGCCTGCAGTCGGGAACAAATTACAACATTACCTGGAACAGCACAGATGTCAGTAACGTCAGGATAAGCTACTCTACTGATAACGGCATCAGCTGGAATAACGTCATTTCAAACACCCCGGCTTCCGCGGGTCAGTATTCCTGGAAGGTGCCCGAAAGCCTGTCTTCATATTACAGGATCAGAATCAGCGACGCCTCAAATGCATCGCTTAATTCAATATCGAACGCGTTCCTGGTCTTCTCTTTGCCCACTGCACAGACAAACACTGCTTCCGACCTGAAAATAAACTCAGCAACGCTAAGAGGCACCGTTAACCCGGGCAACTCCTCTTCAACGGTTTCCTTTGAGTACGGAACATCATCTTCATACGGGAATACCGTAAACGCCCTTCAAAACCCGCTTGACGGCATTGCACCCGTCGAGGTAAGCGCTTTAATCGATAGCCTTACACCCGGCTTAACCTATCACTACAGGGTTAAAGCCGTTAACAGCGCAGGAACCGTTTTCGGCAGCGACAGGACGTTTACTACCGACGCCGTTACACTCTTAATTACTTCCCCTTCCGGAGGGGAAAAGTGGCTCGCCGGCTCGGCTCACCCGATCGTATGGTCCGCTAAAAACGTTTCAGCCGTCTTACTGGAATATTCAACCGACGACGGCCTTAGCTGGAACACAATCAATAACGGAAAACCCGTCTTCTCGGGAGGGTCTTTCCCGTGGATCGTCCCTAATTCACTTTCTTCCGGGTTCAGGATCAGACTTAGCGACGCTTCCAATGCTTCGCTTAACTCAGTCTCAGGCGCCTTTTCCGTGTTCTCTCTTCCCGAAGCAAAAACAAACAACGCCTCCCAAATCGGCGTTAATTCGGCAGTGCTTAATGGCAGCATTAACCCCGGAAACTCACTTACAACCGTGAGCTTTGAATATGGCAATTCCATATTGTACGGAAACACAATAAGCGCTTCGCAAAGCCCCGTAAACGGCATAACTCAAAGCCAGGTGAGTGCCACTGCTGTCGGACTCCAGGCGGCTAAGACTTACCACTTCAGGCTTAAAGCCGTCAATGAGGCCGGAACAGTCTACGGAGAGGACATGACTTTCATAGCCGACAGCACAAACCTTTCGCTCATTTCACCTAAAGGCGGCGAGGAGTTTCTTGCCGGCTCGGTGCATAATATCTCCTGGCAGAGCAGAAATATTATTTCCCTAATGATCCTTTATTCACTGGACGGCGGGAAAAGCTGGATTACACTCTCAGAGGCCGCCCCGGCACAAACAGGCAGCTTCCCCTGGAAAGTACCCGACTCGCTTTCTTCTCTTTGCAGAATTAAAATTGCCGATGCGGGCAATGTGCTCCTGAACTCTGCTTCCGGACTGTTTTCTGTTTATGGACTGCCCTCAGTCTCAACTCAACCCTCCTCTAACGTCACTACCGGCTCGGCTGTTATCAGGGCAATTGCAATGGCCGGTAATTCCCCGGCAACGGTTATCTTTCAATACGGCACTTCCGAGTCCTACGGCTCGGTTGTTAACTCACAGCAAAATCCCCTAAAAGGAACTGGACAGGTTTACGTATCCGCTCAATTAACCGGACTTAAGCCGGGCACATTGTACCACTACAGGGCGTCAATTTCAAATGCCGCCGGAAATGCCTCCGGAAGCGACATGACCTTTACTACAGACAGCATCAGCCTGGCAATTGCTTCCCCTTCGGGAGGTGAAGCTTGGAAAACCGGCTCACTGCAGAATATTTCCTGGACGGGAAAGAACGTCTCCAGCCTTAAAATTGATTACTCCACTGACGACGGTAAAAGCTGGATTAACCTGTCTTACGCCTTCCCGGCCTCTTCGGGACGCTACTTATGGACTGTCCCCGGCATTCTTTCCTCTCAATACAGGATAAGAATTAGCAGCGCTGCAGATTCTCTCTTAAGCACAACTTCAAAATCCTTTTCCGTCTTTTCTGCCCCAGTAGCCATAACAGACGACGCTTCAAACATTACGCTTAACTCGGCCGTATTGTATGCTTCCGTTAACCCCGGCAATTCCCCTTCAACCGTAACGTTTGAGTACGGAACTTCAACCGGCTACGAGCTCAGCATTCCCGCATCACCCAGCCCTCTTAACGGTTTGACTCCAACAAACGTCAGCGCTGCTGTAAGCGGGCTTACACAGGGAATTATTTACCACTTCAGGGTCAGGGCCGAAAACAGTGCTGGAAAGGTCTACGGAAACGATAAAACATTTTCCACTGAAGGCATTACGCTGGCACTTGTCTCCCCTTCCGGCACCGAACAGTGGCAGGCCGGAACAGTACACGATATTGTCTGGAGAAGCAAAAATGTCGCCTATGTCAGCATCGCATACTCAACAGATAATGGAGTAAACTGGACTACACTGGCACCTTCCGTCCCGACCTCACAACGAAGCTATACCTGGGAAATTCCCATGCAGCTTTCATCCAAATACAGGCTCAGGATTGCAGATGCCTCAAACCCTTCTGTCAATGCTGTCTCAGATGCATTTTCCGTCTACTCGCTTCCTTCTGCCGTAACAAAAAGTGCTTCCGGAATTACTCTAAACTCGGCTACTCTAAAGGGCACAGTAAATGCCGGCAATTCACCCACGGTGGCAGTTTTTGAGTATGGACCGAATGCAACTTACGGTAAAACAATGAGCGTTCCTCAAAGCCCTTTTAACGGCCTGACCGATACAGATGTGAGCCTTCAGCTTACTGACCTCACAGCGGGGGCAACTTACCATTACAGGATAAAAGCCATAAACATGGCTGGAACTGTCTACGGAACCGACAGCACATTTACCGTGCTCAAGCCCGAACTCAAACTGACCAGCCCCACCGGCGGCGAGGATATTGTGGGCTCCGCTCAGTATACAATTACCTGGACTAGCAGCAACGTCTCACAAATCAGTATCGAATTCTCTACCGATAACGGCAGCAGCTGGCAGACAATCGCCTCCGGAATTCCGGCTTCTCAGGGAAACTACGTCTGGAAAGTACCCAACAACATTAACTCTTCGGCTTGCAAAATAAGAATCACCGACCAGAACTCTTCGGCTTCAGATGCAAGCACGAGCTCAATTAGTATTACTACGTATGCACAGTCGATCATACTCTCGGGAAAATCCTTCGCTTTCACCACCCCGATACAGAAATCAAGCTACAGGATGATAAGCCTCCCCGGCGAATCTTCGGGACTGAAAATCTCAGGGTTCATTCAGGGCGAGGCAAAGAAAGACTGGACAATGTACTTCGATAACGGAAAGGATACAAATTACTTTGTCGAGTACGACGCTTCGGAAACCTTTAACTTCGCTCCCGGCAGAGGCTTCTGGGCAGTAAGCAAAAATGCAATCACCCTTTCGGGAAATGTCAATACCGTTACCCTTTCTCCGGACGGCACTTATTCCATCAGGCTCGACCACCCCGGGTGGAACATCATCTCAAACCCGTTCGACATCGCAATCCCATGGTCTGCCGTCCAGGCGCTGAATTCAATTTCCGAAAAAATCTCGGGCTGGGATGGAAATAAATTCAGCCTGCAGGCCGGTATGAACCCGTTCGATGGATATTACTTCTATAACAGCCGGAACCTGAAATCTCTCAGACTGCCTTATAAACCCGTGACACTGCAGCTGGCTGCGGCTTCAGGACTCTTAAAACAGGCGCACACTTCCTATCCCGATACAAACTCAATTACTATTAGCCTGATGGACCAAAACCAGCTGATGTCGCACCTGGTAATCGGATGGGATAAAAACTCTCTGGATGACTATGACTCACTGGACCTGATGGCTCCTCCGGGTGATTTTGAGGAGGCAGGGCTGCGCATCGTTAACCGAAACCTTTCAACAGGCTGGAAAGAGCTTTTTGCGGAATTCAGAAACTCAATCGGCCAGGGACAGAAGTTTACAATAAAGGTTAAGAATTCAACAAAAAAAGCCATGCACTTAATGTGGCAAGGGACGGATAAACTCAAAGACTATGAAATATACCTGCTGGATAAACGCCTTAATAAACTCTATAATATGAAAGAAGAAACGGAAATGCAGCTGCCTTCTTACGTACAAATGAATGAGTACGAGCTTTTAATTGGTAACAGCTCTTTTATAGAGAAAGAAAAGGATAAGCTTTTGCCGCAGGAATACAGGCTCTTCCAGAACTATCCGAATCCTTTTAACCCTGCTACTCTGATCAAATATTCCCTGCCCCGGGATGCCTTTGTAACTCTCAGGGTCTACGATATGCTGGGACGCGTGGTAAAAGAAATTGTAAATGGCTTTAATGAAAAAGGCTTCCACGAAATAATCTTCGATGCCGGCACTACAATTGCTTCCGGCGTATATTTCTACTCCATGGAGGCAAAGGACTTAAACGGAACGACAGCCTTTCACGAGGCAAAGAAAATGCTTCTTATCAAATAGCTCCGGGTATTTTTGGGTACGGTCTTGATTATAGCGGAAAAAATTTGGAGTTTTAGCCCTGGAAAGATATACATTTCGAGGGGGCAAAAAAAAATGCTGAGATTTATTTTCTCATTTATCGTATTTGTACATGGATTTATACACCTCATGGGTTTCTTGAAAGAATGGAAACTGGCTGAGGTGAAAGAACTTTCCGGTAAAACTACTATCCCGCTTTCAGGAGGGCTTTCTAAACTGGCAGGACTCCTTTGGCTTGTTACCTGCGTGCTGTTCTTGCTATCTGCCTTCTTATATCTTGCAAAACAGGACTGGTGGTGGATTCCGGCATCAATTGCGCTCGTAATTTCACAGATATTAATATTTATATACTGGCCCGACGCTAAATTCGGCACCGCGGCAAACGTAATCATACTCGTAATGTGCATCCTTGGTTACGGCAGCTGGAGCTTTAACAGAATGGTAAATAGTGAGCTTCCATCCTTTATACCAGGAAGTTCAATAATAAGCCAGGCAATAACGGAAGACAATATTTCTTCACTTCCTCCCGTGGTTCAAAAGTGGCTGAGACGCTCAAACGTAATCGGCAAAGACCTGATTAAAACAGTCCACCTGAGACAGGTCGGACAGATGCGCACGAGCTCCGAAGGCAGCTGGATGCCCTTTACCGCAGAGCAGTTCTTTACCGTCGATAAGCCCGGCTTTCTGTGGAAAGTGGACGTAAAGGCAAATCCCTTCCTTTACATGACGGGAAGGGATAAATATGAAAACGGCACGGGACAGATGTTAATAAAAGTAATGTCACTCGTTCCTGTAGTTGATGCAAAAGGCAGGGACCTCGATCAGGGTGCAATGCTGAGGTTTCTGGCAGAGGCCACCTGGTTTCCGACATTTGCATTGAGCAGCTATATCAAATGGGAAGAATTGGACCCGTTGAGTGCAAAAGCCACAATGAATTACTGCGGCATTGAAGCCTCCGGAATTTACCGGTTCAATTCCAGTGGCGACCTGGTAAGCTTCGAAGCAATGAGATATTACTACCGCAAGGAAGGCTCCACACTCGAAAAGTGGCTCATTCAAGTGGATCCGAACGGCTACAAGCAATTTGAAGGAATTCGCGTCCCGGCAAAGTCGAACGTAACCTGGAAGCTAAAGACAGGCGACTACAAATGGCTTACCGTTGAAATCATGCAGATGCAATTTAACGGTAAAAAAGCCTGAACGCAGGCAAAGTCCATACTCCCGGTAACAAATTTATCAAAGGCGGGCTCCAATGAGTGAAGACCGCCTTTGGCTTTCTGACTGCATGCGATATTCGAAATTAAAAATTATAAATTAAAAAGTAAAAATTTTACCACGCTTTCTGATTGGATATCAACAGATATGCCCCTAAATACAATGCCCCCGCAATTAAAAGCGAAACCGTAAATCCGTATGATATCGCTACCAATATTATCACGGTTGAACCCAATACCGAGGCGGCTCCATTTACCGCAAATCCCCAGTCCACTAACTCTTTTACCCGCAGACTCCCCTTCGGAAATGGTATCCCCATCAAAAATCCCAGTGGCGCAATTAATAGGGCTGAAAGCACTATGCGCCCGGACATCGACATACCCCCCAATACGTAAAATAACCTGCTGAATAAAAGTATGTCTAACAATATCCACACCACAATCCCCATAAATGCGGTCCTGGCCCGGATCTGCCCGGCAAAACGGCTCCCTATGCCCGACATCAATAAGAGTGTTAACAGTATGGTTACTACACTATATGAAGATGGACCTATATACATTGTGTACTGCTGCATCAGTATCACTTCCAGTATCATAAAAGCCATGCCGATAAAAAAGAAATAAAGCCACGGGAAAAGCCTTAGCCTGGGACCTTTTGCCAGATAAGGCAGACAGTTAAGCGGTATTACAATCAAAAGCACTATCGCTATTATTATTACAATTATCAGCTTCGATAATGGAAAACCCTTAAAGTCATAAGGCGTAATCTTATCCAGCTTGGCCATCGAAAAGTTTTTCCATAACCCCAGCTGCGCAGTAAAAGGACGACTGTCGCTGCATGGGGAAATATCTATCCCTGCTTTTTGAGATGCTTCATTCCAGCCTTTATGGACTATCATGTCTATAAGGTTACCTTTAAGCGAATCTGCAGCCGGATGCATTACCACCCTGAAGTTTTCCATTTCGGGCGTTGCCTTTCCGAATGCCAGCTCAATTACCTCCGGCGTCAGCGGCTGCTTCGATATTAGCATCATCATACGGTTCATCTTGGGAACGTCGTAAACTGCAAAGTGCTTTTCTGGCTCCCAGACTTTCATTTCCCTCAACGCCTGGAGGAGTTCGCCCGTAAGTCGCGGAATGTAGAACTGGTGGTCCATCATCATATAACCGTTCTCCGACATCGCATTCCAGTAATCCTTAAATGCGTCCGTCGTAAAAAGATAATTCTCGGCAAGCGCAAATGCGCCCGACGTCAAAGCCGCAAACGTGTTTGAACTGAAAGAGTATATCAGATCGAACCTGTTCTTAAAACGCCTGATGTATGTCCTTCCGTCTTCGGTCACTACTTTAACCCTCGGATCCCTGTAAATATAACCCGAAAACTTTGCAAGACCCCCGTCTTTCATTAAATAGTTGATCTGCGGATTGACTTCAACGGCGTGGATTTCAGAGGCTCCGGCCTGCAGCGCCTGAAGAACATCCAGCCCCCCGCCTGACCCCAGAGATACAAACCGGCAATGATCAAATTTGTTTATCAGATAGCTTACATCCAGCGCAAAACCGAACTTCATCGAGTCGGGACGATTCCAGTTGCCATCGAAATTTGCCGTAAACGTGTGGGCGGCATTGTCTATGTTCATCCCAATCGTTTCCTTGTCGTAACGGAATGCTTTAATCTTCGACATCGCATCCCAATGCTTGTATATGATGTGAGCCTTGTACTTATCGGTCCCCTGTGCCTCAAGAAGCTTTTCCGAATTTAGACATAGTACAACCATTAAGACTGTCAGTATGGCCGGAATAATTTTCAGCCATCTGCGACTGAAAAGAAAAGAGGCTATTATCAGTGGAGCTGCAATGAGAAACGTGGTTACAGGCGTTCCATACCAGTTCATCAGTGTAATTGATATAAATACCCCTAAAGCTGCACCCGTCAGGTCCGTCATGTACAGCTTTGGCATATCGGAATAATTATTCCTGAACAGCTTGGATAGTGCAATCCCGCCGATTAAAAATGATGAGCTTAAAAGTATCACTGTAGCAAGCAGCTTTCCAAACATGAGAAAACTGCTGAAAAGGTGCGTAAAATCCAGCTTGAGCAAAAATACCACTGGCGGTCCTGCAAGAGCCATGAAAGCTGAAAGTGAAAACAAAACTCCGAGGTTATCCTCTTCATTCAGCTTTGGGAAAAGCCTTAGAATCAGCCCTCCAAGTCCCAACCCCATAACCGCAATCGACAGTATAAGAAAAGCAAAAGTGTAATAGAATTCAGCCGAAAAGATGCGCGTCCATGAAAGCTCAATTGCAATCATCGCAAACGACAGCAGGGCAACGGCAGCATACTGTAATTTTTTCATAATTCAACCCCGTATTTTTTATCTGTTTTTTAGACGCATAGTGAAGGATCTTTTGCCGCCGTTCATCACTAAATATAACCGTCCATATAATCCCCTCTCTTTCCTCCTTCCTCTTTCCTCCTTCCTCTTTCCTCCTTCCTCCTTCCTCCTTCCTACTTCTTACTACCTCCTTCTTACTTCCTACTACCTACTCCCTACTAATCACATCCTTATCACCCCGAATACCTGATAAGCAAAAACATAAAGCACCAGGAGCACCACAAGCCACCCCGCAATGTCCAGCATAAAGCCTGCCTTGATCATGTCCTTTACTTTAAGGTAGCCCGATCCGTAAACAATCGCATTCGGCGGCGTGGCTACCGGCAGCATGAAGCCCAGTGAGGCCGCAAGCGTAGCCCCTACTGCAAGAGCAACCACGTCATTACCCATGTTCCTTGCTATCGAAATTACAATCGGTATCATCATGGATGACACGGCTGTGTTGGAGGTTACTTCGGAAAGGAAGTCTATCATTATAACTAAAAACACCAGCATCATCAGCGTTGAAGGCGTGCCTGCAAACCCCATGAATGCCGAGGCAATGTAACCGGCAAGCCCCGTCCTGAACATCGCATCCGAAAGCGCAATGCCGCCTCCGAATAAAAGCAGCACTCCCCACTCCACACTCTTCGTGTCGGTCCAGTCTAGTATGAAGCTGTGCGTTTTTATGTCGGACGGAATTATGAAAAGCAGAAATGCGGCAAAAAGCGCTATTTCGTATTCGTCAAACCACGAAAGCCTCTCGGAAAGCCACGCCGGAAATATGTATGGCCAGAAGGGACTCGAAATCCACAGGAAAACCGCCAGCAGGAAAACTCCCGCTATTATTTTCTCCTCTTTTGTTATGGGCCCCAGCTCTGCCTTAAATTTCATTAAAAGCTCTTTTCCCCCTTTTATTGTCTTTAGCTCCGGGGGAAATATTTTCATCAGCATGAACCAGGCAAGCGGCGTCATAATGAGTACCGTTGGAATGCCTATCTTCATCCAGTCCACAAATCCAATCTTTGCGTATCCCGAAGCTGAAAGGACGGATAGACAAATGCCGTTGGGCGGCGTGCCGATTACGGTCCCTATGCCGCCAATTGAAGCAGACCACGCAATGCCTAGCATGAGGGCTTTACCCATGTTCGACTTCCCCGCCTCAAGCCCCATGAGCCCCAGTATTCCTAAGCCCAGGGGCAGAAACATCGCAGCTGTTGCCGTATTTGATATCCACATCGAAATAAAGGCCGAAACCGACATAATGCCAAGCACCACCAGCTTAGGCTTATTGGCCAGGTTGCCCCGCGTAAGTATATAAAGCGTCAACCGGCGGTCCAGGTTCCATTTGTGAAGTGCAGCTGCAATGAGAAATCCGCCAAGGAAAAGAAATATGACGGGATTTGCATAATTAAGTAGTGTATTTTTGGCGTCAAAGTTAAAAATCTTTCCGCCAAAGACGCCGGTAACATGAAATAATGGGAAAATGATTCCGGGAAGTAACGCTGTTACCGGAATCGGCAGCGCCTCGGTAATCCACCAGCAGACCATTATGGCCAGCGTTGCAAGCACGGTTTGGGTACCAAATGCCGCTTCCAGAACTTCAGGTGAACCGGAGGGCATTTTTAACGAGCCCGCCGCCATCTCTATAAAAGTCTGCGGCACAGGCAAAAGCATTATAAACAAAAACAATATTAGTCCAAGCACAAAGCCCGTTCTGCGGCTTTTAAGTTCAAGAGATCCCCCCATAACGGCACCCCCGGAATTGTTGCATGTTGAACTTTAAGGGCAGTATTTAGCTATTCAAATTAGTAATTCCCGCCTGAAAAACAAGGGGATGCTAAATGTTTCTGCATGGCAGCTTCCTGGAACTGCCATGCAGCCGTTTCGCCTTGAATTAGTCTGAAATAAGGAGTATTTAATATTTGTCCCGCGTTATGCGGTAATTTATATAAAAAAGGAGGAGATAATTATGGGATTAATGGATGATATCAAGGGCGCAGCAGGAGGAGTACTTGGTAATTTGGGCGGACAGAATTCGGGCATCGTAAATGCTCTTCTGCAAATGTTCTCTCATAACGAACAGGGCGGCTTGCAGGGAATGATTCAGTCTTTTCAGCAGAAGGGACTTGGAAATGCTATTTCATCATGGATTGGCAAGGGCGAAAACCAGCCCGTTTCTAAGGAACAGATCAGGGAAGGTATGGGCGAAGAAAGGATTCAGAACCTCGCTACAAAAACCGGACAGTCACCCGATAACGTCACCTCAAAACTGCAGGAGGTGCTGCCCAACGTCGTCGACAAACTGACGCCTGAAGGCAACGTGCCGCAGGACAATATGCTTCAGCAGGGAATCAATTTCCTGAAAGAAAAACTTTAATATACGTTCTACAGTTTGTAAAGGGAGGACGGGGGAAAAACCCTCCGCCCTTTATTTTTGAACTTCCCCCGAACCTGTAAAATAGAATGAATTAGGGCAAATATTAATTCAGATAAATATCCCCATCACGACTAAATTTTTAGTATCTTTGTCGCATAATTAATTTCTTTGACAGGCATTTAATCTCTACTTATTTCTTCAACGATATTTCTTCTTCTGGCATTTCGTCTGCACTATTTTAAGTCAAGAGGTTCCTGGCTCTGGATTTACTCTTCACATTCATTCGTAAAATATCAGGCATATTATGATTAATTCCGGGCATAAGTTTCATATACCCGTCCTCGGCGTGGGCTTTTCTGTGGATTCTCCGGTGAAAGTTTCCAGGTACGGCATCTCATCGGCTATTTCGCTGGTGGATGACACCCTCATGGAAAAGCTCCGCAAATACTATTCTGCTAAGCTTAATAGGCCTTACGAGCCGATTTCATCAAAGGATTACGATTCCAGGGCCTCCAGAATCACTGCCTACCTGAATATGATAAACAGAATTGTAAAGGATCAGTTTGAAGCTCTTAAGAATTCCGCATTCTCAAAGGGAAGCGAAATCAGCAAATACTTTGAAATGCTGCCCGACTTTTCGGCTCTCAAAATGAAGTATAACGAAATGCTCAGTTCCAGCGACGAATGCGTAATTAAAAAACTTCAATCCTGGCTGAGAGAGAATATTCGCCCCGGCTCAATTGACGTTAATATAATGAGTAAACTGGATAACGGGAACTACGATTCCACCGGAAATGCCCTGCCTCAGGAATTCAACGATGCTCACGCTGCCTTAAGAGGCTTTGCCTTGAGCGACCTGGAAAGCTCCATCATTTTCTCCGCCGGAATGAACCCAAGACTCTATAGCTACCTGGAAAATTTCAAAGACTTTTACCCGGATACAAAAGGACACCTCAGAAAAAAAATTGCAGTTAAGGTAAGCGATTTCCGCTCGGCTCTCATACAGGGTAAGTTCCTCGCTAAAAAAGGACTCTGGATTTCAGAGTACCGCATTGAGTCGGGACTTAATTGCGGAGGCCACGCTTTTGCATCCGACGGACAACTGATGGGCCCCATACTCGGCGAATTTAAAGATAAAAGAAATGAGCTTTATAATTCCATACTTGAAATTTACCTCAAGGCGCTTGAAAGGAAAAATATTGCAATCAACCCCTCGGCCTTTACTATCGACATTACCGTGCAGGGCGGAGTCGGCAAGGCAGCCGAACAGGACTTTCTGCTACGGTATTTTAACGTTCGGTCTGTCGGCTGGGGAAGCCCTTTCCTCCTCGTTCCCGAGGTAATGAATGTCGACGAGAACACGCTTCGGAAACTAAGCGCTGCGGGCGAAAAGGACCTTTACTTGAGCGGCATTTCACCTTTGGGTGTGCCATTTAATAACCTCCGCAATAACGACAAGGACCTGGAGAAAATGGAAAGAGCACAAAAAGGAAAACCCGGCAGCCCCTGTTTCAAACGCTTCCTTGAATCCAGCCGTGAATTTTCTGAAAGACCACTTTGCACGGCTTCAATTGCATTCCTGAACAAGAAGCTGAAAAGCCTGAAGGAAAGCGGAATTTGCGAAAAAGAATATAATAAGGAATTCAATAAGGCAGCCGAAAAGGCCTGCCTCTGCGAAGGCCTCTCAGCCTCAGCCCTAATTGTAAACGGAATTGAAACCCCCAAACAAAGCCAGGCCGTTGCTGTTTGCCCGGGACCAAACCTGGCATATTTCTCCAAGATTACCGGCTTAAAGGAAATGGTTGACCATATCTATGGAAGAATAAACCTTATTACAAATTCCGGCAGACCGAATATGTTTATAAAGGAATTATCCCTTTACATAGATTACTTTTTCAGGAAAGCCGCTGAAAGCCTGAAACCATATCCAGCACAGACTGAAGCATTTCTTAAAACCTTCAGGACAAACCTCCTTGAAGGAATTAAATATTACAAAGCAATGGTGCCCAACATAACTGAAGAAACCGAAAAAGTAAGGCAGCGCATAGAGCAGGAGCTCGCAGCCTTCGAAGAAAAGCTCCTGGCATTCGGATTATAACTAAGACTTTATTCCATAGATAATAGCTTCAACAGCCCATGGTTTTAAGCCCGCTTCAAAGCGGGCTTTCTCATTTGACTAGCCCCGTCCTTCAGCCCGGGTACACTTACATAACACAATTACCAAGCCCCGATGAGGGGCGCTCTGTCTATAGCCCGGGGTGACCAAATCCCGATAGGGATGCTGGCCCCCCTAAGAACCATGAATCCCCCACCCATAAAATCTAGACCAACAGAACAACGCATCCCCCAAGCTCCGGAGGAACACTTTGTCTGTAGAAAAAAACGAATAAAAAAAGAATCAGAGCCTCGGATGAGGCGACTTGTAAGGAATGTCTTAATAATCTCTGCCCACCTCAAACAAATCGCCCTTCCAGGGCTCTATTGATTAGGGAGGGAGGGAGTTCTCCTTCTTTGCTACAAACAAAACGCCCCTCTGGGGCTAAATCCAAGCCCAATTCCAATCCCACACCCTTCATATACCTTTCCTCCCTAAAGCCTTGGACCTTGAACTTTGAACTCTTTCCCAACTTAAAACTTAAAACTCAAAACTTAAAATTCTTCCCCCTTTGCCTTTTCCTTAACCTCGAACCTAGAACCTTGAACCCTTTCCCTTGAACCTTGAACCCCTCCCCCCAACTCAAAACTTGTTAAAACGAGTACAAAACCCCCACCCCCGAAAAATCCCCTACCGCAACGGGGAAAAGCCTGAATTTTACGTCTTCTTTATTCCCTTCCATAACATTCCTGTAATAACTGCCCACACTCGCACCAATGGTATATGTCATTAAGCTCGCCGCAACTGCATCCGAAAACCAGTGCATAGTACCCTTGTGAAATGCACTTACGCTCGCCATCGTGTACCCAACCCACCCATACGTCAAATATTTTAGCCAGGTCTTCTCGGTATAGTAATGCGATAGCGCGGAAGCTACAGACATCGCCGCACCTACGTGACCCGAAGGCCACCCCCTGTATATTCCACCCCTTACAAGCCCGAAATTAAACTTGCTGCTTACTGCCTTCCTGTCTGCCAGACTGTTTGCATCCGGATGCGCTCTGCCCGTAATTCCTTTAAGGACGGATATGTATGCCACGGTTATTAGCCCCGCCTGAAGCACTGCAAACGACGCCCCGATCATCCTGTTATCGGAATTGTGTTTCCCCAGAAAATATAATACCCCTCCTGTAGTCAGAGGCAGTGTGGAACCCAGTACAACGGCCGGCAGGGCTATGTTTGCATAAAAAGAATGATCCCTAAAAAAGGTGCTCACGTGATAGTCCGCATCTGTATGAATTATCGCGTAGGTGGAGGCAATTCCTGCAAACTGCAGGAGACCCTTGTATCCCGAAAAGCTGTTAAGAAAGTTGTTTCCTATGTTGTCGAAAGGCGAAAGGGGGCGCTCACTTTGCTGCTCTTCCCGGTAGTTAAACTGAAGTGAATCTTTCTGCACAGTCTCCTGCGCAAATCCCGGCATGGCGAAAACCAGCAGGGTAATAAATACATATACTCGTCTCATAAATAACCTGGTCTCAGCTCTTTTGTAGATTTTCATAATACAGCCTTCTTCAGGCCGTACAGATTATCTTAAAGAAAACTGCTGAGAGTTCCAATGTAATTATATTTGAGACTTTCCCGGCAATTGAAATGATAACACAGGTCTAGACGGTCATTTCTTCTTCCGCTTTAACGGCACCTGCTTTAACCGGACCGGCTTTAACAGTGGAATCGGTCTTAACGGGACCCTCCTTCAGTGGCAGCGTGAAGGTAAAAGTGCTCCCTTTTTGCTGGCAGCTTTCTACCGAAATGGCTCCGCCATTTTTCTCGATGAATTCCCTGCAGAGTATGAGCCCGAGCCCGGTGCCTCTTTCATTTGCTGTGCCGCGGTTCAACTGGCGTTTTTCGGGCATGAAGAGAATTCTTACCTGGTCGCTGCTCATCCCCATACCGTTATCTTTTACCGATACTTCCGCAAAATTGCCCTTTACAGCCAGCCCTAATTCAATCTCCCCTTTCTCGTATGTAAACTTGATTGCATTTGATATCAGATTGCTCAGTACACTGCGCACCATGTTTTCATCCGCAAAAACATAAACTTTCTGCCTCGCTTTATTTACCAGCGTTATGTTTTTCTTCATGAAATTTCCGGAATTAAGATGCGCAACTTCCCTTATCTGCGCGGATAGTTCATAGTAAACAGGATGGAATTCAATCCTTCCCGTCTGTATGCGCGACCATTCCAGGAGGTCTTCAACAAAATCATAAACATTTTTAATGGACTTATTGATGCCTGCAATATAATCCTTTATTTCCACTGAGGTCAGCTTCTCTAGCTCCTGGAGCATCATATCGGTATACCTGACAAGCGCAAAGAAAGGACTTTTTAGGTCGTGCGAAATGATGGAAAAGAATTTATCCTTGCTCCTGTTCATCTCCCTCAGGCTCTGCTCCGATTCCGAAAGCTCCTCCAGCCACCTGTTCTGTACCTCATTTATCTTCGCCAGCTGGTAACGGCTTTTCTCCAGTTCAACATTCATCGACTGGACCCTCTCCTTCTCCTCCTGTATAACGGAATTCTGGAATTCCACCTTTTCCATCTCTTCACGAAGCTGCCTTGTGCGCATATTTACCAGCTCTTCGAGCTTCCTGGCCTGGTTTTTATTCATCCTGAATCTTATTATAAAGTAAACCAAAGCCACTCCTGCCGATATGCTTAGTAGTATAAACCACCACGTATTCCAGAACGGAGGCGCTATCGTAAAAGTGTATGCAATTGTATTCGTATAGATCCGGTTTTTAAGCCGCGCCCTTGCAAGAAATGTGTACGTCCCCGGAGGAAGGTTGGTATATGAGGCTTCATTGAGCTGCCTCATAGGCGACCAGTGACTGTCAAATCCTTCCAGCATGAAGGAATATTCGGTCTCATCAGGATCTATAAATGAAAGCGCTGAAAATTCAAAGGTGATGTAGTTTTCGTTGTACGGCAGCCTGAGCGTCTTTGGTATACCCGAAATGCCGACTCTTCCGCTCCCAAATTCCGAAACATCATGGTTACCGAAGAAAAGCTTAATGCCCGAGAGAACTATTCGGGGATTTGTAATGCCGGGCATCTTCAGGTATGCAGGCTTAAACTTAACCTGTCCCATAATGGTCTCAAGCCATATATCCCCCTTACTGTCCTGATATGGGCTCCTTCCGATTACGCTCTCATAAACGTTTTCATAAGGATAGAAGCATAGGTTAACCTTGCCTGAGGAATAAAACTCCCTCAGGTTCATCCTGCTGAAACCCTTTTTATCGTGAAACATCCACAGATCACCCGTAAGCCTGTCAACTATAAAGTCCTGTAGATCTTCCTCAATTAAACCGTCCTTTGCCGTAACCCGGCTTATCTTGCCGCTCCGGGAATTTATTATCTCCAGTACATTCTGCCGGTTCTTGAGGCACTGGGAAATAATTATATTATCCCCGTCATTTTTTATTATTGTCTTAAAGACATCACGGCTATTTTTCCGGAAGACAATTTCACGGAATTGTTTGCCGTCATAAACCTGTATCTTATTGCCGCCCGAGTATACATAATTTATATGAAAGACATTGAGCAGGTAGTTGTAGAAGTTTCCCCTGTCTTTTGCAAAAGAATAGTTAGAAAACTTTCCACCGCTAAACCTGGCAATGATTTGATCCGAATTGTAGTAGATAAAAACGTTACCATGACTGTCGGCTGAGATACTGCGCGAACTATGTTGTTCCTTTCCTGACAGAGCAAAAAGACCTTTATTTACATATACCGTAAACTTTTTCCCCGAGAGCTTAAGAAGCTTGTCATTGGCTACAAACCAGTGACTGCCGTCTTCGGCTTCTGTTCCAAATAAATTGTGGTATGCCAGATCCATTTTTACGGGAGCGGGAAGTGTAATAATATTTTTCCCGTCGTAGATGGAAAAAGCAAGCTTCACGCCCAGGGGCAAAGTGGACTTCCCAAAAAACCAGAGCTTCCCTTTCTTATCCTCAAATAGTAAATGATTTCCGGGAAGTATTGGATTTTCAAGAAATGTAAACCCTGCTCTGTTGAACTTCTTGACCTTGCTTCTTGCCGTGGCCCACAGGTTCCCTTCAACATCCGAATATATGTCCTGAAACATAAAGTCACTGTATGTTCTTGAACTTACCTGCTTTACTTTCAGATCCACACACAGATATAACCCTGAGTTCGTACGGAACCACATATTGCCGTCTCTATCCCCCGCAATTTCCAGTACCTTCTTGTCATCTGTTTTACTGGTGAAGACAATTTCATTCCATACGTTGTCTTTCTTCCTGACAACCTTACCTGTATAACCCAGCCACAGGTTTCCCTGTGAATCGAAACTGAAGCATCCTAAATTTGTACCGGTGTTCTTAAGAGGAATCATACGGAGGTTTTTACCATCGAACGAATAAAGATTTCTCGCGAATCCCTTTTTTAAGAAGTCTTTTGGGCCCCTTGGTTTATTTGTAAGCAGATAGATCTTTCCGCCGGGACCCTGCTGAATGGAGAGAATTTTCTCATCCTTAAATGTCAGCTCCTCAGAGAACTTCTTGCCGTTGATCCTGAACAGCCCCCTGTGGCTTGCGGCCCAGAGCGAACCCATCCCTTCGGCTGCATCAAAAAGATCGGGATTGCCGGGTATTACGAAATGCCTGAACCCGTTACCGTCGTATTTGTACATCCCATCCTTGAATGTACAGAACCAGAGCCCTCCTTTGGAACAGGGATATATCTTGCTCAGCGAATAGTTTGTGAAACCCTGCTTGGAGTTAAATAAAACGTAGTTTTTGCCGTCGAACCTGAAAGCGCCGTTCTGCGCAGTCGAAAACCAGAGGTAACCATCCTTGTCGCGTGCGACGTGCTTTATGATATCGCAGTTCTCAAAAGGATAATCCCTTACCCGGTATTCCTGAACTTGCTGCGGGCAGGAAGATATGCTTAATAACAGAATGAATAGCAGGCAGATTAACCGCATAGATGCCAGGTTTATTTATACATTTTGATTAAAGTTACTGAAAATTACCAGAGCCTTTCAAAAAACACTTATAAAAAACCGTGGATCTAAATTTACGACATTTTTATTCCTGATCAAGTTTTATTTTTGAATTCCTTTGTTTTTCAAAATTTTTTGATAATTTATAGCTGATAATAATGGTGACCTATGCTCTACTATGCCCTTAAAGTAGCCGTATCTTCTTTCTTAATTGTGCTTGTTTCTGAGGTGTCCAAAAGGAACACTTTCCTCGGAAGTGTCTTCGCTTCGGTTCCTATGGTTTCCATACTGGCCTTCATCTGGCTATACACGGATACGGGGGATAAAACAAAGGTCGCTGAGCTTTCACTGGGAATTTTCTGGCTCGTTATCCCTTCCTTATCCATGTTCATAACGCTTCCCCTGCTGCTTAAGAAAACCGGCTTTTACCCGGCTCTTGCGGTTTCTGCTATACTGATGATTCTGTTTTATTTTCTGATGATGTTTATTCTGCATAAATTGGGAATTAGAATCTAAGGAGGATAAAATGCCTTTTAACAAAGAGGAATTCCTTGGTGTATTTGAACACTATAATAAGAGCGTCTTTCCTCTTCAGATAGCTTTTGTGCTGCTGGCGCTTGTAATGGTTTACCTGGCATATAAAAATTTCAGATACTCGGACACAATCATAAACAACTCACTGGCATTCTACTGGATTTGGATTGGCATAGTCTACCACATCTGCTTTTTCTCAGCCATAAACAGGGCCGCCTACCTCTTCGGAATACTTTTTATTACCCAGGGACTTGTTTTTCTTTATGCCGGAGTACTAAAAAAGAAGCTCAATTATTCCGCCGGGAAAAGCCTGGTGGCCTATTTCGGCTGGACCTTTATTGCCTATGCGCTCATTTTTTATCCCCAAAGGAGGACTTCGGGCTTTCTGCTGCCGGGTTTATTGGACTTGTGCTGATTGCTTTTTTGAACAGGAAACACTCTCACCTTGCGGCAAAAAGCTGAAGGATTTTCATTGGCAGCTTGCCATGCGCAGAATGAGTGCTTTCATTAATTAATAAAACCGTAACTTTAGGGAAATTTCATCATGGAAAATAATGCTATAATAATGGACCTCGAAAGCTCTACCGGAAGACTCGCAGAGGCTTTCATGGGCTTTCCTGTAAATGAATTCAACAGGAGCATTTCAACCGATACCTGGTCGGCCGGAGATATTGCCGAACACCTCTATATTGTTGAAAGCTTTATCGGGAAAATGATCACCGGGGCTACCAGACCCTCTAACAGGGACCCCCTGCAGAAGGCAACGCTCGTTGGAACCACGTTTAACGACTTTGAGAAAAAATTTACCGCTGCCAGGGAAATTTCTCCCACTCAAAACCCTAAGGACCGCGATGAGATTTCATCAAAGCTGATAAATAACAGGACCCTGCTCGTTAATTTACTGAAGACACACGACCTTACGGTAAGCTGCCTCGACTTCATACACCCGAAGTTCGGCGAATTGACGAGAGCCGAATGGATTTACTTTATTATTTATCATGGCGACAGGCATCTTCACCAGCTGGAGAATGTAAGAAAGTTTATAGCACTCTAGGAACTCCTCTTAGAGCGCTACCTGCTCCATATCCATCTTTTCCGTTGAGCTTAAAGGAATGCAGCGCTTGAGGTTTGCTTCACTGTCGCATTTAAGATAATCCAGGGCTTCGTTTATTTTCAGTATAACGGGCATCCTGTGGTGCAGCTTTTCTATGAACTTGTTTGAAACGGTGGTTATCAAAGAGGCGTAGAACTGCTTGTCCTTCTCGATATAAAGAGCAGGCACAAAGAAAAATTTCTCTCCCGGCAGGTAGATCCTGTAGGGAACTTTCCTTGTGCCTTCCTTTTTCCATTCGTAAAACGCGGTCATCGGAACGAGGCATTTATTCTCCGAAAAAAGCCTCTGCCAGTACGGTTTTTCCTTAATGGTTTCAATCCTGGAATTAAAGATTAGGTGCGAATCCCCCGTAAACTTAATCCCCCAGTTCATGGGAATCAGCTCCACGCCTTCACCCTTTCCAATTAAGGTCATTATCTTCTGCGTAGGCGCAATGTTCTGCCTTGAAAGCTCAGCTTTAAGAGGAGCGCCTTTTGCCTGAAGCGCCTCAAAAAGGTCGCCCGTATCTATGTTATTTTCAAATCTTCCGCACATAAGAATAAAATAAAGAAAATCCTCTTAAAAGAAAATTGATTATGAAGCCTTTTTTTTTGATCTTATAACAAACATAAAATCAGCTTAAAAACAGAGTATAAAATGGATAAAGCATTATTGATAATTGACATACAAAACGACTACTTCCCGGGCGGCAACTGCGAGCTCAAAGGAAGCCCTGAGGCTGCGCAGAAAGCCAGAAAGCTAATTGACGCCTTCCGCAGCAGGGGCTCACACGTAATTTACATTCAGCACCTCTCGCTTAAACCTGGAGCCTCTTACTTGCTTCCCGATACGTTCGGAGCCCGTATACACGAGTCGGTTTATCCCAACCAGGGGGAAATAGTCTTCGAGAAGAACTACCCAAACAGTTTCAGGAACACACAGCTCCTCGAGTACCTTTCGGAACGCCAGCTTAGACAGCTTTATATCTGCGGAATGATGACGCACATGTGCATAGATTCCACAACAAGGGCCGCTTTCGATTTTGCCTTTAACTGCACCGTCGCCCACGACGCCTGTGCAACAAAAGACCTGAAAATAGAGGAAAGAACCATTCCCGCTGAAAGCGTACACTGGTCAATCCTGGCGGCCTTAAACGGAATGTTCGCGAAAGTACAGAGTACGGATGAGATTATTAGCACATTATAGGGAAAAGATCTATACTTTGTAAAAAAATACTGTGTTTGTGTGTGTGAAAAAGGAAGGGACAGAACATTATTCTGCCCCTTTTTCGAATAGCTTCGGGAAAATGGCACCTTTTAGCGGAATAAACCTGTATAAGATGCTTTTTGTTCGCCGGAATTTATCGGCAATCTATGATGGCATTTTTAGTAAGCGTATCTTACCTTGAACTTCAGCACCGTTTCTTCGCCTTTCTTTACCGGCACCTTGAAGGTTACGGTCTGCGCGTCTTTTTTCTGGTAATCTATTGAAGAAGAAAGCATCTCCCAGTTAAGCCCGAGCGCCCTTTCCACTTCAACCGTAACGTCTTCTTTTTTCCTGTTCCTCAGCTTAATTTCATATGCCTGCTCATATACCTTGTCGGATATGCGCACGTTTTCGGTCTGCGTTTCTTCGGCTACTATATCGAAGGCGTCGCCGATCTTGAGTTTAATCTTTTCATCCTTCGGCGTGTGGTCTACCATGTCCTCGCCAATAAACTCCACGGTTTTGCCGTCGGATTTATTAACCCTCACCTTACCCTTTGGCATCGGCATGCCAAGGTTATTTTTCTGCGTATTCTCAAATTCCACTGCAACGGCAACCTTCGGCTTCTGATTCTGCTGCCCGTAAGGCTGATAGTTGTAGCCGCTCTTGTAAAGATACTTTTTACTTACACTTATGTTGTCGGCCTGGAAAAGAGATATCTGCTTGGATTCATTATTGTTCAAGGTAGCCGGGCGTTCTAGGTCATACATATGATACTCAAAAAATTCCCTTTCCTGGAACTGCTGCCCGGCCATGCTGTTCTCGGCTACCATTACATCCTTTCTGAATAGCACACCCGGCTGCCTCTGCTGCACCAGGTTAACGTCCCCTGCAACGAGCTTCAAAGACGCGTCTTTGTATGCCGTGCCCGACTGGTTTTCTATACTCACCCATGCATTCAGCGAAAGCTTGGTGTCGTTTTCATTCAATATGGCAACATATTCGGCATGCCAGTTCATTCCGGCTGTCTGGTAAGAAATCTCTACATCCTGGTCCTTTGCAGCCTTGCTGTTAACGGTCCATACGAGCGTTGGCCTGGTAATAAGCCCTTCGGGCAGCGAACCCACGGAAATACGGTACTTTTCCGTATTTGGCAGCATAATAAGCCCGCCGTCTTTTTTCTGAAGTACTACCTGTCCGCCCTGCGCAGAAAGAAGCTTCCCTTCCAGGAGCTCATCTTTTTGACCTATTAGCTGAACATCACGCTCCAGGTATTTCTGGAGAATCTTCTCCATGCTCACCAGGTCGTACTGGTAGTTCTGCTCAAGAACCTCGCCGTCAAGCTTGATGTGTACGCTGGTGGGATCTATCAGCTGAGCCACATCCCTGATTGAAATTTCAGAACGGCCGGAGTTCACGTGAACCGGCCTTACTTCCCTGATTACTCCGAGATTCTGGTTGTAAACCGTTACGGAAACTGACTTTGATGCGGCTTCCTGCGCATTTATGGGTTGTTGCGATAAAGCAAAACAAGAAATTGCAATAAATAGCTTTTTTAACATTCGATTCCTCCAGTGAAAGATGAAGTCTAATTTAAGAAGATGTGCCAACAAAGGCAAAGAAGGAATGGAGAATGTGGCCTCCCTAAGAAACAAAAAAAAAGAGCGGGCAACGTTTATCGGCCCGCTCCTGAATTAAGCTCATTTGTGCACGCTTTCATGCTCGTGGCTCTCAATGTATTCGTGCATTACACTGTGCTTGCGGCCGTAGCCAAAGTATATTACAAATCCAATCGCCAGCCAGATCAAAAGCCTCAGCCAGTTTTCCTCGGGCAGCGAAAACATGAGCAGTAAACACGTAAGAATACCTGCTACGGGTACAAATGGAACCCATGGGGCCCTGAAAGGCCTTTCTGCTTCCGGATGCGTCCTGCGCATAATGAGAACCGCGGCACAGACTATAACAAACGCAAAAAGAGTGCCTATATTCACCAGCTCGGCCAGTATCCTCAAAGGCAGAAAACCCGCAAGAATGGCCACAAAAATCCCGGTCAGAATCGTCGACTTCCATGGCGTGCGGTATTTTTCGTGTACGGAACCGAAAACATTCTTTGGAAGCAGCCCGTCGCGCGCCATGGCCAGAAATATTCGCGGCTGACTTAACATCATTACCAGCAGCACAGAGGTGATTCCGGCCAGGGCTCCGAAAGAAATTATCAGCTGCGCCCACGGCAGCCCTATCTGCTTAAAGGCATTTGAAACCGGGGCGTCTATGTTAATCTTGTCGTAAGGAACCATTCCCGTAATTATAGCCGAAACGGCAATGTAAAGCACAGTGCATAGAAGAAGCGAGGCAATAATGCCTATCGGAACGTCCCGCCTCGGATTTTTTGCCTCCTCGGCGTGCGTTGAAATGGAATCGAACCCGATATAGGCAAAAAATATCGTCGCTGCCGCTGCAAGTACCCCTACCGGGGCCCCGCCAAGCCCTGTCTGACCCATGATGGTTTTCCCGAAGAAACTTATGCCCGACCACCCGTAAGGAGCAAAATTGGCAGTCCAGTTTGCTGTATTGATATAAAAAGCACCTACTATAATTACAAAGAAAACTATTACCAGCTTGATAATTACCATGGTGGCGTTAAAAGACGCGCTTTCCCTGATCCCCTTTACCAGTATTATTGTAATTACGGCAGCTATAATTATTGCCGGCAGGTCTATTACCGTACCCGTCGGGGCCATTAACCCCGTAACGGGATTAAAATCGAATGGCGCCCGCGTAGCCCATAATGGAATCTTTAGCCCGAAAATCCCTATAAAATCCTGAAAATAATGGCTCCAGCCGTGCGCAACCGTCGCCGAGGCAACCGCATACTCCAGTATTAAGTCCCACCCTATTATCCAGGCGAACATTTCGCCCAGCGTGGCATAGGCATACGTGTAGGCTGAACCTGCCACGGGTACCATGGAGGCAAACTCCGCGTAACATAGGGCCGCAAAAACACAGGCAAGCCCCGAAATGACAAATGAGATGATAATTGCCGGACCGGCTTTGTCGTGGGCCGCAACGCCTGTAAGCACAAATATCCCGGTGCCGATAATTGCACCTACACCCAGAGACGTCAGCGCAACAGGACCCAGAATCCTGCGAAGGCGGTTTTCACCCTTCATTTCTTCAAGCAGCATAGCCAGAGGCTTTTTAGCAAATAATTGCTTCATTTTTCACCTGCTTAAATTACTTTTTTAAATTAGTATGATATTTTACGAAAATCGTACATTCTGCTTTAATTTGCAACGACTCCCGAATAAATTATTAAACTCTGGAAATTCTCTTAAATATTTTCCAAATTATTATATTGCCGGTGGAAAACTGATCTTTTCTTCCCCCGGCACTGGGCATCATTCTGTTCTGTCAAACTACTGTGAATTTTAATCCGGTTTTACGCTAATAAAAACTGTAGGACTGCATGGGTATGTGATTGCATATAATTTTGATTGCGGAGCACCATCCAATCCTGCAACGCACATCATTACCCGTTATTTTTCCCGAATTCCAGAAACGCAGTTCATTTTGCCTGATAATAATTATCTTACTTTATAATAACACAGGAGAGAAAAGATGGAAGCCAATCTCATTTTGGCAATCAGCATTCTGGGACTTCTATTTGCGGCATTTCTGACACGCTACGTATTAAAACAGGATACTGGAACCGCAAGGATGCAGGAAATATCCAATGCAATCAAGGTGGGCGCCGAGGCCTTCCTGCGCAGGCAGAATAGAACCATCATTTATCTTGCCATTGCACTTGCTGCTTTTATATATATCATTTACGCCTTTATCAGAACACCTAACCCGCACGACCCGGCAAGCCCTTCACAGCTTGCACTGTGGACTACCATCTCATTTGTCCTTGGCGCTGCATGCTCCGTTGCTGCCGGATATATGGGAATGTGGGTCGCCATCCGCTCTAATATCAGAACCGCAGCCGCTGCAATCAAAGGTATGAACGGAGCACTCCAGATTGCCTTAAGAGGCGGCGCCGTTTCAGGATTCTTCGTCGTTGCCATGAGCTTGCTCGGGGTGGCAGGGCTCTTTTTAATCGTCAGCTCGGCTGGCGTTACCGATGATCCGGCAAAAATTCCGCTCCTTATCGTGGGCTACGGCTTCGGCGCCAGCTTCGTGGCGCTTTTTGCTCAGCTTGGCGGAGGCATCTATACCAAGGCCGCAGACGTCGGGGCCGACCTGGTCGGGAAGGTCGAAGCCGGTATTCCCGAGGACGACCCGCGCAACCCCGCCGTGGTGGCCGACCTGGTCGGCGATAACGTGGGCGACTGCGCCGGGCGTGGAGCCGACCTCTTCGAATCCACCGCCGCCGAGAATATCGGGGCAATGATCCTTGCCGCCGGGCTCTATCGCTCTAACGCCGCTGCCTTTGAGGCTCAGGGACTTACACTCCTTTCCGTACTCTTATTCCCCCTGGTTGCCCGCGCTTTCGGTATTATCGCCTCTTCAATCGGAATCCTCGTCGTAAAAACAAATGAAGAGGAAGACCCGATGAAAGCCTTGAACAGAGGCTTTTATGTTACAGCGGGCATTGCTATGGCTGGCTTTTTTATTGCTTCAAGGTGGCTCCTCGGCTCTTATTACCTCAACTTCTTTTTATGCGGCGCAATTGGAGTCCTGATTTCCCTGGCTTTCGTCTACCTCACCCAGTACTACACCGAATACCGCTACCGCCCCGTTAAATATATTGCCGAAGCCTCACAAACCGGCTCTGCAACTAATATCATTGCCGGACTTGCCGTCGGAATGGAATCTACAGGCTTCCCCGTCCTCATTATCGGCGCCGGTATTGTAAGTACCTATTTCCTCGGACAGACCTCGGGACTTAAGAATGCGGGACTCTTCGGTACCGCCGTTGCTACAATGGGTATGCTGGGAACCGCCGCCTACATCCTTGCAATGGATACCTTCGGTCCCATTACAGATAATGCCGGCGGTATAGTTGAAATGAGCCAGCAGGAAGAATCCATCCGCAGAAAAACCGACCGCCTGGATTCTGTCGGCAATACCACAAAGGCACTTACAAAAGGCTACGCCGTTGGCTCGGCCGCACTGGCGGCTTTCCTCCTTTTCGGTGCATACATAGACGAAGTAAGAAATTACGTACCGAACTTTCAGCCCGTAATTAACCTCAATAAACCAGAAGTGTTTGTTGGCGCAATCCTCGGCGCCATGCTGGTCTATATCTTCTCCTCGCTCGCAATTAAGGCCGTCGGCAAGGCCGCTTACTCAATTATCCGCAACGTGCGCGACCAGTTTAAGAGCAACCCCGGCATTATGCTCGGCACCTCAAAACCCGATTACGGCCAGTGCGTCGATATTGCTACCAAGGCGGCACTCCAGAAAATGGTCGTGCCGGGACTCCTGGTTGTGGGTATGACGGTCGGCGTTGGACTTGTATTCAAGTACATCTATTATCTGGGCGGCGGCCCTGAAAACCCTTCTGGCGCCAGCGGCGCCGAAGTTATTGGCGGATACCTCATGGTTGCAACAATTACGGGAATTCTCTTTGCGCTGTTTTTAAATAACGGCGGCGGCGCATGGGATAACGCAAAGAAATACATTGAAACAGGAGCCTACGGCGGAAGACATACCGAGCCACATAAGGCTTCGGTCGTTGGCGACACGGTTGGCGATCCATTTAAGGATACTGCCGGCCCCTCGCTTCACGTTCTGATAAAACTCCTCAGCACCCTCACACTCGTGCTGGCCCCTCTTTTTATATAGCAACTACTTTATAATTACTTCTCAGGGCTGCATAACTTGATGCAGCCTTTTTTTTAACTTTCTTCCCTTTCCCGGAAATCCGTCCTGCAGCCTGTTGCACCGCCGCAGGAGTTTGTTATACCCGAAATCAGGGGCGCCAGACCAATTAAACCCATATATTTTATGTCCCCTTCGCCAATGAAAAGGTACGACAGCATGGCCAGGCCTACTGCAATTTTAACGATTCTTTGTATTAATGATACCGTTGTATTCATGATTTCTTTTGTTTTTTGTGTTATAATTAGATGATAATTTCCCAAAAAGGGTTCCCGCTTTACAATGCTGAATTTCTAAAAAAAGGAGTGACTTTTTTCATATAATTTGTATATTAGACTAAAATATATGGGGTCAACATGAAAGAGAACTATTTCAAGGTCTTGATGATTGAAGACAGCCGGACCTTTGCACAGCTTATACTTGAAATGATTGAAGATGCGCGGGGAACCGAAATTAGCCTCGATCACGCATTCAGGCTTTCTACGGGCGTGGATCTCTTAAAAACTGGACACTATGACGTTATACTGCTCGACCTTTCACTTCCCGACTCGATTGGAATTGAGACGCTGAAAAAGATTAAAGAATCTGCCCCCGAAATACCCGTTGTTATTATGACCAGTCTGGACGACGAGGAAACCGCCGCTAAAGCCCTGCAGGCAGGGGCGCAGGATTACCTCGTTAAAGGCGATTTCGATACTAACCTCCTCGTGCGGTCGCTTAAATACGCAATTGAAAGAAAGTATGCCAACGATATGCTCAGGGAATCCGAACAGATGCTTTCAGCCGTCTTCCAAGAAATTCCCTCCCTTATTGCAATAACTACTTACAAAGAAGGCCTTTTTGTCGACGTCAACCGTGCATTTGAAACCATCACCGGCTATAGCCGCAACGAGATACTGGCAAGAACGCTTCTTGAAATTCCATTATTCCACAGCGAATCCGACCGCGAGGGCTTCCAGAAAATACTCAAGGAGCAGGGTTTCATCCAAAACATGGAAGTCTCATTCAGAAAAAAATCAGGGGCGGAGGTAACAGGCCTGCTCTCTGTTAGAAGACTCAGACTCAAAGGCAAAGAATGCCTCTTAAGCGTATTTACCGACATCAGCGAGCGCAAGCGCATTGAAGAGCATTTAAGAACGCTGCTTGAACTTCAAACCTCAGGCAAAAAGGACTAACAGCAAATTCCGGCTCCGGAAATTCAATGTTTTACGGTTTGGACCAATTCTCTGCCGGAGACTCATTGGACCTTAAAAATCCGTCACCCGGGATTTGAAAAGCCTACGGTATATACACAATTTGGTACCTGTAGCCGGTAATTCAAAAAACGTAAAAATCAGAACACCATACATAACACATTTACAAAGCCCCTTTTTAGGGGCGCCTTATCTATAAACCTGTGCTTTGAGCCCGCTTCAGCGCACCTTCTCATTTGATTAGACCCGGCCTTCAGGCCGGGTACCTGAAACCCTCTCCCGGAGCCGGTAATTCAGAGAATGTAAAAATCAGGACATCTTAAATAACGCAATTACCAAGCCCCTTTTAGGAAGCTCCATGTCTTTAGCCCGGGAGGACGTATTCCCCTCATCCCCCAAAGCTCCTGACAGACTGCCCCCGGGCAAATAATCCCACAACCATCTCTACGATATCTGAACCAATATAATCATGCCTCCCCAAGCTCACACCCCTCCAAATTCTTCCTTCTTTGCCTTAACCTCGAACCTCGAACCTTGAACTTTGAACCTTCTCCCCCAACTCAAAACTTAAAACTAAAAACTCAACATTCCTCTCCTATATATTCATAGAATCCCGTAGGGACGATTTGTTTGTAGAAAAAAACGAATAAAAAATAATAATCAGAGCTCCCGAAGGAGCGACTTGTAAAATATGTCTTAATAATCTAATCTCTACCCATCTCAAACAAGTCGCCCTTCCAGGGCTCTCAAAAGAGATGGGGGAAAGCATTCTTTGCTACAAACAAAACGCCCCTCCCGGGCTGAATCCAAACCCAATCCCTCCCCCTCCATATTCCTTTCCTTCCTAAAACCTTGAACCTCGAACCTTGAACTTTCTCTCCCTTGAACCTTGAACTTTCTCTCCCTTGAACCTTGAACTCTTTCCCAACTTAAAACTTAAAACTTAAAACTTCTCTCCCCCCTCCCCATGCAATCTGCACCAATATCATTACGCCTCCCCCCAAGCTCCGGAAGGAGCGCTTTGTCTGTAGCAAACACCGGTATCCCCCCTAAATTCCAGAGCTCCGGATGGAGCGACTTGTATCTTACTTCCCATCTGGTTAAACATATCATTGAAACCCGAACCCCCACACATAAAAACCATCCCATCAAAACAACCTCATAATAGCCGGGTATCTGTTTCCCCGTTCAAAGCTCAAAACTCAGCACTTCTCCTCCTCGCCCCTCAACCTTGTTCCGTTCCCTTTCTACGTCAGTTCGATTGCAATGCCGGGACCTCCTGCGTGACAGGCAGGGGGACACGCATTTCAATTCTACAATAGTTCGATTAATACGGTAAAGGACCTTGAGGCAAAGGCAGCTGAAGCCGAATTTCAATTCTACAATAGTTCGATTAATACCTAGGGCGGAATAAAAAAAGTAAAGGGCGGTAACAATTTCAATTCTACAATAGTTCGATTAATACGCAACCTGATCCCGAAGAAGAAAATCCATTTTACCTATTTCAATTCTACAATAGTTCGATTAATACGCAACCTGATCCCGAAGAAGAAAAT
>JAAXKQ010000018.1:88848-120577 GCA_025612245.1 Ignavibacteria bacterium
CCATTTTACCTATTTCAATTCTACAATAGTTCGATTAATACGGAGGAATTTATAATGGGCAAAATTACCCATTATGTATTTCAATTCTACAATAGTTCAATTAATACTTATTCCTCAGGTCCTCCCTCATTTGCCAGTACATCATTTCAATTCTACAATAGTTCGATTAATACCGGAAGCCAGATTCTTTTGAACAACGACTTTACCAACATTTCAATTCTACAATAGTTCGATTAATACTAGGCTACAGTGTTACGGATAAAGAGAAGGTTGTAAATTTCAATTCTACAATAGTTCGATTAATACAACCGGAAGGAAAGGGATCCAAGACCTTTGAAGAACATTTCAATTCTACAATAGTTCGATTAATACACTCGTAAATGCATCAGAACTCGGGGCATAAAAATAATTTCAATTCTACAATAGTTCGATTAATACGAACATGACCGTTAATGGCACAGGGAATAATTATCTATTTCAATTCTACAATAGTTCGATTAATACTTTATACCCAGAACTCAATGGAAGAGCAGAAGCTTTATTTCAATTCTACAATAGTTCGATTAATACTGCAGGATTCAACTTTGATTACCAGAAATTCTTTACATTTCAATTCTACAATAGTTCGATTAATACGAATCCTTTTTTACCACATAATTTTTTTTGTTTGCAAATTTCAATTCTACAATAGTTCGATTAATACTCGCGCAAGATGATGTCCGAAGAACCTTTAAGCCCGATTTCAATTCTACAATAGTTCGATTAATACGATAATCTGGCCCGGGCTGCCAGCTAACATCCACCATTTCAATTCTACAATAGTTCGATTAATACAGAGCATCTCAATCATGAAAAAGAGGTAGCTGATCTATTTCAATTCTACAATAGTTCGATTAATACCGATAATCGGCGTATTTTCTTCCTATGCTTTCCCATATTTCAATTCTACAATAGTTCGATTAATACGACAAGAAAGTCACCTCCTCGCCGTCAATCACTTTCATTTCAATTCTACAATAGTTCGATTAATACTGCATGGCAACTTGCGACTAACTCATGGACATCGACATTTCAATTCTACAATAGTTCGATTAATACGAAAATAGTACCTGATATACGCTTCGGCAAGAAGATATTTCAATTCTACAATAGTTCGATTAATACTTAACTTCCACGAAAGCATTATAGATTTCATCTATATTTCAATTCTACAATAGTTCGATTAATACCTTATTCAGCACAGTAAAACCAAGATTAACACCTGTATTTCAATTCTACAATAGTTCGATTAATACACCTCGCAACGTCAACGCCTAAACTCTTTTTATCTTATTTCAATTCTACAATAGTTCGATTAATACAAGAATCCACTCCGGGAAAAAACTCGCTGGGTTTAATTTCAATTCTACAATAGTTCGATTAATACTAGAACGACCGCCTTTTGTGTTGCCTAAATCAAAATTTCAATTCTACAATAGTTCGATTAATACAAGGGGATGCCGATGTTTGTAAGTCCTGAGGTACCGATTTCAATTCTACAATAGTTCGATTAATACGCAGAAAGTGGGCTGGAGCGTGGAGGGTGAGTACCATTTCAATTCTACAATAGTTCGATTAATACCGCTCCCATCCCACACGCAAAAGGGAAGAAAATATGATTTCAATTCTACAATAGTTCGATTAATACCGTTAATATAGCTCGTACAGTAAGACTTAAAGCAATATTTCAATTCTACAATAGTTCGATTAATACCAAAGAGGCCGACAAAAGAAGTTCTCAGCTAGCCTCATTTCAATTCTACAATAGTTCGATTAATACTAGTAAAGAAATAGCAATCAACATCGTCGATTGGGTATTTCAATTCTACAATAGTTCGATTAATACAGCGAATTGTAAAAAGACCCTGAATCAGAGGCTAGCATTTCAATTCTACAATAGTTCGATTAATACGCAAATAATTTTAACAGAATACAAGGAGAACTAAAAATTTCAATTCTACAATAGTTCGATTAATACGCAAAATACGGGGAGGGGAAATAGAAATGGAAGGAAATTTCAATTCTACAATAGTTCGATTAATACCTTAATCCCGGGATTGTTAATCTACCGGATTTGATATTTCAATTCTACAATAGTTCGATTAATACTACGGATATACCACGGGAAGTAAAGAACATTTTCTGATTTCAATTCTACAATAGTTCGATTAATACTCCGTATAACCGAGGACGGAGAAAGTGCCGATTTAAATTTCAATTCTACAATAGTTCGATTAATACGTAACTTTAGAGATTAGATCAATTAAGCCTGTGAAATTTCAATTCTACAATAGTTCGATTAATACTCGTAGACCGTTAAGTCAGTAGAGTTTTCCATTACTATTTCAATTCTACAATAGTTCGATTAATACGAGACATAACAAAACACACCACATAAGCCCTCCAAGATTTCAATTCTACAATAGTTCGATTAATACCAATGCAGAGATAATAAAGGAAAAGGGATCTATGTAATTTCAATTCTACAATAGTTCGATTAATACTACCCTGAACAAACTCCTCCAATTAGGAGAAGTTTAATTTCAATTCTACAATAGTTCGATTAATACACCCCCAATTTGGGCTTTTTTGGCCTGTTTTGCAAGCTTTTTTCTGCTTCCTCGTCGTCGACCTCAGATAACGCTAAATTGCCGGGGGATCGACGACTTTTATATAAAACTGCCCGTGTCGTTCTTCTCTATACCCATTATCCCCCTCTGCGTGTAACTCTGTGAATCAAATGTGTAGTATATTATGCTGTCCTTGCTCGTATTAATCCGCTCCTTTATACCCGACCTAATTACCTCAAAGCCCGCTTCGGTCACTTCCCCCTCAAATACACTGTTCTGCACCCAGATCAGATGCTGCCTTAAAAACTTTAGCAGCTTCGTCCCCCTCTTGGGCCCGGCATCATAAACTACAATAAGATACATCTTTATCCTCCTATGCTTTTCTACCACCATATCTTAAATGGAGAGTATTCCTTTTCATCAATTATTTCCTTGATCAGCTTGTAGCACTCTAACCTTATCAAATGCCTGTAACTTACCTGCCGCTTTAAACTCCTGTGCTGTATTGTCGTTTTCAGCCTTTCATCATATTCCTTCAGGTATACCTTCCTCCCCTCTTCATTTAGATGACAGAAATTTAGCTCTTTCGTAAAGTGCTTCTCCTGTATCTGCTTCTTATTTACCAGCGAAAATATAATCCTGTCGGAAAGCAGCGGCTTGAATATCTCTGCAATGTCCAGCGATAGTGAAAACCTCCTCTCACCCGGCTCATGCAGATAACTGACAAGAGGATTCAACTGCGTTTTGTAAATTTCACTGAGTACCGTCGTGTACAATAGCGAATTGCCGAAAGATATTAATGCATTGACCGGATTGGAAGGAGGATGCTTTTCCCTCTTCCCGAACTCCATTTCGGTATCCAGCAGCAGGGGCCACGATTTATAATAAAGGCTCCGCATATTCCCTTCAATTCCCATCAATTCGTTTATATCCGTGCATCCTGGCAGCATGACCTGCATTTCTTTTATTGCTTCAATAAAATAACTGGTATCTTTGTCACGCGAATTGTAGTACATCAGGTTCTTCAATATATTATCTGATGCACCCTGGACAAACTTCCTCGCTATATTTAAGCGCAACGACAGCTCCGAATACTTCCGCACCTGACTCACCAATAGTTTGCCCGAAATGAATGGCTCTCGCGGATAGAACGACCCGCTGTAATAACCGTAATAGTTGAACAGATGAAGCGTTATCTGCTTCTGGGAAATGAAATTCAGGAATTTTGTATTAAACCTCATCTCACTGAAACAATATATTGCCTCAATATCCTCTACCGGAATGGGCCTGCGCGGCATGGGTTTTGGCTCATCTTTCTCTTCTTCCTCCGCCACCGAATCATCCTCTACCTGCAGCTCGTCGGTATCCGGCAATTCTTCTTCCGGTTCCATCGATTCGCCGGGCTCAAAATATAGAGTATTCTGCCTCCTGATAAGTTTACCGCTGCTGAAAATGTAGTAATTCCTTTTCATGATGCACCCTTGTTTTGTAATTTATCAGATATAGCAAAGATCATAGTAACTGCAGTTCTTGCAAAAAGGAGCGTTTACTGTCGCGGGCGGAACCTTCAGTTCAACTATGGACTTAATTTCTGCCTTTATCTCCCTGAGTTTGATTCTGTCCGCATCCGATAATTCCACGCTGAGGTTTTGTTTCAGTTTGGGATAATCTATGAGTCCTTTTACGCCTTCTATGCCCTTTCTTTCGAGCACAGAAATGTAAAACTTAACCTGCCAGAGGTGCAGGTCTTCCATTTTATCCGACTTTTTAACCTCGTGTATGGTTTTCGCCTTCGCGTCATAGAAATCCAGTACAATTTCCTCGTCCTCCGTTGATATCGGTATATCATGCTCTACCCTGCTGTAGGAAGACTCCGAAATGAATTTCCCAACTGCCACCGCCTCTGAGTTCTGCTCCATATTAATTGAATTGGCAAACATCCATAAATGACGCCGGCAATGGAAATAATAGCCAATCATGGTCCCACTAATTGTTTTAATCAATGAATACTCCTTTGGCAACTATTGTATCCAGTAATAAACCAAGCTCCGGATCGTATTCACAATCCACTACCTGATACTTTATTGTTTTATGCCCGGCCTTTATTTCTCTTGCCGATAGGGCATTAAGATGAGTTAACCGCATACCTTGGCCTAATGATATGTTCACATAACAACGCGCCGCTTCAAAATATTTCCCCGCAAGAATAAATTCTAGAAATTCCGCCTCAACTTCACCTGAAGGTATCACTTCAACCGACTTGAAAAGCTCATAATAATCATCCTTATCTTCACAATCATAAAATGGAAATAGCCGCCCTACAACTTGCTCAAATGCTTCCATAGTGGATTCATACTCATCATTTTCTTTCCCATTATATCCATCCTCATAAACTTTCTGAATCAATCCTGGAATAATAAACTCATTCAATTCCTTTTGATCACTCAGTACTTCAATTGTCTTCTTAACACGCTCCGCATTATAGAAATATTTATCCATATCTGATCCCAACGTAAATACCCTTACCGGTACGGTCCCCTTTATCCCTTTTCTGTTTACCCTCCCAAACCTCTGAATTAAGGCATCTATCGGCGCCGGCTCAGTAAATATTGTATCGAAATCCAGATCCAGCGATACTTCAACAACCTGAGTTGCAATCAGTACGTCAGGAATGGCTCCCATTATCCCCGCTTCAATTCTCTCCCTGTCCTTCAGAATAAATCTCCCATGCAGAAGCTTTTTGTCTTCACATTCAATCATGCAATATAATTGCTGTGCACGCCTTACTGTGTTGCATACAACAAGCACCTTCTTCCCTGACTCAATCTCTTCCTGAATTTTCTCAAGATGATCCGTTATTTCCCCTTCCAGCATTTCAATCCTGTGCCTTGCTATTGTAAGAAGCTTTTTATCATCTTCTGTTTCAATATCAGGCTTCAATTCTGCTATACCTGGAATTACTTCCCTTATCTTATTTTTTAAAAATTCCGGAAAAGTAGCTGAAAGAAATAATATTTTGCAATTCATCTCGCTTAATTTCTTCAGGCATACAAGAATCAGTGCTGTAATATGAGGACTGTAAACATGAACCTCATCAAAAATGAATACTCCATTAAACATTTCAGAGAGTGTCATCTCCCAGCCCTTTATGCCAAAGAATGCTTTCAGTATCTGAAATGGCGTAAGAATCTTAATTGGACTGTAGATTTTCTTTGTCAGGCTGATGTATTCATTTATGAGCAAAAGCGCCTCACTTTCAGGCATATCCCCATTTCCCGTATATGCCCTGTACAAAAAATAACTGGCCTTGCTGTGTATCATATTTACATTTTCACTTCCGAAATAACCGCAAAATCTTTTGTACATTGCATTAATACTGGCCATGTAAGGAAGCACATAAAATATCCTGTTCCCGTTCTTCCGATTCCGCTCAGCCCACAAAAGACTGGCTTCCGTTTTCCCGGAACCCGTCGGAGCCGAAAGAAAAACACTCGATCCTAAAGTCCCGGCCTTTCTCTGGAAGGAACGCGGCTTAATGTTCAATTTTGTACTTATCTCGGATATACCCTCTAAAATGTTCTCCTTCCCTCCTGAGGCAAGATGATCACATGCCGTAAGAAACCCTCTGAGAAATATTCCATAATACGAGTGAAGTGAATTCCACTCCTCATCCTCGGTAATATTCTTAAACCATTTCACACAACTGCTATAAGAATCGTCAACTTCTTCAGCAGAACCGGGTATTGCAGTCTCCTTTAGTTCTAAGCCCAGGTACTTTTTACCCCAATGCGGAATTCTCTTCAAATGTTCCGCTATGTACTCCAGCGATGGATTCAGTTCATCCCGCTTTTCAAGAAATAGCTTTCTTCCGTACGGCAGCGTTGTAGCATATCCCGAAGACAACTCCTGAATATTCCTGTGATGCGTAATTATGGCCAGCCCAATTGCCTTACGCGCGAAATCATCCTGAACGGGTAAAAATCCTACAAACCCGGCTGATAGTATTTCGTGCCTGTATCCCCATTTCCCCCATTTTCCCTGAAACCCTGAAGCCGCTTTACCCAGGTCATGCAGACAAATACTGTAGAAAAGGTGCAGGTAAAAATCCTGCACCCCTGTAATTCCAGGTACATCCGGGTAAGCCTTTTTTAGCGAAGCATACACTGAAAGCAGTTTCTCCGTGTGCTGCACCAGGGTTTCCTCCGGAAGCTTTTTAGCTAATATCTTTTGCATAATGCAGGTATATTCCCCAGTTCATTTCATCATCAAATAAATAGGGTTCCGAAGACATTATAGGCCTCATGGAGAGCCTGGCCCCTGAAAAATCCGACTCAACCAGATAAAAAGGCCTGGTATCCCTGGCCTTCCTCGGAATTTCTTCTGAAAAATATGAAGGAAGTGCCTGAAGCATCCCGTATAACCCTTTTGTCTTAAAAGGAAATATCGATCCTCCAATACGCGTATTCTCTTTCAGATCAACGTCAATAACCTTTACAGATGAAACAAATGCAAGATCCGACGACCTGCCTAAAAGTAATGGATAATGTGGAGCTTTAAAGTCCTTTTCAAATTCCAGATTATTCAAATACAGGAATAATTCAGGTTCATATAATATCTCCCTTCTTACAACGTTCATCCCGGCTTTCAGTGACGTATCATCCAGCTCATAAATTGTCTCTAAATCAACCGCTTTCCCCTTGCTCTGGAAAATATAGCCTGCTGCTGTGTCACTGGGAGTCGTGTAAATACCCCTGGCAGCGGAAATAAGTCCATATATGGTTGAAAGCGGTGGTACCGGCAACGAAGGCTGGAACCCGCTGATAAAACCGGGATAGCGGAAAGATGCCGTCCAGCTTCTAATTTGAATTCGAAGTAACTTCATGACCGCTCCGCTGATAATATTTCTCAAGATCGCCTGCAAAACTCTCAACCGCCTGCTTTGCCGATAAGAGATGAATCTCCTTTATCCCTTTTAGGCTATTCTGCAGGTTTAAGAGGTCGTCGTTAATATTATCAATAAACCCTTCCTGCCTTCCTATATATATATCCGAAACTATGGAATCCCTGTAATCGGAAATTACCTGTTCAAGCGCTTTGATATTAATTGGTTTCTTTTCATCCTGATGGGTAATATTCATGAATATCTGGTTTCCTCCTTCAATCACTGCCAGTATTATAAACTTTGGCGTTACATCCGTGTGATGAATCGTCTGTTTGGCCCCTCCGCTCAGATATGGCAGCGCCGAAATGGTCTCTTTTATTCTTTTCATCTTCACACTGTAAGGTATCGACCATGCTTTTGAATCCTTGTCGAATATTGCTTCCAGCTTATTTATAGCCGCCTGTATTTCTTCTTTTTCTACGTACTTTTCTTCAAGGTTCCTGTATCCTGTTTTATTGGATTCATAAAACAAACCCGCCATATCCATATCAATTGAGAATATCCCCTTCAGCACTACAGAATAGAACTGATGCTCGAAAGGAATGGGGTTGCCTTCCTGCCTTGCCATTACACCAAAATCATCTACAGGCTGCTGCGGAAAAACCGAAATAAGTGGAGAATTTTTTAATACCGAGAGCCTCGTCAATGTCCCGCCTTCTTTCGATTTCTGTGCTCTCATGTATCCAAAAATATCATCGTCGGGATAAAGAAAAGGATTGGCGGATGTATAAGCTACTTTATTATCCCTGATAACTGGTGAAACCTGCCAGTTGAATTTCTTTTCCAGGGTTTCACGCCACCAGTAACGCCACGCCTGAGCCGAAACGTATGGGAAATTCTCCCTCCCCTTTCTTATCATTTTAATCGCTACTGTGTTTTCGGTTCTGGCACCTTCATCCATTCCCGCATTGTTCAGTGCTGAATGCGGAGCATCAATAAGGACGAAACCAATAATGTTCTTACTCATTTTATTCCTCCGTTTTAGAATTTATTTCACTTGTTTCTTCACTTTCCGTTTCCTCTACAATAATGTCCTGAGAAATGAGCCAGTCATGAAGCTTCTCGTAAATTCGGAAAAGAACCAGGTCTTGAGTCTCTTTCCATTCAAGACTGCTGGCAGGGAAAAGTTTATCCACATATTCGTCAAAAGTAAAGAGAGGGCTTTCAGCTTTCGCTGTAATACTGTCATGCATCAGTAACAAAAGCACGTTTCTGAATGAAGTGTACTTTTGTGCCTGTTCCAGCTGAAATAACCTTTTCTTTCCATTGCTTTTTGTTCTGATTATCTCAGCAATTTTGTCAGCCAGTTTTTTTATGGCTTCAATTCTTTCTTTGTCCATAAATAACACCTCCGTTAAATAAATTTCTAACAGTTCCCAATTCCCGTGTATGATTTTTTTTGAAGAGTCTACGAAATAATGGATTATGCTCCTGTATCTTAACAGCCTGGAATATACCTGATTATTATAGTTGCGGTATTCCTCTTCTTTTTTGCCTTCAATGTTATAATAGCCCCGCCTTACTATCTTAAACCAGTCTTTCCTGAATGATTTTTGCATTGCCTGGGCTAAAAATCTGAAAACCGGGGCGGGCAGATCATAAATCTTCAGGGCATCAGGAGGAAGCTGTGTAAAATTTGTGAAGTGATAGATTCTTAAGGTTGTATTGTTTTCTTTCCAGCTTTCGTCATACCTGAGAATCAGATCCTGTACGATATGGAAAAGCGCATTTTCAGGATTTTTGTAATTGTCATTGTAACATCCGGAAAAGGTTTTCGATGACTTGTCTTTCATTATAAATTCTTTTGCCCTGTTTGCCCAGACCTTCATTACTTTTGTAGAATTCGAATGAAGGAGAATTAATTTTGCTCCGCACCTGTACATTACCAGGGGAGAACATTGTACGGCAAATGAACATGCATCACATATATCTGCTCCTTCAGATATATACGGGAAGTAATGTGAATGCTTATATCCCAGCATTGGAATATGCATCCTGTTTTTCATTTGGGCTGTATTCCTCCTGCCGCATGCTATGCAATCACCGGCATCTCCCAAAGGTTTGATGTTTCCCATTAGACTGTCCAGAAACTCAGTCAAGCCCTTAAGTTTCTTGTCTATTGTATTTGCTTTAGGCCTTGTAACATAATAATTTGTGGTAAATATCATATTGAGTACTTTGATCCACATTTCTGAAGTATATAAACACAGAAGATGACTTCTCATCTGTTGCAGATCATCAATATTTATCTCCTCGGGGGAGCTTTTGTTACTGAAAACCATAATTGCAGAGATGCCACTATCAACGAATGGATTGCCGGTCCAGTTATACAAGCTCATATGACCTCCATTTATTTGATCTATTTTTCTGTCTGTTATTTAACTTCTTATCTCCCCCATCCCGAACCCCATGGAGTTCTTCTCCCCGAAACCGCATTCATAACCCGTCTTTATCAGCTCGCTTGTGCCCGTTATCCTGAATGGCAGCATGTTGCCAATTACTTCCGTCTGCCCGTTTCGGTTGCTGTGAATCGTCACTTTCCGCGTTAGCTTTTTTCCCCTGCTTTCCTGGTAACGTATGTAATCCTCATCCCATTCCAGCCTTACTGCTCCGCTTATCTCTTTGCCGTTTAATATTCTGTATTTGTTTATGAGGTTGTTTGTCAGTACGCGGTTTATCTCGGAAATGTCATCATAATACCTGAAATAATACTGCTGAAGCTTCCCGTTAGCCTCTGTTACCGTGGAAATTACCATCGGCGAAAGTAGTGAAAAACTCATCTCACCCGTAAATTCAGGCTCCGGAAGCACCTCAACCGAATTTATGCAAAACTCAGTCCTTGTATAGCCGTCATTTACCTTTATTACCTGCTTCTCAAAACTACCCATCACAAAGGCCTGTATAAATTCCTCAATCTTCGGTGAGCTTATGTATAAATCAGCGCTGGAACTCTTTAGCAGAAATCTGTCTCTTAGTGGTACGGCTTTTTCCAGCCGGAGGGCAAATGTGTAGAGTTTGTAGGTCTTACTGTCAATCCTATAGCCTTTATCATGCAGAAATGCGGAGAATTCTTCCGATCCTAGCCGCAACAGGCTGTAAATAGAGGCAAATAAAGGATAATTGTAATTAAAAGTCAGCTCCTTATCCGCCGCTTTTAATCTTATCTGCAGTCTCATTTGAACGCCTTATTTAATGGTATATTTCCTTAATAATCCACTCAATACGCGCAATAAGAACTTTTTTTGTGGGGAGGGGGGGATTTCACCCCCCCCCGCCGCCGAATTTCGCAATTTCCCGCCTTAAGTTACGGAATTCTTAAATTTAATGCTGAACGTCGAGCCTTTCCCTTTCTGACTCCTTACCTCAACCTTTGCATCGTTTATGTCGCAGTACTTCTTTACTAATGCCAGCCCAAGACCGTTGCCTTCAAATCTTCTCGTGTATCCGCCTTCTTCCTGCGAAAAAGGCGTAAATAACTGGGGTATGTAATCCTCCGATAGCCCCTTGCCTGTATCCGATACTTCCATTATTACGTTATTCTCTTCGTCATTCCTTAAAATAACTTCAACTGCCCCGCTGTTTGTAAACTTTATCGCATTATCCAGCAAGTTTATGAATATCTGAAAAACCGAATTCCTGTCGGCCCTTACTACCGAACTCCTGCACTCGTTCCTGTAGCCGAACCCAAGTTTCTTTACTCCGGCCGAAAGCCTGAATTCATCTATCTTTCTTTGAACTATATCGGCGTTAAGATCAATACTCTCATACTTCGCCTCGTAGTTGTCTGCCTGCAGATCTGCCATGCTTAATATCATCTCCATCGTCCTTATCAGCCTTAAGCCCCCGCTCGAAAGCATGTCAAATGCCGCTTTACTCTCTTCTGTTAAATGCTCGCTTAATTCCATCTTCAATAACGAGGCAAAACTTAACATCGTGTTTACCGGCGTCCTGATCTCATGCGACATCATGGCCAGAAATTCCGCCTTCATGTTTGCAGACGCTTCAGCCTTTTCTTTGGCTTTCCTCAGGCTGTCTTCCATTACCTTCCTTTCGGATATGTCTTCCTGTATGAAAATGTAATGAGAAAGATTACCATCATCATCCCTGAGCGCGCTTACCGTTACAACCGACCAGAATTCCATGCCTCCTTTTTTCCCGCTGAGCACTTCCTGCTTCCATTCCTTTCCGCCTGCTACAACTTCTACCATCTCCTTCTGCAAATGGAAATCCTTTATGTCATTCTTCAGCAATGGCGGCATATCACCCGCTATTTCCCTCAGTCCGTAACCTGTAAGCTTTGTAAAGGCAGGGTTCACATACTCCGTGCACCAGCTGGCATCGGAAATCAGAATCGATACAGGACTCTGCTTTATTGCCATTAATAGCTTTTTATTCTCATCTATTTCATTTACCAGAAGTTCATTTACAAAATTCAAACCCGCCGTTCTTTCGGCTACCTTCTCCTCTAGCTTGTCTTTTAATTTCTCAAGCTCAAGTACCGCTACCCTGCGCTCCGTAATGTCCATAAAGCTTTCAAAAAGATATTCCTTGTTCTTATCCAGCTTAATGGGCAGTATTTCCCTTAAAATGTAATGCGAAGTGCCGTTTGAATTCATAATTGCACATTCGCCTGCATTCATCTCCCGGCATACGCCGCGTGAGGTCCTGTCTATCCTGCTGCAGCACGCACAATACCTGCTCCTGTCGCTCCCTAACAGCAACTCCCTGGAAATGCCTACCATCTCACTTACTACCAGATTCGCCTCTAGTATCCGGCTGCTCTCCGGATCTATTATCATTATGCCCGTCTGCAGTAAATCCAGTATCTTCATTATTTCTATTTTATTCTGAGCTAGTCTGTTCATCTTTGTCAAATAAATTCATTAATAAATTTTTTATTCCTCCATTATATATATATGGTGACGAAGGGCGTTTTCGGAAAATTTTTCAGAAAAAATGTATTTTTTTTGCTTTTACCCCTCCGCAACCCGAAATTCATAGCCCTTCACGCTATAAATCCTTCATTTGGAAGTATTTTTGAAGAGAACTGCAAAAAGCCGGACCGTTTTTACAGTTTAGGATGAACCCGGGGCTTCGGAAATCTCCGGATCCCGAAACCCCGGAACTTTGAAGTGTTTATTTGAAGATTTCCTGGAAAAATTGCGTCATCGCCTGCCAGCTCCTGTGATCTGCATTGGCATTGTATGCCAGGTTTGTCGTGGGATCGTTGCCTGCGTTCGGATTTGTAAAAGCGTGAACCGCCCCGCTGTAAATGTTCATCTGCCAGTCTACTCCCGCATTATCCATCTCCTTCTGGAAATTCTGCCTCATCTCGGGGGGAACCGACTTGTCATTGGCTCCCGTACAGATCAGTATCTTGCCTTTTATGTTCCTTGCGTCATCGGGCCTCGGCGTGTCAAGCGACGTATGGAAGCCTACAACTCCCTTCAAATCAGCTCCGCTTCTTGCCAGTTCAAGCGCCACCATGCCGCCAAAGCAGTACCCGATGGCTGCAATTTTTCCGGCATCCACAAAATCGTACTTTTTAAGCACCTCAAGCGCCGCAGTAACCCTTTTTCTTGCAAGCATACGGTCATTCCTGAACTGCGAGGCAAGTTTGCCCGCTTCCTCGGGCGTCTTGGCAATAACACCCTTGCCGTAAATGTCCGCCGCAAATGCCACATAACCAAGCTTTGCTATCTCTTCGGCACGCTTCTTCGGATAATCATTCAAACCCCACCATTCATGCACAATCAGCACGGCCGGTCGCTTGCCTTGGTGTGCATCATCATATGCAAGATATCCCTGCAGCTTAATGCCGTCCGACTCGTACTCAACAGCCTGAGTGCGTACCTTTGCTTCTGTTTCACCCATAAGAATAACTCCCGTTATTAATAAAAGCAGTAACGTTCTCATTTTTCTTCCTTTCAATGCTATTATATTATTTTAGGAGTAGTTGTCGAGGAAAGCAAGGGGGAAAGCTTGCGGTTTTGGGAAAGGCTTACTGCGGAAATAACTCGGGGGCAGATTAAATGCGCCGCCTGCCCCGGATTAAATTAAAACTTAAATACCATCCTTATTGAATAGTATACCAGCGGAATAATTATGGAGGGTAGCATGTTGCCCACCTTTATCTTTGTCAGCTCCAGCATGTTTATTCCTATTGCGGCTATTAAAAGCCCCCCTACGGCCGACATTTCACTCGTAACCGATGGCGTGAGCAGGTCCTTCATAAATGACGACGATATTGTAATAAACCCCTGGTATAAAAATACCGATACCGATGAAAACAATACTCCAATTCCAAGCGATGAGGCAAATACAACCGAAGAAACGCCGTCAATTACCGATTTTGCCAGCAGAGTCTGATGGTTGCCCGTAAGCCCGCTTTCCAGCGATCCTATTATTGCCATCGAACCCACACAATAAATCAGGCTCGCCGTTACAAACCCTTCGGAAATTCCCCCCGATCCCTGGCGCGAGAACTTCCTTTCAAGCCATTTGCCCAGCTTCTCCAGCAGATCTTCTATCCTGAGCAGCTCACCCAGAACGCTGCCAATAGCCAGACTGAAAATCAAAAGGAGTATGTTATTCGTCTGAAATGCGCTTTTCAGGCCAATTAAAATTACCGCAAGAGCCATGGACTGCATTACAGTCGTATTATATTTTTTCGGAATGCCTCCCTTAAAGGATACACCCAATATGCTGCCGGCAGCAATTGCCAGAGCGTTTACTATAGTGCCAAACAATTAAAAACCTCTAAAAAATCCAGCCCTTAATATCGGCTTTATGCGCGATATGTTCAAGGCATTTCCATTTATTACCCCCTTACCATCCACACAACCTTCAGGTCGTGGAACATGAAACCCTCTCTCCATATATGGGGTTTCAGCCCCCGATCCCTAAAATAATCCCCAACCACGTAGCGGTTGCATATCCGTAACCCTGTGCTCTGAGCCCGCTTCAACCTGCCTTCTCATTTGACTAGCCCCTTCTATGGGGCGCCCTGTCTTTAGCCCCTGGGAACGGATTCCCCACATTCCCCAGGTCCCATGAAATCTGACCATCTGTAATTACGCACTAACCAAGCCCGCAGCGCGGGCGTAACATCAGTAGCCGGGGGTGACCAAATCCCGATAGGGATGCGGGAACCCCCGGGAACCATGAATCCCCATCCATAAAATCTAAATCAATATAATCACGCCTCCCCCAAGCTCCGGGGGCGAATAATCCCGCATCCCTCCCCATGCAATCTGAACCAATATAATCACGCATCTTCCAAGCTCCGGAAGGAGCGCTTTGTTTGTAGCAGAAACCGGTATCCCCCTGAATTCCAGAGCTCCGGATGGAGCGACTTGTATGTTACTTACTATTGGATAAATATATCATTGAACCACGACCCCACACACATAAAAACCATCCCATCAAAACAACTAACGCAGTAGGAATCCCAACACATTTACACCCGCCCACATTACCTCCATTCATAATTCCTCTGTGTCGCTCCTGACCGGAGCTTTGTGTATTGTGTGGAAAATCCTTTTCCCAGGGGTTCAGTCGCCCCCATCCGGGGGCTTCCTCACCCCGGGCTACTGATGTTACGCCCGCGCTGCGGGCTCATTCATTGTACAATTCCAAACCCCCAGCCTTCATGAATATTTCTTTCTTAACCTAAACCTTTCTCCCTCTTCCTTTACCCTTTCCTTGAACCTTGTCCGCTACAAACAAGTCGCCCTTCCAGGGCTCTATTGATGGGGGAGGGAGTTCTCCTTCTTTGCTACAAACAAAACGCCCCTCCGGAGCTAAATCCAAGCCCACTTCAAATTCCTCCCCTTCATATTCCTTTCCTCCCTAAAACCTTGAACCTCGAACTTTGAACCTTGAACATCTTTCCCAACTTAAAACTTAAAACTCAAAACTTAAAATTCTTTCCCCTTCACCTTTTCTTAACCTCGAACCTTGAACCTTGAACTTTGAACTCTTTTCCAACTTAAAACTCAAAACTTAAAACTCAACACTCAACACCTCTCCTCAACCTTTCCCCTACCTTCCCTTGCTCCCGTACGAAACCCTGTATATTACACCGTTATTGTCGTCCGAAACAAGCAGACTTCCGTCCTTTGCAACGCACAGCCCTGCGGGCCTGCCAAACTGCGACTTCCCGTTATTAAATAGAAACCCCTTCAGAAACTGCTCAAACTTTACTGGCTTCCCGTTTTCAAAATGAATTCTTATTACCTCATACCCCGCCGGCGGCTTCTTATTCCACGAACCGTGCATCGCCGAAAATGCATCATTTTTATATTCCTTTGGGAACATACCCCCGTCATAAAATACCATTGCTATGGGAGCCGTGTGCGGCGTGTACCCCATCGCCATCGGAATCGTCTTCTTGCAGTATTCCTCTTTCGTCATATTATCCGGATTATCCATATCCGGATCTGCTTTCCCATCCCCGTAACAATACGGCCAGCCGTAATTTCCACCTTCTACCAGCCTGTTTAATTCTTCCGGAGGCGCATCGTTTCCCCTCCAGTCCGACCCGTTATCCATGCCCCACATGTCCTTCGTTTCCGGATGCCACCCGAAACCAATCGTATTTCTGAGCCCCCTCGCATATGTCATCCTCGCCGAGCCGTCGGGCTTAATTCGTATAATTGCGGCATGCTCCGGGTTCTTTTCCTTGCAGGCGTTGCATGAGCTCCCTATTGAAATGTAAAGAAAACCGTCGGGACCGAAAGCCAGTGTGCGATTTTCATGCCTCCCGCCTTCGGGCAGATCCGTTAATAATTCCCTGGGTTTTAATATCGTGCCGTCACTTTTCATTTCCGCCTCCCAGAGTATCCTCGGCGCGCAGAGATACATCCTGCCTTCATGAATTGTAATGCCGTGCACATTTTCCAGGTCCGTAAGCACTGCCTTTTTCTCCTCGGCCACACCGTCGTTGTTCTTATCTATAAGAGCAATTACCTCGTCTTCCTTCGGGTCGGTTACGTAAACCGTCCCGTCCGGCGCAAGCGCCATCATGCGCGGATGCTTAAGCCCTTTTGCAAATACGTTTACCGTAAAACCCTTCGGGACTTTCAGCTGCTGCAGCATCTTCTGGCTGAAATCCACCTTTTTAGGTACGTCTCTTGTCGCCTTTAAGTCCCCGGTTTCATCAGTCAATATCTGCGGATATAGGCTTAGCAACGGGAATAATATTACCGCGAAAATAAGAGTTTTTATTTTCATCTGAGTCTGTCCTGTAGTGATTGTTTATTTTTAAGATAAACCATCCCCGGAAAATTTCAAGGATATGTAAATGGAATGACGGATAGAAAAAAAGATTGAGGTTGAACTTAAGATTAGACTCCGGGGCGAGTTTGACCGGATAAATTGGGGGCGGAAGGCTCCGCCCCTTAATAAAAACTTACGACTTTTTGAATATGTTCTCGAACCAGCCGTACAAAGTCGGTATCACTATCAGCGTCAGCAGTGTCGACGTAAAAAGCCCTCCTACTACAACTGTTGCAAGCGGACGCTGCACTTCGCTGCCGGGACCCGTTGCAAATAACATCGGTATCAGGCTGAATATTGCAATTGAGGCCGTCATTAAAACAGGCCTGAGACGGTCGTTGCACCCTTTCATAATTGCCTCTTTCAGCTCCATCCCTTCGTGCCTTAACTGCGAAATGTATGAAACCAGCACTACTCCGTTCAGTACCGCAACCCCGAATAGCACTACAAACCCTATCGATGCCGGAACCGATAGGTAAAGTCCCGAAATGTAGAGCGCAATTACACCGCCTATTAATGCAAACGGGAGATTCGATATTACAAGAAGCGCCAGTCGCAGCGACTTGAACGTCACAAATAACAGCACCAGTATTAACGCTATTGCAAGAGGAGCAATTATCATCAGCCTGCTCATTGCACGCTGCTGGTTTTCAAACTGCCCGCCCCACGTAAGAAAATATCCCGAGGGTAGTTTTACGTTTTCCCTTATGGATTTCTTTGCCTCGGCAACAAAGCTTCCAATGTCGCGCCCGTGAATATTCATCTCTATGCCTATTCTTCTGAGGCCGTCTTCACGGCTTACCTGCACGGGACCGTCAACAATGGATATATCCGCAAGCTCTTTGAGCGGAACGTTGTACCCCTGCCCCGTCGGCACTAACAGGCTTCCTATTGCGTCCACAGAGTTCCTGTACTCCTCGGGGTAGCGCACCGTAATGTCAAAAGAGCGGTTTTCCTCGTAAAGCTGCGTTGCCGCCTTGCCGCCAATGGTAATTTCTACGGCTTTTAATACGTCGCTTACGTTAAGACCGTAGCGTGCAATCTTTGCCCTGTCCACATTAACCGCAAGATACGGCTGCCCTGCCACCTGCTCCACAACCATGTCCGTTGCACCGTCAATCCTGGAAAGGCTCTTTGCAATTTCATCGGCTTTTTCCTTCAATACCTGCATGTCTTCGCCGAAAAGCTTTATTATAAGCTGAGCCTTTGTACCCGCTACCAGCTCATCAATGCGGCACTGTATGGGCTGACTGAAACCGAATCCGATTCCTGGAATTGTCGCAATCGACTGGCGCATTTTTTCTGTCAGCTCCTCGCGCGTCCTGGCATTCTTCCATTCGCTTCTGGGCCTCAGTACACCAACGTAGCCCGTTTTATCCACCCCGTTGGCCTCAACTGCAATGCCGGTCCGCCCTGTCCTCGATACTACCGTCTCCAGCTCAGGAAACCTTTTCAGCTTCTCGCCAATCATTTTATTTACTTCCAGCGACTTCTCAAGCGATACTCCTGGCAGCAGCTGCACGTCCATATCGAACGCCCCTTCATCCATTACCGGCATAAACTCGGTCCCTATCTGCGTCAGCAGAATTACGGCAACCGCAACCATCGCAACGGCTGAGGCAATAACGGCTTTCTTCCTTGAAAGGCTCCAGTTTAGAATCGGAAAATATATCTTCTTTGCGCCGTCCAGAACCGGGTTTGCCTTCTCTTTATCCGGCTTTAAGAACATGCCGCACAAAGTAGGAATTATGAATATGGAAAGAAGCAGCGACGACAGCAGCGCAATGGCAACAGTTACCGCAAGCGGTGTAAACATCTTGCCTTCAAGCCCCTGAAGCGAGAGTATGGGAAGAAATGTTACGGCTATAATCAGCTCGCCAAATATGCTCGGCTTTCTTACTTCAATTACCGATTTCAACACGGTTGAAAGCTTCCTGTCCTCTGCTCCCGATTCACTCAAATGCCGCTGAACGTTTTCAACTTGTATAATCGTTGCGTCTATTATCATCCCTATTGAAATCGAGAGTCCACCAAGCGACATCAGGTTCGCATCCACGCCTATCAGCTTCATTACAATGAATGTCATAAATAACGATAAGGGCAGCGCCAGCAGCACTACAAATGCTCCCCTGAAATTCCTGAGCAGCAGGTAAAGTATTACAAGCACCAGTATGGATCCTTCAAGTAGAGCCCTCGTTACCGTATTAACGCTCGTCTGTACAATGTCCGAACGGTCGTAATATGGTTTTATTTTAATGCCGTCCGGAAGCAGGTTGCTTTCATTTATCTCCTTTACCTTCGCCTTAACCCTCTCAACTACCTCGCGGCCGTTTTCACCTTTCAGCATCATTACAATGCCGCCCACAATTTCACCCGACCCGTTCTTAAGCGAGGCACCCTGCCGCACGGCTTCACCTACCCGTATATCTGCAACATCACGCACAAATACCGGAGTGCCGCCCGATGACTTCAGCACTATGTTCCTTATGTCCTCTTCCGATTTTATCAGCCCTACACCGCGCACAATGTACTCTTCACTGTAACGGTCCAGTATGTTTCCACCAACGTTCTGGTTGTTTTTCTCAACGGCTTCATAAACGTCGTTTACACTCAAGTTATACTTTACCAGCTTTTCCGGCGAAACAATAACCTGAAACTGCTTGAAGTAGCCGCCGAATGAATTGATGTCGCTTACCCCGGCTACATTCTTTAGCGCGGGATTTACAACCCATTCTTCAAGCGTGCGGAGATTGGCAAGGTAGTGAACCTTTTCCTGTGGGTCCTGCGGCTCTTTGCCTTCCAGCGTAAACTGGTAGATTTCTCCCATGGCAGTTGCAACCGGACCCATGCTGGTTTCAACGCCTTCGGGCATATTTTCCTTTGCCTCGCCAAGACGCTCCGAAACAAGCTGACGCGCAAAGTAAATGTCTACGTCATCCTTAAATACTATCGTTACAACAGATATTCCGAATTTTGTAACCGATCTCATCTGCTCCAGGCCCGGTATTCCGCGCATAGCCATTTCTACCGGGTAAGTTACAAAGCGCTCAATCTCCAGCGCCGAAAGCCCCGGGGCCTCGCTTACAATTTCCACCTGTATGTTCGTCACATCTGGAAATGCGTCAACCGGGAGCTTTAAGTATGAATATATTCCAACTGCAATTATGAGCGCCGCCGCCGAAATTATCAGCACCTTGCGCTCAAGACAGAATTTTATTATTCTCTCCAGCATTCTTATTCTTCCTCCTCAAGCGTTCCTTTCAGCATCTCGGACTTAAGGAAAAATGTTCCTTTGGAAACTACCGTTTCACCTTTATTAAGGCCGTTTCTTATTGCCACAAATCCGTTCATTACATTACCCGGCTCAACCAGGCGCTTCTCAAATGTGGTATCGTTCCTTACCACAAAAACATAAATGCTTCCCTGATCCCTTATCAGCGATTCTTCGGGTACTACAATTCCTCTGGCGCTTCCTGAAACCGGAACTATCATGTTCGCAAACATTTCCGGCTTCAGCTTCTTGTCGCTATTTGTAACGCTTGCCCGCACTTTTATTGTCCTCGTATCGCTTTCAACCGTCTCTCCTATATAGATCAGCTTTCCCTTAAACTGCTTTTCGGGGAATGCAGAAACGTTAAAAGTAACCGGCGTATTGCCCGCAATCATCTGAAGGTCCTTTTCATATATCTGCCCGTCTGCAAATAGCAAAGACGAGTTTACAATCTTAAAGGCGTTTGTCTCTGCATCCACGTGCTGCCCTATTACAACGTTCCGCTCTACAACAGTTCCGTCTATGGGTGACTTAACGGGAATCGAGCCCGCAAGGTGGCTTTCAATTTCCTTTGTTACATCCATATCCGCATCCCTTAAGCCCACGGAGTGGATCCTTTTGTCCTCGGCATTCAACTCTGCAAGCGCCTTTTCATACTCGGCCTGCGCCTCAAGAAATGTTTTCTGCGATCCGGCCTTCTGCTCTAGCAGCGTCTTCTGGCGCTTCAAATTTGCCTCTGCATAATTATACTCCGCCCTGGCTTTGATGAAATTGGCCTTAATCTCTCCTACTTCAATTCCTTCTATGTTCATTAATATCTGCCCCTTTCTTACGTGCTGACCGATATTTACAAACACCTTCTGAACCCTCCCTTCAACCGGCGAGCCCACCTGGGCCTCAAGGTCCTGGTTCGCAACCAGCTTTGCGGGAATTGTAATGGTCCCGGTAATCGCCCTTTCCTCTGCGGTATATGTCGCCAGGTTAATTTCCTTTATCGACTGCTTGCTGAGCGTAACCAGAATCTCTTTTTCAGATTTTTTCTCTTCCTTTTTTTCCGCTTCCTGGTTCTTTGCGCCGCAGCCCGTCAATATCAGGCAGCCGGCCACTGCCAGCAGGGAAAGTATTTGCATTTTTTTCATTATTAAATCTCCAAAGCCTATTTAATTAAAAAATTTTCAAGCGATGCCCCAATTGCTTCTTCAATTGCGGTCAGCGACAAATTGTAATTTAACAGAGCCTCCGTGTAGCTGCTCTTTGCGGTAATTAACGTCTGCCTGGCTCCCAGAAACTCCAGGTACGATATCTCCCCTGCATCATAGCTTATCTTAGCCGATCGGTATGCCTCCTGCGCCTGCGGAAGAATTTCCCCCCTGTATAATTTTACCTGCCGGTTCTCATTCTGATAGTTCAAAAACGCGTTTTTCACATTCAGCGTTAATTCATTTTCAGCAGACTTCAGGTCGTACTCGGCACCCCTCAGGTTGGCAGATGCTTCCTGTATATCTCCGCGCTGACTGAACATAAACCATAGAGGGACTGATATGCCCAGCGAAAACCCGTAAAAACCCTTCCGCCCGTCAATTGCCTGGTTAAAATATTCCACTTCAAAACCGGGCAATAACCCCGACCATGCAAGTGAACGGCTTATAGATGCCGAATTGACCATCAGCGAGGCCTTCTTTAAAAGCGGGTTCTTTTCATTTGCCCACCTCAGAAGATCTTCGGAATTAAAATTGTACTCGCGGTAAGAAAGACTGTCCGTAAGCTGGCAATCGTCGGCGTTGTGCCCCGCATCCAAACCCAGTACGCAGCAGAGCTCATTGCGCGTGGTTTTAAGCTCGTTCTCGGCAAGACTTATTTCATTGCGCGCCTGTGCATACTGGACTTTTGCGGTCAGGTACTCCAGGTTTGTGGCTTCCCCGAGGTTCAGCCTCAGCTCCGCCTTGTGAATAAAATCTTCTGCAATGGTTAAATTCTCCTTTGCAATCTTTAGCTTCTCTTCCTTTGCAAGCACACTGTAATACGAGTTCTTGACCCGCGAAGTAAGCAGCATGCTTGCAGTGTTGTAATCCCACTCTGCAGCATCCACTCCCTTTGAAAGTAGCGACGAGCGCAGTGCAATTGTCGTCGGAAACTCAAATGCCTGCCCTATCTTAAAATAACGCTCCCCGTAACCCCCTGGACCCTTTCCTGAAGGCACACCTTCATATTCAAGCGATAATGTCGGCGCCGGCAATGCCACCCCGCCCAGGTACTTTCCCTTAGATGCCTCAATCTCGCTCCCCGATTTCTTAAGCCCGGGATTATTGTTTAATGCAATTGAGATTGCATTCTCAAGCGACAGCTTCTGCGGAACTACGGAGTCCTGTCCATATCCTGCCTTATAGGCAAGCAGGATCATGAACAAACAAATAAATCTGCTCATTTTATGCTCAATTAATATATTTTAGGAAAACTTGTATATTTAGCCGCCAAACGGCCGTCATTTACGGCATTCAGGCGTATAAGAATGAATTTTCAAAAAGAATTGTGGTATCAGATCAGTATTGTGCGGTTTAAAATATAGCATGGCTTATCGGCCGGATTTCCGGGCGGGTCCGCTTGTACGGGACTAACCCTTACAAACGAAACTACAGGAATCAGCACAGCCGTTAATACAACCGTAAAAGGTGTATCGGCAATAAACTTCTTTAAAGTCTGCGAGCCGGAATGCTCTTTAAACGTTGTCGTATTGTCAACAAGATGGCAGAAATCATGCGATGCATGATTGATATCGTACTCCGAAGTAATCAGATCCAGCTCAGAATGCAGAAAATCGAAGGTAAACACCGCCAGTATAATCAGTGCAACGGCAATATGTAGGTTTTTATGTCTCATTTAATGTCTGCACAAAAATAAGCAATTGAAATTATTATTCAAACGAAAAGAAATAAAGCCCCCGAATTCCCGGGCCAACCCTTTAGAATTTTATGACTGGCCCCTGGCTTCAGACCGGGTACCCGAAAATTATCGGTAGAAATCCCAACACATTTACACCCGCCCACATTACCTCCATTCATAATTCCTCTGTGCCGCTCCTGACCGGAGCTTTGTGTATTGTGGTGGGACAATCCTTTTCCCAGGGGTTCAGTCGCCCCCCGGGCTACAAACATCTCGCCCGCGCTGCGTGCTCATTCATTGCACAATTTTTCCCCCCAGCCTTCATGGTTGTTTCCCTTCCCCCTCCCCCTTTGCCTTTTCTTAACCTAGAACCTTGAACTTTGAACCTTTTTCCCTCGAACCTTGAACTTTTTTTCCCCACTTAAAACTTAAAACTCAACACTTCTCTCCCCCCTTCTATTTCTACGTATTTTTTTGGGATTCTTATAATTCAGGCTGTGACTGTTATTAGCCGGGGAAATTACATAAAGGAGATGCTGACAGGTATGATTAAGGCTGCCGCCAAAGCGGCAGCCTTGTAAAAAATTACTTCAACAAAATTAGCTTCTTGGTAAACGAGTATTTGCCCGCTTCCAGACGGTAAAAATAAATCCCGCTCGGAAGACTCGTGCCGTTAAACTTTACTGTGTGCGTGCCTGCCGACTGGTATCCGTTCACCAGCGAAGCCACTTCCACACCAATTGAATTGTATACTTTAAGCGATACATGACTGCTTTCTTTCAACCCGTACCCTATTACTGCCTCCGGATTACACGGGTTCGGATAGCTCTGCTCCAGGTATATTGTCTCCGGTACCATTGTATTGTTATCCTCAACTGCGTCTGTTCCGCCAAGCGAATATCCCGTCCACTGCACGTCATCAATTGTTACCTGTCCGGAATTTTCATCAATCTGCTGCAACTTTAATACAAAGGTCCCGCTGACGTTTACGGTTACCGGACCCGATTCCTTTTTAACAGATGTTTCACCGTTTGAAGTTACCGTAGTAATCAGCTTGTCATTAACGTATACACCAAGCTTTACATTTGTGCTGAATGACTGCATGTACTTAAAATTAAGCGTTCCGCATCCGCCCTGTAGAATTCCGGAAGTAACATTGGCCAGGCCGGCCTCCTTCTTCAAAACAGGCGAGGGTGCCGTAATTAGAACAGCCGAATTTCCGGAACATAACTTGTAATTCCACGTGGAGCCGTCTTTGCCCTTAAATGAGCCGGAATTATATCCACTTCCGGTTTCAGGAAAGCCCGCAAAGTTTTCAAAACCCCCTCCCTGCGATGCGCCGTCATTATCCAGTATGGATAGCGTAAATGCCGATGGCAGCGCAACCAAAGCCGCGTTGCCGCCCGTGGCGTTCTGAAGCTGAAATACCAGCGTCTGCGTACCGTTAATTATACTGTCATCCCTCAGGTTTAACGTTACAGTCTGGGGAGTGCTGCTGTTTGCCGGAAAAGTAATTGTCTGACTCCTGAATCCGCTTACATAAAGATTGCTTCCTGATGTGAGCGCTACGTCAACTGTAGTCGCGTTCACGGGACTCGGATTTGCTATCGAAACGCTGAGCTGGTAGGTGTCACCTTCATTCGCCGTAATTTTCTCAGCCGTAAAATAAACCCTCGTTGGCAAAGATCCCGATGTACTTGCGGTCAGATGTGGTACCGTGGCACAGGTTTTATAATTAATCTGGCTTGCTGTGCCGTTATAAGAATATACCGTAAAATAATATGTCGTGCCTGTCTTAAGTCCGCAGATCTGCAGCGAATCACCGGCCGTGGCTGCAACGTTAAAAACTCCCCTGCCGTCGGAAACCTTGTAATCATCCGTATAAACCACACCGTCCATAGGAATGAAATAATTGTTCTTCTCAAAAGCCAGTATCAGGTACCCCGATGCAGCCTGCACACCGGCTGAAGGTTTTGTCCATTTTAATGTAATTGAACTGTCCTTTGCATTTGCCGTAATGTTCGTGGGATAGTTCTCGGGCTCGGTGGCAAATGTAGGGTTCTGCAGAGTAAGATCATTAAAGTTGATGTAATTTACATATTCCGGGTGATCTACAAAAGGATTCCTGTTCTGCTGAATGCTCTGAATGTAGTTATTCCTGTCCACTTCCCACTTGTCCGGCGGATCCTGCCTGTTCCATTCAAGTAGTGTATTTAAGTCCTCCGGGGCTTCATTCGTGTTCGGAAGCGTTACACTGTTCAGGTGGTTGAAAGTCCAGTCCCCCCTTACTCCGTTATATTTAAGACACATATAAAGCAGCGCTCTTGCAGCATCGCCTTTATGAGAATTCCTGGGCTCAAAAATCGGCATTCCCTTTGCATCCGTACCATATTTACTTTCCAGGTAGCTGGAAGATACACTCTTAACTATCCCAAGCGGGTGATTGCTCCTTATTCCGTTGGCACTGTTCTGGTTCGTAGGAAACAGGTGATGCTGATCGGAATACTCCGGGCCACTTTCATCCGGGTAAAGTGGCATCCAGCTGTGACACCACGTGTGCTCACGACTGAAACGCGTCCACGAAAATGGAGGCGTGTAAACATAATTTTCACCGCTGTAAACACAGGTTATTACTTTCTGGCCGTTTGCCGTATCCCTCGAGGCAAAATACTTGACCATTGTTTCATCATATTGACCATAGTCTATCTTCACATAAGGACTCCTTATGCGCGACTGAAGGTCCTGTATAAATGTCGGGCTCGAGGTTGAGACCGCATCGTAGTAGTTGCCTGCTCCCTGCCCAAATATCGGCGCAGTTAGCAGCAGAAGTAATAATACTAATCGGGTTGTAAAAGCTTTTTTCAAATTTCTCCCTGGGACGGTTATTAATGATTTTCCTAATTCTGGGAGTAAACATACAACTTTTAATTTGAGAGTTCAAGCTGGAAGATTTTTTGTCCACCCATTTTGTTTTCCCCATAACCCGCCTTAATGAATGCACTTAGCCGAACTCCTGCCTGGCATTTACACTATAAATCTGCCCGGCCACTCTCCCTTCCTATTATTTCCATGGAAAAGAACCAAATATTTTAATAACTTCGGCAGCATATTTATTGATTTTATTCTTATCAAAATCCAACTGGAAACATGATCCCTTTGAAATATTTACGCTTACAGCTGCTTCAGTTCATTTTTGCATTTTTATCTTTACAGTTATTCCAAACTCCCGCCTTTGCTCAGAACAGCAGAACACAGGAAATTGACAAATTACTCTCGGAATATTATAACTCCGGAAAATTACAGGGCTCTGTCCTTATAGGTGATGATTCCGGAATTATATATGAAAAGGGCTTCGGCTATGCCAACATAGAGCTCGGCGTTCCTAATACACCCGACACAAAATTCAGGATCGCATCCCTTACTAAATCCTTTACTTCCCTCCTTGTAATGCAGGAAGTGGAAAAAGGAAAAGTTAAACTGAACGCCAGGGTTACAAGCTATATCCCCGACTACCCCTCGAAGAATGGAAGCAAAATCTCAATCCACAACCTGCTTTCTCACTCCTCCGGCATCGGCCATTACGATTTTGTCCCGCACTTCTTCCAGTACTATAGCTTTATTCCTTATAATCATACGGATTTTATTAAGCTATTCTGGGATCGCCCCCTGCTCTTTGAACCGGGCACTAAGTACAACTACTCCAGCTTCAACTATTACCTGCTCGGCGTAATCCTGGAAAAGGTAACGGGTGAATCCTACGAGGACCTCGTCAAAAAAAGAATCTTCGACAGGCTAGGCATGAAAAATACAGCCGTCGATAACCAGAGAAGAATCGAGAAAAACAGGGCCAGCGGCTACGAAAAAACCGATGCCGGCTTTCAGAACGCCACATACCGCAATATGTCCACTGCTCTCGCTACAGGCGACATAATTTCAACCGTCAGGGACCTTTACCTCTGGGATAGAGCCTTGTATTCAAATAAGCTCCTCTCCTATAAATCAAGAGACCTGATGTTTACCCCAAACCTTGGCGGATACGGTTATGGCTGGGAATGCAAAAAACTGACGCTTCCCGACGGCACTTCTTCTCGCGTGACTTCCCACGTGGGCAATATGTACGGCTTTCTAAATATTATTACAAGATACCTCGATAAACACACGGTAATCATACTTCTTTGTAACTCCGATAAGTCCGATATCTATGGAATTACCTCCCAGCTCCAGAACATCTTATTCGGCAAACCCCAGATGGCAAAGAAGGAAACCCCGGCACAGTAATATCCGCCCACTAATAAAAAAAATTTCAAAAACCTCATCTGTACATGAGGTTTTTTCATTTTAACTGAACTTCACCCCGCCCCCCTCCGGAGAGCCCTGAACCATAGCAGCCTAATTGACTTGACCATAATCATTAAAATCCATACCCTGATTGTTATACGGCTAGTATCGCCGACTGACGTGTCAGAAGCTTTATAGTATGTAATTTGGATTTATTAATAATCTTTAATCCAAAAACCAATAAAGGAGAAAAATAAAATGAGAAATATAAATAATCGTATCTCTAAGTTCTGGTGGTTCGTTGTAATGTTCTTTTTTGTGAGCATTGCTCTCTACGCTCAGGATAGCACGATGATGCAGACGCCTTCGCCTTCTACAACTGGCTCGGATTCTTCTATGTCTTCTCAGTCCCAGTCGTCTTCATCACCCAGGTCGCAGGATCTGTCTTTCAATACAGAAGCCGCCAGACTCGCTAATGAACTGGTTAACCAGACAGGCGTCTCGACCGATAAATCCGTCGAAATAACAGAGATACTGAAGAATTACCGCAACGACGTTGCCGAGGCCAGGGCAAAGTACTTTGAAAAACACCCTAATGAAGCCCAAAACCAGGATGTTACCGGAAGCAGCAGCACCGACAATACTGCTAACGTCAATATGGGCGGTATTCTTGGAACTGATGTGGAGAAATACTACGTGGGTGCCAGTCCCGACCTCATGTCGGACTATAAAGACGCCGACAAGAGCGCAGATAAGGATATAAAGAAAGTATTCGATAATGACGTGCAGACCTCCAGGTATGAGCAGGTCAAAGGACAATGGTGGAGCAGCGTAAAAGAGAAGGTGTTCCAGTCATTGAAGCAATCTTCACAAAACCAGAGTGAAACAAAGTAAATTGCAGTAAATAAAACCTGAGAACCGCAAAAGTACGGCTCTCAGGTTTTATTTTCCGTCAAATCCTGAAAAAGGATAAACGCCGTACTATTCTATTCCTAAAAAGCGCAGATAGCCGAAAATCCGGCTGTGGACCTGATCGCTAATATCTGAAAACTTAGCATCCATTAGAAAGATATTTATGCCAAGGGTAGATAAAAACTATTTAATAGTTGAAATACTGAGAATGATACCTTCTTCCCTTCCTTACCTGATGAAAAAGGGACTCTGTGGCCTGGGCTGCATTGAAACCGATTCGGGCTCTCTTGAGACCGTTGCAAAAAGAAAAGGCTTTTCGGACCAGGAAATTGAGGACATCATCGAGGAAATCAACAGGCTGAGCAAAATTCCCACGTAAATCATGCAGGGCTTTATAATAAATTCCCCGGCGGAAATTCAAATTACTCCTGAAATATAAAACCCCGGTTCCTTAAACGGCGTCCGGGGCTTTTCTGTATATAATATGTTAATTTTGCATTAACTCAGTCATCATCATCATCTTCAGCTTCATCTGCCCTGTAGCTGATAAACGCGCTCCTTACAGGTGCAGGCATCTCCGAAAGCTCACCTTTTACCGACTTCCAGATTACCTCGTTCAAATCGTTGTCATTAATCGCATCTTCCTTGCTGAAATCCATATTGTCGCTCTTTATCTGCCCGAATGCACCTTTCCTGTTTTTCTCGTTAAGGTCAACGTTCGCTTTCTTTGCAACGTATGGCGTAAGATCGGCTTCAGAACTAAAGGAGTTGTACATCGGCCTTGCCGAAGCATCGTACTGCGACATCGGCGGAAGACCCAGCACCAGCTCCATCGTCCTTATCATTGAGCTCGTTGAATACATGTCGTGATCAACAAATTTATGCTTTGTATAGGGACTTACAACCAGTGCCTCCGTCCTGTGCGCGTCAACGTGGTCGGGACCGTTCTGCGCGTCGTCCTCAATTATAAATATTGCGCTTTCATTCCAGTATTTGCTGCGCGTTATTCTTTCAACCAGCATCCCCAATGCAACGTCGTTCTGCGCCGCATAAGCAGAAGGAGTAAGCCTTCCCGTGGAGGTCCCCCAGGTGTGGTCGTTAGGAAGCCTTAAAACCTGAAACTCAGGCAGACCTCCGTTTTTCTCGTATTCGTCAAATTCCTGCATCCAGTGCTTAACGCGCTCCAGATCCGAATATCCCAGGTCCCATCCCCAGTAATATGGAGCCACGTGACCTTCAAGCGATTTAATGGCTGCCTTGGATGAATCCTGATCGGTCTTACCGTTATGCGCAAACTCGCCGTAGCTTCTGTAAGTTACATTATTCCTCATGCAGTTATCCCAGAAATAACCGTTCCTTGGATACGCTACCGGATACCCCCCTTCAAACTCATACTGCCCGCCGCGGCCGCCGTAATAATTGGGCCACGATTTTTCCACGTAATCAGTCGCATACGCCCCCATCGTCCAGTTGTGCCCGTCGGCACTAACCTCCGCATCCGCATAAAAATTATCCAATAAAACAAACTGACGGGCAAGCGCATGCAGGTTTGGAGTCACTTTTTCAGGAAATAAACAAAGGCTCTCATCGCCGTTGCCTTCCTTCATGTCACCAAAAACCTGGTCGTATGTCCTGTTTTCCTTAACTATATAGAATACATGCTTGATCTTTCCCGACTTCAGCCCGTCTTTTAACGGAATGGGACTGTCCTGTAGTGCTTCTTTTTGATAATCTGGACGGTTGGTAAAAGGCGAGTTCCGGTATACGGCCTGCGAATATTCCTTCATGTCTTCAGGCTCGGGAGCTTCTATGATGGAAAGCGTTCCCTTGAGTAGTGTCCCAATGTACTGTTCCCCTTCCGACCTTGCATATGGGTTCGGACCTTTGGGATTTGCCATTGAACGGCTTCCCTTGCCGTTTGCAACTATTATCGTGTTGTCCGATAAAACCTTTACCGACGTGGGATACCACCCCGTAGGAATGAACCCGAGCGAACGCGACTCACCCGGCTTTGAAACGTCTGTCAGCGCCAGTGAATTATTATCCGCATTCGCAATGTAAAGCCTTTTGCCGTCACCACTTAATGCAACACCGTTCGGTGTGCTTCCCGGAGGCGCATCGGGACTCAAGGCCGCATTGATCTTTTCAATTTCCTTACCCTTTTTAACGTCAATAATTGAAACCGTATTATCATTGGCATTGGATATATATAAATAATTACCGTCAGGCGACTCCACAATGTCGTTGGGATGATTGCCTGCGGGAATGGTTTTCTCAATCTTTAAGGTATTCTTGTCCAGCAATGCAACGGCCGAACCTCCCCAGAGTGAAATATAAACGTAATTACCATTCCGCGAAACAAGACACGTATAAGGCTTTGAGGGAAGATCTGTCTTGGAAATAACGCTTTTGGTCTTCATATCAACCACATAAAAAGCCTCTCCAAAACGGTCCGCCACATACATGCGTCCTTCTGCTTCATCAATATCAAGCCCTGCAAGCCATACCTTTTCTTTCGGCCATTTCTGCGCAATTACTATTGAATCGCTTTCTGTAAGAACGCCATCCTTAAAACTGTAAATTGTTATTCTCCCGCTGGTACCGCCTGAAACGGCAAGCTTTTTGCCACCATCAAAAAACTTTATTCCAACCCAGAGATTCTGTGCATGAACAGTCTGAACGGTCTCCCCCTTCTTAAGATCCACTACATTCAATGTTGGCTTGCTCTGCCCGTTATTTGTGGTAATGGCATACCTTTCATCGGGACTAATGGCAATATTAAGAGGCAGGTCGCCTATATCAACCTGCTTTCCTGCAGGCGAAAGATACCACCCGTTCGAAAGCAGCACCCTGTTTTCAGATACGCTGCCGGGAGTTGTAATCTTTCCGGCAGATGAACAACCGGATAAAAAGAGCATTAAAGACCCCAATGCAGCGCATGCAGCAATACTATTTTTCATTTAGATTTATCCTTTATTACAATGTAGGAACAACAATAATTTTCAGATAAGCTAAAATAATAATATTCACATCAAAAGTGTGCCTGCAATTCCATGAAATTTATCCGCTTCCCATAATTCCACATCACTCCTCCAAACCGTCCCCACCGCCGCCGCATTATTTAAAGAAGCTCCCGTTGTTCACGCCCCAATTACCCCCAATCCCCCATTCAGCCCCAGGAAACTGACCATCTGCAATAACACACTAACTAAGCCCGCCCCGCGGCCGCTTTTGTCTGTAGCCCCGGGTAGTAACAAATCCCCCCAAAAGCTCCGGAGTATCCTCATATAGGAATAATAAATGAAAGAACCCAACCTGAAAACATCCTCCGCAATCTGAGAAATTATACACGTTCCCTCCTGCTCTTAGCGGCATCATGTTTGGAGAAATGGTTCCCAAAATATCTTCCCTACCGCTTTAGCGGTAGCATGTTTGTCGAAGAAATGTCGAATGGAATAAATTGAGGTGGAAGCATCATCCGCAATCTGCGCATATATGCACGCGCACTACCCCCGCAATCTACCCATATATACACATGCACAAACCCGCTACCGCGTA
>JAAXKQ010000019.1 GCA_025612245.1 Ignavibacteria bacterium
AAGTAAGTCTGTAGACTTAAAAAAATACTCCATCTATAAAGAAAAGGGCTGCCTAAGATGGCAGCCCTTTTCTTGACAAGATTAAGAAGAGGAATTCTTAAATTTCCTTTCCTACAAACTCATCCTCCTTAATTGTTCTTTCCAGGTATTCTCTATAATAAAGCATAATGCCGTTATTGGAATCCTTTGAAATTGCATAAACCAGCGCGTTAATTTTGTGTGTCAGAAGCTCCAAGCGGCGGAGCAGTTTTAAGATTCCTCTTCTTAGTGCGGTAAAAACGCCCAATACGACGGCAATAATCAATGATGCCGCTACAGAGATCAGTACGTTATACATTATTTACCTCGTTTTTGCGCAATTAAAGCCGGGTTTTTAGCAGAATTTTTCCTTGTACTGCAATAAAATTTCCGTCTCCAGCTCAAGGTTGCCGCTAAAGCAGTATTCCTTATTCTGCAGGATGTCGAAGGCAACGAGTCCGGAATCATTTGAAATTCCGTCTACGAGAAGTGTAAAAAGCTGTCTTGCCGGTGCATGCAGGCCGTAAAGGCCCTTGATCAGGCCGTCAGTGTAGCTTTCCCTTAATGCAACCATCTGGTCAGTTATCTCACTGCAAAGATCAAACTTTACGAGCAGCCTGAGCCTGAGGTAAATATTCCGGATTTTTGCAGATGAGCGGAACAGAGTGCTGTTCAGGTCAACCGATTCGCCCCGGTAGTTCAGTACGGCAACGTCGCGCATGCCGTAGAGAAGGATTTCGCCGCTTTGAAGCTGATATTCAGGACTGCCGAATACGACGCGCTTAATGTCTACCTTAAAGCCGTTGGCCAGGGTTATGGCTTCCAGGTTCTGCCTTAGAGCCATGAGAATCAGGTATCGGTAATTTATATCCCCCTGATCGCTCTGCCTGTTTCCTGCAAGGCAAAAGGGAACAAGTCCGTATGTAGAATTGCCAAACATATTTTATTCTGCTCGCATTATGCTTATCGTTTTTGCCTGGTTATCTGATTTTGTACATTTCCACCACAGAGACCCATCTGACCGTTTTCGCGGTTTCTCCGGTAACCCTCAGAATGAGAGCGCCATTTACAGTATCGGCGGCAAAATTTGCATCCCATGAGGAAGAAGCTTTATGAATTACGGTTTTCAGGCACGTAAAAAGCTGTACCGATGAGGCTCCCGCGCCGCGGGTAATAAGTCCTTTTATTTCAAAAAATGCGGCGTCTGCCAGGTTTCCCGAAGTATGGGCGGTAATTCTGGCGCAAAAGCCCGCGGCCAGGTTGTCCTCAAGAACGATTCTATCCGAGGGAGGGGAGATAAATATTTCAGATGGAATTCCGTCCTGAGTAAATCCGCAAAGGCTCAGGCGCGAGAGCTGCGCGTCGCCATAATCGGTAATATAACCTGAAGCGAAGGCATGTTCACCTTTAAGCCTTGCCGTTGCCCCCAGTCCTTCAGTATGCGAGTAGGGGCCCAGTGCCGAGGTATGAGTCCCCTCGGCATGAGAGTAGTTTCCCTGGGAGATAGTCTGGAACCCCTCGGCATGCGAGGAGCTTCCCGGGGCCTGGCAGGACTGGCCCTCGGCGTGGGAGCTTAGGCCGGAAGCGGAGGTAAAATATCCTTCCGAATGGGAGGACATACCGGAGGAGGTATTAGAGCGGCCTTCAGAATGAGAACCCAGGCCCGAGGCGGTGTTACCGCTTCCGGAGGCAAAGGAGCAGAAGCCGCTCGCGGTATTATTCGATCCCGAGGCAATAAAGCTGGCTTCACCCGAGGCTACCTGTGTGCTGCTTTCACGGAGGAACTGGAAGTCGGTTGCATCATCACCGCGCTCGTTTCCGAAAGTATTTCCCGTTATAATTCCATGCCTGCCGTTTACAAGCTCCTCGTAGGCGGCTTTAGTAAAGGAGAGGATTAACTTATAGATTCTCCCGGGTGCGTTTTTCGTGCTGGCGACTATGCCTTCCTCCCCGCGCCTGAGTTTCAGCAGACTGCCTTCAAGTGCCGTAACTCTGACAATCTCCCTGTGGGGGTCGTCGGATGGATTTTTATAATCTGTGTAGTTGAACCATACCAGGTTATAGTATCCCTCGGCCTTGGGGTCCGGCAGCTTTGCCGCCTCGCCATCCATGAGTTCAATGGTTGTACAGAGCTCATCGTAGCCCGATTTGACTTCAACCATGCAGAAATTTCTTACCGGTTGCATATTAAACCATAATATTAAGTAAAGTTTATAACTAATTAAAAAATAAAGCAGATAAAGAAATTTAAGGATAAGAAGTATGCCTGTAATTCGCCTCTATTGGCCTAAGGGAAGACATATCCTGTGGAAGCGATCGGGAGCTAACCAGGGCTTCTAATGTTTTAGAGGAAAGCTACACCTTTACGTTCATGTACTTCAGCAAAATTGCCCTGTGTCTTGGAAGCTCATCCAGGACGAACATTCTCACACTGCCGGTGTGGTTTGCTAAAAGTCCCAGGCGTCCTTCCCCGTGAGGGGAATTCTGGTAGATAAGTGCGCACATTTCGCAGGCAACCATCTTGAGGTCGGCTGGAATATCCTGATATCCGCAGACGTATGAGACCCGGTAGTTCAAGATACCATCTTCAAAAAGGCCGCGGCACCTGTAAAGAAATTTACCCCTGTAGAGCACCACCCGGTTCATTTCCTCAGGCGAGGCAAAGCAGTCTTTGAATTCGGTGCCATCCCGGATTTTCAAAGACGTCAGTGAAGTAACGTGCCTGTTGCTTAGAATAAGGAGGTGTGATCCGTCGCCTGAGAGGACCTCGCTGACGCTGCATTCCTTAAGCTTCGTGTTGCAGTAATCCTCCATCATCTGGCTGGTGGCATCAATAAGGAAGTCAAAGAAAGAATCCCGGGAAATGTCGGCCTTATTCTAGGCGAGGTATTCTTTCAATTCTGAAAGTGAAATTATCTGGTTACTGTTCATTAAAGCTCTCCCAAAGAAGACCTGAATCCTGAAAAATATACGTTTCAAATTAAGATTATTTCTATGCAGCAGAGGTTTTGGCTACTGCAAATCCGCCCGGCAGGAGGACGGCGATGCCGACGCGTTCCATAGCCCTGAGCGCCTGTTCAGCCCGTTCGAACATGCTTTCGCTGTTAATTACGGCGCTGTCGGATATCTTAAAGGCAATTTCGCCCTTGCCTGCAAGTCCGATATTTCTTGCGTTTCCGAAAGCCAAAAACGGTGTATTTGCCGCCACGGCGGATTTTGCCGGCATGGCATCCACTTTTTCGACCGGGTATCCCATCAGTTCCTCGATGGGACCATTACCGGGTTTAAGCAGAATGGGGTTGCCTGCAGAATCCTTAATTTTCCTGATTTCTCCAAAAATACTCGGGTGAGCGAACCAGCGAGAGCCCCTCAGTTTTGCCGTCGACAGGCAGCTCTGCATGTCAACCAGGTCGTCATATCCCAGGCTTGAAATGCTAGCTCCCTTAAGTGTTACAGCGTTTACTCCAGAAGCATGGAGCAGTCCCGTAAACGGAGCGCCCGAACCCGCAAAGCCCTGTTGATCCTCGGCGAATGCAATACGCTCTCCATAGCGTTCCATGAGAAAGTCGTAAAGCACTATAAGGCAGTCACTTAGCAGCTCTTCTGTAACGGTTGAAATAGCGGCTACTTTTTTGAGAATCAGGTTAACATCCTCAAACGACGGTTCGCTAGAAGCAATTACGCCTTTCTCGTTAATCCAGCTGACAGATATATCGGAGAGGAGTCTTGGAATATGAAGGCTGTCGGATTTAACGCGGCTCATGTCGAAATAAGACCCATAGCGGCGAAGAACGCCGTAATCATTTACAAAGTGCAGAATATCAGAAGCCACTTCTTCGGGCACCAGGTAGCCGCCGTCGGAAGCCACCCCATCGGATAAGGCCTGTTGAAGTATCGGCTCATACTGCTTATTGTGCATATAGCATAAAAGCTGCAGGAAGCGCTCTTTCTTGCCGGTTTTTAGCTGTTCCTGCTCTTCCTGCTGAGGATTAATTTTATACCTGGCGTCAATCTTATCCATTCCAAGCGCCTTTACGGCGGCATCGACAGCCTGAGTCTGCAGAGCGAGGAATTCTTCTTTTGTGAGCTGAATTACACCGTTTTCCATAGAAACCTCCAGCGGGATTGTTTTAGGGGTGAGAAAAAATGAATTATTCATGATGATTTAAATATTCGGGAAATATGTTTCCTGAAATAAAGTAGTTTATAAGGAATTGATTTCCGGCAAAGGGGAAAGTCTGGATTTTTTTTAGAATGGGCCAATAAGAGACGCGCAAAATTTCAGATGCCCTTTAGTCTTTTTGCATATTCAGCTGCAAACAGAGGTATTTCGTGTTTGAGTCTCTCAAAATCGTCCTCGGCTTTTCCGTTAAGGCTCTGGATGAGGAGTTCATCTTGAATGAGCCCCTGTCCGACTGCAACCGTTATTGCATCAGCATCCATGGGAACGCTTACGGCGGAAACTTCCAGGAGAATCCAGCTTGTAATGTGAAGGATTTCCTTACCTCCTTCCTTATCGGTTTTCATTTCCAGGGGCAGAAAGCCGATTGACCAGCTCGTAAGAAAGCCCTCCTGGTAGAGCCTGAAGATGTCGCCTGCAAGCTGAGTATGGTTAAACTCAAAAGTAGCAAGAATGCCGCCGGATTCGACGCTGAGCTCCACACAGCGGGCGATAATCTTTGTATCATCGTGAAAGGCGAGTACTACAGGGCTCTTAAAATAATCCTCGAATCTTCCTCCTTCAGGATCAATCCTTCGTCCTCCGCGGTTTATGCCGGCCGTGACGATATAGCATTGAAGCGTTTTATTCTCAGAAGCCCGCATCTCCGAGACCAGCACCTGTTTCATCTTTTCCATATGTTCTCCTTTTTGCGAGTCAATTGTTTTTGGGAAGCATGAAGTAATTAGTAAGTAGTAATTAGTAAGGAGTATGTAGTAAGTAGTATAGAGTATGGAGTAAGGAGGAGGAAAAAGGAAGAGCTTTGGAGACCGAAGGATCAGATTCCGTAGCCTTCCTCCTGCCTTATCTCATCTGAACTGAGCCAGCCGTACTTGCGGCCGTTCTCATAATATTTCAGCCTTAATTCCAAATCGCGCGGCACGACGTCATCATGCATTACAAAAAAAAATTCACCGAATTCTCTTTGCACCAGCTGTGTAAATTTAATTGAAAAATACCTGCACAGGGGTTCTATTGCATTGCTGAGGTAAGTGAAATTTGCGGCTTCTGCATTTGCACGGTTTACGTCGGCTACAATTCCCAGTTTGCTTGCAGGCACGCGGAATGCCCCGAGGATTTCATCGCGCACATTTTTCCTTGAGGCTGAAAAGTCCAGCTCCCTGGCGGAAGTTTTGTGAATGTTAAGCTTCAGTCCGTTATCCAGCACTGGTACGGAAGACGTCCTGCGCAGGCCGCCATATTTTGCACGGAACTGTTCCTGAAGCTCGCGCGCAAGCTCAAGTCCCAGGTCCTTATCCGTTTCAAGGGAGACGGGGGGAACAGGCTGGTTAAAGCTTTCCACCTGGAAAGCCAACTCGAGGTTATTAACGTTAATGATGTCTGCTATTGCCAGAATTATGCTTTGTCCGTAGAAAAGATCTCCCGCCTTCTGGTGCTTAAAATGAATTATGTCTTCCTTTGCAATATCAATTCTTTGTTGACCGGATTTATAGACATAAGATTTAATGAGGTCATTTTCTCCGGGAATGATTTTCAGGTATTCGGGCAGAATGGGGTGCAGACGTGAAATTACGTTCATTCTGTTGCGCTCAAGCAGCCAGTACATATCACCCGTGGCATCCATATTCTGTACGGTCAGAAGCATAAGTTCATACCAGGAAAGGTCATAGCCCGGATCATAAAAAAGGTGAACGAAAGGATGGTCGGGCACTTCTTCGGTTACTGTGCGTCCGTTTTTAGCCGAGCGGCGGTAAAGCCTGAAGGCAGTCTTTGCAACATCCTCGCTTCTTAGAGCAATAGCGGAGAAAACCCAGCTCCTGATTTCATTATAAAGCTGCTGCTTCTGTGAAAACCTGGAAAGCCCCGGGGAAGAGCCCGGTAAATCGATCTCTTTGCTCACCCGGTAATTAAAGCTGCTGCCAGACTGAAGAAGGAGTTTAAGGAAGCCGTTAAGAAGTCTTGTGTAGAGTTTCATCTGGATTGTTAATATTGTTTTTACAATCGCTGTCTTATGTTAAGAATAAATAAAGCTAATGTCAATAAGTTATAAAGCATTAAGCATAATAAAGAAAAAGGAAATGACGGGGCGCACAAAATTAAATTTCTTTCCGTATAAAAATTATTCGGCAATGATGTTTTAGAAATAAGGGTAAATGAATTGGATCCGGATGCTGTTTTTGCGGGCCGGAAAAAGCCCGGTCCAACAGGAATGGGGTGCTTTCCTAAATTGAAGCTGACTTTTCAGAAATGGATTATGAACAGTTTTTTTTGCCCAGGAGGGGGTTTTTAAGTCAGTCTCCTAGATTGAGCTTAAAACAAAAGCCAGGATCAGAGCTATTACTTTTTCTGTTTTTTTTGCAATAGGGAAAACCTGATGCTGATATGAAACGTAGCATTTAAGGACAAAGCTGTTGCCTTTCTGGCGGTTGTTTTCCCACTGGAGGGCCTGGAGGTTATTGAGTTTATCTGTCCCGCCGCGTTCAACAGGAAAAATATGGTCAATTTCCCAGCCTGTGCCCATGTGTGTTGTTTTGCCAAAATTCTTTCTTTCAATCCACGCTCCGCAGGGGTCCTTGCGTACCTGTTCCGGATCTGTTCCCGGGACAGTTCTGGCTTTCTTCCAGACCGCATCTATAACATCCGGAAGGAAAGCATTGCCTTTTGAATCAGTATTGTATAACCGCATCATGTTCAGCCCTTAATTTATATTAAATTTAGCCGTGAACATTGCCGGTAAAGGAACACTGCTCTTATAAGTGCGATATGGGGAGTAATATAGGGTAATTAAACTATAATTCAAATGATTCTGCGCACAGGGGAATAATACAAGAGCCCCGGGCTTTAAGATGATGAGCCTGAGGCAATTATTAAGGTGGGTTGGTAAATAGTTACAGTACTTATTCTTTAAGGCACTGTTTTACATTCCGGCCACATAGATTATCAGGAGGATTAGGCCAATTACTCCAATAATCGGGTGCACGATTGCAAAGTTTCTGGGCGGGATCTGCTTTTTCCCTATATCGATTGAAAGCAGATAAAAGCCTCCCAGAGCCGCAATTATCAGGACTATCATGCTTGCGGTAAGAAGGCTGCTGCCGAGTCGTGCAGCCCCTATGATGACTAAAATCAAGGCTATTGCGTTAAGAACCCCATGAATTGCAACCGACACTTTGGGAGTGATCTTGTTCTGGAGAATATTAGTCAGGATATGAAGTCCGAATAAAGCACTGATGATTATGATGACGATAGGTGCAATCATTTTAACCCCCGCTTTCAGACGTAATGTTCAAAATGTTAGTTAAGGCTGTCTTTACTGCATTAAAGCAATTTCCACGTAAATAATCAATATCCTGAAATTTTTTCACTTTTATCCGATAATTGGATAGGGCAGAAAATGAAAAAGGTGAAACCGATAGTTCAGGGCTCCGGACAAATTCGACCGGTCTTGTGTAAAAGTTGAATTTGTCCGTATCTACATTTCTAAAAATTCAGTTGTGGAATAAATCTTACTCTAAAAATGAAAAACGTTTTCAGGCATGCTTTCCCGTTGGGCCAGGTATTTATTATTCTGGCAGGGGTATTATTTTACTGGGTATTCTTCGTCGTAATGCACAGGTTACTGGATGTGCATCCGATTCCGCTCGTAATTATTCCCGTTGTAGCCAGCTGCTGGTTCTGGGGTACAAAACGGGGCTTACTTGCCGGGATGTTCATTGTTTTGAGCAGCATATTTTTCCTGATAATTTTTCATATTCACCGTGATGACACGGCATGGGGAATTCTGACAGTTGCAATGTCATTTGTGCTTGGAAGTGCAGCCGGATGGGTAAGGGGCCTTTACGACAGGGAGAAGAAATCATCCATAATGCTGGCCGAGGAGCGCAAGGCTCTTTTATTTGAAATTGAAGAGCGGAAAAAAGCTGAAGACAGGGCTTTATGGAATGAAAATTTCCTGAAGACGATGAGTAATTCCTCGCCCCTGGGCATTTTGGCAATAAACAGCAGGACTGACGAAGTGTTTTTCTGCAATAAAAGGTTCTTCGATATCTGGGATGTCGTGGAATATGAGAAGAAAGTTGCCGCCAGGGGGATAAAAAGTTCGGAATTCCTGAGCATTTGTCAGAGAAATATTAAGGATATAGAGTTTTATCAGGAACATTTCAGTCCTTCGCTGGATTTATACAGCCTTGATACCGCGACGATAGAAATCACATTCAAGGATGGGCGTGTTATCAGGCGCTTTACCTCTCCGATCATGGGAAAAAATGACGAATGCCTGGCCCGTCTGTTCACATATGAGGACATAACCGAGCACAAGAAAGCAGAATATCTCTTAAGCAGGAGCTATAAGAACGAACACCTGATATATACGGTTTCCAACATGTTTAAGCAAGAGCCTTTTGAAAAAATTGATGAGGCTTTTGATTCCTCATTGAAAATGATAGGCGAATTCCTGGAAATGGACTTAGGATTTATCTTTATGGATGATCCGGAATCCGGCGGAGCTGAAAACATATATGAATGGAGAAGCCGCAGCCTTAGCGGTAACTGTGACAGGCTTAATCGGCTGGAGGCTGACATATGGCTTTCCTTTAAGGATAAACTATTAAATCTGGAAAAGGCAGTCGTTCCCGACGTTGAGGCTTTTTTTTCCGGCAAGTCAATGGAGAATGAATTTCTTTTGAGAAGGGGAATAAAGTCGATAGTAATATTTCCTGTAGTCTTCAACAATGATCTTATCGGATTCTTAGGATTTGGTTCCGGGACTGCAAAGGAGTTTCCGGAAGATGCGGCTTCAATGCTCAAAATTATCAGCGGGATTTATTCCGGTGCCTTTATGCGCAAACAAAAGACGTATGCCCTTCTTGAAAACGAGGAGAGATTCCGCCTTTTGGTAGAGCATTCGGCGGATATGATTTCGGTCATTGATGATAAAGGAATACTCATGTACACCAGTGAAGCCATAGAGAGAATCCTGGGATACAAAGCCTCGGAGAGGACCGGCATTTCACTTATGGAATATGTTCACCCGGATGATGCGCCGAAAATAACGGGCATTACGAAAACACTCCTGTCAAAAAAAATATCCAGTTCCACTCCGCAGTATATAAGAATAAAGCACAAGGACGGGGCGTACAAATACCTGGAAAGCATTTTTACGGATCAGCTTGATAACCCTGCTATTAAGGGAATTGTCATTAACTCAAGGGATTTTACGCAGCAGCTGGCGCTTCAGGAGGCACTCAGAAACTCGCGCAACTTCCTAAATGCAATTATCGACAACGCCGGCGATCCGCTTTTTGTCAAGGACAGCAGCTACAGGTATACGCTGGTCAATGAAGCTTACTGCAACCTGACAGGCTTTGCAAGGGAGCAGATGATGGGTAGAACAGATTTTGACTTCGTTCCTAAAGAGCTGGCGGAACGTTTTTATGAAAAGGATAATGAGGTATTCAGTAAGGGAAGGATAGAGAATTTTGAAGTGGATATTGTAGACAGGGATGGACAGAAGCGTTTTGTGGTGGCAAACGAGACGCTTTATAAGGATGAAAAGGGAGAGAAATATATTATTTCCAGCATACGCGACGAAACCAAAAGAAAAGAGCTGGAGCAGGAGATAAATAACGCGCTCATGAAAGAAAAGGAGCTGAACAGGCTCAAATCCAAATTTGTCTCAATGGTCTCGCATGAGTACAGGACTCCTCTTACGGCAATACTTTCTTCAGCCGAACTACTGGAGCTGTTTGGGGTGGACATGGAGCAGGAGGAAAAGGCGGAGTATATGGATAACATTAAGAATTCTGTTGATTACCTTACTTCACTCCTCGATGACGTCCTTCTAATCAACCGTTCCGAAAGCGGGCGCATGGAATATGACCCTGCCGGTTTCGAGCTGATCTCATTCTGCAGGGAAATCCTGAAAACCATGATGGACGGAACAAAATGCAGAATTGAACTGCGGTATGGATTTGAAGCCAAGAATGTGTGCATGGATAAGAAGCTCATAAGGCATATACTAATGAACCTCCTTTCCAACGCCATAAAGTACTCGAGCGAGGGGGCAACAGTCTGCTTCAACATTACTTCCAGTGAAGGCTACGTCAATTTCGAGGTCGAGGACAGCGGAATAGGAATTCCCTTCGAGGATCAGCCGCATCTTTTTGAGCCTTTCTTCAGAGCGGACAATGTATCCAATATACCGGGTTCAGGGCTGGGGCTTTCAATTGTAAAAAGCTGTGTCGAGCTGCACAAGGGAAGCATTTCCTTTGAAAGCTATCCCGGCGCAGGCACAAAATTCATGGTCAGCCTGCCGGATGAAGGCTGAAAGGCGTGAACTGTTCATGCGGAAAATGAAAAATTTTCCAAATAAACGTATTTTAGTGAATGCAAGTAAAAAATAAATGATAATTCATAATAATAAGATATTAATCTTTTTAAATAATTTGTTTATCTTTGTGCCGGAAATTTATTTATAAAGCTCCGGGCGGGGAGAGGTTTTTTTTTAGAAATGGGAAAGATTCTGGTCATTGAGGACCATCAGACAGTATGTCAGACTATAAAGAGGCTGCTTGAAAAAGCCGGCTATGAGGTAACTGCTGCTCAAAATGGGAGCGAGGGAATCCGTCTTGCATTGGAGACACTGCCGGAGGTAATAGTTTGCGATATTATGATGCCTGGAATAAATGGCTATGAGGTCCTGAAACATCTGCACTCTATTGAAAAGACGTCATCGATTCCCTTCATTTTTCTGACTGCCAAGGCGGAAATGACGGACCTGAGGCTGGGGATGGATCTTGGGGCGGACGATTACCTGGTAAAGCCCTTCAAGGCAAATGACCTGCTCAGTGCAATTAAGACAAGGCTTGAAAAAAGAGAGCTTATAATAAGGGGGCAGATGGAAAAACTTCAGAAGGAGTCGGGTGATTCCAAGCTGAAGAGCAATTCCGTGATTGTTGCAGGCAATCCTCCTGAAATCATAAAAGTCTCTTCAATTGTTTATATCAGTGCCAATGACGGATATACATATATACACACAAAAGAGGGTAAAAAGCCGCTTATCAGGAGGCAGTTGAAGGAATGGGAAGAGTTACTCCCCAAAGAGCAGTTCCTGAGGATACATCACTCCACAATAATTAATCTTGAGTATATGGAACGGGTTGAAAAATGGTTCAACAGTTCACTGAGGATTCACATGCAAAACGTAGCTGAGCCCCTTGAGGTAAGCAAAAGATTTGCCCCTAAGGTAAAGGAACACCTTAAAATGAAAGGATGAGGCATTCCCTCTATCCTTTCAGTTACCATAAGATTCCGCCACTTATTTCATATTTTAGCCACTTATTGCGTTTTTCTTCCGGTTACTACATTTCAGAATGCAGGATGGGAAAAATCTTCTAACTTCACGTTATCAATTTTAGTTTCTTTCTGCTTAGTAGAGGAGCAAAATGGCTGACGTTCTTGTAGTAGAAGATAACTTTTCCACCAGGAATAATATTGTAAATCTGCTTGAAAAAAGCGGCTATACGGTTTTATCTGCCGAAAACGGTCTGGACGCATTAGAGCTCATCAAGTATGAGACTCCCGATCTTGTTATTTCCGATATCATGATGCCCCGCATGGATGGGATGGAGCTCTTCAGGAGCGTCAATGCAGAGGATAGGGAAGATTATATCCCATTTATATTCCTTACCGCCAAGACAGAGATCTCGGACTACAGGGAAGGAATGCTTGCCGGAGCAGATGACTACATCACAAAACCCTTCAAAGCCAAAGATCTGCTCAGATCAGTAGAGACCCGTCTGAAGAAAAAGGCCAGACTCGAAAGGAAAATAGAGAAATTTAAGAGCAGCATCACCCGGAATATAAGTCACGAACTTAGAACTCCGCTGGTGCCCATCATCGGCTACTCGCAGATGATAAAGGAAAACTACAGACAGCTGGACCCTAAGGAAATCCTGGAAATGAGTGAAAGGATCAACTCTTCGGGAAGCTGGATGCTGAGGCTCATTGAAAAGTTCCTGCTTCTGGTGGAACTGGAAGAAAACGGAAGCCAGGAGGAGGAGGAAGGCTCTTCTTCGATGAAAGAAGCCGTTGAGACGTGTGTGGCGCGTATCGGCTCACTGACCGGAAGGAAGAAAGATTTTATGCCTAACATAAAAGATGCCAGTGTTAAAGTCCCCTCTTCGCAGCTGGAAAGAATGATTGCTGAACTCTTGGAAAATTCCACACGGTTTTCAAACTCAGGCTCGGCAATTGAAATTACTTCCTACTCAGAAGGGGACTACCACATCGTTACCATAACAGATTCCGGTAAAGGAATGACACCGGACCAGATTAAATATGCCTCATCTTTTCTGCAGCACAGCAGGGAAGGCATGCACAGAGCCGGACTCGGTCTGGGTCTGGCAATTGTAAGAAAGATAGCTGAGAGAAACGGCGTAGAGATATGTATTGAAAGCGAACCGGGAATGTTCACTAAGGTAAGACTTAAACTGCCATTGTGGCTTAAATAAATACAGCTTTATTACAAATCATACGGAGAAAAGCTTATGAAATGGTTCTACGATCTGAAAACAGGTGTAAAGCTTCAAATATGCTTTATACTGGTTGCTCTAATTGCCGGTTTTGTTGGGGTTATCGGCATCTCAAGTCTAAGGAGCGCTAATGAAAGTGACGCAATGCTCTATAACTTTAATACTGTGCCCCTGAAAATATCAGCCGACCTAACAGGAAACTTCCAAAGAATGCGTGCCAACGCCCTGGAATATATTTTAGCCAAGACACCAGAAGAACACGATAAGGCGCGTAATTCAATAAATGCCAGACTGGGTGATATTGAAAAGAATAAGGCAGACCTGAGCAACCATATTATTGCCGAAGACGTACGCGGTAAAGTAGAACAATTTAATAAGACTTATAATGAGTTTGGCGCATTATTTAACAGATTCATGGGATTGTGCCAGTCCGGAAATGACACGGAAGCCGAGTCCCTCTGGAAAGGTGAGCTTGAGACATCCAGGCTCAATGTGCAGAAGGCCATACTGGATCTGGATGACATTTATTCGGTAAGAGGCGAGAAAAGGTCTGAGAAAAATGCGCTTGAGGCAGATAATTCCGAAAGAGAAATACTAATTTTTATGATTGCAGGAATGCTTGCTGCAGTAGGGCTTGGCATATTCCTGTCGAAACTGATTGGCCGGCCTGTAAGGGAACTGGCTGAAGCTGCCGACAAGCTGGCGCTGGGTGACGTTCATGTTGAAGTGAAAACGCGGACAAAAGATGAGCTGGGCGAACTGGCCAGGGCGTTCAAAAAAATGGCGGAAAATATTAAAGAGCAGGCTCTTGTAGCTGAAAAGCTGGCAAATGGCGAGGCCGGTTCAAATCTGGAAATAAAGTCGGATAAAGACATTCTGGGTAAAGCCCTCGTAAGGGTGACGAATACCTTAAGGACGCTGCTGAGCGAGACCAGAAAGCTTGCAGAAAATGCTGAAGAAGGGGACCTGGAAATAATTATGAAAGATAATACAGAGCAGTTCCAGGGCGGATATAAAGATTTGCTAGACGAGTTTAAGAATACCGTGAAGATTATTGTTAAGAATATACGTGAATATGAAGCCGTAATGGATAAAATAGGTAAGGGTGATCTTACAGCCAGGATGACTGGAGACTACAAGGGTAACTATAAGAATCTTCAGAACAATGCCAATGAGGTGGCTGAGTCAATTTATTCAATCATTTCCCAGGTAACAGAAGCCGTACAGGCCACGGCCAGCGCTGCAAGCGAAATCTCCTCTTCAAGTGAGCAGATGGCAGCAGGGGCCCAGGAGCAGAGCCAGCAGGCAGCAGAAGTAGCCAGTGCAATTGAAGAAATGACAAAGACCGTTTATGAAACGGCTAAGAACGCCAATGAGGCGGCTGACGTCTCCAGAACCTCAAGTGCCGCGGCTGAAAAGGGGGCAAGGAAAATCGAAGAGACGAAGAAAGGAATTGAGAAGATTGTCTCTTCGGCAGATGAAACGGCTAAAATCATTGCCACGCTTTCGGGAAGGACTGACCAGATCGGTGAGATCACACAGGTAATTGACGACATAGCAGACCAGACGAACCTCTTAGCCTTAAATGCAGCAATTGAGGCTGCCCGTGCAGGCGAGCAGGGGCGTGGCTTTGCAGTTGTAGCAGACGAGGTAAGAAAGCTTGCAGAACGGACCACCAAGGCGACAAAAGAAATAGCCGAGACGATCAAGGCCATTCAGATCGAAGCCAGGGATGCAGATCACTCAATGAATGAGGCAAAACAGGCCGTGGAGGAAGGGATGTCCTTAACAGAAGAGGTTGCACAGGTATTAAGCGGCATTCTAAGCGGTGCCCTGAAGGCAACGGACGTAGTCCTACAGGTTGCAGCAGCAAGCGAGGAGCAGTCGAGTGCAGCCGAGCAGATCAGTAAGAACATTGAAGGCATATCATCGGTTACACAGCAGAGTGCAGCCGGGACCGAGCAGATTGCAAGGGCGGCAGAGGACTTAAACCGCCTTACTGTCAACCTGCAGGATCTCATATCCAGGTTTAAGCTTGAGAACAATCAGGGAGGGACTCAGGCAATAAACAGGACAGCTCTAAGAAGAGCCGGTTAATTTTACCGGTTAAGCTTTAACGTGGGTCATGTCCCACTTTTATATAAATGGGGCCGGGAGTTATTCCCGGCCCCGAAGAAAAATTTGGAAGCTCATATTTTCACTCCGGACCCAAAAAAGCAATTCTTAAATCAAATAAACATACATAAAAAACAGGAGCATAAGAAGGCAATCGCAGGAATGTACTCATAACTCAGGAAAATTTGAAATCATCTTTTTTGTGGGCAGGGTAAACATGACTAATCTGCCCTTAAACATAAATAAAATGGAATTTTATGAAAGTCAGTGTAGAAAGAAAGGTTACAACATGGTACATCCTTGCACTTTGCCTGTGCCTGTTTTTTACGTACCAGACATTCAAGAGCAGGATTGAGTATTCAGAAAGAGGGCAGTGGGTAAGGCATTCCTGCAATGTACAGGCGGAAATTGAAAGTATAAACGATTTTATACATCAGGTTGAAATACATTCCCAGCGATACAGGCTTACCGGTAATGACGACCACCTGAAGTCGTACAACGTGGCATTAGACAGCCTGAACAAAAGCATATTCCATTTTTCGGAACTAACCAAAAGTAACCCCCGGAGGCAGGAGCTCTTAAATGTCCTCTCCAGGCTTAACGGCAATAAGCCGGATAAGGGCGGCAGTTCCATTAAGGCCCGGTACAAGCCTGAAAGTTCCACGGCCTTAAGGCAGATTGCCGTAACGGGTAACCACACAATTGTTGACAGCATAAAAACCATAATTGACCAGATGGACAGCCTGGAGGACAGGCGGATGGATGAAAGGCTTCTTTCGCAGCAGCATGCCTCCGACCGTGATATTGAATCCTTAATTATTATGGTGACCTTGTTTCTTCTTGTTTTTGGCATATTTTACTGGCTCATACTTGAGGACATAAAAAAGAGGAAGAAAGCCGAAAAAAGGCTTTCCGAACATGAAGCCTTCTTGTCTATGATGTTCAATGAATCCAAGGACGCGCTTTTTTTAATAGATGCAAAGACAAACCTTATTGAAAGCTGCAACAAGGCGGCAGAAAGCCTTTTTGAGGTCAATGGGCAGAAAGAGCTCGGGAAAGTTCTTGGCCTGCAGTTTAATGAGTTTTTCTCCGAAGGGAGTATTTCGACTGAAAAGATCGTTGATGCGCTCAAGCGTGACGGAGTCTGGCAAAGCGAGCTCGTCTTCAGGACCTCCTCGGATAGGGAGTTTTGGGGGGCGGTTTCTGTGACCTCGTTTGTCTTTAACGGGAGAAGTCACAGGATGATCCGCATTATTGACGTTTCTGAAGCAAAGAAGTACGAGCAGGCATTGCAAACCTATGCCGAGGCACTCGAAGAGAATAAAACGAGGCTTTACGCGCTGACCTCTGAGCTTCTTGTAAAGAACAATGCCCTCAAGAAGTCGGAGACGGCCTTAAAGGAGCTGAATGCAAGGAAGGATAAATTCTTCTCCATACTGGCTCACGATCTGAGGAGTCCATTTACGGGTTTGCTTGGAATGTCGCAGTACATGGCAGAATGCCATGACCTGATCTTAAAAGATGAGATGAAGGAGCTCTCCGAGGCAGTCTATGCTTCGGCAAAGAAAGTCTATGGCCTGTTGAATAACCTGCTCGAGTGGTCGAGGCTGCAGATGGGAAAAGTTGAATATATGCCATCCAGGACGAATCTGAGTGAAATTGCAGATGAGATCGTGGAGCTTCAGATGCCGAATGCCAGGAGTAAAGAGATAAGCCTGAAGAACGAGATCAGTCCCGAGGTATTAGTCTATGCCGATCAGAACATGGTTGCGACGATTTTCAGGAATCTCATCTCAAATGCAATAAAGTTTACCGGGTGCGGAGGAAGTGTCAGCCTGAGGGTGGAAAAAAGAGAATCCAACGTCGTAGTAAAGATATCCGATACGGGAATCGGAATGAGTGAAGAGATAAAGGCTAATATATTCAGGATAGATACAAAGCACACCACAAAAGGAACCGCAGGAGAGGAAGGTACGGGTTTAGGGCTTGTGCTCTGTCAAGAGCTCATTGAGAAAAATATGGGCGAGCTCAGCCTGGAAAGCCAGCCGGGCAAGGGTACCGAGTTCGCCTTTACGCTTCCTTTATACTGTGAAAAAGCAAGTGCTTAAAATGTACCGGGCAATGTTGCCTGGGAGAAGAATCATCTGTTAAACAGCAGTCCAATTCCGGCCTTAAGGATTTCTTCAACCTCGGCAGTGCTGTTTGCCTCGGCATAGATCCTTACAAGTGGTTCGGTTTCAGAGGAGCGTAAAAGGAGCCATCTTGAATTTCCCTCAAGCGTGAATTTGAGGCCGTTTACAATTCCCCTGCTGGAATAGAATTCCTTGGCATTTAGGACCGAAAATCCGGTAATTTTCTTCGGGGGACGGGAGAAAAGTCCCGGCAGTATACCGGTCCTGTCCTCATTTTCATAGCGGAAGTCAATCCTGTCGTAATAGATGCTGCCGAATTCAAGTCTTTTCTTTTCAAAATACCGGCTCAAGGTGCCGTAGCCCGATTTAGCGAGCATTTCAGCCATGATCAGGGCCGAGAGGATTCCATCCCGCTCCGGGATATGGCCTTTATATCCAAATCCGCCGCTTTCCTCGCAACCGACCGCGATGTCGTTACAAGTCATCTCTTCGCATATATACTTAAAGCCCACCTGTACGTCAATTACCTTGCGGTCAACTGTTTCAAAGAGTTTAATTTTATCCGTAACAGAGGAGGTTTTTACCAGGTGGCCTTTAGTTTTCCTCATATTGACGAAGTAATCGTTAAGAAGAAGGATTGTGTACTGTGCGCTCAGGTACCGCCCATCTTCAAGCAGAACCCCGCATCGGTCGGCGTCTCCGTCATTTGCAATTCCAAAGGAAAATCCGGGGTTTTCTTTGAGGTATTTTTTTGTCTCTTCCAGATTTTTTTCAATCGGTTCGGGCAGTCTTCCCAGGAATTCCGGACTGGGAGCGGAGAAAATTGTGCCGGCGCTGCAGCCGTTTCTTTTTAAGATTTCTTCAAGATAGGTTTTTCCGGCTCCAGCCATAGAATCCACAAGTATACGAATGCCGGCGTGCCTGATGGCTTCAAAATCGATGTAGGCCTCGAGTTGCCGGAAGTAAGTTTCCATGATGTCTGTTTTTACGACATTATCCCGGTTTTTTTTTACCGGCTGCATTCCAAGGAGCTTTTCGACCTTCAGTGTCTCTTCGGTAAAAAACGGTCCTCCGTAGGAAGCCTTGAATTTTATGCCGTTATATTCAGGCGGGTTGTGGCTTGCCGTTATCATAACGCCGGCATCAAGATTATTTGCCTTAACGAAAAATGAAAGTGCCGGGGTAGGCACAATCCTGTCGGATAAAAACGCCGTAATTGAGTTGCCTGAAAGGACTTCGGAGAATGCCGTGGCAAACTCCTCTGAACACCTCCTGCCGTCGAAGCCGACTGCAACCCTTATGCCTTTTCCTTTATTTTCTTGTGTTTTGAAAGCATGTATTTCAGGGGAAAGATAGTTTGCAAAAGCCTGTGCAACGAGCGCAACCGACTGACAGTTAATTTCTGTATCCAGCAGGGCGCGCCAGCCGTCGGTGCCGAAAATTATTCCATTATTCATGATTGTATATAGCTCTCCAATTGCTTCTCCCGGGGGGGGAGGGGATGTGAAAAGAGCATCAGAAAGTGCTCCGCACGTTGCTCTCTCAGCCCGGCGTAAGTGAAAAAATGTGCCCAAAAGGTTCCCAAAAACCAAATTCCAGGAATAAAACTTAGCTTATACTGCCTTAAGCGACAACTACATCATAGTGTAGGTTTTTTTCTATTTCTGTTTAATTATGTTAGCACACAAAAAGAACCATAACATAAAATGCAGCTAATTCAAACATTACTTCTGATTACGGTTTTTGTGTCGATGTCGCTTCTGATGTTCATGCGCAAAATGCCGGCATTGATTACTCTTCCGGTCATGGCAGTCCTTGTCGGGCTGATCGGGGGAATACTGCCTGCGGACATAATTGAATTTGTGATCGGGCAGGGTTCCTTAAAGCTGTACAATGCGTACACCATTACGATGATGGGCAGCATGCTGAGCATTGTATTACAGAAAACAGGAGTAGCAGAGAGCATGATCAAAAAGGGAGCCGAACTCTCGGGCGACAGTCCATGGATCATTGCCGTAATGACCTTACTTTTAATTGTCTTTCTGTTTTCAATACTTGGCGGACTCGGGGCAATAATAATGGTGGCGACCATTGTGCTGCCAATAATGACATCGGTGGGAATCGGTCCTGTAACCGCTGTAGGAATATTTCTTTTCGGGCTCAGCATCGGGGGCATTATAAACGTGGGAAACTGGGCGGTTTATATCAGCGTCATGGGGCTTCAGCCGGATGAAATTAAGCGCTTTGCGCTCATAATTTTTGCAATTTCTTTGCTTGTTGCAATCATATACATCACGGTACAGCTTTACAGGGACGGGCAGAACATTAATCTGAGGAAAATATCACTCGTAAGCCTGATGCTGGGGATTATATTTTCAGGGGCGTTTACTCTTTACAATTACTTCCTGGCGCCTTCGGCAAGGAATCTTGTCAATCAGTTTTTCATCGGAACCGGTTTTGTCCTCAAATGGGCCATAGCTCTCATTATCGGCCTTTTGTTTACAGCAGTAACTATAAGGCTCATCCTGAGGAAAAATGAGCATGAGTCGGATGTCCACTGGACGGCGTACTTTTCACCCGTAATTCCGCTTTTTTTAATACTGCTTTTTAACCTGAACTTCATTGCCTCTTTTATAGTAGGCATCATTTATGCCTTTATGGCCACATACAAAAAAGGAAGGCTGAACCTCCTGGTGAAGTGCATTTTCGAGGGCGGGGCAGTTGTTATGCCTGCTGTGATACTGATGTTTGGCATCGGAATGCTGCTTATTGCCATCATGGGGCCAGGAGTGGAATTAAAGCAATATCCCGGCGGCTGGCCGGTCCTTAATCTCTTAAAGCCTCTTCTTTTGAACATAGTTCCCCATAGCAGCCTGTCATATGTAGCCATATTCAGCCTTTGTGCTCCTTTGGCCTTATACCGTGGTCCCCTTAATGTATGGGGCATGGGCTATGGCCTGGCCGCCGTATTTCTTGCAAGCGGGCTCAACCCGGGTGCAATAATGGGGCTGTTACTTTCAGTAGGCCAGATCCAGGGGATCAGCGATCCCACGAACACGCACAACGTGTGGCTGGCAAATGAGATGCAGACGGATGTACAGAAGCTGTTAAAAAATACAATTCCATACACCTGGGCAATAGCAGTTCTGGGGCTGGTTTGTGCCTCGTTAATTTATCTATAACCAAGGCTTGAATATCTGGGACCTGAAGTAAAATGACTCGTAAAATAAAGATTGGAATAGACGTTGGCGGTACATTTACACACGCCGTTGCTGTAGAAATTACCGATTACTCGATTGCAGGAAAAGCCTGTGTGCCCACGACGCACTCTGCCAAAGAAGGCGTTGCAAGGGGAGTAATTGAATCTCTTAAGAACCTGATAGAAAGTGCACACATAGATCCTGAAGAAATCATACTGATTGCACATTCAACCACGCAGGCTACAAATGCACTCCTTGAAGGGGACGTTGCAGCCGTGGGGATAATAGGAATGGGCAAGGGGCTGGAAGGACTGAGGGCAAAAAGGGAGACCAGGCTGGATCACATTGAGCTCGCTTCAGGCAAATTTCTCAGGACCAGGCACTGCTTTCTTGAGACTTCCAGGCCGCTTAATGAAAACCTGGTTCGTGAGGCAATTTCGGCACTGCTTAAAGACGGGGCGGAGGTAATTGTTGCCTCTGAAGCCTTTGGCGTGGATAACCAGGCAAACGAGGATTTTGTGGTAAATGTTGCACGGGAAATGGGCCTGCTTGCAACGGCCGCAAGCAGGATCTCAAAGCTCTACGGCTTAAAGGTGAGAACCAGGACCGCGGTGCTCAATGCCAGCATGATGCCCAAAATGCTGGAAACGGCAAACATGACCGAAGAGGCAATCAAGAAGAGCGGCATCAAGGCACCCCTTATGGTCATGCGTTCAGACGGCGGAATAATGGACATAAATGAAATGCGCAGAAGGCCCATTCTTACCATGCTCAGCGGTCCTGCTGCGGGCGTTGCCGCAGCGCTGATGTATGCAAAAATTTCGGACGGGATCTTCATTGAAGTCGGTGGAACCTCGACAGACATTTCAGTAATAAAGAACGGCAAGCCGCAGGTAAAGAGCGCACAGATTGGGGGAAACAGGCTTTACCTGAAGACACTCGACGTAAGGACGCTCGGCATTGCCGGCGGCTCAATTCCAAGGTTGCGTTCGGGAAAAATATTCGACGTTGGTCCCAGAAGCGCCCACATTGCAGGATTAGATTATGTAGCCTTCAGCTGTGATGAAGATTTCAGTGACATTGAAATTGAAAGCATCAGGCCGAAGGAAAACGACCCGGGCGACTATCTTGCCATTGCAAGCAGGCACAACGGGCACAGGAAATACGCCCTTACGCCTACTGAAGCCTCAAATTTCCTGGGGCTTGTAGAAGAAAAAGGGCACGGGGAGGCGAACCAAAGGGCGGTCAGTGAGGCACTGGAGTCGTTTTCAAAAAAAATCAATGCTTCTTCGGAAGATGTGGCAAGGGATATACTTAAAATTTCAGCCGAGAAGATTAAGCCCGTTATAAGCCAGCTTAAGAGGGAATACAAGCTGGATGAAGAGATAATCAGTTTTATTGGCGGCGGCGGCGGAGCATCTGCCATAGTACCTTTTACCGCCGGGTATCTACAGTACCCGCACAAGATCAGCAGCAACAGCGAGGTCATTTCGGCCATCGGGGCGGCGCTTGGAATGATCATGGACTCCGTGGAAAGGTCCTGTATCAACCCTACGGATTCGGACATAATTTCGGTGCGCCAGGAGGCGCTCGAATCGGTAATCGGCATGGGTGCTGCTGCTGAGAGCGTGGAAATTACGGTTGAGATCGATTCAAAGAACAAGAAAATTATTGCCGTTGCAATGGGAAACAGCGAGCTGAGGACGAGGGATCTGAACATAAAGGAATTAAGCCACGATGAGCTCTTCGGCATCTGTGCCGCATCGATGAAGGCTGAGAAAGACTCTCTTACCATTGCAGGGCGCACGCCTTACCTGCTGGCCGTAATTCATAAGGTGACGAAAAAAAGCGGCTTCGGGCTCATAAAAAAAGAATACTGCAGGCTTAGGGTAATTGACAGGGAAGGCACAATAAGGCTTCAGCTGAGTGACTCTTTTGTTGAATCCGTTCCGGCAGGCGAGCTGAAAACAAAAATAACGCGTGCAATTGAAAGGTTTACGGTTTTCGGCGACGCGGGTGCGCTTATGCCAAACATCTTCCTGTTGATATCGGGGCAGATAATAAATCTTTCGGGACTGATCAGTGAGACGCAGGTAATGACGCTGGTGGATCTTGAGCTCTCAAAGATTCCGGCAAATGATGAAGTAGTCCTGATTGCCTCTTCAAAATGAAAGAACGGGAATTTATGAACCAGATAAAAAAATATGACCTCATTGTTTACGGTGCCACAATAGCCGGTGTTATTTACGCCCTGAAATCCAGAAAACAGGGCAAGGAAGTGCTTCTTATTAACCGACTGGCGTTTTTGGGAGGAAGCATAACTGAGGCACTAAACTGCCTTCAGAAGATAAGGCAGCCCGAAGAAGAAGAGAGTATATACAGTGAGGTTATTTCTTCATTAAGAAAAGATAAATACGGATTTCTTTATTCCAGCGGCGAAAACGGGATAGTAAACCCCGAAGCAGTTAAAATGCTGCTGCTGGATTTGCTTACCCTGCAAGGAGTAGAGATGCTTTTTCACGTCAATCCTATGTCCTGCAGGGTTAAGGAAGAAGGCCTTGTGGAGCTTGAAGTTGCGGCAAAAGAAGGGATACTTAAGTTTTCAGGCTCCTCACTCCTGGATGCCTCGGAAAATTCTCTAATCAGCTCAATTTATGGCAATTGGCTTCCGTCGGAGGAAGAAAAAAAAGTAAACCTTTTTGTCACAAAGCCTTCCTCCAGGGATTTTCTCGGCTATGAGGGGATTTCGAAATATGAAGAACTATTGGATGGCAGGTACTGGATTTCACTAAAAAATGAGGAAGCCCTGGAGACCGAAGCCATTCTGGGCGGGTTCTCAGCAATTCTTCATAATTCGGGATCCAGAATTCAGCTCATGCCTGCTGAAAAATTTATTCACTTTGCCGCAAAGGAAAGGAAAAAGCATCCTGGGGTTGTAGCTACGGTTGAAGAGGTCTTGGGGCATAGTTTTATGGCGGATGAGGAGCTATTAAAAGCTTTTGAAGTAGAAAATTATTTATGCGGGTATTATGGAAAATAAGCAGAAAATATTTGAAAGGTTAAAACACGGCCTTGTCGTTTCATGTCAGGCCGAAGGGGATTCCCCATTTAATTCACCAGAAGGTGTGGCAATGTTTGCAAGGGCTGCCGTGCAGGGCGGAGCCAAAGGGATCAGGTCGGAAGGCTTTGATAAGACAAGGAGAATATTGTCTGAAGTGGATCTTCCGGTAATTGGACTGAGCAAGTCCTACTTTGAGGACGGGACAGTCAGAATTACGGGGTCAAGTGCAGAAGTGGAAAGGCTCGTTAAAATAGGGAGCCACATCATTGCCATTGACGGCACCTTCAGAAAAAGAGAAGGCTTAAGCGGGCCGGAATTTATAAATAAAATCAGGTGTGAATTCGGATGCATCATAATGGCCGACATATCCACATACGAAGAAGGGCTGGAGTGTGAGGCTGCGGGTGCAAGCTGTGTATCAACGACGCTTAACGGCTACACGCCGATGACCTTGAGTGATAGTTCTTTGGGACCGAACTTCAGGCTTCTTGAAGCGCTTTCGGGGAAGGTTTCCATTCCTGTTTTTGCAGAAGGAAGGATAAACACGCCCGAGGCAGCGGCAAAGATGATACAGTCCGGCGCCTGGAGCGTTGTAACGGGATCTGCAATTACCAGGCCTGCACTGATCACTAAGTGGTACACTGAAGCAATTAAGAAAGTTTTATGCCAATGAACCTCCCAAAAGAAGACTACGACATAGTTGTTGCAGGCGGCGGGATTGCAGGCATAAGTGCTGCAGTTAAAGCCTCCTCTATGGGCGCCCGGGTGCTGTTAATTGAACAGTACGGCTTCTTTGGCGGCATGTCCACTGCCGGAATGGTTTCTCCCTTTATGAAGTATTCTCTCGGGGAAAGGCCGCTCGTAAGCGGCGTCTTTTTAGAACTGGAAGAAGAAATGCAAAAGATGAACGGCATGATTGACAACGGATTTTATGCCGCCTCATTCCGCATCGCTTCATTTTCACTATTGAAGAAATCCGGCTGCCTCATACTGCCTAACTGTGAAATTTGCGGCCTTGAGCTTGATGGCCGGGAAGTTAAGTCCCTGGAAGTCCTAAGCAATGGAAAGGCATTCAGAATTACGGGGAAGATATTTATTGACACCACGGGAGACGCACAGATGATTTATCTGGCGGGGCTGCCTTTTGCAAAGGGTGATGAGGATACGGGCAGGCTTCAGGCAATGACAATGTTTTTCAGGATGGCAAACATTAACATGCAGGAAGTAACCAGGTATGCAAAAGAGCACAAGGAGAATTTCTTTGCGTGGATGGATTATAATTTCGACTTCAAAAAGATAATTTCAGTTGCCGGGTACTTCAGCCAGGTAAAGAAGGCAATTCAGGAAGGAAGGCTTTCTTCCGAGGTCGAATATATTTTCTTTACCACTCTGCCCGAAGAAGGCGAAGCCTCCTTCAACACGACAAACATTTTATCTCTCGACGGTTCGAGTTCATTTGACCTGACAAAGGCTGAAATCAAGGGACGCCAGCAGGTCTCAGAGATCACAAGGCTCCTGAAGGAGGAAATCCCGGGCTTTGAGGAGGCATTCCTGCTTGAAACTGCATTCCAGGTTGGCGTCAGGGAAACGCGTCGGGCTGTTGGGGATTATGTATATACGGGGGATGACGTAAGGAAGGGGCGCAAGTTCAAGGACGCAATAGCAAGGGCCTGCTATGGAATTGACATTCACGGGCAGAAGGATGAAAAAAGCGTGATGGAGCACGTGTCTGAGGGGGAATACTATGAAATCCCTTTAAGGACGCTTTTTGTCGCGGGTCCGGACAACCTTTTGTCGGCAGGCAGGTGCATATCCTCGACTCGTGAAGGGCACAGCGCATTAAGAATAATGCCCACGAGTGCTGCAACGGGTGAAGCCTCGGGTGCGGTTTCGGCGCTGGCGGTAAAAAAAGGCATAAAGCCGCGCGAGGTTCCTTACGATGACCTGAAGAAAGCAATTTCTTACAACCTTTCTGTGGAAGAGAGTGACTAGAAATAAAAGATTTGAACAAAAGAAACGCAACGGATCAAATTTAAATGAGCAAAAAATTTATAAGTAGAGACGATGCAGTTGAAATGATTGACTGCCTTGGGGACGAATTTACCGTAATCAAAAACCCGGATTACATTTTCCCAGCCTATGAAATTTGCCCCATGGCCGGGAAGGTTCATTCTGTTAAAGGAACAATTCCTGCCTTTGTCATGGATATGGATGGGACGACTACAACAACAGAGCTTCTTTGTCTGCACTCTCTGGAATATATGATCCGCCTTTTTACGGGCAGGATGTCCGGGGATGAATGGGCGGGTCTGGACCACGCACTTGATTATCCTCATATAATCGGCAACAGCACGACAAAACACGTTGAATACCTGGTGGAAAAGTATGGAAATTCTTTCAGGAAAGATGATATTAAGAATTCATTTATTCATGCGGCGCTCTGGACGCTGATGAACGGGCGGGATGAAAAAAGAAAGGAAGAGGTAAGAAATAACGTAAAGATACTCAAGCTCTCACCGATGCTGCAGGACCCTGTTTTTAAGCGCATGGAAATGAACCCCACTTCCTTTGAAATCACTCCCGAGATCCTAAAAAATTTTACTGATAATTACGGCAGTGACTTCAGCTGTCCCACCTTTGACAGCCTCGTGAGGGCAGGCATTGACGTCTATTACAAGCGCTACCACGAGATACTTGAGACCATTAAGAAAGGCGAGGGCAGACGTGTAGCCCTGGATATATTCCATGAGGCGGAAAAGCACCTGATTGAGTCTATGCCGGGAGTACTGACATTCCTTTCAATTATAAACGGATGGATTGCCGGTGAGGAGATAGTTTACTTTATGCCGCAGCTACTGAAAGACTACAAAACAAGAACCGGTATTGAGTTTCCTTGTGACTCGGTTCATGACGTACAAGCCAGTCTTAAACAACTGGCCGGAAATTACAGGAAAAATCCGGCAAAAAAAGCACTCGTTACCTCGTCCATTTTTTATGAAGCCGACATAGTAATGAAAGAGCTCATGGCAATGCTGCAGTTTCAGGTGATGAATATTGATATGCCAAAGCTCCTTAAAGAATTTCTTTTGGAGAAGTTTTCCGACTACAACAACGTCTATGACGCATTTATAACGGCAAGCGATTCGAGCGAAATGAGGCTCAAGCCTCACAGGGACCTTTACAGCACCGCGCTTTATAAGCTCCACGTACCAAAAGAGCAGTTCAACAGGGTTGCGGGCTTTGAAGACAGCGAAAGCGGGACCATAGCAATAAGAACGGCGGGAATCGGGCTTTGTGTTGCCCTGCCTTTTGCGCAGACGAAAAAGCACGACCTTTCGGCGGCCTGTTACGTATGCGAAGGCGGGCTTCCTGAGGTATTGCTGAGGCACAAATTATTTACCGTGTAAAAAAAAGAATTAAGGGTAAAAGATAGATGGATAAAAAAGTTTTTCACGTAATATCAAACACGCACTGGGACCGTGAGTGGCGATATCCCTTCCAGAAAAACCGCCAGATGCTGGTGGATATGATAGATAATGTTCTTGAAATACTGGAGCAGGAACCGGAATACAGGGCTTTTCACCTGGACAGCCAGTCAATCGTTTTAAAGGACTACCTTGAGATCCGTCCTGAGAAGAAAGGAACAATAAAAAAATTCGTTGAAGCAAAAAGACTCCTTGTTGGACCATGGTACATACTTCCGGATGAATTTCAGGTTGGAGGGGAAAACCTCATAAGAAACCTTCTCTTAGGGCACAAGGTTGCAGGGCAGAACGGCGGGGTTTCAAAGATCGGATATTCGCCGTTTTCATGGGGGCAAATTTCACAGCTCCCGCAGATATATAAGCAGTTTGACATAGATCTTATTATGTTCTACCGCGGCGTCAACTCCATAGACAGCCCTAAGGCCGAGTTTTTGTGGGAGGGGGCAGACGGGGAAAAGATGGTGACTTCCAGGTTCTCCACGATGCCAAGGTATAACTTTTACTTTTACATTTACCGTCCGGTAATTCACAACGAGGCTATCCCGGATGTTGAGTACAAGTGGTCCAAAGGGGGTATGCCTTTTCACTTTGCGGGGAAAGACACCTTTGAAGAAGATTATTCAATTATAGTTCCGCTGGACTCATATTATCCTGAAAATATCAAGCCTTCGGTTGAAAAAATCATACGGGATCAGGCGAAGGATTTTACGACTGAACACGTGATCTGGATGGAAGGGCATGATTCAAGCGGGCCAAATGCCAAGACAGCAAGAATAATAAAGGACATAAAAACTCTTATGCCGGGCCTCGAAGTAAGGCACAGCACGCTGGAAGAATATGCAGATGCCGTGCTTAAAAGTGTGGACAGGCACGGGCTTAAAACGGTAAAAGGGGAGCGCAGGAGCGCACAGTATGACCTCAGAAGCGGCAACCTTTACGGCTATACCACTTCGGCACGCATGTATCTAAAGCAGAAAAATTATGAAACTGAAAAGTGGCTTCAGTACTATGCTGAACCGTTTAACGCCTTTTCGTCGCTCCTTGGAAGAGATATCAGGGACAATTACCTGAATATAGCCTGGGAATTACTGATACAGAATTCGGCCCACGACTCTATCGGGGGATGCAGCCTTGATGAGATACACGATGACATGATGATGAGGTATAATCATTCCATTCAGATTTCCCGTGGGGTTTTTGAAAGAGCTCTTAAGTACATCGCAAAGAATATAGACAGCAGCAGTTTTACCAAGACTCCCTTAGAAAGAGACAATATCTTCCTTACGGCGTTTAACCCCGGCAATTACCGGAGAAGAGAAACAGTGGAAGCATTTATTGACATTCCGAAGGAGTTCGACAAGGGAAGCCTCAGGCTCGTGGACAGCACGGGAAACGAACTTAAAGCGGTGATTCTGGCAAAAGAAGACTGCCAGCCCGTTTTAGAGCAGCTCATAGACCGTCCGATGTATTTTGAGATGACGCGCTACAGGACTCTTCTGGAAATGAAGGACATCCCTCCGTTCGGCCTCAGGCAGTTTAAGGTTATTCCCGAGGCCAGGAAAAAAAAGGCTGAAGCGGCCCCGCTTAAAAAGACAGGCAAAGCTTTGCTCGAGAACGAATACCTGAAGGTAAAGATAAATGCCGACGGGTCTCTTAACCTCCTGGACAAGGAGAATAACGTTACCTATAAGAACCTGGGTTACTTTGTTGATGAAGGTGAAGGCGGGCATGCCTGGACGCATGAATCTGTTGAACCCGTAGTCAGTACACTAAAATCAAGGGCAGAAATTACAAAAATTGAGGACAACCCCCTTAGAACCAGGTTCAGCATAAAGCATATCATGAGGCTTCCCAAAGACCTCAAAGAAAGACGTTTGGGGAAGGGAGCCTTCTGTGATATGCCCGTTGGGTTAACAGTTACGCTTGGGAAAAATTCAAAGCACCTTGAGTTCGGTATTGAGCTTGAAAATACCATTGAAAGCCACCGGCTCAGGATGCTTTTCCCAACCGGGCTGAAGGCAGCAAAGAATTCATTTGGCGAAGGGCAGTTTGACGTCGTAAAGCGCTCAATTGAGCGCCCGGATACCGGTAAATGGGTCGAACAGCCGATGTACGACTATCCGATGCACCATTTCGTGGATCTGTCGGACGGTCTTAATGGCTGTGCAATAATGACCGAGGGTCTCAAGGAATACGAGGCTTTTGAAGACAAGGAAAGGACGGTTGCGGTCACGCTTTTGCGTGGCTTTGAGTACATAATTGCTCCAAGCTCCAGGCAGGATTATGCGTACAAGAAAGGCTCTCAGTGCCCGGGAGTGCACAAGTTCCATATTGCATTCTACCCCCATAAGGGCGGCTGGGCGGAGGGCAGGGTCTTTGAGCAGGCGCTGACTTTTGCAAATCCGGTATCCCTCGTTCAAAGCGGTGCATCAAAAGGAAGCCTGAAGACAGATCTGTCCTTTATTGAGATCACGCCAAAAGAGCTCGTCTTCAGCGCGCTTAAAACGCCTGAGGACGGGGAAAAAGATACCTTTATTCTCAGGCTTTACAACCCCACGGAAAGGAAGATTACGGGCAAGGTCAGTAGCCTCTTTAACTTTAAGAAAGTTGAAGAAGTCACACTGGAGGAGAAGGCAGTCAGGCAGATAGGCACTGAAAACAGAAATTCATTTACCATTACGGCCGGGAAAAAGAAAATCGTGACCTTAAGGATCACCTTCGGCCTTAAAAAAGAGGGACTCAATGTTTGAAAATAAATATGGACACTTTTCTGAAGATTTCAGGGAATATATAATTACAGAACCCAGGACTCCGAGGCCCTGGTTTAACTACATCTGGAACGAGCACTACGCAGGGCTCATTTCTCATACAGGCGGGGGCTTTAGTTTTTTAGACTCCCCGAGGGACAACAGAATAAGCAGGATGAGGTATAACTGCCTTCCGTGGGACAGGCCCGGAAGATACATTATAGTTAAGGACGTTGAACTTAATAAATACTGGTCCTTAAGCTGGGCCCCCACAATTGACCTTAAATACGACAAGTATGAATGCCGGCACGGACAGGGATATACAAAAATAATAACTGAAATTTTCGGCATCAGGGGAGAACTGACCTATTTTGTGCCCATGGACATAAATGCCGAGATATGGAACGTGAAACTTACCGACTTAACCGGTAAAGACAGGCATCTTGAAGTTTACTCATTCGTTGAACTCATGATGGGTAACGCACTTAACGACATTATCAACGAGCCGAACGATAAGCATTTTACGGAAATTAAGTTCAATAAAGAACACGAAGCAATACTTGCCACCAGGCGTTACTGGGTGCTGAATAAAAAAGTTTCCGTTGCACAGCCTAACATAGACTGGAAGTACAACCTTGTTTTTGCGGGTACTCTTCCCGCAGAAGGCTTTGACGGGAGCCTGGACAGTTTTATCGGCCGCTGGCGCTCGGAGGCAAACCCGGAGTCAATTGAAACCGGCATAATGAAAAACAACGAGATCACAGCAGGCGATCCCGTTGCGGCCCTTAAGTCGAAGCTAATGCTAGGGGCCGGTGCGTCTTCGGAGTTTGCAGTCATACTAGGTATAGCGCCAAAAGAAGAAGACCCATTTGAGCACCTGAGGCTCTCGGAGCTGAAAAGTACAGGAGTCATCAGTGAGAAATTCGGGCAGATGAAGAAACACTGGGACAGGCACCTGGGCCACATTAAAGTAAATACGCCCGATAAGAAATTTGACGCGATGCTTGGAGTATGGACGCAGTATCAGGCGGCAGTTACCTTCGACATGGCGCGTAACGCAGGTTATTACCATGGGGGACTTCTCTTCGGCACGGGAATGAGGGACCAGTTCCAGGATATTATCGGAATGGTAATAGCCGATCCAGGACGCGTAAGAAAGCGCCTGCTTAATGCGCTGAGGTTCCAGTTTTCAAATGGTTCTACGCTCCACAACTTCTTTAAGCTTACCAACAGCGGCGAAAGAACGAACCACTCCGATACACCGCTCTGGATACCATTCGGGCTGGTGGAATACCTGAACGAAACCGGGGATTTTGAGATCCTCGAAGAAAAGGTTGATTACTACGACGAAGGATGCGACACGGTTTATATGCACATGGTAAAGGCACTCGACTTTGCTATATCGGCAACTACTGAACGCTCACTTCCAAAGATTATGAACGGCGACTGGAACGATACGCTCGACCACATTGGCCCACTTGGAAAAGGCGAGACCGTATGGGGAGCTTTCTTTCTGGCATACGTCCTGAGAAAAACCTTTGAGCTGCTTGAACTGAGGCGGGATACAGTGACTCTCGGGCGCTTTACTGATGCATACAATAGGCTTAAGGCCGCGACAAATGAATTCTGCTGGGATGGCGAGTGGTATATAAGGGCCTTCAAGGATAATGGCGAACCCGTCGGGACGCACAAGGACAAGCAGGGAAAGATATTCATTAACTCGCAGACGTGGCCCGTTATTTCCGGTCTGGCTACAAAGGAACGTGCAGACAAGGCGCTCCAGTCGTGCAAAAAGCATCTACTGAAGCCTTACGGCATACAGATCTGCTGGCCGTCATTTACGGAAATAGCCGATGACATTGGCCTTATCAGCAGGTGTGTTCCGGGGAAAAAGGAAAACGGGGCAATATTTAATCATGCCTCATCCTGGTTCGTACTGGCTTCAATCTTAAACGGGGACGTTGAAACGGCATACGACGTTTATTCAAAGATGCTGCCCTTGAACTCGGCAAGGAATATAGACAGCTACGAAGTTGAGCCTTACGTCTTTGCCGAATATGTGACGAGTCCCGACCACCCGACAGAAAACCAGGCCAGCCACTCCTGGCTGACCGGAACAGCCGTATGGATGCTAAGGATTGGGCTGGACTATATACTTGGTTTCAGGACATCCCTCAGGGGAGTAGAAATTAAGCCGAACATTCCTTCTTCATGGAAGGGGTTCAAGGCTGAAAGGGTATTCAGGGGGAAAAGGCTACTTCTGGAGGTCAACAATGAAGCTAAAGTCAACTCCTCGGTTAAATCCATTAAGATAAACGGCAAGGTTTCCGAGGATGCATTTATTGATCCGAATAACTATGAGACAGATGAGATAAAAATTGAGATAGTAATGGGTTAAAACGGTTCCAAAAATGAAAACATGTTCTCAACATAAAAAGCAGGCCTGAAAGAAACAGTTACTCTTCAGGCCATGGCTTTTCTTTTAATTAAATTCATTTATTCAAAAACTTAGAAGGTCGTAAGTATGAAAAAAACTCTCTTAGTACTGATTCTGAGTTGTTTTTGGGCAACGGGATACCTGGCTTCCAGACCAGCACACGTGCAGGGAAGTTCAGATCAATCCTTACTTTCAGGACCAATATCCTGGGAACAGTCGGTTGCCAAGGGCAATAAGCCAAGATATTTCGGCGCAAATACCGAAAGGGGAATGGCAGTAGGAAAGGTGAATGGCAATTACAGGATGTATGTTGTCTCACGTAACGGGGGCAGCAAGATAGTTGTTCACAATGCTTTGACTGGCGACAGCCTTGGAACTCTTATTAATCCCAAAGCTACATCAGGCACGTTTCCTATAAACTGTGCCGGAGTAACACAGGATGGAATTATTTATGTCTGCAACATGGTAACAGACGCACAGAAGGCAGCTTTCCTGGTCTACAGGTGGGGAAGTGAAACCGATACGGGCAGAACCGTAATTTCCTACAAGGCAGACGTGGCTGCCTGGAGGCTGGGCGACATGTTCAGTGTTTTCGGAAAAGGGGCCGACGTAACGATTTTTGCCTGTGTCAAGGACCAGCCCAAGGTCGTTAAGTTTGTTTCTTCCGATTCCGGCAAGACCTTTACCACTTCAATAATTACTCTGGCAAATGCAAAGGTCAGTTCCAACCCGAACGTTGCACTGACGCCGGACGGAAGCTTCTTCTTTAAGTCGTATACCACTCCGCTTATTCATTACACGGACGATGGCAGCGTAATTGATACAATTCCATCCAGCGTGGTATCTTCTTCAATTACAAACATTAACTATTTTGAGCTTGACGGAAGGAAGTTTGTTACCGGGTATACTCCTTTTGCCGGCCAGACGGGCGTTTCCGAAAGGCTGCAGATATTTAATGTAACACACCCTAAGAAAACTTTCATTGCCGACCAGACGGCATCACTGGGTGCGGTTTCAAATACAAACGGAACAGGAAAGGTCGAGTTTATGACCTATTCAGACAACGGGACGGAAAGTTATCTTTTCTTTATTCTCGGCTCAAATAACGGCATAGGCGCCTACACGCTGGATCCGCTGTACGTTCCGATGCCTGCAGAAATCAACTGGGAAAAAAATGCCTCACAGAATTCTAAACCGGCTTATTTCGGTACAGACTATGAAAGAGGAATGGCATACGGCAGAATCAGCGGCGAAGACAAGCTTTTTGTCGTAAGCCGTACGGGCGGTCCCAAGATAGTTGTCCATGACGCCCATACAGGCGACAGCCTTTACGTCATAGCAAAGCCAAAGGACAACGTGGGTTACTTCCCGCTTAATACTGCCGGCGTTTCCGAGGATGGGCAGCTTTATGCATGCAATATGACGCTTGATGCTTCAACTGCTCCTTTTACCGTATACAGATGGACTGCCACAGATACTGCAAAATCGGTTATCTCCTTCACTGCTCCTGCTACGGGATGGAGAATGGGTGACGAATTTAACGTCTACGGAAAGGCTTCAGACAATTCTCTCACAATTTTCTGCGGCGTTAAGGATAAGGGAAAACTAGTAAAGTTTACCACAGCCGATAACGGCGCAACATTTACTACAAACGTAATAGACCTTGAAGGAGCGGCATTCAGCTCAATGCCTAACGTTGCATTGCTGAAAGACGGCTCATTTTACTTCAAAAATTACAGCAAGCCGCTCATCCATTATTCGACAGACGGAAAGATGATAGACACTGTAAAGGCTGCAAACAGCTCTATTACAAACATCAAGTATTTCGAAATGAATGACAGGAAATACATCGCCGGGTACCTGCCGTTTGCAGGACAGACTGGCAAATCTGAAAACGTAAACCTGATTGATGTAACAGAAGCCGGAAAGTCTTTCCTCGCAGCTGCAACTCCGTCGCTTGGTACGGTAAGGAACCTCAACGGCTCGGGCAGCGTAGAAGTAATGAAGTACACTAAAGACGGCAAGGAAGTAGTTGTTTTCTTTTTAATGGGAACAAATAACGGGCTTGCTGCCTATACGTACAACGACAACATGAAGCTCAGCGTCCGTGACACATTGTTCTACGGAAATTCGGAAAATGTACTCAAGAACCCATATGGCACGGGCTTTATTGCAGGAACAAACGGCTATGGAGACCTGGGCAAGTACGAGCGCTTTGACATGTATAAGGATGATGAAGTCTCGGCGGTAAGATACTACTTCGGATACAAGAATGTTGTAGGCTCACCCGATACAATAAGCCTTAATATCAGGACCTCCAAAGACGGCAAGCCGGGAGATATTCTCCGGTCAGTTAAGATAACTTCAGATAAGATTGACACAACGGGTAATGGCAACCTGATATTCCTCGATTCCACGCTCGTTGTTCCTGAACCGGGAGTAATTTTTGTGGGTGCAGAATGGACTTCAGCTTCAGATGACACACTTGCCTTCATTACTGATAAGAACGGGGAAGGCGATAAAAAGTCGCGCGCATGGGAGCTCAATAAGGATAAATTGTGGGGATATTTCGATCAGCCCGGGGACAATACCTGGGGTCTTGATGCCGATATCTGGATTTCCTTATTCTATAAGAAGGGTCCAAGGATCATTGATGCCGTAGAAAAGGATGCAAAGAAAGTTCCGGCAGATTACGCATTGGAACAGAACTATCCTAATCCATTCAACCCGTCAACTACAATCAGGTTCAACCTGAAGACCGGGGCCAGGGTTTCACTGAAAGTTTACAACATACTTGGTATGGAAGTTGCAAACCTCGTGAACGGTTCCATGCCGGCAGGGCAGAAGGCAGTAAGCTTTAATGCTTCAAAGCTCTCAAGCGGCATGTACATCTATAGCCTCAGGGTAGAAGGAATGGATGGAAGCAAGTTTACTTCGGTAAGAAAAATGATGCTTCTGAAGTAATTAAGTAAATAGTATTTCTCCCCCCAAAAAAACAGGGGGAAGTAAGCCTCATTTCCCGATACAGTAAGAGCCCGCGCATGCAACATGTGTACGCGGGCTACTTCCTGTACGGCAAAAAAAAAGTATGTAAACTGTTTAATTTAGGCATAAGAATTATGGAAGAAAGGATGAAAAATGCCCCGGTTTTGATTATTGGGGATTCAATTACAGAGGGCTTTAAGGAAAAAGAACTTTTACCTGAACTTAATATCCTGAACTATGGCGTTTCAGGGGACAGCACGCCTGAGCTGCTTGAAAGAATATCAAAGTCCTGGTTCGACAAAAATCCACGGGCAGCATTTTTATGCATCGGGACTAATGACTTTGCACGCGGGAGAACTGACGGGTATATACTCGGTAACATCCGGGAAATAATCGACAAAATCAGGTCTTTTTCCCCTCGTGAGCTTAAGCTCGTTGTAATCTCAATTTTTCCCACACGGGATAATGCCCCGCGGCCTAACGAGCGCATAAGGGAATTTAACCGTCAGCTTTCCATACTGTGCAAAGAAAGTGCGATTAGCTATTTCGACATAAACCGTAATTTTTCCGACCGGGAAGGGAAATTAAAAAGTGAGTTTACCGAAGACGGCCTGCACCTTACTAAAGCGGCATACAGGCTTTGGGCGGATTTGATTAGTGAGTACGTGGGAAAACTCTAGATCCTTATAAAACCGGCTCTTAAGCGAAAAAGTGTTTTACCGGGATATGATTATTGTTCCATATTTATAAAAGATTCTCTATTTTTGACTTCAAAATTGAGCTTTAAGTATGTTGGCCATAAGATCTACCGGAAAAATACGTTACTACATAATAATACTCGTTTTATGCTCTTTCTTCCTTTGCCCCTTCCACCCCTCAGCATACACGCGACAGGCAACCAGTCCCTCAGGCCTGAAATTCAGCAGGATATCCGTCGACCAGGGGCTTTCGCAGAGCTCTGTCTTTTCGATCTGCCAGGACAAAAAAGGCTTCCTTTGGTTCGGCACGCTTGAAGGCCTGAATAAATACGATGGCTATAATTTTACGGTCTTCAGGGCCAACCAGCCCGCGGAAAACTCCTTAAGCAGCAGCACAATATTTAAGCTGTATGAAGACAGGCAGGGAACGCTCTGGATCGGTACGCTTGGTGGCGGCCTGACCAGGTACAATAAGGACAAGGAGAACTTTACCTCTTACCTGAACAACCCTGCCGATCCGGCAAGCCTGAGCAATAATAACGTGAGGGCAATCTTTGAGGCAAGCGACGGGAAACTATGGGTCGGAACCAACAACGGGCTAAACATTCTGGACAGAAAAACCGGCAGGTTCGAGCATTTCTTCAACAATGCCCAGGACCTTAAAAGCCTCAGCAATAACTATGTCTGGTCAATCTATGAAGACAGCCGCCGCCAGATCTGGATCGGCACATACGGCGGCCTGAACAGGTATGACCCCAAAACCAGGGGCTTTATAAGGTATACATACCAGGAAGGACAGAAAAACGGACTTAGCAACAATTATGTCTGGGATATTCTGGAAGACAGTAAGCACAGGCTCTGGCTCGGGACAAACAACGGGCTTAACCTGTTTGACAGAAATACGAACAGGTTTACCGTATTCAAGAAAAACCCGGCCGACCCGTCTAGCATAAGCCAGAACAATATCTGGAGAATTTTTCAGGACAGTAAGGGCCTCATATGGGTCGGCACGCTTGGAGGCGGCCTGAACCGTATAGTCGAAAACTCCCGTGGACAGATCAGCTTTGTTAAATACCAGTATTCAGCCTATGACCCTAAGAGCATCAGCCACAACTACGTCTGGTCGATATTTGAGGACAGGTCGGGAGTATTATGGATCGGCACGGATCTCGGTCTTAACATGTACGACAGCAAAAAAGAGAAGTTCCGCTTATACCAGAACAATCCTTTTATTCAGAACAGCCTTTCCAACAATGAAGTTACTGCCTTCTGCAGCAAAAGCTCTAATAAAAGTTCCTTGGGGCTCTGGATCGGTACGCGCAACGGGTTAAACTTCTACGACCCCGTAAAAAACAGCTACCGGCAGTATAAAACAGTGCCCGGAAAAGAAAATTCACTCAGCACAAATTACATCCGATCCCTATATGAGGACAAGCACGGAGTACTCTGGATCGGCACGAGCGGCGGGGGAGTTGATGAATTTGAGGCAAGGACCGGAACATTTAAGCACCATAAGGTTTTGCCCGGGCTGAATTCCATTACCGATAACAACGTCACGGCAATTCATGAGGACAGGGAAGGCACTATATGGGTAGGCACGCTTTCAGGTCTCAATAAATTCAACAGGCAGGAGAATAAATTCATACATTACCTGAACGATCCCAAAAATCCATCCTCAATAAGTCACAACTATGTCTATTCTATATATGAGGATGAAAAAGGCAGGCTCTGGATCGGAACCCTTGGCGGAGGGCTGAACTGCTTTGACAAGAATACGGGCAGCTTTAAGCGCTTCCAGTTCGAGCGCGGAAAGGCAAACGTCCTGAGCAATAATTACGTGTGGACCATTATGGAAGACCACATCGATGGCCGGGATGTGCTCTGGATCGGGACAAATGACGGTCTGAACAAGATGGATCTCGGAAATAACAGCGTAACTGTCTATAAGGAAAAAGACGGGCTTCCGAACAGTGTTATTTACGGGATTCTAAAGGACAACAAGAACGACCTTTGGCTAAGTACAAACAAGGGGATTTCAAAGTTCGACCTCAAAAGAAAAACCTTCAGGAATTACTCGCCAGGCGACGGCCTCCAGAGCTACCAGTTCAACGGCGGCGCCTTTTTTAAGAGCAAGCAGGGGGAGATGTTCTTTGGAGGGATCAACGGTTTTAACAGCTTTTACCCGGACAGTGTGGAAGATAACCGTGTCGTGCCGCCGATCGTAATTACAAATTTCCTAATTTCCAACAAGCCTGTAAAAGCCGGGGAGGATTCCCCCCTGAGCAAGTCGATTACCGAGACAAGCGAGATCAGGCTTAACTACAGCCAGAGCGTATTTTCATTCGAGTTTGCAGCGCTTCATTATTCAAATCCAACTGAAAACCAGTACGCCTACAAGCTCGAGGGATTTGACAAAAACTGGAACTTTGCAAAGACCAGGAGGTTTGTCACCTATACGAACCTGGACCCGGGGATGTATACCTTCAGGGTGATCGGCTCAAACAGTGACGGAGTCTGGAACACCCGTGGAGCCTCGCTCAGGATCATCATTTCGCCCCCATACTGGAGGACGTGGTGGTTTATTTTTATCTGCTGTCTTGTCGTTTTCGGGCTCATCTGGCTCGTATTTGCCGTCAGGATGCGCCACCTTTTAGACATTGAGCGCCTGAGGCTTAAGATATCGGCCGACCTGCACGACGACATCGGCACAAGGCTTACAGAAATCTCAATGCTCAGTGATATTGCTATCGGGATGAATGATAAAGACGGAGTTGCCGAAATAAAGGAAACAGTAAAAAAAGTCGGTTCAATTGCCAGAAATTTAATCGATAACATGAGTGACATAATCTGGCTTATTAATCCAAAGAAAGATTCCTTAAGTGAGCTGTTCCTGAAACTGCGCGACAGTTATGAGGAAATTTTTTCTTATTCACAGATACTTTTGCATATTAACAATGCCGAATTTCTTGAAGAGATTAAACTTCCCATTGAATACAGGAAGCACCTTTACCTCATTTTCAAGGAAGCGCTCAATAATTCCCTGAAATACAGCAAGTGCACTGAGATATCAATCAATACACAGGTCAACGGGAGGATTCTGGACATAACGCTTTACGATAACGGTACCGGTTTCGACATGAATAAACCAAGCAGCGGAAACGGGCTTGGGAACATGAAATCCCGGGCTGAACAGATAAAAGGGACGCTCAGAATTCAGTCGAAGCCAGGTGAGGGAACAATGATTAAATTTGTAGGCTATTATTAAAGCAGGCCATTATTAAACCCGGGTTCAATTTATGAAAAAAGAAATAAAAGTAGTTATTGTTGAAGATAACGAGATCATCAACAAATCTCTTGTGACACTGATAAGCGGTGCCGAAGGCTTTAGCTGCATCGGTTCTTTTTACGATTGCGAGACTATGCTTGCAAAGTTTGACGGGCTTAGTCCCGATATTGTCCTCATGGATATTCAGCTTAAAGGGATGTCGGGGATACAGGGGGTAAAAAAGCTGAGGGAAATAAACCCTGATCTGAGCGTCCTTATGCTTACAATACACGAGGAAAACGACCTCGTCTTTGAAGCTCTCTGTGCGGGTGCAAGCGGGTACATCATCAAAAAGACGCATCCTTTAAGGCTTCTTGAATCTATAGAAGAAGCCTACGAAGGAGGCGCCCCGATGAGCTCCAGCATTGCGCGCAAGGTTATTAGCTTTTTTCAGCCCGGGAAGAAGCTGTCGGCCGATGCAAACCTCCTTACCGACAGGGAGCTCGGGATACTGAAGGAGCTGGCAAAGGGGAAAACCTACTACGCAATTGCGCTTACGCTTAGTATTAGCAAGGATACGGTAAGGTTCCATATAAAAAAAATATACAACAAACTTCACGTCCACTCACAGGCAGAAGCCGTCTCGGAAGCAATGAAAAAGGGGATACTGTAGGAGTCCAGCACATTCTCACCTAAAAATATTCGATACTTAAGCGGGCAGGAAGGGCACTATTTGTGAAGGGCCTCTCTTGCCTCTTTTTTTCTCCGTACCTTCCGAACAGGTAGCTTACCTGTTTTATATTCCATTCACCACAAAGTGTGCAGTTTACCATTTGATGTAGTTGTTTACATTTACCTTTTTCTCTAAAATTTGGACCGTAAAAAGAAGGCTCAACTTAAAAAAGAAGTCCTGGGCAGAAATTAAAATTTATCTTAAAAGAAGTACTCAATGCAGCTTATTGATTATTCCATCGTTGCACTTTATATGGCGGGCGTCATAGGGCTTGGGTTTTATTTTGAAAGAAAGGCTTCGAAAGGAATCGATTCTTATTTTCTGGGCGACAGAAATCTTCCCTGGTGGGCGCTCGGGGCTTCCGGTATGGCCAGCAACGTCGACCTTTCGGGAACGATGATCATTGTAGGACTGCTTTACGCCCTGGGCAGCAAGGGATTTTTCATAGAGTTCAGGGGCGGCATAGTACTGATAATGGCCTTCTTCATGGTTTTTATGGGTAAATGGAACCGCAGGGCAAAAGTAATGACCGTAGCCGAGTGGATGCAGTTCAGGTTCGGAAAAGGAAAAGAAGGCGACGTGGCAAGAATACTGAGCGCCTCGGCAAACATAGTCTTTGCAGTCGGTGCCATAAGCTATTTTGCAATTGGCGGGGGAAAATTCTTTGGCGAGTTCTTCGGAATAGATGAAAGCACGGGTACAATAATCCTCATTTTAATTACCACAATTTATACCGTGGCAAGCGGGCTTTACGGTGTGGTGTGGACTGACGTGTTTCAGGGCTTTTTGATTCTAGCCGCCGTTGTTGCCATGTGCTTTATTGCCTATAGTACGGTAAAGCTTCCAAATGAATTCATGGTATCCGTTCCTCTTGGAAAAGGAGGGTTTCAGCAGCTCAAAACCACATTTAATGATTGGAGCAGCATATTGCCTCCGATGAAGATGAACCTCCCGGGCGATTACTCGGTCTTTAACCTGCTCGGTCTTACAATTCTTTTATACATGGTAAAAACGGCTCTTGAAGGCAGCGGGGGCTCGGGCGGCTACATTACGCAGAGATACTTTGCCGCCAAGAGCGACAGGGAAGCCGGGCTTCTCTCATTATTCTGGATATTCCTGCTTTCTTTCAGATGGCCTCTGGTTACGGCTTTTGCCATACTAGGAATTTACCACGGCATTTCAGGCCACATAATTCAAGATCCCGAGCTTGTTGTACCGGTCGTAATTAAAGAGTACGTTCCTGCTGGCGTAAAAGGCCTCATAATTACCGGTTTTCTTGCCGCGGCAATGTCCACCTTTACGGCAATTATAAATGCCGGTGCGGCATACTGGGTAAAGGACATTTTTCAGGCATACCTGAAGCCGGGTGCCTCAGAAAAACAGCTCGTCTTGCACAGCAGGCTGGCTTCAGTATTGATAGTAGTCCTTGGAGTAGCATTCAGTTACAATATCAGCAGCATAAACGAAATCTGGGGCTGGCTGAGCCTGGGACTTGGAGCGGGCCTTGCAATCCCATTGGTGTTCAGGTGGTTCTGGTGGCGTTTTAACGGATATGGGTTTGCCACGGGCACTTTCTTTGGAATGGTTACGGCAATCCTTGTAAAGCTTTTGCTTCCAGGCGCACCGGAGTACATAAGCTTTATCATTCCTGCCGGCACGTCTTTTATCGGCTGCATCTTAGGAACTCTTATGACAAGACCTACTGAAATGAAAGTCCTTCAGGAATTTTACAACGTTACGCGGCCATTTGGCTTCTGGGGGCCAGTCTCTGAAAAACTCCCCGAGAAGAAATTAAGAGGCATAAAGCGTGAAAACAGAAGGGACATTATTTCCACCTTTATTGCCATACCATGGCAGGTCGCATTTTTTATGATGGGGATGATGCTCATGATGAAAAACTGGGGCAACTTTATGCTTCTGCTTGCAGTCTTTGCCGTTCTCTCAGCCGGGCTGTATATGAGCTGGTTTAAGGGGTTGTCGTCAGGAAAGAAAAAGGGAATACCGGAAAAAGGCACGGCGGTTCCGGCAGAAAGTCTTCAGGCGGATTAGTCTATTTAATGAAAGCGGAAAAAATAAGAATAATTTTTAATAAATCAGTGACGGGGAATAGTGTGTTCTCATTTGAAAAAATAACAAGAGCATTTTGCCTGCTCTTAATCATCTCGGCAGTCTCCTTTGCACAGGGTGGCAAGGGCAAGATTTCCGGCAGGGTAGTAGACGACAGGACAAATGAACCCCTTTTAGGCGTCAACGTACGCATTATGGATTCAAAGCTCGGTGCCACTACAGACCAGGAAGGCAGTTTTGCAATCATAAACGTCAATCCCGGCAGGTATTCCGTTACAGCCAGCATGATCGGCTATGGAACTTTAAGCCAGTCGGGAGTGGAAGTTTTCATTGACCGCACGACTGAGCTTACCTTCAGGCTGAAGGACGCCTCGATTCAGACGCAGACGGTGACAATTCTGGCCGAAAGGCAAAAGATCATAAAAGACCAGACCTCAACTTCGGCTACAATGGATGACGAGCAGATTAAGGCTACTCCGGTTGAAGGCTTAAGAGGCGTAATTGACCTTTCGGCGAGCTTCCAGAAAAACGCACAGGGCGACTATCAGGTAAGGGGTTCCGGTACGAATGAGGTCAGCTTTCAGGTTAACGGCGTCGAACAGGGGAATTCAAACACTTCTGTCCCGGGCTGGGGAGGCGGTACAAAGGCGAACAATTCCTGGAAGTATGACGTCAATCCAATCGGCGTGCAGCAGATGCAGCTCATCTCAGGCGGATTCAGCGCCGAATACGGCAATGCGCAGGCAGGAGTTGTAAAGGTTGTAATGAAAGAAGGAGCCCCGAAGTTTTCGGGTGAATTCAGGGTTGAGTACAGGCCTGAAGGGCAATACCACTGGGGAAACTATATTTACGACAAAAGCAGTCCTGAGTGGCGGACCTGGGGAAACCTGGATTACTGGATGAACGTCCAGAAAGCAAACGCCAACAAATCACCCGAGGCCAACATATTTACCTCGCTCGGCATGAACTCCAGGTATCCCGACCTATATAATAAAGTTTTCAGGACAAAAAATGCCTCGGCATCCGAACTGGCAAGGTGGGATTCTTTGGCAAACAGGGAGATAATGTGGGCATATGACACCTGGGTAAAACTCCACACTCCGGATGAAAACAACCCACTCGGAATATATGACTACAGGACACACTACTACACGCACTACATGCTGGGCTTCGGTGGCCCGATTGGTAAAAATCCGGACCTCCTAAAGTTCTTCTTCTCCGGAGAATACAAGAGCAATCCAACAAGGATCCCTTCGACGGAAAAAGACCAGGTGGCGCAGAATTATATACTTACAATGACTTCACAGATTCTGAAGAATCATAAGTTCAAGTTTACCGCCGGGTACCAGAAATACGTGGGCGGACTTTTCTCGGGTTCGGATGACATCCGGTACGCCGGAATTTCCCCTTCGTATAAATATTTCGCGTCGCGTGACCCTGTAAGGACCGAACTTACCACCTCGCAGAGTTTTAACTGGGTCTATACGCTTGACAACAATTCATTTCTTGAAACGCAGATTACGCACCAGTACGAGAAATATGAGCTGCCATACAGGTATCTGTACACCTGGAACGACGAAAAAGACAGGCTCGACAGTTCAAACGACGCCTCCGGAATTCTTCTGACAAGAGGCGACTGGTGGGATACAGAGTGGTACACCGGATATGAAAACATTGCAACCGACTTTTTCCAGGACAACAGGTCAGAGCAGTTCAGCTTCAGCAGCGACTATTCAAACCAGCTGACAAAAAGCAATTACCTCAAGGCGGGCATAAGGCTAAACTACTGGGACCTTGCAAATACGGGCGTAACCTATAACTTTAAGGCAAACGCATTCCTGACGCAGCAGGGCGTTGCGGAACATTACGTAGCATATCCAATCAATGCCGCCGTATATTTCCAGGACAAAATGGAATACGAGGGGATGGTTGCCAACCTGGGCTTAAGAGCCGAGATGTACAATTTCCAGGCCAACGTTCCTAAGGATATTTTTGACGTTTTCTATCAGGGGACACAGGGTTCAGGAAACCTTGGAAGCCTTGAGACCGAAAGGTCCAAGACGCGCTACATGCTGTTGCCCCGCCTTGGACTGTCATTCCCGATAGGGGAGAATACGGCATTCCGCCTTCAGTACGGGCATTTTGCATCCATGCCAATTTTCTCGCAGGCGCTCGGTAATTCAACCTTTTACGGCTGGAATACCAGGGGAAATGCGGATCTTGAGCCGAAGAAGACAATTAACTATGAGCTCGGGCTCCAGCAGCTTATTGACGAGGAGAACAGGCTTGACATTGCAATATATTATAACGACAGGGTAAGGCAGATCGGGACACAGAATGTTGCCAGCTTTACGGGTAACACCAGGAATTCCTCGGGCTTTACAAACGATAACTCGCAGCTGTTTTCGTACGACTCTTATACAAACAACCAGTTCGGCTCTACAATAGGGCTGGACATAACGCTTGAAAAGGTAACCACCACAAATTTCAGCTACAGACTCAGCTACAGCCTTTCGCAGACGACTACCGGCACATACGGCGCCCCGACGATTTACCCCGAGAGTGCCTCGGGCTCTGAGACAAGGATAAATTCCATGGAAATGCTGGCCTCATGGGACAGGACACACAGCTTCCGCGGGCTGTTCCAGTACTTCCTGAGGGATGCCGAGGGAATGAAGCTCTGGGGAATTTACCCCTTTGAAAACTCAACCTACAGCCTGACCTATACGGCACAGTCGGGACTGCCTTTTACCTACGTCACCAGTTCGGACCTGAAGGACGTTGTCAATAACAAGCGCTACCCTCTGGAATCCAGCTTTGACTTTAATTTCAACAAGACGATCAACTGGGGAGATACGAAGATTATTTTGGGCATACGCGTGATGAACCTCCTGAACAACCAGTGGCTTACACCGCCGGATCAGAACCAGGACCTTGAAGCCTGGATTCAGTATGCTGTTACTTCCGACAACCCGGATTTTCCACATGATGGAAACTATTTGTTCAGCCCTTACCGTGCCTACAGGAATATTCCAAGGCAGATTTTCTTTACTCTTGGCGTCGGAATTTAAGTAAGTATGTCATTAACAAAAATTATAAATATGAAAAAAAACTTTTTATCACTTAAAATGCTTTTAGCAGCTCTGCTGCTTATTGCGGCAGACATCAACGCCCAGCAGGATATAGATGCCCCGCTTTTAACCTTTACAAGGGGCAAGCTCTGGCACAGCCTGTTCTTCGGCAAGTCGGGCCCCGGATCTTTCAATAACTGGGCTCAGACGGGAATAGGCTGGGACTGGCCCGGCTTTGATGTTACGAAAATCCAGGAAGACATTGACGGAAGCGCCTCTTATATGGCAACCGGAGGAATGTATATCGGCTGCAAGAACAACAAGGACAGCGTACTTGCATGCGAGGACTGGTCCATTTACTCCTCCAGCATCTCCAGTGAAGTTACCGCAAAGTACAAGGTCATAAAGCACAAGAAGTACAGCGACAACTGGGGCATGCAAAAAAGAAGCAATGGTGGGGAAGAGACAATTGAAACCGTTTGGCAGTATAATCCCAATTTCCCGAACCAGTTCGAGCCACAAAGGCAGCTGCCATTAAGGGTAAGGAGAACCGCGCACCAGTGGAACGGCTCTATGAGCGATGAGAATTACATCATTTATGAGTACGTGATAAAGAACATTTCAAATGAGCTGAGCCAGTATAAAGAGGAAAGGAAAATTGCCGACACACTTTACGGCTTTTATGCTATGTTCAACTATGCGATAAACTGCAACTCAAGGTCGTGGAGGATATTTTACCCCGAACTTTCGCAGGGAGCCAGAAATACCAAATTCAGGATTGACAATGCACGGAGAATGGTATATGGATGGGCCGGCAGCTACAAGGAGGACCCATACTCGACCGACCTGCCCAGGGAGATAAGCTATGCATTTTCTGCCTCAAGGGGAGAGAAAATAAAGGATGCAACGGGCAAAGTCAGCCCCTCGGGCGAATGGCTTGCCCCGGGATTTGCAGGCGTAAAGCTCCTTTACAGCACGCCTGACAAAATTAACAGGGTGCCTTCAAAAATAAACAAGATCGCCTGGTCGGCAGCTGACAACGGGACAGACCTGGGCGGGCCGCTTACGGGAAAAAGCGGGCTTCTGGAGTCTTATTACTCGGTGCTGCAGGATCCTGCAAACGCGTACAGCCCCGTAACCTCGAGCTTCGACCCTCTTATGGGCAGCAGAAGGCTGTGGACGATGATGTCCTTAGGACCGTGGGACATTGCCCCGGGTGATTCAATTGTTATTGCAGTTGCTGAATTGGTAGATGGAATTGACTACAGCAAGTGCACGGGTCCCGACATGTATCAGGGCAATGCGATTACCATGGTCGGCCTTGGCAGGACCAATAACTTTGAGCCTACGGCCGACAAGGCTCAGTTTACATATGATAACGGCCTGAGGCATCCAAATCCCCCGATGGCACCGTCCTTCAAGGTTAACTTTTTCAAGGGAATTGACAACTTTGTTGCAAACGAGATCACATGGACGGATTCATGCGAGAACATTCCGGATCCCGATGACGGAATAAAAGACCTGGCCGGCTACCGGCTTTACCGTTCTGAATACCTGCCCATAGGGCCCTGGAAGAAGATTGCGGAAATTACGAAGCATGAAGACGGGTATTATTCGGACAGGAACTATGCCTTTGTGGATTCAACCGTTGAAATAGGCACAAGGTACTATTATGCCCTGACCGCATTTGATAACGGCAGGACATCCTGGAACATCAACCCGGCGGCAGTTTACCCCGGCACCCACTCGACGCAGGTGCCTCCGCTTGAATCCTCAGTTTATGCCAACAGGCTGCAGTATCCGTTTGTTGCCACGCTAGCGCCTCCTAAAACGTTGGATAACGTGCTCGTTGTACCCAATCCTTTTGTAATTGGCGAAGGCTCCTCTCAGCCCGGGGATGCGGACCTGATACAGTTTGTAAACATCCCGAATCCCTGTACCATAAGGATTTATTCTGTCAGGGGGGATCTGATAAAGACAATCAAAGTGGAGGAAGGCCAGGGTGCAATTGCGTCGTGGAACCAGGCAACTGACTTCGGGCAGTTTGTCACCAGCGGAATTTATGTCTACCACATTGAGTCGCCGCTTGGCAGTAAGATCGGAAAGCTTGCAATTGTAAGATAATGTTACTTTAACAACAAGTTTGGACATTCATAAAACCCATGATGAAAAAAACAATATTATTACTTTTAATTTTCTTAAGTGCCCGTGCGTTCCCGCAGGACTTTAAGAAGACGGGAACGGCAGGCTATACTTTCCTGGAAATTCCCGTTACGGCAAGGGCTGCTGCGCTTGGCGAGTCATCCATCAGCCTTTCCGACATGAACTCATCGGCAATATTTTCAAACCCCGGATGCCTGGGCATGCAGCACCAGGTGCATTCAATGTCCGTGAGCTATTCACCGTGGTTTGCCGATATAAAGCACTATGCGGCCAGCTATGCGTATTCCTCTGAGCTGGGCGTAATAGGTCTAAGCGCCGTGGAGCTCGATTACGGCTCGATGCCGAGAACGGTCAGGCTTTCAGGTCAGAGAGTCTTTGAGCAGGTGGGAACCTTCAGTGCCAACTCCATGGCTTTAGGGCTTACATATGCAAAAGAGCTTACGGACAAGTTTTCTTTTGGCCTGACGGCCAAGTATGTCAACGAAAAGATTGATGTTTATTCCTCTTCAAATGTGCTCATGGATGGCGGGTTTTTATACCTGACGGGGCTATCCTCACTCAGGCTGGGGGCGTCAATAACCAACTTCGGCACAAACTCCAAATTCAAGAACAGCACATTCAAGATGCCTGCCATGTTCAGGATCGGAGCCGCGGCTGAAGTGTACCAGACTGATAAGAACAGCGTAACACTGCTCGTTGAGGCAGTTCACCCTACGGATGCCGACGAGAGGGTAAACGTCGGTACGGAGATAAAGCTCATGAATGCCATTACGCTCAGGGGGGGCTATAAATTCTTTTATGATGAGGAAAAATTCAGCTACGGAATTGGCCTTGCCCTGCCTGCGGAATATCCTGTGAGCATGGATTTCTCTATGTCTGATTACGGCAGGCTTGGAAACGTTTTAAGATTAACTTTACAACTTGGTATGTTATGAAAACAAAAATTTTACTTCTGATTACTGCAGCAGTCCTTTACGGCTCCACCACCATTACGGCTCAGACGGTCGAATCCGTCAGCTTTTCGGGCGGATACTCGGGAACATTTTCCAAAAGAAGTGACCTGCAGATAAGCAGCATAAACGGCGCAGGCGGTGAAGTTGAGGTCCGCTTTAATGCCTTCAGGCAGTTCCGTGTTTCCATTTCAGGCGGATACAGCGTTTTTTCAATCGACCAGAATATCTACGCCATGTTTTCCGAATGGAACTGGAGATACTGGAAAAGGTACTTTGGCGACATCAATGACCCCAATTTTTCAAAATCGACACAGTGGGTGCAGTCAATATTAAAGGACTCCAGCTATAGTGCGGGCTTTGATCCCGTGCAGAAGATGGACGCATTCCCGGTTTTTCTTACCGGAAGCTATGAATTCAGCCTTACGGATAATATTGCCTTAAGGCCTTATCTTGGTGCAGGCGTAATATTTTATTCAAAGAGGCTCTATGTTGAAGAGACCTGGAAGAAGACGTTTGCCGCACTTGATGACTACGTGTACGGTTATTCCTACAGGAACATGGCCGAAAACGTTACCGGTAACCCGTATGCCGCTTTGGGCGGGTTTGATGCCGTCTACAAAATGGGCGACCTGATCAGCCTGAATCTGGGTGCAAAGTACGCATATATATTTCAGACAAAAGGGAAGTTTGGATACGATAATTTCCCGATGAAAGACATGTTTTCGGCAAGGCTTGGAATAACTTTTAACTACTGATTTTATTAAAAATAACGTTGATGAAATGAAAACAACCAACTTAATTTTTTCTTCAATTCTCGCCAGCTTTCTTTTTCTGAGCCCGCTTGCGGCACAACAAAGTTCACGCTGGAAGCACGTTGTAATTGGTGCAGAGGGGGCCAGCTATATGCCCATCGGAACGCTCAAGGACAGGTTCAAGTCAACTTTTGGGGAAGCATTTTATGCCGGACTTGAGACGAGCGACAAGTGGACATGGCTTGGAAAGGCTGAATACATGAAGTTCGACAAGGTGAATCCCGACAGGCTGAGGCTCGAGCGTACGGTAAATATCGACGGCCAGGACCAGAAGGTCAGCTTTCCGATGGACAGGCTTAAAATGAAACTAGAGGTTGTGAGCCTTTCGCTGGATACAAAATATAACCTGCTGCGTACGGGCTTTTTAGAGACCAATCTGGATGCAGGCTTTGGTTTTTACAGGTGGATATTCCACAGGGACGGCCTGGACTCACTTTCAGCGGAAGTAACGGGTGCAAACGGCACGGGCAAAACCGTCTATTATTCGATGAAAAAGGCCATAGCCATCAGCCAGGAGGATTGGAGCGGTGGCTTTAATGTGGGATTAGAAGTAACGCTTACGCCTTTTTACCCCGTCTCCTTGTCTTTCAGTGCGGCCTACAAAAACATTGTTGGCGAGCTGTACCCGGCGCTGGAGCTTGAAATGGAGAATGTAAGCACATTCCAGATGTTTGACTTAAAGGCAGGTCTGAGGATAAAGCTATGAGTCTGAAAAAAATCCTGGCGTTAACAGCAGCAGTTTTATTTTTCCTTTATCCCATTGCAATTCCGGCCCAGGAGGGGGCAGCTTACCCTCCGGTTAGAGGCGCCTGGCTTACGAATGTGGATAGCGACGTCTTAAAGTCCAAAAGCAACATTATAAATGCCATTGACTTTTGCGACAGCATCGGCATAAACACGCTTTTTGTCGTCGTCTGGAATAAAGCCATGACACTATACCCCAGTGCCGTAATGAAAGAGATGTTTGGCGAGGAAATTGACCCGACGCTGGCCGGGCGTGACCCGTTAAGAGAGCTGATTCAGGAAGCACACAGGAAGAACATCAAAGTAATTGCCTGGTTTGAATTCGGGCTTTCGAGCTCTTATAGGCTTAACGGCGGGAGAATCCTTAAACTAAAGCCTGAATGGAAAGCTGTTAACAACAAAGGGGAGCTTGTGGAGAAAAACGGCTTTGAATGGATGAACGGGCTCAACCCCGAGGTGCAGGAATTCCTGCTTTCCATAATTACTGAAGTCGTAAAAAATTACGACGTTGACGGCATTCAGGGTGATGACAGGCTGCCTTCGATGCCGGTTGAAGCAGGCTATGACGACTATACCGTTAAGCTTTATAAAAAAGAACACAACGGAGCCTTGCCCCCGGAGGATTTCAGGGACAGGAACTGGGTAGACTGGCGTTCAGGCAAGCTGAATGAATTTATGCGAAAGATATATGGAAGCGTCAAGGAAATAAGGAAAGATGTCATTGTTTCAATGTCGCCTAGCATTTATCCGTGGTCTAAAGAGGAGTACCTGCAGGACTGGCCTTCATGGGTAAAAGAAGGTGTGGTTGACATGGTTTGCCCCCAGCTCTACCGCTCGGATATCAATGACTATATAAAAGCACTGGATGAGGCCGTAAGTTCACAGATCAGCAAAAAAGACCTCAGGAAGTTTTACCCCGGAGTACTTTTGAAGCTTGGAAGCTATTATGCCCCGGAGGACTACCTTAAGGCGGTCATTACTGAAAACAGGAAAAGGGGGGTTGAAGGGGAAGTATTTTTCTTTTTTGAGGGGTTAAGGAAGTACCCTGATCTGTTCAGGAAGTTCTATGGCGAAAGGAGAACTTTGGGCAACTGAAGTTACCACATAAATTCAAAAAAACAGGCGTGAGTTTTCTAAAAAAATGGCAGTAAACAACCAAATATAACTGGAGTTAAAATGAAAAAAATGCGTACCGTTCTTTTTGTCGCTCTTCTTTGCTTGCTTTGTGCAGGAAGCCTGAAGGCGCAATGGAATTACACAAGAAAAATTCCTTTCCCGGTCAAGGACAGCTCTATTGTCCAGCCATTTCTGTGCACGGTTGACGATAATGGCAGGCTATACGTCGTTTCCTCCAGGTCCACAAACCTGAAGGCGCATGACGCAATCTATATGCTGAAGAATCCGACCGACACCGTGATGACAAAGATGATCGACTATACTGAAAAGGGTGATACAATTAATGTAAAGATGCTTGTTGGAATAACCCACATTAAAAACGACATACTGGTTTCAGCAAAAATTAACAACCTTGTTTCCCCGGGCGGGCAGTCGTGCTCATACTACTACCCTGAGGGCGATACGGCAAAAGGGATGCATTATGGGTATAATCCGTATCTATCTGGCTGGGGAACTTACGTCCTGGGTGTTGCAGCTACAAAGGACTCAATTGTTTTTGCCGGTACGGATTACACAAAAGGGATACGCGCCTTTAACTTCTCCAGGCAATCAAAGCTCTCGGCTTATGCCGCCTATATGGCTCCAGACGACCAGAATGCAGAGCCGGGGGGACTTTCAACCGCTGGTTTTGACGTAATTAGGGATTGTGCCATAATTCCAAACGGCAATTATTTCGATGCCAATACTCCTTTCTATACTTCCAGGAATTCCAAGGCCATCGGGGATCTTAACGGCGGAATTGCCGTGTGGAACGGGGGTACGCAGTATAATAACGCAACCCTAACGACAAACCATCAGAATTATAAGGCCCTGAGGGTTGTGGACCTGGATAACTACTTAAGCTTCAACAGCTCAATTCCCTACGGCATTACGTGCGACAACAACGGGATACTCTGGGTTGCAGGCATCGATTCGACCAGAAGATGGGTAAAGGGCTTCCAGGTTGAAGTAGGAATTGTTTCCGCAAATGCCACACAAACAGACGAATTACCTTCTTCGGGAAGCAAAGTTCAGCCGGATCCAAACGGCGCTCCCATGACCGGGCCAGCAGACGTAGCCTTTACGCCGGATAACAAGACAGGCTATGTAATTGACTCATGGCAGAGATGCGTCTTTCAGTTTACTTATGGCCCTTCGGACGTAAAGACGGGGAACGCTCTTCCATCGGATTTTAAGCTTGAGCAGAACTATCCAAATCCCTTCAACCCGTCTACAAGGATCAACTATTCACTTCCGCAGGCAATGAACGTAAAGCTTTCGGTTACAAACAGCCTGGGGCAGGAAGTTGCCACACTGGTAAACGGCTTTGTTACGGCGGGAAAACACACTGTTGAATTCAACGCCGGGAATTTGTCAAACGGCATTTATTTCTATACCTTAAGAACTGAAAGGTCAGCCGTTACAAATAAAATGGTATTGCTCAAGTAAGCACACTTTGGGCAGCTACACAGTGTTCAGGAAGTAATTAGTCATTTTTGCAGGAAGGATGAGTCTAAATCATCCTTCCTTTAATATAAATCAATGGATCCCGTTTTTTATGATGAAGAAGTTGTTAAGTGTCCTGTTATTTTCTTTTTTTATTTGTATCTCTTACGACCTCAGCGCGCAAATTCAGCCGCAGGAATTAAGAGGCGTGTGGATTACAAACGTCGACAGCGACGTCCTTACATATGATGACGCTACGATTGCCAGGGCAATGGATTACCTGGCCTCAATTGGAATAAATGTGGTTTTCCCCGTAATGTGGAATAACGGTTATACTCTTTATCCGAGCGGGGTAATGACGAAACTCTTTAACAGGACAATTTCTCCCAAGTGCGCCGGGCGGGATCCATTAAACAGGCTCATCATTGAGGCTCACAGGAACGGAATTGAGGTGATACCGTGGATGGAATACGGCTTTGCCAGTTCGTACGCCTCCGGTTCAATTAACGATGCAATTATAAAACAATATCCTTCCTGGGCTTCAAGGTTCAGTAACGGAAGCATCTTAACCGACGGAAGCTCTCCAAATACGGGTTTTGTCTGGATGTCGGGCATTAACCCGGAAGTACAGAATTTTATCATATCACTTTGCACGGAAATGCTGGATAAATACGACATTGACGGCATTCAGGGGGATGACAGGCTACCGGCACTGCCAGTTGAGGGGGGCTATGATTCAGTGACTGTATCAATTTACAAGGCTGAACATAACGGAGCCAATCCCCCCCTAAATTATGACGACAGCGCGTGGAAAAAGTGGCGGGCCGACAAGCTGACGGGATTCCTTGGAAGGCTCAGGGATTCAGTTAAAGCCAGGGACAAAAACCTTATACTCTCTTCGGCGCCAAGCCCTTATTACTGGGGATACAACGACCACCTGCAGGATTCACCGACGTGGGTAAATAACGGCATGGTTGATAACTTTATTCCGCAGATCTATCCCAACCCTCCTGCCAGAAGCTTTTCTGAATACCAGTGGATACTGGGAAGAACAATGCAGGACATTTCCCAGGAAAAGAAAAACATTTCCTTCTCGGGCATGCTGGCAAAGGTGGGCTCTTATGTAATTTCGACCACGGATATTGTAAACTGTGTAAAAGAAAACAGGGCGCGGGGCATAATGGGTGAAACCTATTTCTTTTACGAGGGAATTGCAAACCAGAACAGAAAAAACGGCGATACTCTTAAGGCCACTGTATATTCCAGGCCTGCAATGCTTCCCTACAGGAACTCCAGAATCTGGCGCCCGAAGGCAATTGTTGTTAACGAGGACGATGATTCGCTGACAATTAGAGTGGGGAACTGGAAAAAGGAAGTAAGTTCAGCCATTGGCTATAAACCGAACGTTTATTTGACAAACGACACCTCGGAGGCGTCGTTTACGTACAAAATTGACGTGCCATACGACGGGTGGTTTGGTGTCTATGCCTACGTGGAGCCGAACCAGCTGCTTTCAGACAAGGCTTTGTACAGGGTGTTTTCTTCAGAGGATTCTTCCGAAATTACGGTAAACCAGTCCTCTGGAGCTAATAAGGGGTGGTATAAGCTGAAAGACGTTTACCTGAAGAAGGGTCTGCAGAGAGTAGTAAGACTTGAGAACAGCCAAATCTCAGGGGGCAAGTACATACTGGCTGATGCCGTGATGATAATCTTAAACAGAAAACTATCCCCGGATCTCATAATTACCTCCGTAAAAGATGAGGAAAAGGGGTTTGATAAAGCCGGACTTAAGAGCTACAGGCTTGAAAATAACTACCCAAATCCCTTTAATCCTTCCACAACCATACGCTACAGCATTCCTTCGGAGAGCAACGTATCGCTGAAAGTTTTTGACCTGCTTGGAAGAGAGGTAAAAACACTCGTTTCGGAAAGAATGCCGGCCGGGACGCACCAGCTTGAATTTAATGCCGGCAACATTGCAAGCGGAGTCTATTTCTACCGCCTGACGGCAGAGGGCTATAGCGAGACAAAAAAAATGATACTTACCAGGTAAAGACAATGCCCATTTTTTTACTGCACGAACGGTAACCTTACGGATGAAAAACCTCGGCATTATTCTTCTTTTAGTTTTAAGTTCACAGGTTTATCCCTACAGAGCCGTGCTTTATGACGGAAGCCGCGCTCAGTCCTGGGAGAGGCTCATTGCAAAAACTCTTTCCGGCATTGTGAACCGCGATTCTTCAAGGCTTTACCTCCTGAACGTTTATGAGACATGGAGCTATTCCAAAACGGATGAGGCCTGGGGTGACATTTACAGGACAAAGGGTAATGTTACTTTTGATACACTGAAATCCATCCCGGCCCTGATTGAAAGGTTCCGCACTTTCATAAAAGGCGGTATCAGCTATGATGAAAACCAATATTATTCAAACTTCCCTTATCAGAGCCTGCAGTGGCAGGCTGAATATGCGGCGCTTCTTGGAGCTCTGACTGACAGGCTTCCGGTTACAAAAACGCAGGCTGCTGCCTTTAATATTCATCTGGACGATTCGGTTCTCGTAAGGGATACCTTTGACGGCGACAGGGATACTTACGTGACAGGAAGGCTTGAGAATTCAGTAAACCCATGGAACAATGCCATACTTACTGACGAGCAGAAGTATCTTTCAATGGTTTCCTGGGGAATTGAAAACCTTCTTCCAAGGTGTAACCCTTCCAGGCTATACATCCGCGAGATAACGGATTATGCGGTGCAGAAAAAAATGTTTCAGCTCAACCTGGCCGGAACCGACGCCTATAGCGCCAAATTTGAGACTATGCCGGACAGCAGAGCAGAGCTTCTGGAGAAGGTATTAACTTACATGCATTCCAGGAATCCGAAGAATATTTTTCACATCTACGGCTGGATGACGCCTGAGCCCATGGTGCAGTGGTTTGCCTTCTTTGGCGCCAGTTTTCATGAGACGCTCCTGTCAAATATGTCCTGGCATTCGGCTTTCCCGGTAAGGGAAGAAAAATTCACTAGAAGCTCTGTCATAAATCCGGATACGCTGGTGCTTTCAAATAAGTACTACCTGCTTTTTATAGGTACAGAAGGGGATGCCGGAAACTGGAACTTCGGGTTTCAGTCGGGCGCCTGGCTTTCTGCCGACAGGGGTAAGGTTCCGATAGGATGGGGGTGGAACCTTGAACTACTGAAAGAGTGCCCTTTTGTTGCGTCTTATTATTCTGAAACGGCGACTGCAAATGACGGTTTTATGAGCGTGACTTCACCGCTTGGCTATGCTTATCCTGATCTTTTCCCGGATGAGGTATGGCAGAATGCAGCAGATTCGGCAAAATACCTGATGGATAAGTTTAATGTGGATAACATCTATGCGTATAAGCATTATGCCAACGGCGACTATAGGTATACTTACCGCGGCAGGCTGCTCGATAACAGCTTTGACTTCCAGAGGCTTGGGCAATTCGAAAAGGATATAAATGCCCAACTGACGTTTACTTTTGACCCAAAGCTTTCCAGCCAGACGGCATATACAAACTACAAATGTTTACTCTTTAACCACTCGGATGATGGGACATTCTATGGCGACGTGAGCAACCTTGAAGCATCTGCGGGCAGAATAGCCGGAATACTGAAAACAAAATCCAAGCCGGCTTTTATTCTTGCCGGGTACCAGAGATTCAGGCAGGATGACTTCAGCAACAGAACAGATCCTGAAAAATCGGATATTACAGTAAGCGGGCTTATGAAGCTAATTGGCTACCTGAAGTCTGAACCCTTTATCGGGCAGGACGTAGAAGTTGTTACGCCCGAGAAGTTTTCTGCGCTTTTAAGAAAGAAGCTTGGAATTTCAGCCGCTGCAAAGGAAGATCTGCCGAGGAAAAACTACGCGCTTTTTCAGAATTATCCCAACCCTTTTAATCCTTCGACGGTAATCAGCTATGAAATCCCGCGTGACATGCTGGTTCAAATAAGCGTTTATGACCTGCTCGGGCGTGAAGTGGCAACTTTACTGAGGGATTACATGCCTGCCGGAAGGCATGCGGTGCATTTTGACGGCGGCAAGCTTCCATCGGGCATTTACATATACCGTATGAAAGCAGGGGATTACACTTTAGCCAGGCGAATGTTGCTCGTAAAGTAATATCCCGGGGAAAATAAAAGGGGCTATTTTTTGACGGAACAGAATTAAGGAAATTACAATTGGAAAATTTGCCTTCAGCTGAAACTGAAATTCTTGAAAAAGCCACTGGGAAAAAAAGCGGTGAAAAGACATGTGAGACTAAGCGTGCAGATGCACTGGATGCCTTAAGAGGGCTGGCAGTTCTGGCAATGATCCTTTCTGGCAGCATTCCCTTTAGCGGCAATGCCTTGCTGCCGGCGTGGATGTACCATGCACAGCTTCCGCCCCCGGAGCACATTTTCAGGCCCGATCTTCCGGGAATTACGTGGGTCGACCTGGTTTTCCCGTTTTTCCTTTTTTCCATGGGAGCTGCAATTCCTTTTTCACTGTCAAAAAAGGTCAGTTCGGGTGTGCCTGAGTGGAAGCTTGCACTTCAGTCGCTTCAAAGGGGGCTGCTTCTGGCTATTTTTGCAATTTTCATTCAGCACGTAAAACCGTATTCAATTTCTCCAGAGCCGGGGATGTGGGCATGGCTTACGGGAGTAGCGGGATTTGTGCTCCTTTTCCCGATGTTTCTAAGACTGCCTCGGGAGATGAAGCTTTCTATTAAAATCCTCATACGGCTTTTGGGCTTCGGCGCTGCAGTTCTACTCTTATCCGGACTCAGCTATCCCGGCGGGAGCGGGTTTTCTTTTACGCGCAGCGATATAATAATACTTGTTCTTGCAAACGTTGCATTCTTCGGCTCTTTGATCTGGCTTTTTACGCAGAATAATATTCTGCTTAGGCTGGGACTTCTGGCATTCTATCTTGCCTTAAGGCTTACGCAAAACGTAGAAGGCAGCTGGAACCTGCTCCTCTGGTACGCGACACCTGCCGGGTGGCTTTATAAGCTCTACTACCTGCAGTACCTGTTTATTGTAGTTCCAGGCACTGTTGCAGGAGATTTGATACTTAGGTGGATGAATTCATCTGAGGAGAAAAGAAATTTACTGCCCGAGGTAAAAACGAGGTACGTTTTAGGAGTGTTCCTGATTCTGATTTGCATTGTTGTCAATCTTTATGGGCTTTTTGCGAGGGCACTTTTTGCTACTCTGGTTTCAGACCTGGTGATATGCCTGTCGGGATTCTTGATTTTCAAGAAGTCAAAAGGTGCCACAGGGCTGCTTTACAGGTCGCTTTTTAACTGGGGGACGTACTGGCTTTTGCTCGGGATATTCTTTGAGGCATTCGAAGGCGGAATAAAGAAAGACAAATCCACGCTTAGCTACTACTTTGTTACTTCGGGCCTTGCAATATACAGCTATATAGCTCTTTCTGTTCTTATTGATTGCATCAGAAAGAAAAAATATTTCAGTCTCTTGATCAACTGCGGGCAAAACCCTATGATTGCATACGTTGCAGGAAGTAATTTTGTAATGCCGGTTCTGGCAATAACGGGAGCGGGCGCAGTGCTCAACCTTCTAATGATAAATCCATTTTTAGGGTTCATAAAAGGGGTGTTATTTACGCTTCTTGTTGCACTCCTGGCGGGCTTTTTTACCGCAAAGAAATTGTTCTGGAGGACATGAGCATATTCTTTGGGAGGTAAGAAAATCCTTAAAAATGTTCCGAGGCTTTACCCAATTGGGTCATGCCTCTCTGCTGGTGATAGAAAGCAGAATAAAATTATTCTGCTTTTGTCTTAACCGGATTTTATTTCTCCAGCGTGAAATAAAATGTGGAGCCTTCTCCCAAGACAGATTCCACCCATATTTTACCCCTGTGTCTTTCAACGATCTTCTTGCAGATTGCAAGACCTATGCCCGTTCCGGGGTATTCCGACATGTCATGCAGTCTCTGGAATATAACGAATATTCTTTCCTTGTACTGCGGATCAATGCCTATTCCATTGTCCGAAACGCTGAAGATCCAGTGGTCCACCTTTTCTTCCAGGCCAATGTGCACGACGGGTCTCCTCTTGCTTCTGAACTTTATGGCGTTGCTGATAAGGTTCTGAAAGAGCTGAGTTATTTGTATGGGGTCGGCTTTTACCGTAGGGAGGTGGTCCTTTATTATTTCGGCACCCGATTCTTTAATGGTTATCTGAAGGTTTTTCTCGGCGGATGCAAGCACCTCATTTAAGTCCACGCTGTTAAAAGGCATCCCTTTTGTCATTACTCTGGAAAATGTCAAAAGGTCCGTAATTAGCATCTGCATTCTGCGGGCTCCGTCGACGGCAAAATTAATCATTGTATCTGCCTCGGCATCCAATTTCTGGCTGTAGCGCTTGCTTAAAAGCTGCGTAAAATTGCTTACCATTCTTAAGGGTTCCTGGAGGTCGTGTGAGGCAACGTATGCGAACTGCTCCAGCTCCTTGTTAGAGCGTTCCAGCTCTCCCATCGTTTTCTTCAGTTCGTCTTCAGCGCGTTTGGCAGGCGTAATATTTGTCATCTTAAAGACGGCGCCGGAGAAGCCTTGCTCGTCACCCGGAATTAGATCCGTACTGACAAGATACCAGGAACCGTTGACAAACATCTCCTCATTTTTAATTTCGTTGCTGTCTGGTACCGAGCTGTTGAAATATTTCCGGTCGAAGCCGCAGAGCGATTCACAGATTTCACAGAGCCTCCGGTTGATTATCTCTTCCTGCTTTTTGCCTATGATCATCTCAAATGCTTTGTTGCACTGATCGACCTTAAAGCCGGAATTAAGCAGGCAGACACCGTCATTGATTGCGTCAAAAGTAGCCTGCCACTTCATGGCTGCTTCCTTGAGGCTCGTCTCGGCTTTTCTTATTCTCAGCATGGCATTGATGGTTGCCGTAAGGACCCTGGGTTCAACCGGATGCGTCAGGTATGCGTCGGCTCCCATTTCAAGTCCCTGTGCCTTTGAATCGTTATCCAGGTAAGTAGCCGACAGGTGTATAACAGGAATGACGGAAGTTTCCGGATCGGATTTAATAATCCGGCACACCTCAAAGCCGCTTATGTCGGGCAGTTTCACGTCCAGCACGATGATATCCGGTTTTTCCTTAGCCCTGAGCAATGCTTCACTGCCCGTGGAGGCTGTAATGATCTTAAAGCCCTCGGCTTCCAGTGTCCTGGAAGTTGCGTAGAGTCCAACGGGATTATCATCCACTACAAGTGTAACGCATCTGGGAGGTTTATTAGTCATTCTTTAATCCTTTGGAATCTTTTATAGTATTAAGCAGAATATCTCTTACCTGGCTGGCCATCCTGGCCTTGGAAATGTCTTTTTTCCCCAGCACAGCAGCAGCAGAGCGGTTGAGCCTGGCAATTTCATCCGGGTCCATATCCTTAGAGGTATTAATGATTACGGGGATATCTTTTGTTCCCGGTTCTGCCTTTAGTTTATCCAGCACTTCAAAGCCGGTAAAATCGGGCATGATTATGTCCAGAAAAATCATGTCCGGCTTATAAAACTGGGCCTTTTCAAGTCCTGTTTTCCCGTTTTCGGCCTCAATTACTTCAAACTTTCCCTGCGGAAGCATTTCCTTTAAGATATAGCGTGCAATTGCCTCGTCGTCAATAATGAGGATCCTGGCCAATTTCCTGTGGCTTTTGAGCGTCTGGAGCTTCTTTAAGAGCCATGAGCGTTCAATTGGCTTGACGCAATAGTCGTCTGCTCCAAGTGCCAGTCCGCGCTCTTCCTCGTCAATTACTGAAGCCACCAGAACGGGAATATTCTTAAAACGGCCGCCCGACTTTAGTTCAGTGAGGAACTGCCAGGTATTTTCTCCGGGCAGGAGTATGTCCAGTATTATTACGTCCGGAATTGTCTTCTCAAGAACTGCTTTTGCCTCCTCAATACTTTTTGCGGTTTTAACATTAAAGCCCGTACCTTTGAGGTATTTTTCGTATATAAGGTGCATTGCCTCGTTATCTTCAATTATCAGGACGGTAGATTCTTCGGCAGTGATATCCGGGATAATCTGGACTGACTGATCCTCATCGCTGAATGCGAGGCCGATAGGGAATCGGGCATAGAAGGTTGAACCCGCGCCGGGTGAGCTCTTCAGGTATACGCTTCCGCCAAGGAGTTCGGCTAATTTCTTTGAAAGCGGAAGGCCCAGCCCGGTACCCTTAACCTTTTTCTGAAGTTCACTTTCAACCTGTGAGAATTCCTCAAATATGAATTCCTGGTCCTTTTGTGCGATACCGATACCAGTATCGGCCACAGAGAATGTAACGTATCTGCCGTTTTCGCTTGCCTCGACCCTGACCCTAACCTCACCTTTAAGCGTAAATTTAAGGGCATTTGAAATGAAATTCCTCAGCACCTGCGAAATCTTTGCTTCATCGTTAAAGATCAGGGGGACACTAACTGGTTCTTCAAAGACCAGGTTTACCTCGGGGTTTGTCAACAAAGGCCTAAGCATTCCGCGGAGCGTCGAGAAAAGGTCGGATACGGCAAACTCCACCGGTTTAACCGTAGTTTTGCCCGATTCCACCTTTGCTATATCCAGCAGGTCATTAACCAGATCAGAGAGATCTTCGGCGGATTTTCTGATAAAGCTTACCTGCTTTTCCTGCTCGTCGGTAAGGCTTCCGTCGATGTGTTCCTGAAGGAGCCTGACGAGTGCAATAATGGAATTCAGGGGAGTCTTGAATTCGTGGCTCATATTTGAAAGGAAACGCGCCTTGGCCTCATTTATTCTCTGCAGGTGCTCTGCTTTCTCGTCGAGCTCGGCATAGAGTGCCACAACCCCCCGGTTAGTTTCCTCAAGCTCAAGATTAAGCCTTTCCAGTTCCTCCTGCCTTCTTTTTATCTCTTCTAGTGTCCTTAAGAGTTCCTGGTTTTGCATCTGGATTTCCTCAAGGGGGCTTTGGGGCTCCTTTTTGATGAGTTCGTCCGTTATGCGCCTCATTGCTTCCGGAGCGATTGGAGCCTTCTGCTGAGGGAGGTATTTGCCGATAGTGACTGTGGTACCTTTTCCGGGAACACTTTTTATGTCGAAGCTGTCCATGAGCCTGCGCGTGCCCAAAATGCCGAGCCCCATTCCGGATTCCGAGCGGTAGCGCCCTTGGAGAATATCGTCCAGGCGGCTGATGCCTGGTCCTTTGTCGGAAACTTTAATTTGGAGCATCTGAGGAAGGGGTTTATCCGAGACCGAGAACTCCACGGCGCCGCCTTGGGCGTAATTATAGGCGTTTCTTACGAGCTCCGAAACGGAGGTCGCAATGGCAGTCTGCTCCCTGTTTTCAAAGCCAAGCAGGGAAGATATATGCCTTGCCCTCTGGCGTGCAAGTACCAGGTCTTCTTCATATTTTATTCTCAGTGTAATAATTACTACGCTCATATAGTCATCTTCATAAAGCTGTGATGAATTTAATCTCTGTCTTTTGGGTTCGTCATCTCAAAGCATTCTCATTGCAACTACCGTAAAGTCGTCATTGCCGCGGGAAAAGTCACGGTAGAGTACCCCGCAGATGACAGAGGTTGATTTCATAAAAAGCCCCGGGTACTTATCCATATTCCACCTGGCGGACATTCCGTCTGAATGCATCACCAAAAGTGCGCCTTTTGTCCAGGGGTATTCAAAAACCTGCATCCGCCTGGCCTCATGGCCGACGATGCCGTTGTGTGAGATCATGCTGCGGCTGCCTAAAGGGGAGATAATGACGCCTGAGATATTTCCCACGCCGCAATATTTCACACTCAGTGCCTTTGTCTCCAGTTCGCAAATGGCAACAGCAGCTCCGCGCGTATGCCCGAGGCGCAGATGAATGGAGTTTAGAATTTTATCCACTGCTCCTGAAGTCTCCTCAAAAGCCTTAATTGCTTCGTTCGAGGCGTCGGAAGCCTCAAGCCCGTGGCCAAGTCCGTCAGCAATCATTACTGTAATTCCATTGGCTCCCATTCTCCAGGCCCACTTGTCGCCGGAGACCTCCTGCCCTGGCTTTGGCAGGTTAATGCCGCTGATTTCAAATGTCTGCTCCTCTAAGGCAGGTTTATTAAGCCAGATGCGCGACAATATAACGGTTCCCAGACCTTCCAGGGAATAGATGTCAAAAAAGTCCGACAGGCGTTTTATGGATCCCAGTCCAGTTCCAGGGCTTCCGGCGGTTGAAAATCCGTCGCGCATGGCTTCGGCAATGTTCCTGATGCCGGGTGATTTATCAATAGCCAAAAGTTCCAGGCCTTCCATGTGACCCCTTTTAATCCTGAAGAGCAGGAATTCGCCCCCGTTTGACGTATGCTTTACGAGGTTTCTGCACAGTTCGGTAACAATTATGCTTATTCTGCCCTTATCGGTTTCATTAAATCCAATAGCTGTAGCCGCGTATGTCGTAAGGCGCCTTGCTTCGGAGACCGCGCTTTGCTCGGTAATTTTTAACGCGAATATATTTTTCATTTCCACCTGATGATTGTGACCCTGGTGCCCTCACCAGGTTTTGTATCGATATAAAACTCATTTGCCAGCCTCCTCGCACCCCCGAGTCCAAGTCCCATTCCGCCGCCGGTAGTGTACCCGTCCTTAATTGCCTGTTCGACGTCATCAATTCCCGGGCCCTTGTCTTCGAAAGTAAGCCTGAGCCCGATCTTCATTGCGTCAATCACCTGCTCAATAAGCATGACCCCTCCGCCGCCATAGTCGAAGGTATTTCTTGCCAGTTCACTTGCAGCGGTAATAAGTTTGGTCTGGTCCACCAGGTTCATTCCAATAGTTTTTGCCCATTCCCGGACGAGCTGGCGGACCATGACGATATCTTCAGATGTACGGATGAGCCTTTTATCACTCCTTTGTACTGTCATTATCGCTCTCCGGCTCTTGGGCGCTTTCTGAATCTTCCTGGTCCATCATCGATTCCAGGAGCTCAATACCCCTGTCCATATCCAGCGCGGTTTTGACGCCTTTCATATCCAGGCCCAGTTCAACCATTGTTATTGCAACAGCGGGCCTCATGCCCACTACCACGGTCAATGCGTCCAGCACTTTCGACATGGAAGCAATATTGTTCAGCATTCGCCCAATAAAGGAGTCGACTATCTCGAGGGAGGAAATGTCTATGAGCACACCTTTGGCCTGTGTCTTTACGATCATTTCAGTCAGGTCATCCTGGAGCGATAAAGCAAGACGGTCGTGCATGTCAATCTGTATTGTAACGAGAAGGAATTTTCCCATTTTCAGAATAGGGATTCTTTCCATTTATTTCTCCTTTTTTGCGATGGGCTGGGATTTAACAATATGAAGGCCGTTCATTACGAGTGCAGTCTTCAGTGCCTCGGCCATGGTGGCCTTGGTGATAACGTCAGCAAGGTTAACGCCCAGGTGCACAATTGTCTGTGCGATCTGCGGCCTGATTCCGCTTATGATGCATTCTGCTCCCATGAGTTTTGCTGCCGCAACGGTCTTCAGAAGATGCTGAGCTACCAGAGTGTCGACGGTTGGAACGCCCGTAATATCAATTATTGCGACGTAGGAGCCGGTCTCAACGATTCTTGTAAGCAGGCTTTCCATAACCACCTGTGTCCTTTCGCTGTCGAGCGTGCCGATCAGGGGAAGGGCGAGGATGCCGTTCCACAGCTGTACCACGGGTGTGGAAAGCTCAATCATTTCTCTCTGCTGGCGCAGAATTATCTCTTCACGGCTTTTAATGTAAACGTCTATTGTGTAGAGACCCAGTTTGTCCAGAATGACGGTAACATTCCATATCTCGCGGCTCAGTGCACCAGTATTTTCCTTTATCGTCTCAGTTAAACTGTTAAAAAGGGGCTGCTTTAGAGAGAATATAAAAGTTGCGGTTTCAGAAGGGGAGTAGCCCTGAAGTGCCCTTGAGCGTGAAGCGGAGTTTAGCATTTCCATGACCCGGGACCACTCCGGAGCATTAAGGTCGTAATTTACGCCCCTGGAAGTGGCTTCTCTGAAAAGGCTGAGGAATTCAGAGGACTGCTGCCTTAATTCCGATTCGTTCATCAGGTCGGATCTCAGTGTTACTGACTGAAGCTGTTCTTTAACCCAGCGATTCAGGATCTCGGTCTCTTGTTTTTTTAGGATGTCTGCGATGATTGATGCCTGCTCTTTTGCCATCAGAAAGCTCCTTGAATTTTATTTTAAGATTGAAGTATGATTCAACTGAAAAACAGGGAAAGCGCCGGACGGAACACGATTTTTTGAAATATTCAGAAGCCAGACAAAGTGTTGGTATCGGATCAGGGCATTTTAAGTATGTGTAATAAACTTATCCAATATAATGCTTGAAGTCAACCTAAATCCATTTTAACTTTCTTTCCCGGATCCTTATGTCTTTGTTCCGGCTAAATCCGTCTTAACTTCTGAATTTGAGCCATAATTAATGAATATATGGTGAATGCATTAACAAACAAGTCAAAAAATGCACTTGCAAAAGCAGGGAAGAGTACGGGAAAATATGGTATTCCTGTCTAGAAAGCAAAAAAACGGACCGGGGAGTGCAGCTCCCGGCCCGTTGTGTATATAGTAAAACAAATTATAAGTGTTTGCAATAATTTAGACCATATGACCGGCCCTGAAATTCCATTTCTTTGGGAAATAATTAATTTTAATGCTCTTCATGTTCTTCCCCGTGATTGCTGCCGGCTGAACCGGGTGGTGGGGGAGTAACTTTGAAAGTTCTTTCAATTCCCAAAATTAGCTGCTGCTTTTCAGATCCGCTCAGCCTGGCCTCCGGATGAAGCCAAAGGTAAGAATCCAGGGGCATTTCACCTTCATTTATCTGCCTAATCATGGAACGGGCTTTTCTGTCTTGTCTTGTTTTGGGATAATTCCACTCCGAAAAATTGAGGTGTCTTCTTCCTTCGTGCACGTGGTCCGATAAAAACCACGACACAGGTGCAATGTTAGAATAATAGGGCCAGGTGGTTTCATTGCTATGGCAGTCGTAGCATGCCCTGCGTGCAAGAGACCTGGTTTGAGGGGAGTCCCATTTAATGTCGGTCATGGACGGCGGATTGTCCTTTTTTACGGGAATCAGCTGAATGATGATGAGTAAAATTATGAGTCCAACCACTAGCCACTTAATTGTCTTTCTGGTTTTCCCCGTCATGTGTCCCTCCGGATTAAATTTAAGAAAATGAAAGCCCTTATATTAAAGTTAGTATAAGAATATTCAATGACAAATCCCATTCCGGGCAATGCCGGATATTTCATAAGTATAAATAACTTTTACGGTGTTTTGGGCTTCCTTATTCATTGAATGTGGTTTCCCCGGGAGGGAATTTATTTTCTCTTCCTGTGTCCCGGGCAAACATAAAAAGGGCACCCGGTAATTGAGTGCCCTTTTTATGTTTGCCCGCTTCAAATGCGGGTTGTGGCTTATGGCAGTTTTAAGCTTCCACGCGCAAGTCGACTCCAATCTGCTTTAAGAGACCCGGCAAGCCTCCGCCCTCTACGTGTGTTACCTGCAGCTTTTGGATCTTATTGTCCCGAACCGTAAACTCCACCTGTTCATCCGGCATATTCACGGACTTATTTGTAGGCGCTATGGTTCTTAGACCTGCATAAGGAGCCGGCATCGACTTTGTATGTGTGCCGGTAATGTGGAACCTGACGTTTACAGCGCCTCCTTTTTCCTTTAAGAACTCGTAATTAAATCGGAAGTCGGGTATACCGTTTCCAAGGGCGCGGTGTATGCTCATAAAACCGCTGGCATCCAGCGTATCGGGAGCCACACCCGTAACCTTGAAACTGTTTGATAAAAGATCCTCGGCTTTGGTAAAATTCCGCTGTTCAATGGCAATCAGGAATTCCTCAATAATGTTGGCAGGTGACATTCTCTACCTCCGTTCTTTTATAAAATTAGAGCCCTTTTTTCCATTAATCGTCAATCCGTCCTGATTGGAATTTTGGAATTTATGCCCTTAAAATCAATGAATTCCGGGATGACCTTTCTCGCAAGCAGCCATATTTAAGCAGGAGTTCCACAAAGGGGGAAAAGGCCTGGTCAATTGAGGATTTAATGCTCCGGGACATAATAAAAATCCCCTTGTTTTTTACTATACCGATCGGTATATTGGCTACATAAATTAAAAAGGCAATGCATGGATAACCGCGAGAACATACTGTCAGTTGCACTCAGGCTTTTTTCCTCTTCGGGGTATGATTCTGTAGGCGTGCAGGAAATTGTAGACGAGGCGGGAATTACAAAGCCCACTTTATATCACTATTTCGGGAGCAAGAGGGGTTTGCTCGATGCGCTTCTGGAAAAACATTTTTCAGCACTTCTGACCTCCGTGCGCGAGGCTGCAAGCTACCAGGGGGATCTTCCTTTGACACTCCAGAAAGTAGTTGAAGCTTTCTTTCAGTTTGTCAAGCAGCAGAAGGATTTCTACCGCATGCAGCTTGCAATGTGTTTTTCGGGTCCGGAAAGTGAGACGCTGGAGGCGTCATCCAGATATAACAGGGAGCTCATTCTGATTTTAGAAGAGATGTTTCTTAAGGCCTCCGGCGACCACGGAAATATGAAAGGAAGGCATAAAAGATATGCCTTTACGTTCCTGGGCATAATTAATAATTACATAACACTGTACCTGGGAAACCATATTACGCTGGATTCGAGGGAGGCTTTTCTGGCAGTTCACCAGTTCAGCCATGGAATCTACTCGTAAAAGTTTTTTTTCTTCAAAAGCCGCCCCAAAGCGCGGAAGACATAGTTTTATTTATTTACATAGGATATTTTAATGCCACACTGGTCATTTGATTCTGTTTTCTATCACATTTATCCTCTGGGCCTCTGCGGGGCGCCAAAGAATAATGATTTTACTTCGCAACCCGTCCCGCGGCTCGGGAAAATTTACGGCTGGATTGACCACCTTAAGTCTCTTGGCGTCAATGCGGTCTATCTGGGCCCATTGTTTGAATCCACTTCGCACGGCTATGACACGTCAGATTACTTTCACGTCGACAGGCGTCTTGGCACAGACCTGGAGTTAAAGAACCTGGTATCTGAACTTCACCGTAACGGCATCAGGGTAATTCTGGACGGCGTATTTAACCACGTGGGCCGTAATTTCTGGGCTTTCCAGGATCTGCAGCGCAACGGGAAGTCCTCACAATACGCCTCCTGGTTTTACGGCCTGGATTTCGGCAAGAAAAGCCCTTATGGAGATAACTTTTCTTACGAGGGATGGAACGGACATTACAACCTCGTAAAATTAAATCTCAATAACCATCAGACAAGGGAGCACCTGTTTGATGCCGTAAGGATGTGGATGGATTATTTTGAAATCGATGGCTTAAGGCTGGATGCGGCTGACTGCATAGACATGAGGTTTCTCAGGGATCTAAACCTCGTTACGAAGCACAAGCGGAATGATTTCTGGCTGATGGGGGAAATCATTCACGGCGACTACAGGCGCTGGGTCAATGACGAGATACTCGATTCCGTAACAAACTATGAATGCTATAAAGGCCTCTATTCAAGCCTTAACGACAAGAACTATTTTGAAATTGCATATTCCTTAAACCGCCAGTTCGGGACGCAAGGGATGTACAAAAGCCTGCCTCTATACGGCTTTGCGGATAATCACGATGTAAACCGCATTGCAAGCGTCATAAAAAAAACGGCGCATTTATATCCTTTATACTGTCTTCTTTTTACAATGCCCGGTGTGCCGTCGCTCTACTATGGAAGCGAGTGGGCAATTAAGGGTGAAAAGCTTAAGACCAGCGACGATCCCCTCCGTCCCTCGTTAAACATTGCAGATTTTACAAACGGGCACAGTCCCGATCTTGCAAAAGCGCTTATGCGTTTATCCTCGCTCAGGCATTCGTCGGAAGCTTTAAGGCGCGGCGATTACACGCAGCTTCACGTATCAATGGAGCAGTTTGCCTTTATGCGCCGCTCGGGGCATGAAGCGGCCGTTATCGTACTCAATTCATCGGAAAAAGCAGTGTCGCTGGAGATAAACATGCCTTCTTTTTCCGGTGCAGAGTTTTTTGACGTGCTCAATGAAGGTGAAAGCTTTAAGATAAAATCGGGCAAACTTTCGATTGGTACATTGTACCCCAGCTGGGCTCGCATTCTTATGTCACGTTTGTGATTAAATACCGGAAATCCTCCGCTGAATTGCATATCATTTTATAAGATACATTCTTTTTACCGGCCCCGCAGGCATTATGCGGGGCTGATATTTTCAGAACTTTATGTTTTAGATCACAATATAGATTTCACGTGAATCCTGCACTTGCTTTTAGAAAACGATTTAACTTCCTTAAAGTAGTAACTGAACATCAAAGGATTTGTTAGTCCAGTTTAGATAGGAAAAAATAACTAACCTTCGGTTGTAACCAATAAATAAATTCAATTTATAACAGGTAAAGGAGTTCCATGGCAGTTGTCTCGGCAGCATGTTTCTGAAAAAGAATCTTGGTTTCTCCAAAAGTATACTTCAAAAAATACTTCGGTTCCCAGGAGCAAAACAAAAAAAAGATTCTTACTTAAGAGTTAGTGAAAGTTGAAAGCGAATAAAATACTGTTACAGAAAAGAATCTGTATGAATATAAATTGTGGGTTTTGGTTCCTGTCCTTTTAAGAATTCATCCTGATATTTGGAACCGGCTAATGAAGGGGTTGAATGAACTTCAGAGAGCCGGGGCAAAAGAGGGCATTTTATGGTTCAGGGTGAGGTGCGTGGTTTCCGGCAAAAGAGCAAATATACTGTAATTAAATAAACCGTGTGCCCGAAGAACTTTGATGTTAAAACCGAACTGATGGAATAAACCCGATATGAAAAAAAATCAAACTGAACTGATTAGTTATGCAATAATGCCAAGGCACGAGATGGAAGCTGTTTTAACCGTTAATGACAGTCGTTTATTTGGAAAGAGCCTGGAGCTGCTTTTTTGCAGACAGGGCCATAACTGCCTTAAAACCTCTGGTACAGAGTCCCCCTTTGGAATTATTGAATATCTTATTCCTCAGTCAGTGTTTCCACCTGTAGAAGTCGGTAAGGATAAGTGTTGCCAGTATTTCAGATGTGACCGTGAATTAGCGATAAATAGATGACCCTAGGGCTCGTTATTTTTACGGGCCAAATAACAATGCGTGTAAGTTGGTTCAAAATATATGTTCTGTTACTCAGGGGTTCTATTAATTAATCATTAATCAATTTTAGGAGGATGAGAGATGAAACGGTTACACGTGTTTGCCATGCTTATAATGGCATGTTTCTGGGTTCTTTCCGGGTATGTCCAGGCACAGGAAGCTGTGGGGACCGGCAGTATTGGTGATCATGTTTGGTATGACGCAAATCATGATGGAATACAGGATCCCGCAGAGACTACCGGAATTGAAGGGGTCAGCGTAACACTTTATTCAAGCAGTAATCCTACTGTCGCCGTAAAGGAAACTGCTACGGATGCTCAGGGACGTTATGAGTTTCAGGGACTTGCTGATGGTACTTACAAGGTAAAATTCGCAAAAGAAGGCTACTCATACAGCAATCCTTCAGCTCAGGAATCTGAAACCGATACATACGGAATGAGCAATGATGTTTCCCTTATGGGCGGTCGTCAGGAAAGGGGCGTAAACGGCGGTTTCTACAGAACGCGCTATATTCACTCTGTGATTGGCAACCTGGTATGGAATGACCTTAATAAAAACGGCGTTCAGGATCTGGGCGAACCCGGGCTCCCGGATATTAAGGTAAAACTCTACAGGCTGAAGATGATCTATAGAACAGCAGACATTCAGAACCTTGAGGATTACGACAGATGCTTCGATTTTGTGGCTGCAACAAGAACTGACGTCAACGGAAATTATGCTTTTGGCGGACTCTGCCCGGGCGTTTACTTCGTTGCCATAGAAGTTCCGGATGGATGGGCTGTAAGTCCAATGTTCCAGGGAACAAGCGATGAGAAAGACTCAGACATACTTCCGCGCATACAGCATTCAGGATGGATCAGCATGCCTGAAGGCAGAGAAGGCCTCAGCGTTGACGCGGGTCTCTTCCAGATCCAGGCTTGTGACCTTGTAACCATAGGTGACATGGTATTCTTTGACACAAATCACAACGGCATAATGGATTGCGACGAGAAGGGAATTGGCGGTGTGGTTATAAAACTCTACGATTGCACCGTTATTCCTCTGGATGGCGCAGATTTTACAAGTCTGAACAGAAGGCATTGCTGCGGCTATAAGGTTGCTGAAACCGTTACCGACCTTACGGGCCACTATGAATTCGACGGACAGCTTCCCGGTGAATACTGTGTGGAAGTTTGCCTGCCTGATGGTTTCAGGCTCGTTCCAAGGCCGAATTGTCCGGACGTCTGCAACCCGGTTCCCGAAACTAACATGACCGGCTGCATGATGTTCAATGCTTGCACGAAGAATATGGATATAGACTTTGCTATCTGCAGCGATAATAAACTTGCAACAGTAGGAGACCTTGTATGGAAAGATTCGTACTATGATGGTATACAGGAGAAAAATGAAGCCGTAATGAAAGGTTTGACGGTAAAAATCTCCACCTGTGATGGAATGACAATTGGCCAGACTGTTACCGACGCCAACGGAAAGTACTCATTTGCAAACCTCATGCCATATACGTGGGCACATTACGTGATTTCTGTTGCTGCTCCGGCTGGCTATGAGGGAACTTATTACGGAGAAGATGGCGGTGCTAACAATTCCGATCTGGTTTATCAGGCTTTGTATACAAACTGCCTGACACTTGCATCCGGTACAAATAATGACATCGATTTAGGACTTCATTATAATTCAGCCCTTGTTGCCAGCATAGGCAACTTCGTATGGAGAGATGACGATGCCGATGGTATTCAGGATCCACGCGAGCCCGGAATTGCCGGCATTACGTTAAAACTCTATGAATGCTCCTGCACCTGCAAGTGCCCGACACTTATTGGCGATATTAGGAATGAAGTTGAAGAATTCTACTGCCAGGATTGGGAATGCGGCAGCACTTTAGTTGCCACAACTACCACGGATGCTGACGGTCATTATTCATTTAGTGACATTGTTCCTCCTGCTGAAGGCAAAAGGTACTGTGTACAGATTGTAGTTCCTTCAAACTACGTACTGAGCCCTTACCACAGGGGATGCTATGATGAAAACTCCGACTTCTATCCCGATACTAAGAGCACAAGGTGCCTGTGGCTTGAACCGGGTTACCAGCTTGATTTCATCGATGCAGGTTTGATACCGAGTATTCCTAATCCCGGTATGGTTGGCGACTTCGTATGGAATGATGCTAACCAGAATGGCATACAGGATAATGGCGAAAAGGGAATCTGCGGCGTGACGGTTGAACTGCATGCCTGCGACGGCGGCGCTACTGTTGCCACGACAAGAACTGATGAAAACGGCAGATACCTATTCTCAAATGTTCCGACAAATACAACTTATTATGTGAAGTTCGTTCTGCCTGCCCAGTATGAATTCACTACTCAGAACAGTGGCAATGACGACGGGCTCGATTCAGATCCTTGCCCTGAAAAGGGTATAACTTCCAACTTCACACTTGCTTCAGGACAGGCTACAATGCTGATAGATGCCGGTATGTATCTTGCTTCTTGCAGCGTAAGCAACTATGTATGGAACGATGTTAATAAGGATGGTATAAAGGATGCAAATGAAGCCGGTATTGCGGGCGTAACTGTTGAACTCTTTAACTGCTCAAGCAACTCATCGGTTGCAAGTGTTAAGACAGACAATAACGGTCTTTACACATTCAATAACATTCTTGTTGACAGTTATTACCTGAAAGTTTCAGTACCTGCCGGTTATGTATTAGGCCAGTCCGCAATGGGTAGTGATGATGGCGTTAAAGCCGACTTTACGCTCGAAGGACAGAGCACTTGCTTTGAAGTAACCAAGGGTGCTGCTTCTACTGGTAAACCTATTGCTCTTATTGAGTCAACAAGTGGCGTGGATGGAATGGGCGGTACTCCGACTACATTTGCTTTGAGTCAGAACTACCCGAACCCGTTCAACCCGACCACGACAATCAAATTCGCTATTGCTGCTCCTGGAATGTACACTGTAAAGGTTTACAACTTACTGGGCCAGGAAGTTGCAACATTGTTCAACGGTGAAATGAATGTTGGTTACCACAGCGTAGTATTTGACGCCAGCAAGCTGACCTCCGGCATGTACATCTACAGGCTGACCGGTAACAATGTTATGATTACAAAGAAGATGATGCTTAACAAGTAATTCGTGGAATGCTCCATGGATCTCTGCTTGGCAGAGCAGAATCTTAGGGATTCTTTAAGGGCTGCCCGGATAAGGCAGCCCTTTATTTTGACAGTCAATTCGATGGTTTGGATCAAAAGACAATCCGGCTCCTACGTGAGATTTAATTCATTTTCAAGAGATACGAAAAATAATCTGATATACTATTGGGAGCTTTAGAAATGATAAAAAGATACTTTGTGATATCATTTATCCTGCTCTTTGTCTCTTTTTATGGCAGTGTGACGGCCCAGATGAATTGTGACCTCAGCGGCTTTAAGACTTTCACAAAAGGCGGATGGGGCAGTCCTGCCAGCGGAAACAACCCCGGCAGAATTCGCGATAGTCTGTTTAATCAGCTTTTCCCGCAGGGGCTCACAACAGGAGGGGCAAAAACAATTAAAATTACTTCTTCGCAGATGGTGGAAAATTACCTGCGCAGTTCGGGCGGGACTCCCTATAAACTGCTTTACAGCTATGTCAACCCGGAAGAGACCGAGTCGGGGAATTTCGGCCTCCAGATGGTGGCTTTGACACTCAATGTGGCCTTTGACGCCACGCTGCCCAAGGCCCTCTTGCTCTCCGAGCTCGTTATTAAAGAAGGCAAATTTGCCGGAATGAGCGTTGCAGAATTCATTACGCTGGCAAATGCAGCCCTTGGCGGGGCAGATATATCTTCAGCATTTTACACTTATTCGGATTTGAACGACGCGGCTGCACGGATAAACGAGAATTTCGACAACGGAACGGTTAATAAAGGATTTCTGACCTGCCCGGACGATCACACGCCTCAGAAGGCTTCTATTGGCGACAGGGTATGGAATGACAGGAACAACAACGGTATTCAGGATTTGGGTGAACCGGGAATCCCTGGCGTTACGGTTCAACTCTTTAAGTGTACGGGGGACGTCTTTCTGGCAGACACAACTACAGACTCACTTGGCTTTTACCATTTTAACGATCTTGCTCCGGGAGACTATTATGTGAAATTTATTCTGCCTGCAGGATATTCCTTCAGCCCCCTGAAAGCAGGAGATGACATCACGATGGATTCCGATGCAAAACCTGCCCTGGGCGGCAGAACAGACTGCTATACTCTTTCTGCCGGGGAAAATGAGACCTCCGCCGATGCGGGGATGTTTAAGCCCTTACCCCATACGGCAAATATTGGAGATTATGTGTGGGTTGACGTGAATAATAACGGAATTCAGGATGACGGGCATACGGGAGTCAGGGGTGTAAAAGTGGAACTCTATAACTGCAACTCTACATTTATAGACTCGACCAGAACGGACTCTCTTGGGCTCTATTTCTTTACAAATGTTCCTGCCGGGAGCTACTATGTAAAGATTATTATACCGGAGGGCTATACTATCGGTAAGAAAAACCAGGATTCACTGGACTTTGCCGATTCCGATTTTAACCTAAATGGGCAGACCGACTGCTTTGCCTTTGCAGGCACTAAGGACGACTATACTATTGATGCGGCACTTATTACGCCTCAGGGAACTGATCTTGAAGTAGTCAAGACTGCGAGCAAGAAGCATGTGCAGTGTGAGGAAGTCTTCAGCTACCTGGTCATTCTTAGCAATAAAGGTCCCCTAAAGGCGACAAATATAGCCGTAAGTGATCTGCTGCCGAAAGGCGCCGATTTTGTAAGTGCAAGTCCGTCTCAGGGCACCTATAATTCAGTAACAGGGGAGTGGACAATACCGGAGCTGAATTCAGGGAAAAGTGCTTTACTTAGCATCAGCGTCAGGGCAAACTGTGATGAACTCAGTTCCAATTTAATTAACCTTGGGGCTGCAAATGGTTTTAATGTGTTTGTACTTGAAAACATGACGCAGCCTTCGGCAGACGCACAGGGAAAGGTTGCCGTCGGCGGCGATGCAACGCTTTCCAATTATTCTGTCGGAGACATGCTTCCGCCAAACAGCGGGGATGTTCTTATTGTTGGCGGAAATCTTACATACACCAGCGGTAGGGTTTATAATGGAAATGTCGTCTATGGCGGAACAACGAATCTTCCGCAAAACGGCGTCTCAATTACAGACGGAACCCTGAGACACGGTAACCCGATAGACTTTTCCATGGCCAAGGCATACCTGCAGAATTTGTCCGTTGTGCTTTCAGGCTACCTCGCAAACGGAATTACGAGCCTTCAATGGGGAGCCCTCACACTGAGTGGAACAGATCCCGTCTTAAATATATTTAACGTTTCGGGAGGCAGTCTCTCCGGCATAAACAGCTTCTCGTTAAATGTCCCGGCCGGGTCTTATGCCCTGGTTAACATAAGCGGGCAGAATGTGAGCTGGATGGGAGGCCTGAGCCTTAGCGGAGTTACAGCAAGCAATGTGATATACAACTTCTTCCAGGCGCAAAACCTGCGCATTTTCGGGGTCGATTTAAGAGGTACTGTTCTTGCCCCTCTGGCAGCAGTAAGCTTCCAGTCGGGAATTATTACCGGACAGCTTATAGCAAAATCCGTTGCAGGTCCGGGACAGTTTAATAATTGTCCCTGGGATGGCAACATACCAGGCACAAAAAGCTTTACCAATACCGCCTCGCTTTCAAGGAGCGTACCTGTAGACCTTAATGCCGGAAATAATTCTTCAAGTGTAACCGTTTATATTGGCATTCCGGATGGAGTAACAGAAAAGGATGCTCTGCCATCTGATTTCTCGCTGATGCAGAACTATCCGAACCCGTTCAATCCTTCAACAGCAATAAGGTTTACTGTACCCTTAGCCGGGCGGTATACTATTAAGGTATTCAGCATGCTTGGACAGGAGGTTGCAACACTCTTAAACCGCGAACTTCAGGCTGGGTACCACGAGGTCGCTTTCGATGCATCGGGGTTAACTTCAGGCGTCTACATTTACAGGCTGAGCGGCAGAAACGGCACATTAATTAAAAAGATGGTGCTTACAAAGTGACCGCTTTTACTTTCCCGGACCGGGTAGGGGCATTCTTTTCTCCCTGGTCCGGGGCATATATTCTAAAAACTGCATCATTGAGCCCATGAGATAAAGCTGACCTTCTTTATTCCCCGCTTTTAATTATTCATTTTTAGTCGTAATTTCCTTATATGCGAAAACATTCTATAATAATCGTTTTTTTCTGCCTCTTCGTAGAGCTTAATTTCCTGCCTTTTCAAGGTTTGGATACTGCATACGTTTATGCTCAGACAAACAGCCAGGATGGCAATAAGCCTCTCGGGCTCATTAAAAGTGATTTCAACACCGCAATAGATGACGGCCTGAGGCTTGCAAAGGCACCGTTTCACTTTGAGAGTAACGACTGGCTTACGCTTGGTGCCGTTGTGGGTACGACGGCTCTTGCCTTTGCGGCTGATGAGGACGTGAGGGGCTTTATGCAGCGAAACCACACCGATTTTCTGGATAAGTACACCGTAATCGGAAGGCAGTACGGGGAGATCCTTAATGCGGGCATATTCTCCGGGGTAGTATACTTTGGAGGCCTTGCAGCCGGAAATTCGGAAGTCCGTAAGACGGGAAGAATGCTGGTGGAAACACTGGCCTACGCGGGCCTTGTTACAACTGTGCTTAAATCGGCTTTCGGGCGCTCGCGCCCGTTTCTAAATGAGGGGGCATTCAGGTTCAGGGGGCTTCAGTTTAAGAATGAGAACATATCGCTTCCTTCGGGACACTCAACGGTTGCATTTGCAATGACAAGCGTTCTGGCCTCAAGGATTAAAAATACATACGCCTCAATCGGTTTATACAGCCTGGCTGCTTTTACGGCCTTTCAGCGCAGCTACGACGACAAACACTGGCTTTCAGACACGATTCTTGGGGCAGCAATAGGGCAATTCATTGGGCAGGCAATTGTAAATTATGACAGGAAAGAGGATTCCTCTTCCTCAATGAGGCTTCAGCCATCAATTTTACCATACGGATTTGCCGTTATAATACCGTTGTAAAACTTGTCTACGGGGGAAAAAAGGGCTCCCCAGGCTTGCACAACGGAATAAAGGGTCCCATGTGACTTTTCTGGAGTGAAGTTTTTCATGTTGAACTGCCCACTCCGGATAAAAGAACGTCCTTATGGCTTTATCTTTACTTCTAGTTTTAGTATACTTAAACATAGAATTTAAGTAATTTTGTTTATGCCAATCTCCCGCAAGAAAATACTCAGCCTTCTGATCGCGCTGATGTACGTTACGATTCAGCAGGTGAATGCCATCAATAACGTCTATACGATGTACATTCCCTTAGGCGACAAGGCGAAAGTAGTTCTGAATAAACGTGCCGGGGATTCCACGCCCAAAATCCGCTGGGCCGTTCACTCACATATCGTCCAGAATAACGTAAAGTATTCCAGTCTCTCGGCACACGTAATATCATCCTTTTTCCCCGAAGAGATCAGCGAATATACTTTAGTTAACTGCGACGGCTACAGATTCTTCCACAATTCGGCAGAACGCATTCTGCTCAAGGGCCGGGCCCCTCCTGTCTCCTGAATTTTTTTGCATTTTTTGCATGAGAATCTCATGCTCGATTAACCCATTAAAACGGGATAAGTGCGTTTTCTGCAGATCATCCGCATGCATGGCACTACTAATGCCAGGTAGTGTAATGTATTGCCATGCACACGGCATGCATTTGGCAAACAGGGCATTTTAAGATAGCTTTTATGCCACACACACACAATGCGCTTTCCCTTTTTGTATTGCAACAAAAAATTTTAGGAGAAATTAAAGATGAAATCTGCAAAGCTTACGGCTGAAAAGCCGGCAGAAATAAAACTTGAAAGGGAAAAGACTTCAACTTCAAAACGCGAAGTAAAGCCTGGGAGTACAGAAACTTCAAAACAGGAAGAAGCAGGCGAAAAAAGAAAGCTCCCATGGGAACTTATTTTTCTATTTATCGTTATGGGATTAACAATGGTAATAATTGCGCTTAAAGCATTTTCCATAATATAGTTAAGCCTTTCAAAAAGGCGTGCGGACATTCCCCCATGTCCCCGCCAACAGCAGCCCCCGCATCCGCTAATGGATGCGGGGGGCTGCTTTTATAGTACCTGGCGAAGAAGAAATAGTTTGAAGTACTCGTTTATTTTGGTATATTAAAGGTGAAGTCTGACTTTTCAGGCTTCCACTGGCTTTCTTACTTTGAGTTCCCGATAATTAGATAATCAGCATTTGTGCTCTTTTCTTTATCTTGCCTCATTTTATCTGATTAGCTGCCAGTGCAGGGAAGACAAATATTTCTCTCAAGAAAACTATCAACTAATATTATCTGTCCCCGGTTCGTATAATTTAATTTTTTCCAATCTAATTTTTAGGAGTGATGAGGATGAATATCTTTGTAGGTAATCTTTCAAAGGATGTGACAGACCGCGACCTCGAGCAGGCTTTCGGCGAGTATGGTCACGTTAAGAGCGTAAAAATAATAAGGGATATGTTCTCAGGTGAATCGAAGGGATTTGGTTTCGTTGAAATGTCTGACACTGCAAGTGCACAGAAGGCAATGAACGAGCTGAATACACGCGACATTAAAGGGAAAAAAATTGCGGTCAATGAAGCCCGCCCGAAAACTGATGACAGAAGAGGCGGTGGAGGTCAAAGAGGCGGCGGTAACAGGAGATCCGGCGGAGGCGGTTTCGGCAACAGGCGCTATTAAAATTATTCTCCTGAAGAGATGGCATCCTGCAAGATACCATCTCTTCAAAATACTCTGCTTTTATTCGGCATTTTATTCCACGTGGCCTACTTCCTTCATTACATCGGCAGGTGAATTATAATTCTTATCAGGTATCTGCTGAAGTATGTTCAATACATCCTCCGTATCAGGTCCTTCACCGCGCTTTGCAAAAGACAAAAGTTTACTCTTGCTGGCAGGAAAATCCAGACCTTTAAGATGTTTCATTATGTTTGCGGGGCCATGCCCTCCAACTCCTCTGGCCATAATAGTACCTCCTTTTTAATTATGTTTAATTAACATAAAAAATAATCATCCGGGCATTCAATGTAATATTAATTGCACGCTTTGGCCCTTTGCCTTTAGCCAAAGATTTCAGTGTTTTTCGCCTCTTCAGATGAAATGTTTGCATTTATTTGTTCTTTTTGCTAAAATTATAAAACTTAAAAACAGAAGTAAAATAGATATGCACTCCTGTTAAATTAAATTTGATAAAATAGATGAATAAAAAGAAAGTGGAAGTCCTCCTGGTTGAAGATAACCCGGGAGACGTGACGCTGATCAGGGAAATACTGCTCGAAAATGCTCCTCATATCAGCCTTAATGTTATTATGAACGGCGAGGATGCCCTGAATTATCTTTTCCGCAAGGAAGAATTTTCAGATGCAACAGTTCCGGCACTGATGATACTGGACCTCAACCTTCCCAAGAAATCGGGCAAGGAAATTCTTGAGGAAATAAAGGGCGAAAAAGGCCTGTGTGAAATCCCCATAATTATTTACTCAAGCGCTGATATTGACGAGAATATTTTTACAAACAAAAAATACAATATTAAGTATTACCTAGTAAAGCCTATTGCGCTTGAGGATTATATCAGCTCAATTGAATTCATAAAAAGTTATATCTCCAAACTGATGACGGAATAAGTCTCATTTACAAATAGACGACATCACCTTATAAATTCCTCAGTTCTTACCCCCTCTAAAAAAAATCAGACGGCATTTACGCTCTGCACGGATAAAACCCTGCCGGGCAGAGTTCCGGCTTAAAATAAAGTTTTTTATAAAGACCTCATAGACAGAGGGCGGAAAGCACGGTTAAAAAAATATCTGAAGGCTATTGATATTTAATTTCTCTTGTGTATATTAAACAAAACCCGGAGTAATACTGATTCCTTCACGTGCAGCTTCAGTTGGTAAATAATGTTATTTGATCCTGAATTATTAACTATACTTATTGACTATGATTGTACGCCTCTTGCTAATTGGAATGTTTTATGCACTGACTTTTGCATTCGACCTGTATACGCATGCAGGACTTTTCGAGTGGCTGCTGTATTTTATTCCCGTCGTTTATTCATTCAAGAAATTTTCAGACAAGATAACCATTCTCCTTGGCAGTATTGCCACTGTTTTAATAGGAACTGGATTAGCCATTTATCCCGTTGCAGGCGACTACTCGCAGCCTCTGCTTAACAGGCTTCTTGGAATTACTCTACTCTGGATTACGATCTTTCTTTATCTCAAATACAGGCATTCCGTTGAAAAGCTGAATCTCAGCACTGCACAGCTTTTCCAGCAGGCCAAAATTTTAAGCCAGCAGGCCGAGGATCTCGACCGTGAGCGCCACCGTCTGAAGTATGCCCTGAGGGAGGCGGCTGAATCGCAGGAATTTTACCGTATAATAGGTGAAACAATCCCATACGGGGTCTGGGCTGCTGATTCGGAAGGAGGGATGATTTATTTCAGCCAGCAGATGCTGGACCTGCTTGGTCTTACGATGCCGGAGGCAAAAGGGCGTGGATGGCTTAACGTCCTGCCGAAGCCGGAGGCTGATGCTTTAATTGAAACTTGGGCTAAAAGTATAAAAACAGGGAAGATGTGGGACCAGGAGATAAAGATTCCGGGTAAAGACGGCCTCGTGCACACCATACTTTCACGCGGTAAAGGCGTTCTAGATTCAGAGGGAAGCGTTACAAAGTGGGTGGGTATTAACCTGGATATTACAGAGCGCAAGCGCATGGAGGCGCAGCTTGAATATAATACAATGCTGCTGGAAAACGTCAACGATGCAATTTTCGCCTACGATGAAAACTACATAATAAGGTCCTGGAACAGGGCCGCAGAAAAGATGTACGGCTGGAGGCAGGATGAAGCCCTCAACAGGAAAATTACCGACATACTAAAAACCGATGTCTCCTACACGCAGGGGTCGTTTTTAGCCAGGAAACTGCAGGAAACAGGGTTTGTTGAAACCGAGGTGACACAGTTCAGAAAAGACGGCTCTGCAATTGAAGTCGATTCCCATACGCGTGTGTTAAAGGACAAAAACGGAAAGGTAATTGGCTGCGCTGCTGTTAACCGCGATATTACAGACAGGAAGAAAGCCGAGGAGGCGCTGCGCGAAAAAGATCAGCGCTTCCGCCTTGCGGTGGATCATTTTCCGTTTGTCTTCGGCATTTATGACAAAGACCGCCGTTACCGTTTTATGAATGCCGCGGGGCAGAAGGCTTCGGGTTATAAGTTTCATGAGTTCATCGGACGGCGGGATGAGGAGCTGTTTCCGAAGGAAATGACCGATTGCTTCATTCCTGCGTTAAAAAGGACGGTTGAATCCAGGCAAATACAAACCATTGAGTGCCAGATGAATTTCGACGGCAGGCAGATTGCACAGTATATAACGTATGTACCTTTGCTTAACAGGAAAAGAGAAGTTGTTGAAGTGCTGGGGCTTACAATTGACATAACAACAAGGCGTGAAATTGAGGAGCTCACGAACAGGAAAAAAGAGCAGGCGGAAGTAATGTCTGACATTTCTGAGGCGCTTGTCCGCATGAGCCTGGATTATGATGCCGTTCTTGAGGTTACGGTCGAGAAAATAGCTTGCCTGATAGGGGATGCCTGCATGCTGCTGATGATTTCGGATGACGAAAAGTTTCTGCGTCCTCTGACTCTCTGGCATCCGGATAAACAAGCGGAAGAATTCATAAAAAAGCGTCTCATTGAGCACGTGCAAATAGTTGGTGAGGGGGTATCGGGTAAAGTGATCAAGGAGGGAAAGGCGGCCATTTTCCCGGAAATTACAGAGGATGAAGTAAGGGCGAACTTTAAGGATGAATATATAGAGATTTATGAGCGCTTCAGGTTCTTCAGCCTGCTTGATGTGCCCCTGCGCTCATACGGGCGCACGATGGGCTCAGTCCTGCTCATAAGGACCAGTCCCGGCAAGTCGTACACAGATGACGACCTGGAATTTGTGCAGAACATTGCCGATAAGGCAGCTCTGGCAATTGAAAACGCGAGACTTTACCAGGATAAAATCCATGAAATTGAAGAAAGGAAAATAATAGAGGAAAACCTAAAGAATACCTTGATTGAGCTGAATAATTCCAACCGTGAGCTGGAACAGTTCGCCTACGTTGCCTCACACGACCTTCAGGAGCCTTTAAGGATGGTTGCCACCTATACGCAGCTGCTTTCAAAGAAATACCAGAACAGGCTCGATAACAAGGCCGACGAGTATATTGCTTTTGCAGTTGAAGGTGCCAGGAGAATGCACCAGCTTCTGCTGGATCTGCTTGGGTACTCGGAAGTTTCCAGGAAATCACTTGCTTCAAAGCCCACAGATCTGAACCTTGTTCTCAGGTCTGCTCTCGAAGACATGAAATACCTCATTCACACTTCGGGGGCAAATGTAACGTATTCACAACTTCCCGTCGTTAAGTGCTACTCTGACCAGATCAGGCAGCTGTTCTTCAACCTCATTGAAAATGCAATTAAATTCAGCGGGGGCAAGAAGCCACTTGTATGTATTACTTCCGAGGAAAAGGAACGCGAGTGGGTCTTTTCTGTGAAAGATAACGGCATTGGCATAAATCCGGAATACCATGAACGTATATTTGTCATATTCCAGCGGCTGCACCAGAGGAGTGAGTACCCGGGTAACGGCATAGGCCTTGCATTGTGCAAAAAGATAGTTGAGCGGCACTTCGGGAGGATCTGGGTCGAATCTGGAAGCGGGCAGGGGGCTGCCTTTTACTTTACAATCCCGAAGGAAGATAAAGAAGTGCCCCCGGTAAATCTGCCTTTACGAAACAGGATTACCGACTTCAGGAATTAGTGCAGCCTGTGTATCGCCTGCTCGCGCTCTTCCCACCCCCGGCAAGAGGAGGCTCACGGCTAAAGCAGTCATTCTGATCCGTTGGCGTTGTAATTCTTCCTGAAATCCCTGTTATTTTGCTGATAATGATGGTGCCTGTGCCTTAAGAGCGGATGATGCCTTAAGATCAGATTCGATCTGAAAACCATCAGTCCTGCATAAGACATTGCGGTAAAGAGCAGGACAAGCAAAACAAAAGAAAGAATAACCAAATGGCCCTGCATAGTTAACCCCCATGTTTTTTTAAGTCTACTGAGCATCTCCTGCAGCGGGGAATGCCTTCGAGCGAAGGTAATCGCTGTAGAAGTCAGGATACTTTTCTCTAATATGTTCTGCCAGGTGATCGAGCGTATTATGGATCAGGCTGAAAGCCTCGTCGTAATTCTCGTCGATTTCTTTCTTCCAGTCCGTACTTTCATATACTGTACTTCCGCTCAGCCCCGTAGCGTAAGAAAAATGATCTATGGTCCGGTGAAAGTCTTCCAGGCTAAAGGGTTCAACGCCCAGAAAAGCGAGTGTATCGGAATAGGTTTTTGAATAGTCCTTAATTAAAATTCCGAACCTGAAGAGCTCCTCATCAGACATTTCCTTGAGTGCCTGTTCCCTGACAGAAGCCGTGCTTACGATTTCGTAGTTATCGGCCATTACCCCGTAGTTTTTCAGTGCGCCTGCAATTTTAAGCAGATGCCTTATAAGCTTATTTTTAGCTTCAATATATTTCTGTGTGATCTTTGCAGTGTAGTCGTTGAGCCTCCTGGTGGCGTTAGAAATTTCCGGGTGTTCGCCTGCAATCTCCCTGTGCGAGTCTAAGGTTAAACAGATCGATCTCAGTATACCAAGCTCCGGCAGCCTCTGGTGAAGTGCAGATTTTTCATTCTCCTGCTCCGTATCAGCCGCCCCGGATTTGGTCTCCTGCTCCGGATGGCCCGAATTAAGATAACTTTCCATGAACTTTTACTCCTTTCTCACGTATAAAATCCCGGTCATATACGCACACAAGATCCGATTCCGGGCTTAACCAACCGATATATTTTTACGGAATTTTTCCTTTAGTGTCAAGCCATTTTGTGAAGCCCGTGCCAGAATACGTGAAACAAGTCACAACAGATGAGGATAAATTCACAAAAAAGTCCGATTTTAGAAGTTTATACTCCAGCTATATTAACGCATATTATATTGCGATTATGGCAAAAGTCTGCCGGAAACCGGCCCCTTTTAAGATATCCAATGCAAAACATGTCTAACAACAAAACCCGTCGCAAAAGAAATGAGGAAAGAAGAGAAAAAAGAGAGAATAAAAGAGATACGCCAGCTTAGAAAGCTGAAAATGGAAAGAAAAAAGTGGCAGTACCCGACTGCCTCCGATTTTAAGGTGGAATACTGCCAGATGCTCATGGACCACTGCAGTCAGGGTTACAGCTGTCAGTCCTTTGCGGCAAAAATTAACGTAATGCCTGAAGTGCTTGAAAGATGGACAGATGAGTACCCGGAATTTAAGAACGCAAGGCTAAGGGCTGAACTTCAGCTAAAGATGTTCTGGGAAATGCTGGCTGTTGAGGCATGCAAAAAAAAGTTTTCCATAAGCGTATTCAGATACTATACGGGAGACGGCAAGGAGCAAAATCCTCCCGCCTCGGGTAGGGTTGTAATTTTGCCTGAAGAGGAGAGTTCAAAGTAAGGATTAACATGCTGCCGGAAATTCTCTGGAAACCACAGCCCTCGCAGTGCCTGATGCTCACCTCTTCTGCAGACGAGATCCTCTTTGGAGGGGCAAAAGGAGGCGGAAAGTCGGAGGCCCTCCTTTTCGGGGCATTGCGCTATATAGACCGCATGGGTTATAAGGCTCTTATAGTAAGGCGAACCTACCCCCGCCTGAAAGAGCTCATAGGGCGCGCCATGTGCTTTAAGCAGCTTTCGGGCCATTACAACAAGCAGGAGAAGACGTGGAAATTCCCGGGCGGCGGAAGCATTAGCTTCGGGCACTGCCAGAACCCGGGCGATGAACTGAACTACCAGGGGCATCAGTATCATTATATCGGCTTCGACCAGGTGGAGGAATTCACGGAGGAAATGTTCCTCGTAATTTCTGCCTGCGGCCGAAAGGCAGATGACATTCCCGTAAGAATTCGTGCTACCGCAAATCCCGGCGGAATAGGACGAATCTGGGTCAGAAAAAGGTGGATACAGGAGAAACTCCCCAATGTAAAGTATTATACGCAGGGCGTTGTAAATGGAAAACCCGTCAAACTGAGCAGCATGTTTATCCCTTCGACGGTTTTCGACAATAAAATTCTCCTTGAACATAACCCCGAGTACGTCTTATTTCTGCAGAATTTGCCCGAAAAGCTGAAACGCATGTACCTTGAGGGCGACTTTGAGGCAGGGGATGAATCGGACCAGCTTATAGAGTACAGGTATATTGAAAAAGCAAGGACAGACCCTTTACAGATCCCTGAGGTTTTACATGAGGCAACGCTTGGAGTTGATGTAGCACGCTTTGGGGACGATAAGACGGTTTTTGCATTTATGGAGAATAACGTGCTGCAAAAAATTGAGGAATTTGAAAAGAAAGACATTGCCGAGGTAGCGGAGCTTCTTACAGATAGGATTGAGGCTTATAAAATAAAACCTGAAAATGTGGGCGTGGATACAGTGGGACTTGGAGCCGGCGTTTACGACATCTGCAGGTCACGCGGCTTAATTCTGACGGAAATCATCTCGGGCATGAAGCCCCTTGAACTAAAAGGCGATCCCTTTAGCTACAGGAACCTGAGATCACAGATGCTCTGGCGCTTCAGGGAATGCCTGATGAAAGGTGAAATTAAAATTGGCATTGATGACGACATTCTTAAAGAAGAAGCAATTGCCGTTCGCTATGAGATATCGAACGAAAGGCTGATTGCAATTGAAAGTAAGGAAGAAGTAAAAAGGCGCATAGGGCGCAGCACGAACCGCCTGGATGCCGCGGTTTATGCCTGGTTTGTGCGTGAAATGAAGTCTTACAGAAAGCCGCACCTGTATTGAAAAATTGGTGTTTCTAACGTCATTTCTGCTGTAGCCCTTATGTACCATGGATTTTTTTGACGGCTGAAGAAAAAATAGCTCTCAAAAAAATACTTTTTTTAAATAATTTTTCCGAAAACCCCTTTCGTCACCATATTATATATATAGAAGAATAATTGCTTTTGTTTAACCTAAAGACAATTTTATCCTTTTTTATTACGGAAACTATTTCTATGGCAATCAAATAGTATTATTAATAAATTGAACATGAAAAAATGAAATTAGAAGATAAGATTTCGAAAGCTGAAGTTTCCTACATATACAGCATGAATTTCAACTCGAGGAAGAAACTTTTCACCTTGAACCTTGCAAAGAGCCCTGAACCAGCCACCGGCGCAAAGAAAAAACTGACTTTTAAGGACGTCAGCAATTTTCTTATTGACGAAGAGACTGTCAGCCAGTTGGATCAGATCCTGGGCATTGGGGAGTATAGGGAAGAGGAAAAGGTTAAATACGTCTTTCTGACAGAGCAAAGGACTTTCATGTTTTGGACAGATAAGGAACCGCTGATTAGTGACGTGGTCTAGCGCTACCTTTAATTATTTTACACCCTAAACCCTGGAGAACAGATGAAACTTAGATCCTTAATTTTCTTTCTCATGCTGCCTTTTTGTTCCTTATTATTTGCCCAGAAATCGCCGGAGAACTACAAACTAACCGGGAACCTGAGAGATGAAACGACCGGCAAAGCACTCGTTTCGGCAACAGTATCTATACTGAAAAGAGCCGACAATAAAACCCTTACAGGTTCAATTACCGATGAGAAGGGAAATTTTACGGCTGAGAACATACCGGAGAAAGTTGTACGCGTAAGACTTTCCATGCTGGGCTACCAGACAATGACCATTGACTCCGTGGACCTTTCGGAGTCCTCCAGGCTGGGCCTTGTCAAGCTTAAATCTTCGGCCATCGTAATGCCGGAGATCGTAATCAAGTCCTTAAAGCCAATGATAGAGTTTCAGGCCGACAGGCAAATTCTTAACATGGACCGCCTGCCCGGCAGTTCAGGCTCCGTAACGGATGCTTTGAAGAATTCCGGCGTGGTGGAAGTGGACCCGCAGTCGAATAAGATTTCCGTGCGCGGCCAGGACGTAAAGCTACAGATGGACGGGCACGAGTACACACTCTCCTCCGACATGCTTGCGCAGCTGCCGGCTGCAATGATAGATCAGGCGGAAGTAATCTTTGCCCCCGGCGCAAAAGAGAGCGCCGAAGGAGGTACGTATATACTGAACCTGATTTCAAAAAAGAACACCTTCGATAACTACAGTGGGTCTGTAAGCCTTAATACCGCAACAAACAAGAATACCGGGGGCGGGCTGAATCTTAATTACAAGAAAGATAACCTGAACATCTTTGCCCAGGGCTTCGGAAGCTATTACGAATTCGAAAGCTCAAGCGAGTCCGAAAGGTATTCCTATCCAAGCCAGACACTCTATCACCAGAAGTCAAAAGGCAGCAGCAAGGGCACGAGCCCGTTCGGGTACGCAAAAATGGGGTTCGATTACGACTTTGACGCGAAAAACTCAATGACTATGTACGGCTCCTATAACTTAAACGGTTATGATTACACCAGCCTGTCGGATTATTCCGTAATGAATAACCAGGAGCTCTACCAGTATGGATATAACAGGAACGGAACCAATAACGGGGATTACGGCAGCCTTTCATTATACGGGTTTTTCAAAAGAAAATTTGAGGCAAAAGGCCATGAGCTTACCTTTGACCTGATGTATACAAAAATTAATAACCCTTCGGAAAGCGACATGGTGCTCGACTATAGCAACAAGCCGGGAATGCCGGAAATGCAGAACGGCCACACCGGGGTTAATGCGAATACTTTGATCTTTAAGACGGATTACGCGCTGCCGATCGCCTCCAGCAGGCTTGAGGCAGGTTATAGCTTTACCTTCAGAAACAGGGAAAACGACTACGACGTTCTTAATTATTCTTACAGGATCTTTGACTGGCGAGACAGCCTTGGCCTGAGCAATACGTTCAGGTACAAAGAGCGCATAAATGCCCTTTATGCCTCGCTTTCATACAAGATAGACAAATTCGACATAAAAGGAGGTCTGAGGGCGGAAAACCTCAATACCGAAGGAAACCAGGTTACCATGCAGACAGCATTTTCTGAAAATTTCCTGAACTTTTTCCCAAACCTGAATGTCTCCTACAGGTTTAACGACCTCTTTAACCTGGGCTTCAACACCTTCAGAAGGGTTACTTACCCGCAGATTTACTATATTAATCCTTTCAGGCAATACCAGGGGCCGAATTCCTTCTACGCAGGCAACCCGGAACTGAAACCATATTACGTTAATTCCTATGCCGTTAACCTTTCGCAGTACATTAACGTCTTTTATGTCTATTCGACAGGTTATTATTCAAGCGCCACGGCTACAGAAAACGACAGCGTACTGATTCAAAGCTACGTTAACCTGAACAGCGGCAAAACCTTTGGCGTCGATCTTACGCTGCCTTATTATAATTCTCCAATGATGCCTTTTCACCTGCCGGATTTTATTACAATGATTAACGTACAGTACCATTTCCTTTCAAGAAAACAGACCGGTAAATATATAACAGAGGACCTCTCCATGACAGAGAACTCCTATACGTTAAATGCGAACCTCGGGCTCAAGCTCTGGTATGACGTTGACCTGAACTGTTACATGTACTATAAGCCAAAGACAAAAAACAGAATAGCATATTCAAACGGTTATAAGTATTTTGGCGTTTACTTCAGCAAATCTTTCATGGAAAACAAGCTGAGGCTGAACCTGTCGATAAATGATCCGTTCCAGTGGCAGAACGGCGTAAATGAATCCTTTGGCTCGACTTATTACACGCGCGGCTCATATAAATCCACAAACAGCAGGAATATTTCCCTGGGAATTACATACATGTTTAACGATTACAAGGACAGGCGCGACCGTAACGTTGATGACGGCCGCGACGGAGCCGGAAAGAGTTCGTTCTAGGATAAATTTACCACTACGGATTTTGTTCAGTTAAAACCTCAAAAGGGGTAGAAAGAGAGAATAGCTTTCTGCCCCTTTTCTTTTCCTTCCTCAGTAGGCAGCTTTTGCTTTATAATTTTTATTGTTTGGACTTTCTCACAATTCCTTTTTACTTTTTACATATGGCAGCTATTACCGGAATTGTTAAAATATGAAAATTGTACATATTTCAGATCTGCATTACGGAATCTCAGAACATCACAATAAATCGGTTGAGAGGAAAATACGTGATATTGCCTCGCATCATCCTTCGCATCTCGTCATTACGGGGGATTTAACCAATACCGGCAGGGAAAAAGAGTACAAAGGAATCTCTGAGATACTGAAACGCTACGGCTTTTTTGAAGCTTCCAGGCTTACCGTAGTGCCGGGTAATCACGACCTTTACATGCAGTTTTTCGCGCATTTCAAGACTCCTGAAAGCCTGTACCGCAAATTTGCCGGCGTAAGGAAATACCTGGGGCTAATGGTAAACTACCGCCTCAAGAAGTACAGGAAAGACCTGAACCACTTTAAGAGTTATTTCCAGGCCTCATTCGAAGGCGTTATTACCTCAAGAGGCAATCTCTGCGGGTACCCGTTCTTAAAAATTCTGGATGAAAAAACTGCCATAATAGGCATCGATTCTAACCAGCTTCCGGGAATAGCACGCAACCCGGCTTGTTCTAATGGCGTGTGCGACATGCAGGACTACAGGGCGCTAGACCTTCTGCTGACGGAGCATCCGATGAAGGGCAAATGCATCATAGCTGCAATGCACAACTATCTTTACAGCTATGAGCAGGTGGTAAAAATGTCCAGCAAAATTTTCGCGCGTTTTATGGCTACACGCAAATACGAGCGGTACATTGAGCTTTTTGAAAAGCACCACGTCAATATTGTCCTTCACGGGCACTACCATTTTAACGACGAATATTACGTGGGCCATAAAAAAAAGATCAGGGTACTAAATGGCGGAGGCAGCCGCTGGGGCAAGTGGCATGAGATCGATACGTGTGATCCCGTGGCCTGAAAATCCAAGGCTGATTTTTATGCTTGCCTTTTTGATGAGTGAACTTTATCTTTTTTTTAGACAAAACGGAAACGGCAAAAATGAACCCTGGCAAAAAGTCTTCGCTTCTTATCAGTATCCTCATCTTCATTGCTGTATTTCTAACGGACATTCACACTCCGCTTGGGTGGACCGTCTGGGTTTTTTATGTAGTTCCGCTTTTTATAGTCGCACAGCCTTCAATGCCGGGCCTGTACATTTATGCCGCAACCGTCGTGAACATGATACTTACATATGTGGCAATATTCCTGGCTCCTCCGGGCATAACGGTTGCAAATGCGCTTTTTAACAGGACTTCCTACATAATAATAACATGGATTGTTGCCTACTTCCAGCTTCAGAGAAGAAACGCATATATTGAAATTTCGCAGAGCCGGGAGCGCTTCCGCCAGATGGCAGACTCGCTTCCGCAGATGGTCTGGTCGACGGATCCCGATGGCAATACGGACTATATTAACCAGCGCTTTAAGGAATATACAGGACTGCCCGAAGAGGAATGTTTTGGCCGGAAATGGGCTTCAATTGTGCATCCTGCGGACAGGCAGACTGCAGCTGAAGCCTGGGGAAGGTGCCTGCAACAGGGGTCAGTTTTTGAATCTACATACCGTCTGAGAAGATGGGACGGGGAATACCGCTGGCACCTTAATATCGGCCTGGCTTACAAGGATTATAAGGGAAGGGTCACCAGATGGTTCGGAAGCTCGACAGACATACATGAGCGTAAAATGGCCGAAGAGCGGATTAAATCTAATGAGGAAAAGCTGGTCAGGATTCTTGGCGACCTGAAGCGCTCGAACAGGGATTTGGAGCAATTTGCATATATAGCCTCGCACGACCTGCAGGAACCGGTCAGGATGGTCTACAGCTTCACGCAGCTCCTCGTGCGCGACTATAAGGAAGTACTGGATGAGAAGGCGGGTAAGTACATAGAATTCATACTGGAAGGCGCCGTGCGCATGCGCATGCTTATTAACGACCTGCTCGAATATGCAAGGCTTACAGAAGCCGGCAGGCCTTTTACTGCAATTGACTGCGAAGAGGCGCTTGAGAATGCAATAAAAAACCTCCGTTTGAGCGTCGAGGAATCCTCTGCCGTAATAACGCACGACACCCTGCCCGTCATTACGGGCGATGAGGTGCAGATCATGCAGCTTTTCCAGAACCTGATCAGCAACGCCATAAAATTCCGCAGCGAAACTACACCGGAAATACATATATGTGCCGAAAACAGGAAAGACGACTGGCTGTTTTCTGTAAAAGGCAACGGCATCGGGATGGACCCTGCCTACAGCCGGAAGATTTTTATAATATTCCAGCGCCTGCACGAAAGGGAAAAATTTTCCGGCAACGGAATCGGCCTTTCGATTTGTAAAAGGATCGTGGAACGCCACAATGGGAGGATCTGGGTGGAATCGAAACCCTACGAGGGCTCCACGTTTTATTTTACCATTCCCAAAAAGACCAGTGAACCGGAACCATACTGAAAAACCTCATTTATAAGTATAAGGCAACTCTCGTGCTAAACGTGCAAATTATTTGACTGTTGCATTTCTCTGCTTAATTTGCAAAATTATAACTGAAAATTAACATTAAGCTTTGTGTATGAAACAGGAGAATAAAACATTTCCGATTGATAAAAGAAATTCTAATGCCGGAGAAAAAGAAAACCGCCTCAGGAAAACCAAGGAGGAGCTTGAGGAAAGCCGGGCTAAACTTCTGGACGCCCAGAAACTGGCTCACGTGGGAAGTTTTTCATACGATATCAGAAAGAGGACTACCGAGTGGACGGACGAGGTTTACCGCATCTTCGGGCGTGATCCTGCCCTTGGGGATCCGACTACAGAAGAAATCATGAATTATGTCCACCCGCAGGACCGCCAGTATGTTACCGAATGCCTCAGGGAGGCCGTCCGAGATAAAAAAGAATTTGAAATGCAGTACCGGATTATACTTGGTGACGGGAGCATAAAATACCTGCGCTATATAGGAAGGCCGTCATTTGACTCAAAGGGTAACCTGGTAAGGCGTTTTGGTGCCGTGATGGACGTTACGGAGACAAAAACAGCACAGATTAAACTGGAAGCCACCTTAAAGGAGCTTGAGCGCTCAAACAGGGAGCTTGAACAGTTTGCCTATGCAGCCTCGCACGACCTCCAAGAGCCGATGCGCATGATGAAGGGCTTTTCTGACCTCCTTCAAAGGAGATTTAAAAGCCAGGTTTCGGACCCAAAGATACTGGAATTCTTGGGCTTTATTTCAGAAGGGGCTGACCGCATGCAAGCCCTTATAAGCGACCTTCTGACTTACTCAAGGGTTACTACACGGGGTACGGAATTCAAAACCGTGGATCTTGAAAAAGTACTCGAAAAGGTAATAAGAAACATTCAGTTCAGCATGGAGGAAAACCATGCCGAAATTTTAAATGGCAGACTCCCGGTTGTAAAGGCCGACGAGACTCAGATGGGGCAGCTTTTCCAGAACCTCCTCAGTAACGCCATTAAATTCAGGGGCGAAAAAGACCCCCAGATAAAAATCGGGTACACCGAGCGCGAAAGCGAATGGGAAGTTTCAGTGAAGGATAATGGAATCGGCATCGATCCGCAGTTCCGTGAAAGAATATTTGTCATCTTTCAGCGCCTGCATGAAAGGGAGACCTACCCCGGCACAGGAATCGGGCTTGCGCTGTGCAAGAAAATTATAGAACGCCACGGCGGAAGGATATGGGTGGAGTCCGAACCGGGTAAAGGGGCCAATTTCTACTTTACAATACCGAAATAGTGAGCCCACGTAAATCCCGTTTATATTTCCCTAAAACTATGTCAATTCCCTGTATTTTGGAAAAAGGTTTGATTGCTTAATGCCTCAGACATAGAGGCGGACCAAAGGTCTTAGGTCCGCCTCTATGGAGGATCGTATGTGTTTATCGGACTGTGTACTGAAAATTATTCTTCCTCTTCTTCTTCCTCAAGTTCCATCATTGCCTTAACCTGATCCTGATTCTCAAGGTCGCGTGCATAGATGTACTCGTCGTAAAACTCTTCATATTCGTCGGTAAGCTGCTCGACAAATTTATCCATCTGTGTCATTATGGCGTCTGCATTGTTAAACAGGTCATTCATGAACATTACGGTGCTGCTTGAGATGAGGCTGGATACCTTGTTGGCAAGCGTATTTTTGAAGGCTTCGGTTTCATCCGAAAGCTGAGCGAGGGTTCTGTTGTTCAAGCCAGGTATTCTGGCCATTGCCATAAATTTCCCGGCCAGCAGGTGTGTTCCTTCGGCTTTCTTTATCAGTTCACTGTCCAGCATGCGTATCAGGTGGCTTTGTGTAAAACGTGTTTTCTCCCTGAGTTCGATGTTGTTGGTTTGCCTGGCGTAGTTGAACAGGGCGGAAATGACCGGAACGAGCGCCGTAATCAGATTGTCTTTTGCCCTGGCATTCAGAATCGTCTTGTCGAGTATTTCCGAAGAGAGAGCCTTTTCAGTACGCCTGATCTCGTCCATAGCCTTGCGCAGTTTTGTAATTGTTGAATTAAAGGATCTGACGGTGGAAGTGATATCCTTGTTTTCTGCCAGGAGAGTTAAGACAGATTCGTACATGCCCAGTTTTTTCTTTTCTACATCGTTCATTTTTGACATCCCTCGCTTAAATTAAAATTTTATGTTGTTTAACATATTAAGTTCTTTCTTCAATGACTTCTCTTAATCGCAATTATAACATAAGATATAGACTGTAGGAAAAATATAGGATGGAATCTGAATTTTATGAAGGATATACTCTATTTGTTTTGTAGTAATTTAGACTACTTTATGGAAATCAAGATGAAAGCCATAAATGAATCTGTAGAGAATGGCAGCGAGGTTTTTGCCTGTGCAGCAAGAAGGGAAACTTAATTGTGGCAATCAAGCGTGAGTTAAAGCAAGAAATCCATCTTTATCATCGGTGTTACAAACCAGGAGGAGGTTGTTCCAGGGAGCCTGCTTACGGAATGAAGAATGCCCGCTCCCAGGACCAGTCTCTGGAATCCCGAGATGTTAAAATAAAGTCCCGGTGTAAAGCTGATATAGCTGTTAGCCACCTCACCGTGGGCGTCGGTATAAATGTGGTCCTCAGACAACGTGTTACCCGGCTGGGTATAATGCATATAAGGAGTTGAGGGTTCAAAATCCAGGAACTGCTGGTTGAAATAAGCAAGGCTGAAGAAAAAGTCGGCCGGGGATTTATCGTACTCGAAGTTGAGTGTAAGGTTCAGGTAAAAATTCAGGCTGGTGTTTTTGTCCACGTCGTGCAGTAGGTACATAGTTTGCTTTTCTTCAGAATTCCAGTAAGTGGTGCGTCTTAAAAGCAGTGAGTAGACGTCGTAGTTGTACTGCTGCAGCGATGTGCCGAAGTCGAAGCGCACTCCAACTCCCTTATGCATGCTGAAGGTGCTGAGGCCGAGGCTTCCACCGTAAAGGTTAGTGTTTCCAGCGCTGGAATAAGTAAAGCCCAGTAGTAAGGAAATGCTTCTGCTGACGGGGAAATCGGCATCCACGCCGGCGTAAAGGTCGGGCATATTCCACCTGAAGTTGCGGGCTCCTTTGCTGTTGTCACTTCCGGTCCACGACCAGTCGTCGAAGGGCAGGCGTCCCTCCTGCGAAAACTCGCTCGGTGGAATGTCCAGAGAATTAGTTATCTGAGCGTGAATCCTGTCTGTGGTATTTGAATAAAACCTGGCTGAAAGTGTAATGGTTGAATCGGGCTTTTTACCGGTAATAATAATTGGCGGCTGATAGACGGGTCCGCTAACCTCTGCTTTCTGAAGATATACCTTGTCCTCAATTGTAGCACATCCCGCACAGAAGAACAGGGCAATAAGAAGAGCATTTGAGCTTAAAAAGAGTTTCGTAATCTTCTTCACTAAGGTTTCCGGAATAATTATGAAATCCGTTACTAGCAAGCCGCCACAAAAATGTCACAAATATTTTAATATTTCAAATTATTTTTGAATAAACCTTTATTTCTTTACTGTTTCCTTTTTCAGTTCTGCTTGCTATTTTACCGGGATATGTTAAATGGAGTTTTAGTTTGAAATATGCTATTATTGTCTTCCTGGGAGGCGGCATAGGCGCTCTGACGCGCTACTGGCTCTCGGGATTTATATACCGCCTTACGGGGGCTAATTTTCCTTATGGCACCTTTGTAGTAAACGTTATTGGATGCCTTCTGATAGGATTTTTCATGACATTCTTTGAGGAAAGGTTTATATTAAATCCAGGGCTGAGGCTTTTGCTTACGATAGGTTTTCTTGGCGGGCTTACGACATACTCGACCTTCAGCTATGAGACAATTGCGCTCCTAAAAGAGGGTAATATTCTTTATGGCCTGGGTAACATTATTGCAACTACTTTCGTATGCCTTAGCTCCACGTGGCTTGGGGCAGTAATAGGCAAGGTTTTATAACCGATACCAGTCTTGTTCTTACTTTTATAATAATAATTTTTCCTTTTTAACTGAAAAGAGGATCTTTATGAAACTTTCCGGCGAAGCAAAACTGCTGAGGATTTTTTGCGGGGAATCCGACAAGGCAGGCAGCGTAATGCTTTACGAGGCTTTGATGATGAAAGCCCGTGAAACGGGAATTTCAGGCTGCACAGTCCTGCGCGGCATTGCGGGCTTTGGTGCGGCAAGCCGTATTCATACGGCAAAGATACTGAGGCTTTCGGAGGATTTGCCGCTGGTACTTGAATTTGTGGACACACAGGAGAAGATCGACGCCTTTATCCAGATTTCGTGTAAAATTGTTGAAGATGCGGGCTGTGGCGCCCTGATGACCGAGGAAAAAGTAAACATTATAAAGTATACGCACGGAAAAGAGAAGGCCTGAAACCTTTCGTGGTTTAGTTGTTAAATACCAGCGTAAAGATGGTATACTCCTCCGGCCTTGAGAAAACACGGATTGCACCGTGGTGCTGACGCATGATTTGGCGTGCCAGGCTGAGCCCTATTCCTGAGCCGTTTTCCTTGGTGGTAAAAAAAGGTATGAAAATCTTATCCTGCACCTCTTCAAGAATTCCGTTCCCGTTGTCCTTTACCTGAATGAAAATCTGCCCGCTTTCACCCATAAGGGCATTTAGCTCAATTACGGGCTCTTCTTTTTCTTTTACGGCTTCAACCGAGTTAATGATTAAGTTCAGCAGCACCTGCTCAATGAGCTTTTCATCAATGGTAAGTTCCAGGCTTTCAGGCTCAACGGAACAGCTAAAGCTTATGTTATTCTCCCGTAGCCTTCCTTCCAGAAGTTTCTGCACCCGGAAGAAGAGTTTCCCGATATTTACAATTGAATAATCGGGCACCGGTATTCTGGTCAGCGTCCTGTAGTTATTTACAAACTTAATCAAGCCTTCGCTTCTTTTATGGATTGTATGCACGCCTGTTTTTATATCTTCCAGGCAATCCTGAGGCTGCGCGCAATTCTTAAGCAGGCCTTCTATTGTCTGAGAAAGTGAGGAGATGGGCGTAATGGAATTCATTATTTCGTGTGTAAGCACGCTTATGAGCTTCTGCCAGGCCTCCATTTCCTTTTCGTCGAGCTCTCTTTGTATATTCTGGACAGAAACGAGCTTGTACATCTTATCCTGTCTTTTGAATTCGGTTGCGTGCAGAAGAAGCTGCGTCAATTCATTGTTATCCGCAAATTTCACCATAACCTTTTCTCCTGAACGAATGGTCCTTAGCTTCTCGAGCACGGAACTGTTCTCATCCTGAAGCGAGTTTATGTTCAAAAGGGTGTTGACCCTGAGGAGCCTTTTGGCAGAATTGTTTATCAGTTCAACCTTCCCGTCCTGCTGAAAGGATATCAGCCCAAGGCCTATGTGCTGAATTACGGTCTGCAGAAATCTTGCATGTTCTTCTTTTTCGTTCCTGATTCTCCGGAACTCGGAGAGGACCTCATTGAGTGCTCCTTCAAGCTCCCTGAAGCTTCCACCCATGCCGCTATTTGGAATTGAGCTCGTGAAGTCTGAATATTTAATTGACACAAGAAAGCGCGTGAGCTTGCTGTTTGTCTGGTCTACGTATCTAAAAAGGGAATGGACCTCTTTAAGAAGTGCCACAAGAAGGATAATTGAGGCTACAGGCCAACTGCTCACATAGGAAGCTGAAATGGCAATGGCGGTTAAAGTAATAAGAATTACCCTTAAAGAGAGGCTAATCCTGAAATTCCGAAGAATCTTTGAATAATTGTTTTTTCCTCTTAGCATCTTAGAGTCCGTATTTGTCTATTCGCCTGTAAAGTGAGGTCCTGGTAAGTCCCAGTTCCTTTGCCGCGAGCGAAATGTTGCCGTTATGCTTTATGAGAATCTTTTTGATCGTAAGCTTTTCCATTTCGTCGAGCGTAACGTTTTCTGCCGCCTCGTCCTCACGTGTCTCTTTGGAATTAAAGAAGAAGTCGGATGGGATTATGGTATCGCTTTCACACATAATAGCCGCTCTTTCAATTGCGTGCTGGAGCTCGCGGACGTTGCCGGGCCAGCTATAGTTATTGAACATCCTGAGGACGGTCCTGTCCAAATTCAAAGAAGGCTTGTGGTATTTCCTGGAATAGATGGACAGGAAGTATTCGGCCAGAAGGGGAATGTCCTCCCTGCGCTCCCTTAAAGGGGGAACGTGAATTTCAACCGTATTTACGCGGTATAGAAGGTCCTGCCGGAATTTCTTTTCTTCAACCATTTCATAGATCGGCATATTTGTAGCGCAAACGAGCCTTATGTCCACGTCTTTATATTTTCCGGAGCCGACCTTGGCAACCTGTCTGCTTTGAAGCACTGTCAGGAGTTTGGCCTGCAGTTCAGGCGGTATGTTCCCGATTTCATCCAGGAACAGAGTTCCACCCGAGGCAATCTCGAAGCGGCCTGCCTTCTCCTCGAAAGCGCTTGTAAAGGCGCCTTTAACGTGGCCGAAGAGTTCGCTTTCAAAAAGAGTAGGTGATATGGAGCCCAAATCGACGCTGACGAAAGCCTCCATTTTCCTCAATGAATTGCCATGAATTGCGCGTGCTACCAGTTCCTTGCCCGTCCCGTTTTCACCCAGTATCAACACGTCGGCATCGGTTTTTGCGACTTTTAATATTGTGGAAAAGACTTTTTCCATGGCCGGTGAGACACCTACCAGGTCGTTTAAGGCTTTATTATTGTCGGATCTGATTTGCATCTGCTGCTGCTTGAGTTTCTCCAGCTCAAGCCTGGATTCCCTGAGTTTCATCGCGGAAAAGTATGTTGCAATGAACTTTTCATTTTGCCAGGGTTTCAGTATAAAGTCGGTTGCGCCTTCCTTTATGGCCCTAACGGCTTTTTCAACGTCGCCGTAAGCCGTAATTAAGATCACTATTGCCGAGGGTTCAGCTTTCAGGATTTCCTTCAGCCAGTAAAACCCTTCCTGTCCGCCCGTAGTATCTTTGGAAAAATTCATATCAAGGAAGATTACGTCGAAAGAATCATCAGCCAGGTACTTCGGCAGCAGTGCCGGATTTTTCTCCGTATTTATGTATGAGGCATACGGCTTCAGCAGCATTCTTGCAGCCAGTAGCACATCCTCGTCGTCATCTACAATCAGTACTTTCGAATTATTCTTTTCCATGGCACCTTAGTGTTCGTTTTCGTACATCAATCTAACAAAAACGTACATCAATTTCTAAATGAATTAATAATTAAGCCCAAAATAAGGGCTTTTTACCGGATTAATACTTTATTACAAGCAAATTGCATTCCGGCACGCTTATTGGCTACATGCAAGTAAAAACCGGCAAATTAGGATGGATAGAAAATTAGAAAAAAAGCCCTATTATAAAAAGAAAGCCTTCTGGTTTTACTCTTCAGGAGTTCTACTGTTTCTGGCGCTCATCGGATTTATACTCGCGGATACGGAATCATCGCTTAACGTGGATAAGGAGAAGATGACTATATCAACCGTTGCAGAAGATGACTTTGAAGAGTTTATACCCGTAACCGGAACGACGCTTCCAAAGACAACGTTCTACCTGGATGCAATACTTGGCGGCTCGGTAGAGAAGATTTTTGTAGAAGAGGGGACGTATCTGCACGAAGGCGATAAAATACTGAAACTTTCCAACTCAAGCCTGCAGCTCAGTACTCTTCAGCAGGAGACAAGCACTTTTCAGCAGATAAATGAGGCCCGGAATACGAGGCTCCGCATAGAGCAGAACAGCACTCAGCTGCAGTCGGCTCTCGTAGCGGCAAACTTCAACCTCAGCACTTCACGCCAGAAATACAAACGCGAGAAAATAATGTGGGAGAAAAAGCTTACTTCGGAGCAGAGTTTTGAGGCCCTGAGAGACGAGTTTTTCCGCTACCAGGCAGAGCAGCAGCTTGCCTATCAGAATTACCTCCAGGATTCCATTTTGAGGCGCTCGCAGATAAGCCAGATTGATGAATCCATAAAACGCCTGCAGATGAACCTGGAGCTCATAAGGGAAAACATAGACAAGCTTACGCTAAAAGCGCCGATAAGCGGGCAGCTGACATTTCTGGATGCCGAGATCGGCCAGTCAAAGTCCCCCGGCAACCAGCTGGGGCAGATTGACGCGCTCGACGGCTTTAAGGTTTCAGCTTCAATTGATGAGTATTATATTGCACGCATAAATACCGGCCTCGGGGCGACGGCTGAAATTGACGGTAAAGACTATAGACTGAAGGTAGCCAAGGTGTTTCCGGGAGTAAAAGACGGGAAGTTTCAGGTATACCTGGAATTCTCGGGCAGCCTGCCCCCGGGCTTAAGGCGCGGGCAGACGCTGCAGCTGAAGCTGAGGCTCAGTGAAAGGACCAGGGCCCTTTTGCTTCCAAGGGGAGGGTTTTACCAGAAAACGGGAGGCCAGTGGGTTTATGTAGTGGCGGCTAACGGAAAGTCGGCCCTTAAGAGGTCTATCAGCCTGGGACGGCAGAACCCGGACTATTACGAAGTCATAGGCGGGCTTAAGCCCGGCGACAAGGTAATTACATCATCCTATGAAAACTTTGGCGATGCCGACAGGCTTATTATTAAAAACTGACATAGATAAACAGCAAATAAACAGGAGAGAAAAAACATGATTAAGACAAATAACCTGAAGAAGATCTTTACTACCGAAGAGGTGGAAACAACGGCACTTAATAACGTGAATATTGAAATTAAGGAAAAAGAGTTTGTTGCCATAATGGGCCCCTCTGGCTGTGGAAAGTCCACACTGCTGAACATACTTGGATTGCTGGATAACCCAACGGGCGGGGAGTATAGTTTCATGGGGCAGGAGGTCTCGAAGCATTCTGAAAGGCAAAGGGCGCACCTGAGGAAAGCAAACATAGGATTTGTTTTCCAGAGTTTTAACCTTATTGATGAGCTGACAGTCTACGAAAACGTGGAGCTGCCGCTTCTTTATATCGGGATGCCGTCTTCAAAAAGGAAAGAAATGGTTCTGGAGGTCCTGGAAAGGACACAGATGATGCACCGCAAGGATCACTTCCCACAGCAGCTCTCGGGAGGCCAGCAGCAAAGGGTGGCAGTTTCAAGAGCCGTTGTTGCCAGGCCGAAGCTGATACTGGCCGATGAGCCTACGGGTAACCTCGATTCTGCAAACGGGGAAGAGGTCATGAACATTCTAACAAAGCTTAACGAGGAAGGCACTACAATTGCAATGGTAACGCACTCACCGCACGATTCGGAATATGCACACAGGGTGATTCATCTTTTTGATGGTCATGTTGTAACGGAAAACTATAAAGAGAAATTTCACGTATAATGATTTTTCTTCACATGAACTCTCAGTACCGGCGGGTTCAAAATTTGAGGGAATACAATGATTGTCAACTACTTAAAAATATTTTTCCGCAACATTCTCAAACGGAAAACTTCTGCGATTATTAATATCGCCGGACTTACTCTGGCCATTTGCAGCTGCTTATTTATTATGCTTTTCGTCCAGGATGAGTTGAAATACGACCAGTTCAACCGGAAAAAAGACAGAATCTGCCGCTACATCGAGCAGTCGAAATCTACGGGTGAAAAAACCGTTCTTATGGCTGCAAAAAACTTTCATCTGCTGAAAGATGAAATCCCGGAAATTGAAAGCGGCTTTCGCATGTATAGAATGCCGGAGCAGGTTTTGAAGGCCGGGCAGAAAATGTTTGTTGACGATGTATATTATGCCGATAAGGAAATATTGGATGTATTTGATTTCCCCCTGATTAAGGGCGACATGAAAACAGCGCTGGACGCCCCATTCTCTGTCCTTTTAACCCTGGAGATGGCACGTAAGTACTTCGGTTCCGCCGATCCCATAGGAAAAACTCTGAGGATTGAAGACAAATACGACTTCAGGGTTACCGGCATACTGAAGGATATTCCCAGGAATTCACACATTAAACCTTCTATTTTGGCTTCCATCTCTACACTGAACGCTACTGAGCCGCAGACAATGACAAGTCCTTTTGTCGGCAGCTCCTTTTTCTATTTCCTCCTGAGGGAAAATGCTCCGAGGGAAGGGATTGAGAACAAATTAAAACTGAAAACCCTTCAATATTTCGGAAGGGACTGGGCCAGGGATAATAACGTTATTCTGGAGCCCTTAAATGACATTTATCTTAATCCTTCCGGCTCCGTTTGGGATTATGCAGAGCATGGCGACACTACACTTGTGAAAAGTTTTATTGCTATTGCACTGCTCGTTCTGCTAATGGCATCTTTTAACTATACAAACGTGCTAACAACGACCATTAAAATAAGGGAAAAGGAGATTGCATGCCGTAAACTGCTCGGGGCAGGTAAAAGAGAAACGGTTATACAGTTCGTCTTGGAAACGTTCGTGTATATATCCACTTCCTATGTGATATCTGCTGCTGCTGTAATCCTTTTGCTGAATGGCTTCAACCAGATCTCAGGGAAAAACATTACTGCACGAGATTTGCTGGCTCCTGAAATTGTTTTTCATATGGCTATGCTTTTAGTCCTGACTGTGTGCCTTTCGGTAATATATCCTTTATATATTGCCTTTAAGTCCGATGCCCTCAGCAGAATAAAAGGGGGCTATAACCTGATAAGCCATTCAAAATATTCCATCCGGTTCAGGCACATTGTCACGGGCATTCAGTTTTCTATTACCATCGGCCTCATTATTGCAGTCTGTGTAATTTATAGCCAGCTTCAGTATGCATCCGGCGCAAAGCTGGGCTTCAATAAGGATCACCTCCTTGCCATCGCCAACCCTTATGGAATTCAGATGTATGAAAATTACGAAAAGTTCAGGAACAAGATTACTCAACTTCCGCAGGTTTTATCTGTCTCGGCAAGCGAAAACATTCCGACAAAAAGCATAAACAATTTTACGTCGGTATTCATCAAGAATCGCCCTTCTGATAAGGGCGTCGAAATGGGGAGAATAGCAGTTGACTACGGACTTCTGAAGACCTGGCAGTCAAAGCTAATATCAGGCCGCGATTTCTCGCGTGAAATGCAGGGCGACCGGGATCACGCTGTAATCATCAACAGAGCCGCCGCCAATGCGCTTCACCTGAAAAATCCTGTGGGAACAATTGTAGAGGCACTCCATATTCCGGATATGAGCCAGCAGATTATCGGGGTTGTAGAGGATATCCATTTTTATTCATTCAGAGATAAAGTAACTCCCACTGTATTTTATCTCAGGCCCTGGAGCTCTGCAAATATAATGGTCAGGCTCCGGGATGGCGAGCTTAAGTCAACTATGAACAGGCTTGAAAGGGAATGGAAGGAAATCATGCCTGTGCATCCTTTTATTTATAGTTTTATGGAAGAATCCTTTGATAAACTTTACAAAAAAGAGATACGTACAGAAAAACTCCTTGTTATCTTCAGCCTGCTTGCTATTGCAATTTCATCATTCGGGCTTTTCAACCTCATATCTCTTATAGCGCAGACAAAAAGAAAAGAAATAGGTGTCCGGAAAGTTCTTGGTGCCTCTGTTTCAAATGTAGCGTTTTCCATGATAAAGGAATTTCTGATAATAATTCTAACGGCAAACGTAATTGCCTGGCCCGTTGCCTATTACACAATGAGCAGCTGGCTGCGCGATTTTGCATACCGCATTACAATTTCGCCCTGGGTTTTTATTCTTTCTGCCATTATGACGCTGGCAATAGGGTTTGCGGCAATAATATATCAGGCCCTCAGAGCGGCCATGGTCAATCCCGTACATTCACTTAAATACGAGTAGGCGCTTACAGATCTTCTTTAACAAAGAGGGAACATGAAATTTCAGCTGTTGAAAACTTTCTGGAAAATATCCTCCCGCAGCCTGTGGAGAAATAAATTGTTTTCCTTTATAAGCATCGCCGGCTTTACGGTCGGCCTTACCGTATTCATTCTCCTTATGACGTTTGTTCATAATGAAATGAGCTACGATTCGTCCCATGCAAATAAGGACAGGATATACCGTGCAGTTGTCTATACCCGTGATGACAACCAGTACTATGGAAATTTCCCTCTTGCCTTGGCACTGAGGATGAAAGAAACGATGCCGCAGATTGAATGTGCGGTAAATTATCTGGATAAGGACCTTGATATAAGAATAAACGGGCAATTCACAAAGGAAAAATTGACCTTTGCAGACCCGGGTTTCTTCAGGATGTTTTCCTTTAAGACTCTTGCTGGAAATCCAAACGCCTTTGGCAATAACCCGCAAGCCGTATTTGTAACGAGGGCATTTGCCGAGAAGTACTTTGGCAGAAATAACCCGCTGGGTAAGATCATTTCCACCAAATTAACAAAAAAAACTCTTTTGAAGAATAATGAGGGGAAAGATCCAAAGATAAAACCGGTCCGCCGCTTTAGTATTACTGAAGTACCCTTTGATTTCATAATTGAGGGAATAGTGGAAAATCCGCCAGATAATACCAGCCTGAAATTTAACGTGCTTGTGCCCTTTGTTAACACAGAAAAGATGCCTATGATGATGTTCAGTAGGGAAGATATCTATCCGGGTGAATTTCTACCGACTTTTTTTGTGATGTTGAGACCCGGTATGGACAAATCCAGCGTGGAGGAGGGGTTCAGGAATATGGTAAAACCCCTTATTCGTAATGAGGCTTATAAACCGGAGCTCAGGCTTTACCCGATTGAAAGAATCCACTTTAGCACAGAAATCGGGCCCTTTTCCGCAATCAGGCCAATTGATCCCGTGTCAGTACTGGTCCTGACGATAATAAGTTTTGTAATACTGATAATTGTTTCAATAAACTACGTTAATCTTACAATTGCACAGTCTTCCCACCGCTACAAGGAAATTGGTATAAGGAAAGTCTCAGGGGCGGCCAGGCATGAAATAATTTACCAGTTCATTTCGGAATCATTTGTCATAATTCTGATTTCACTCGTGATTTCTTTCATCCTTTCGGCTCTGATGCTGCCCGCCTTTAACAGTTATACGGATAAGCACCTCGCATTTAATTTCGGATGGGGGAGCATTGTTGCAGTAATAATTTTCCTTCCCGCAATTTTGAGCCTGCTTGCGGGAGCGTACCCGGCAATGGTTTTATCGGGCTTAAACACCGTAAAGATCCTTAAAGGCACACAAAAACTAAGCGGTTCAAAAAAACTTGCAAAAATATTTGTAACCATCCAGTTCGTACTGGCAATAATACTTATAAGCGGTGCCATAATATTAAACAGCCAGTATAATTTTCTGATTAAGTCCGATATGGGCTACAATAAGGATAATTTACTGCTAATCCGTACAAACCAGATGTTCGGCAGGATGATCGATGAAAAATTGTTGTGGCTTTACAGGAATGAGGTGAAGAATCTTCCGGATGTAAGAAGCGCTTCAATGAGCAACATGGTGCTTGGCGGAAATGGGCATCTTGTAAGCGAGACTAGGTTCGATTACGGCAGTAAGATGATTTTCAGCCGCGTAATTAATGGCGATGCAAGTATGATCCCGGCCATGGGTTTTAAGCTCCTGGAAGGAAGGAATTTTTCACCAGCCTACGCCTCAGACTCTTTGAGCTCAATAATTGTCAATGAAGAGTTTGTAAAACAGGCAGGAATTAAAAGCCCTTTAGGAAAAAGTCTTAAGTATTCAATGATGGAAGAAAAGGACGTTCAGATAGTGGGAGTCGTAAAAGATTTCCATTTTATGCCCTTGCAGGATAAGATCGTTCCAGCAGCCATATTCATGGCAAATAATAAATCCTGGAATGAATGCATATATGTAAAGATTTCCCCAAAAAGCGTGCAGAAAACCATATCACGCCTGAAACAAACCTGGGAAAAATTAATTCCCGGACAGGTGTTTGATTACGAGTTTCTGGACAATAAACTGGAGGATCTCTACAAAAATGAGAACCGGTGGAGGAATATAATTACGTATTCTTCGGCAGTTGCAATATTCTTTGCGTGCATGGGGCTCTTCGGGCTCATCTTCTACGCGGCAGAAAAGAGAACCAAGGAAATTGGAATAAGAAAGGTGCTCGGGGCCTCCACGCTTAGCATTATCAGGTCACTTGTAAATGAGTTCATTATATTGATTGCCCTTGCGATTGTGCTCGGGTGCTCAGTAAGCTATTACTTCGCAAATAAGTGGCTAAAGAACTTTGCCTACCATATAGAACTGAACATATGGATATTCATGGCAGCCGGATTGCTGGTTACAATAATTGTAATGGCAACCCTTCTAATTATTACGCTCAAGGTATCATCAACCAATTCTGCAGAGAATCTTAGGTATGAATAAAAAGGGAAATACATGTTTAAGAGCTTTATTATAACAGCCGTAAGAAACCTGCTTAGAAATAAGACATTTTCTTTTATTCATATTGCAGGGCTTACAGTTGGCATTACCTGTCTCATATTTATCATGAGGTATGTCAGCTATGAGCAAAGCTTTGATAAGTTTCCTTTAGAGGCCAAGAGAACCTTCAGGGTTACAGGATCGGACTATGCACAAACGCCGGTTCCTCTGTGCGGTTCAATGAAAGAGTTCTTCCCGGAAATAAGGCAGACCTTAAGGATTAACAAACTTCCCCGGAAGCTGCTAAGCTGTGGCGAGAAAAAGTTTTACGAGGAAGGCATCATACTTGCCGATCCTTCCATATTTGACATGTTTTCCTATAAGCTATCAAAAGGAGACGAGAGGACGGCACTTGATGGTCCAAATTCAATTGTGCTTACTGCCCGGATGGCCAAAAAGTATTTCGGGGATGAGAACCCTCTTGGGAAAATACTGACAATGGACGGCTGGCTGGAATTCCAGGTAAGCGGAGTCCTAAAAGATGCTCCGCAAAATTCCCACCTCAGGTTCGACTTTTTATGCCCACTTTCCCGGGCAAAGGAGATTTACTCCAGCCCTGATTTTTTTGATAACTACATGAATACATTTGTGTTCTCATACTTCAGCATTGAAAAATCCGCAGACGTATCAAGTATAAAAAACAGGATGGAGCAGTTCGAAAAATACTACGCGGCAAAAATGTTTTTCCCCTTTTCCTTAAAGTTCAGCCTGCAGCCTTTGACCTCAATTCATCTGTATTCAAACCTGGGAGGGGAGCTTGAGCCAAATGGAGACATTAAATACGTTTACATATTCCTTAGCGTTGCGGTACTGATATTGCTTATTGCATGCATTAACTATGTCAATCTTTCAAGTGCCCGCTATATGACCAGGATTAAGGAAGTTGGAATAAGGAAAGTTGTTGGCGCTACAAGAATTCAGCTGGCCTTTCAGTTTATCGGGGAAGCATTTATTGTATCATTTATTGCAGCACTCTTGTCCTTAATTCTTGTCAGGCTTCTTACTCCTTTTATGACCAGCTTTTTTGGCAATGAGGAAGCCTTAAGAAGTACCTCGGGCAGCGTATTGGCTTATCTTGGTATAATTACGCTACTCTTAGGTTTCTTAGCGGGCGTATTTCCGGCATTATTCATTTCAAAGTTCCAGGCAATCCGGATTCTGAACAAAGCAATCTTGTTCAGGGAGTCCCGCATAAACCTCAGGCGTCTGCTGGTGATGTTCCAGTTTTCCATTTCTACGGCGCTCATTCTGCTTACAATTGTCATCAATAACCAGCTTTCATTTATTCAGAATAAGAACCTCGGCTTTTCAAAAGAGCAGGTAGTAGTTATTCCGGTTGAAGAAGGTGAGGTAAGGCAGCAGCACAGGGCACTTAAAAATGAGCTATTGAAGGACCCATCAATACTAAGTGCCTCGTTCTCCTCGGCAATTCCGGGAAGCGTTAAATGGGTAACGAGCTTTCACTGGGAGGATCAGAAAAGCCAGAACGATAATACACTTAATTTCATAGCCTCGGATCATGATTTTCTTAAAACCTACAAAATCCAGCTGGCCAGCGGGCGCGATTTTTCTGAAGGCTTTACTTCGGACGAGAAACGTGGCTATATTATTAACCGCGCTGCATTGGAAAGGTTTGGCTGGAAGTCACCCTTAGGAAGGCGCCTGGAACTGGCCTCCCGTCCTGAAGGCAGGGTTGTAGGAGTTGTGAAAGATTTTCATTTCAAGTCCTTGTACTCTAAAATTGAACCCCTCTGTATTTTTATTGACCCCGGCGCTGCAGGCTACCTATCGGTCAGGATAAAAACGGGTGACATTCATTCAGTTTTAAGTTATATGGAAAGGACGTGGAAAAAGTTTTCATCGGGAAGGCCTTTTGAGTACTATTTCTTTGATGATTATTTGTCCAGACTCTACGGGAAAGAACAAAACACCGGAAAACTTTTCGTCTGCTTTTCAGCAATTGCCATTTTTATCGCCTGCCTGGGGGTTTTCGGCCTCGTGGCATTTACGGCGGAAAAAAGAAGAAAAGAGATCGGCATACGAAAAGTGCTGGGTGCTTCAACTTTCAGTATTGTTAAGTTGCTTTCAGGAGAATTCATGCTGCTGATTATTGCCGCGGCAATAATCGGGTGCCCGGTAAGCTACTATTTTGCCCAAAAATGGCTTAATAACTTTGCCTACCACGTAAATATAACTCCCTGGATATTCCTTGCCGTAATACTCATAGTTGCATTGATGGTCCTGTCCACAATTCTGGCAATTGCGATAAAGGCAGCAAACGCTGATGCAGCCAGGAATTTGAGGTATGAGTGATTACGGGGGTATAATTAGTTACGGAATAAGTATGCCTGAAAGGATTTTTTTCAGCTCATCATGCCCTGGGAACCTCACCGGGATCTTTGGGCCTGGGGGCAGGGGGCAGGTCCGAATATATGCTTTCAAATGTCTGCCTGGTTTCAAAATCCATCGTATCGAAATTATATTCGGCGTCTCTTTCCGCTAGTGATATCATCATCTCAAGCGCTTCCTTATCGGCCCTGTCGACATGGATCAGGGAAAACTCCTCCGGCGTTTTAATGAGTTCGCCGAGCCTGATGACTTTAACCTTTTTGCCAAGTCCAGTGAGGTAATCGGCAAAAAAGCTGGCCATGTATGTATATCCCAAGCCCTGCGAAGAAAGCAGTAGTTCCATGAGCCTCATGCCGGAAGCCCATTTGAGCATCCCCCAGCTCAGGCTCTCAAGGTCAGATTTACTTCCAACCAGCCTGTTGCATGTGCCAGCAGAAATTATCTCTATGGAGCGGTCCCTGTCCTGAAGCATCGTAAGAGCTTCAATCATTCCAAGGAGCACGGGGTTATTTGCCCAGAGGCCCCCGTCGGCATAGTATTCTTCCTGTTCCATGCCGGGGAACTCCACTTTATTTATCGGGAAAAGAATTGGAGCCATGGAGCTTGAAAGCACGACCTCTCTGATCTTATATTCGCCGTCGTCTTTTTCTTTTGGGTTATGGGGAGTCCTGAATATCCTGGGCATAAACTTATGCGCCTCAACCGAGGCAATGCAAAGTGCAATACCGCGTTCCTTATAGACGCTCTCAAGCGTCTTTTCCTCAAAGACATATTTTAATGACTTAATCAGTTCGTCGACGTTGCCGGCATTGGTGAAGGCGTGTTTAGCCACCCATAAGTAAAAATCGGGCTTCTGGGGTTCAGGCATGGGACTTGAAAAAATGCCTGAGCCTTCTCTTATATAAATATTCTTAAGGTCATCAATAGGAACTCCGGCAGCAAGGCCGCAAGCCAGAATTGAACCCGTGCTCGTGCCGCAAATAAGGTCGAAGCCCTTGCCGAAGTCCGGGAATGGCCGTGGGTGATACTTATAGAAAAGCTCCGTCAGCCTGGTCAGCAGCGTTGCCGTATAAAGCCCCCTCATCCCTCCGCCATCGAGCGAAAGCACGCGAAAAGGTTTGTTGCTGTTCATGTATATCTCTCTTCCTTTTATAACAATCTAAATGGAATAGGTTTAGAAACAATGAATAAATATTGTTCAAGTCTCCGGGGATATTTCTTTGGATCAGTAGCGGAAGTTTGATGCGTGTTGTTCTATTTGAGGCAAAATATTTATCTTTGTTCTGAAAATTATTGGGACAATGAATCAAATGAGACTTAAAATATTGCTGCTCATAAATATGATTTTTACCGGAATTGTGTTTGCAAATTCGGGACAGAGGCAGGATTCCCTTGTAAACGTCAATAATCTCAGGATTGACCTGGAAAGGCTTGCCGATGACAGCCTGAAAGGACGCGCAACGGCTTCTCCTGACGAGAAAAGGGCTGCCCTGTATATAGCTCAGCAGATGAAAAATCTCGGTGCCAAACCATTACTTGATGACTCCTTTATTCAAAGCTTTCCGCTGGAGGCTTTTACAATGAGTCCCGGAAGCAGGCTTTCTTTCAATACGGGGGAAAAAGAAATAGAGGGGCTAAAAATTTATGATAACTATTTTTTCCTTAAAGCTTACGTTAAAGGGAATATAGATGCGGAGTCTGATGTTGTTTATGCTGGCTACGGTATACGTGAAGAGGGAATTGATGATTATAAGGATCTGGAGGTAAGCGGCAAGGTTGTTCTTGTTATGGGCGGCATGCCTTCGGATCCCAGTGTGCGCGACATAATAGTTTCAAAAGGAATTACTCCCGACATGGCCTTTAAGATCAGAACGGCCCAGAGACTGGGTGCACGGGGCATTGTAATTGTAACCGACAGCGCAAACACAGCCGACTGGGATAGAATGAAACTAAGAGGTATAAGGCCTCAGCACAGGTTCCCAGGGTCAAAACAAAAAGGGGAATTCTTTGCCGCCGTATTAAGACCTGAGGCTTTCAGGGAATTTATTGAACCGGCTTTGTCCCACCTTAAAGTAAAGGCTCACTCTTCATTAAAAACTGAAATTGTGAACTCTTACAATGCAATAGGAGTTATTGAAGGACTGGACCCGGTGCTAAAAAATGAATATGTAGTCCTGGGGGCACACCATGACCACCTTGGAATAATTGACGGCAAAATCTATAATGGCGCAGATGACAACCTTTCCGGCGTTGCCTCCGTACTAGAAATTGGAAGGATACTGAAGAAGCTCGGCGGCAATAAGAGGTCCATCATACTGATTACACACGGCTCCGAAGAGGCTCTTATGCTGGGCTCCGAATATTTTGTTAACCACTTTGACGGGATAAAAAATGTCTCTGCCATGATCAATATCGACATGGTGGGCCGTGAAAACAGGGACACTATTTATGCAATCGGATCAGCCAGGCTTGGCAGTGAAATGAAAAACATACTGGAAGAAACCAACAGTCAAAGCGTAAACTTTGTGCTGAATTACAGATTTGACGACCCAAACGACCCCGACAGGATGTACTACAGAAGCGACCACTACAGCTATGCACAGAAAGGAATTCCGGTAGTATTCTTTTATGACCATATGCTTAAAGACTACCACAAGTATACGGATGATCCGGAAAAGATTGATTTCCAGAAGGTGGCTAAGATAGTTGAATTGTCATATAAAATGGCCCTTAAATGCTCCAATATGGACCACAAGGTTTCAGTCAAAAATCCATGAAGGTTTGTTGAACCTCTGTTTAACCCAACGGGGCAGGGTGAATTTCCTGCCCTGAAAGTGAGCATTGACTTGGGAATCCGGCACCGGTACACTGGATAAAAGTTTTGTTTTTTGCGTCTTTTCATTGTTTGACCGCATTTTTTGCCCTAAACCGAAACTTCCTCAAGCCGATAATGAACTATTTAATTTTGTGCTCATTTTAATAGAATCTATTTCCCGGAGGAGTACCTGTTTTATTTCAAAAATTGTGCAGTGTATAATGAATAATAATAAAGATTTTTCGATCCTTCAGCAGTCAGAGCATAAATTCCGATCGATCTTTGAAACGATGTTCGAAGGCTTTATTCTCTATGAGGTCATTTACGACGACAATAATCAGCCTTATGATTACAGATACATAGAGCTTAATAATGCCGCTGAAAGTCTTATGGGTTTTCCGCGCAAAGAGATGATTGGAAACACGGTCAGGCAATTGCTGCCGGGTGTATCGCAAAAATGGCTCGGTTACTATGCAAGTGCTGCCAGAGGCGAAAACCTGGAATTTGAGGAATATAGTCCTGCATTAAAGAAATATTTGAGAACAATTATGTATTCGCCCATACAGGGCTATGTTGCCGCATTATCCATTGACCTTACTGCAAGGAAAAAGGCCGAAGAGGCTCTCCGCCTCAGTGAAGAGCGCCTGCAATACTCGCTTGAAGCCGCCGATGAGGGCTACTGGGACTGGGATGCCAAAACAAACAGAGTATATTTTAGTCCCCGTTATTATACAATGCTTGGTTATGAGCCTTATGAATTTGAACCAAGCTATAATGCATGGGTTAACTTGATCCACCCCGGACAAAAGAGCTGGGTGCCCGAAAAGGCGACCAATGAATCGGTGATAAAGGATTTTATCTCAATTGAATTTCAGCTGCGTACAAAAATGGGTGAGTATAGGTGGATTGAAAGCCACTGGAAAGTTGTCGAAAGAGATAAAGTCGGTGCCCCGGTAAGGGTTGTTGGAACTCACTCAGATATAACGGAAAGGAAACAGATCGAAGAAAAGCTCATGAATGATCAGCGCCGCATGAATCTGATACTGGACACGGTGCCGGTTGCTTTCTATGATATTGACCTTTCGGATGGATTAGACGTTAAATGGATCAGCAAAAGTATAAAAAGGCTTACCGGATACAGCCAGGAAACATTTATGAAGGAACGCGGTTTCTGGAAAAGCAGGATACATAAGGATGATTTGGACAAACTGATAGATGTTTCGACTTTCCCGGGTGACCTCTACCATCTGGAACACCGTATGAAGTGTGCCGACAACAAGTATAAATGGTTTATGTACCGGGCTTTCATTATAAGAGATGCCTCAAGAAAACCCCTTAAGGTCATCGGCCTGATGCACGATATTTCAAGGAGTAAATCCTACGAGGAAAAATTAAAAACTTCTGAAAAACAGGCGCGCGAGCTCTCGCGTCACCTGGAAAATGTTCACGAGGAGGAAAGAAAAAACCTCGCCCGGGAGGTGCACGATGAATTGGGACAGGCACTCACGGTGCTCAAGCTTATGGCAAACTCAATTAAGAAGGATCTTCTGCAGGGAAAAATTATAAACCCATCCGACCTGGATGAAATGACGGGCCTCATCAGTTCGACAATCAAGTCGGTACAAAGGATCACTACCGAGCTGCGCCCCGATATACTGGATACTGTAGGCCTTATTGCGGCAATTGAATGGCAGGCGGAATCATTTACGCGATTTAGTGAAATTGACTGCTGGCTCGACTTAAGTGAGCATAAATGCAGCGCATTTCAAAGCTGCATTGCAACAATAATTTTCCGTACAGTGCAGGAAGCACTGACAAACGTCTCCAGGCACGCCGGGGCTACCAGGGTGAATATATCCCTTCGGAAAAAGGGCAACTGGGTAATTCTCTTAATTGAAGATAACGGCATTGGCATTAGTCCTAAAAGACTAAAAGATATGACTTCCTTTGGACTAAAAGGCATGCAGGAAAGAGCCATCTTTGCCGGGGGAAAGCTTGCCATTAAAGGCCGGAAGGGAAAAGGAACAACCGTAACACTGAAAATTCCGCTCGAAAGAGCTTTTGCAAAATAAAAACAAGAAAAGAGAAAGATTATTATTATGATTAAATTAATGATAGCAGATGATCATGCGCTGCTGAGGACAGGACTCAAGAAAATAATCTGTTCCGAAACAGACATGGAAGTCACCTGCGAGGCCAGGAATGCCGAAGATGTTTTGATTCTTCTCAGAAAAAATAAAGTGTCGATTATTATACTTGATATCAATATGCCCGGAAGGAGCGGACTTGACCTGCTTTACGACCTTAAGACAATGTATCCCGGAATCTCGGTACTCATCCTAAGCATTAATTCCGAAGAGCAGTTCGCACGCCGCTGCCTTGAGGCGGGAGCTTCGGGCTATATGAACAAGGACATTGAGCCGGATGAATTCATAAGCGCAATCAGGAAAATTGCACAGGGGCACAAGTACTTCTCCGACAGGTTTATGGAAATTCTCCTTGAAGAAGTGGAAAACCGCAGGACAGGGAAAATGCCCCATGAAGCTCTCTCAGCGCGCGAATTCGAGGTGATGAGGCTTATTGCAAACGGGGCAAAATACCGTGAGATAGCTGAGGCAATGTCCATAAGCGAAAAGACAATAAGTACATATAGAAACAGAATACTAACCAAGCTGAATCTCAAGAATACGGATCAGATAAAAGAATACGCCCGGAGAAATGAGCTGGTTTAATTCCGTAATAAAAACAGGAATCAATTGTTAGGAAGGGAACCTTCCCTTTCGTGAAAATTCAATTTAATTCTCTCTCAAACCCGCATTGCCTAATTATTATTTAACTTTCCCTGTAATTAATTCCTTACATCCGGAAGAGTTCCTTTCATTGCATCTGTCGGCAATCCACTACTTCCTGTAATCAAAGCCTTACGTAATTTTCCTTTTCTGTCCTACAGAAATTTCCTATCGGGTACTGACAATAGTTTCAGACAAAGATGCCGATAATTGTAAAAACAAATCAGGCAGGTAAATGAACTTAAGCCAGGCCCGTCCGGGAGTAAATAACAACCCTACTGCAAGGGAAAGGATTCTTGAGAACCAGCTTGAGGAGCTGATTACAAATATTACGACATATATCCCTCATGAACTTAGAACTCCTCTTGTGGCAATTATGGGCTTCACGCAGATTATGACTGAGGAATTGGATTCCCTGAGCAAGGAGGATTTGCGCCACATGGCCGCAAACATAGAAAAAGGCGGAAGGAGGTTGTACAGGACAATAGAAAAATTTATAAGCTTCGCCGAAATCGAATGCCTGAGTAAGGATGCAAAGATGAAAAAAGAACTTGAGGAAGCCAGCGTGCACGCACATTCAAGGATGATAAAAGAAACCGTATTTCCCATGGCACAAAGAGAAGGGAGGCATGAAGACCTCATGCTCAGTATTGAGGATGCCGGGCTTCAGATACCTGAAAATTACCTGCGACTAATTGTAAAAGAACTATTCGACAATGCCATGAAATTCTCTGTGAAGGGATCAAAGCTTGAATTAACAGGAAAGAAGGGGGCTTACAGGTTTCAGATGTCGGTAAAAGATTACGGAATTGGCATTGGAGGAGAAGCTATCGACCGGATAAAGCCTTTCCGCCAGTTCAACAGGAAGACACTCCAGCAGGGGGGTAATGGGCTTGGTCTTTCAATCGTCAAGAGAATCACAGAGGTATTCGACTGCTCAATTGAGATCATGAGCCAGAAGGACATTTTTACGGCTATTACAATAGAATTCCCTTATAATAAATAAATTACGGAGATAAGATGAAATGGTTCTATGATTTAAGAATCGGGCAAAAACTTGTCCTTGCTTTTTTATTAGTCTCAGCCCTTACCGTTATTGTGGGTGTTCAGGGACTTTCAAACATGGGCTCAATAAATGAAATGCTGGATAATCTTTATTCGCAGGAAACACTTGGCATTTCATATCTGAAAGAGGCAAACATTAATCTGATATATTTTGGCAGGGCTCAGAACAACTTCCTTCTTGCATCCACGGCTGAAGACCGTACAAAGTATCAGCAGAGGATGGATGAGTACGAAAACATGATGAAAAGCAATATCGAAAAGGCCAGACCTCTACTTCATACCGAAAAAGCCAAACTGCTTCTTTCGCAGTTTGAATCTGCATGGCAGGAATTTAAGAATGTGACTGACGAGGTTGTAAATCTCGGCAATACGGAAGACCTTTCCGCAAAAAGAGAGTCGGTTCTCCTGGCGCAGGGAAGAGGCAGGGAGAAGGCAGACATTGTAGACACGCTTTTATCCAAGCTTGCCAGAGTAAAAGAAGAAAACGGGAAGGATTATTTTGATGAAAGCGGTAAAGTTTATGCTGATGCCCGCCTGTTCATGATATTCCTCATCTTAGGCGCCGTTGGCCTGGGTATAGGACTGGGAATCTTTATTTCACGCCTTATAGGAAAACCCGTACGTGAGCTTTCGGATGCGGCAGACAGGCTTGCCCTTGGGGAAGTTGACGTGCATGTAAATGCCGAAACAAAGGATGAACTCGGCATGCTTGCAGCTTCCTTCAAAAGGATGATCAACAATATCAGGGAACAGGCATCTGTTGCTGATAAAATTGCACAGGGGGACTTGAGTTCAGAAATTAAAGCCAAGTCGGAAAAAGACATTCTCAGTAATGCACTTTTGAAGGTTACAGTATCCTTAAGGGACCTGCTTAACGAGACAGACAGGCTGTCAAGGGCTTCTGCTGAAGGCGATCTTGACATATTTGCCAGCCTGAACACAGAGAAGTTCCACGGAGGATATAAAAGGCTTCTTGACGGGTTTGGTACAACTGTTACCACAATCATAAAAAACTTACGCGATTATGAAACCGTCATCAATAAAGCAGGAAAAGGGGATCTTACAGCCAGGATGACAGGAGACTACAAGGGTAATTATAAGAACCTTCAGGATAACGTCAATAAATTTTCCGAGTCGATCCATGCAGTAATTTCCGAGGTCAACGAGGCCGTACAGGCCACGGCCAGCGCTGCAAACGAGATATCCTCTTCAAGTGAGCAGATGGCAGCAGGGGCTCAGGAACAGAGCCAGCAGACGACCGAGGTGGCCAGTGCAGTAGAGGAGATGACAAAGACGGTCTTTGAGACCGCAAAGAACGCCAACGAGGCGGCCGAGGTCTCCAGAACCTCCAGTGCCGCGGCTGAAAAGGGGGCAAGGAAAATCGAAGAGACGAAGAAGGGAATTGAGAAGATTGTCTCTTCCTCTGATGAGACTGCGAGGATAGTAGCCTCACTTTCAAAGAGAAGTGAACAGATCGGAGAGATCACACAGGTAATTGACGACATAGCAGACCAGACGAACCTCTTAGCCTTAAATGCAGCAATTGAGGCTGCACGTGCCGGCGAGCAGGGCCGTGGCTTTGCAGTAGTAGCAGACGAGGTAAGAAAGCTTGCAGAACGGACCACCA
>JAAXKQ010000020.1 GCA_025612245.1 Ignavibacteria bacterium
ATATAATTTTATAGTTTCAACATTTAATCAATTACACGGAAATCTTGATACTTCCGTCAGTGACTAAATTGTGACCAAGAGGTTTTTGGATTACAGCCAGTCTAATTTAGCTTTTGTATCAAGCCTTCAAAGCCGGACATATTTATATAATGAGATTTATTCAATCCATAAAATTGATGACTTCTTAAATTTCCATTTATTACCTATTCGTTCGTATAAAGCTGCTCCGCCCTGGTAAACAAGGCGAAAATCTACTACGGCTTTTGTTAAAGACTTATTAAACCTGATTGAAACTTTTGGATATGTCTCTATTTGCCAGTAGCCGCCCCAATGGCCCGGGAATATCTTTGTGAATTTATTTAAAAACTCCAGGCGGTCCAGACTTTCTCCTTCAGCAGAAGCAGGACTCATGATATTTCCTTCCCCGAGAGGGACAAATTTGCCTTTTAGGAAATCCTTAATTTCTGAACTCACAAATTCATCAAGATAGATGACCTTTGCATTCGGAACTTTTACTCTGGGACAAAAGTCGACTAATTTGAACTTGCTTATAGGCTTAGGATCTCCTATGGTATCGAAATTATCATATATAAGCTTGTCATATATTTCAATAAGCACTTCATTCTGTACAAAAGCATATTTTATGTCTATGTAAATGGAATCCCCAAATTCCGAGTGTCCTATCCTTGAAAGTGATTTTGGAGTATAAAAATCTTCAAAGATTTCGTAAGTGTATTTCTCAAAATTATATTTTTGTTTTAATTCATCCTTGTTAATCGATTTTGACTGCTTTGCCCACCTGTCAAGTATTTCCTTTAGTTGATCTGCAGATTTATGAGTATATGCTGAATCAAGCCTAACTTGGGGATGCAGTTCAGAAGAGATTATTATAAGTAATATAAAAAGGGTTGTTTTCATAGATTGACTGAAAATTATAATCAATTATTAAAAAGAGAGAGTTAATTATTGAAGCTGCCAATACACAAAGCAATGTCCGTTTGAAATTTATTCAAGTCCCATCTAAATACAAAGGACTATTTTCTAATGTCGGCTATACAATTTCTTCCGCTCCCGCCATCGGGAACGATGGTCACTCAGCTACAAATTATTATTAGGAAAGGTCCATTTCCTATACATACCTTTCATCTCCAGCTGTGCCCGATTGAAAAGAATAAATCATCTAAAATGGGATTGATATTTTTAAGGCTTCTCTCAAGCAGGTCTTTATCAGAAATTAAAATAAGATCGTTTCCTTTATTAAACTCCTCTACTGCTTTTTTCATATTTACTTCAATCAGGGTGGGAGACATACCTCTTTCAACCCATTGATAGTCATCATAATAGGCCCATAGAACCCTGTTGTCTTCTGAAGCTTTATAGGCTTCAAGTTCCCTTTTCACTTGATCGCACTCAAAGCAGTCTGCATATGGATCCCTGTTATCCAAAATCAGTGTGTAGCCGTCTGCAAGCAGGAGCCTCCATATGGCAGTATGATAATCGTTCCCAGTCTGTATTATTTTCTTAACTTCCTCATGCTTATAGATGCGCTTCATATATCTGTAAGATCCAACCTTTTTTATAGTATCAGCATCGGAATAAAGATAAGGCTCGGATTTATACTCGGTAACAAAATACTTCGACATTCCTAGAATAGCCTCAGCTTCCAGATGAATCGTCGGATTCTGCAACGAATAGCTTATAACAGGCACAAAGGCTTTATGCGCGGCATATCGTTCGGCCAGATAAGGGATTATGGGTGTGGTATAAAAACCCAGGCCTAACTTAAATGAATGCACCGAATGATTGTTTATCCTGGAAACTGCAATATCCGTTTCGAATGGCGGATTAAAATCTCCGGGTAAAATACTGTTTATATGGAACTGATAATTCCAGTAACTGTTCCCGCTTTTCCAGTATCTTACATACGAGAGACTTGATGGCAGAATGGGGAATTTATTAACTGAAAAGCCGACCGCATCATTATCTGTCATACCTCAAAAAGCACCACCCTGAAGTGACATGGTATTAAAGCTGTTTGTAGAAATAAAGAAAGAAACCCTTCCCTCAACTTCATTTTTCTTCAGAGGTCTTCCGGGAACCATATGCTGCACGGTAGAGCAGCCCTGATAAAGGACAATTGACAAAGCAATCAGAAAAAGTTTGTGCATCTGGATAACATATCTGCGTTTATTTAAAAATGGATCGACTTTATTTATATGCTGGGAATAATAGCACCAGTGAAAATTGGGAAAATCAGCGTTATTGTCAAGCATTTATTCTCATATCTAAATATATGGTGACGAGGGGCGGATTCGGGGAAATTATTTTATTTTTTTGTTATGCCAGTGTTTTCTGAATCATTTTTTGGCATAATCTGGCTACAGAGCCAGTTATTTCATCTGAATGAATAAAAAGAAAAGAATTCTTCACTTTAATTCAAACATTCACTATTTTTAGCAGCATAGAAGCTTTTATTAACAGCACAGAATATCAGATTTCAATGAAACAGATTACCATTTATGGAATAATAACTGGAATTGCCAGTGCGCTTTTAATGCCTGCTGACTTTTATTTTGTCGCTCCAAGATTTTGGACTGAAGGTAATCTGGAGATCCTTGGCACTGTGCTTCTGCTGCTGCTTTCCATAATACTCAGCAGCAAATCATTAAATGCCAAGAATTACTCACTTAGCAGACAGTTCATGTTTGCCCTTTTTTTGTCTGCACTTACAGCATTAGTACACGGGTTTTTAACATTCACGTTTTCAAAATATATTGTACCTGACTATTATAAAATCATGTTTTCAGAAGCACTTGCCCATATGCCGGTGAATGTTACTCCTGCTGAATCAGATGGAATAGCTATGGGCTCTGGAATTGCATTTTCCCCTGACTGTCAATTGACTTTTAAGCCTGCGATAATATTTATCGCCGGATTCATTATTTCTGCCATAATATTTTTAATCAGATTAATAATAAATGACATTAAAACCCGGAATAAGACAGACGATAGGAAATTCATACAATCAATACGCTGGCGGGATTAATAATACTATTAACTTAATATGAGCAGAAGAAAAATAAACCCGAAAGATTATCTCCCAAAACAAAATGAATACATGTCCCTGTTCAAAACTCCCTCCATGGAAATTTAATCAAATTTCTTATTAACCTGAAGCATTCTTTCCTTATCTTTGTCGGGTAATTTTCAACAAATAACTGGATCCGATGCTTAAATCCCTGCTGCTACTCTTTCTGAATTCCTTCAAAACCAGATCACAGCTAAGACTTGAAAACATAATCTTAAGAAAACAAATAGAAATCCTCAAAAGAACAAATCCTAAATTACAAATTAAAAGATCTGACCGTCTAGTCTTCAGCATAATGAAAAACCTCCTGTCAGACTGGAAAGAAAAGATCTTCATCGTAAAACCAGAGACTGTAATCAAATGGCACAGAGATGCTTTTAGATCCTACTGGAGAAGAAAAAGCAGGCATAAAGATGGAAGACCAAAGCTTGACAGGGAAGTGATAGACCTCATACGGCAGATTGCAAATGAAAATCCTCTCTGGGGTGTTCCACGTATTCATTGAGAACTGAAGAAACTTGGATTTAACATTTCACAGTCCACAGTTCAGAGGTACATCCCAAAAAGAAATGGAAGGTCAACAGGACAGAGGTGGAAGACATTCCTGAAGAATCATTCGAAAGAAATCATCTCGATTGACTTTCTTACTGTACCGACAATTAACATCAAACTTGTTCATGTCCTAGTTGTAATAGAACACCACAGACGAAAGATCATTCACGTGAATGTCACGAAGAATCCGACAGCAGAGTGGACACTTCAGCAGATAAGGAATCTGCTATTTAATTATGACACGCCGAAATATTTGATTCGTGATCGTGACTCAAAATATGGTAATCTGTTTACAGAAGGGATAAATCATATCGGAATAAAGCAGGTTCTAACATCTTACCGTTCACCTTGGCAAAATGGCTATGTTGAACGGGTGATCGGAAGTATAAAAAGAGAATGCCTCGATCATGTGATCATAATGAATGAGGATCACCTTCGCAGTATTCTGAATGACTACATCTCTTACTACAACAAGTCTCGAACTCATCTTGGAATCAACAAAGATTCTCCTGATGGCAGGGAAGTTCAGATTGCAGGTAAAATTGAAAAGATACCTGCCGTGAATGGGTTACACCACGTCTATTTCAGACAAGCCGCTTAATTAATCCTCAGTATTTCTGCATTTATATCTGAGAAGGTAAAGGAATAGCTATGCTCTGGTTGAAATTATTTAATCAATTTATGCAGTGTTTGTTCTATGACTTAGCCTTGAGGAGGATGAGAAGAGATTACCAGAAGAGTCTGTATAAAATTTAGTGTAAACTCCAGAGATAGACTTCAGATATAGTCTTTAAGTCTCTCCTGGAAAGTAATTGAAAATTGAGAAATAACAAAAGCCCAATTTCTTTGGGGCATGGTCCACTTCTTCGAGATACCCTGATAAGCTAAGTAAATCATTTTCGTTAAGGCCTCATCGTTCGGAAACTGGCTCTTTGCCTTAGTCACTTTTCTAAGCTGTCTGTGAAGAGCCTCAACACAATTGGTCGTGTAAATTATGGCCCTGATCTCTTCAGGAAATTCGTAGAAGGTCCTTAGACCGGTCCAGTTATCCCTCCACTGTTTTATGACGAGAGGGTATTTCTTACCCCATTTTTCATCCACCTTATCCAGTTCGAAAAGTGCACTCTCTTCAGTAGGAGCCTTATAGACCATCTTCAGATCCTTTATGAACTCCTTCTGGTCTTTGTTAGCAATGTAGCGCAGGGAATTCCTGATCTGGTGAATGATGCACTTCTGCACCAAGGCCTCGGGGAATACCGTCCCTATGGCGTCAGTAAAGCCTGTAAGCCCGTCAACGCAGCAGATGAGTATGTCTTTTACTCCACGGTTCCTTAGCTCATTTAAGACATTCATCCAGAACTTGGCTGACTCTGACTGACCGATCCAGATACCCAGCATGTCTTTGTAGCCGTTCAGGTCAATAGCCAGACAGGTGTAGGCTGCTTTGGTAAGTACCTTCCCGTCTTCACGGACCTTGTAGTGGATGGCATCTAAGAAAACAATCGGGTAAACCGAGTCCAGTGGCCTCGTCTGCCATTCCCTTACAAGCGTCATCATCGATTCAGTGATGTTCGATATGGAGGAGGCACTGAGCTTGACTCCGTAAATATCTTCAATGTGGGTCTGTATGTCACGGGTGGAGATCCCCTTGGCATACATGGAAATTATGCGGTCTTCCAAGTCTCCTAAGGTTCTCTGGTGCTTGGGAACGGCTACAGGATCGAAGTCTGCATTACGGTCACGGGGTATTTCAATCTCAAGCTCTCCTTGGCTACTTCTTACAGTTTTCCTGTTTTTACCGTTTCTTGAGTTACCGGTGTTGTTGCCTTCTGAGGAGTGTTTTTCGTAGCCTAAGTGCTCGGTCATTTCTGACTGGAGTAGCTGTTCGACAGAATTTTTAAGGAGCTTCCTTATGGCTCCGTCTTTGCCCATGAGGTCGGCATAGCTCTTGGCCTGGGCCAGGTCTTTTTGCAACTGCTCAAGCTGTTCCTTGGTCAGTTCCATCGTATCTATCCCTCCTTTGTAGATGATTTAATTTATTAATTCCTCTGGTTAACTTCCAGAGTCACTGTAAATTCAATCCCTCCGTTCCGCCCCTCGGGGCTACACTCCGGGATTGAATTATAAATCATTTACACTAAATTCTAGATACTACCTACCAGAAGAGAAAAATCAGTTTCGAGAATCATGTTTTTCTCTCCGGACTTACTTTTGAATAGGCACAACCCTTATCTAATCTGTTACCATTGATTCATGTTTAATAGATTTAGTATAACTTACCCCGCCAGTATCAGGAACAAGAAAGTCAAAGAATGTTACCTCCTCAGAATATGGCGAGACTGTATATAATGAAAACTCATAAAGCCCTTTTTCATTTTTAACCAACTTAACTGGCTGCAGATAGGAATACTTCTGATTGTATTGCTTAATGTTACTCTCATCAATTATTACCTTCTTCCGTTCAAAAGGGGAGTATAACTTTGTGCTGATAAATATCTTTACAATTTCAAAGGCTTTGTTAATATCCTTTACCAGACCATATCTTTTCTTTATAAACATATTAAGCTCATCTTTCCAGTAGTTATGTAAAAGGAAAATGTAGCCGCTGTCATCAATTGCTAAGAAATACTGCTTGCCATTATCCACCATATAAGAATGATAGATGCTATAGGTAGTGTCCGTAATTCCATCAATTACTATTTTGTCAGTCTCAATATCATATGTCTGAGCTTTGCCGGGATTCAATTTGAAGCAGTTATTTCCAGTCTCATTATAAAGCTGGAGTAATATACTGCGGTCTTTATACTGTGCAGTATCCTTTTGCCAGCTTTCATGAAGCCCCGCTATTTCATCATGATCTGCCTGAATCTTCGAGATCTTCTGGGCAATAAACATCTTTTCACTCTCGGTTAGTAACCTGCTTGTTTTAGCATCATAAGTCTGACCGAATAGGGCTACTGATCCCAGTAAAAGGAAAATATAAATGAAATACTTGTACATAAGTTTGTCGAGCTTAATTAAATGTTAATTATTGGTACCCTAAAGAAATGTTCTCGTTTTTTATAGAATAAAACCTGTGAATCTGATTGCAAAATGGTCCTGTTTAATCTGCTTTAATTCAAAGCAGTACAATCCATCATCCATTCTAGTAAAATATTCAATATTGTGTAAAGTACTCCCATCAGCATCAATTTTAGATGAAGAAAATTGTATAAATACAGTATTTGCATCTGTCTCATCGCTGCACTTGTCTGACTTAGAATTTAATATTTCATACTTAACGGCATCGAATTCATACCATTTATATTCATTCTTATAAGCATCCTTTAGAATCTTAACAGTAAGCATCCCATTTTCAAACATGTCCAGGACGGCCTTATCCTGGTTTTGCCCGGGATAAATAATGACCTTTGTTGAATCAGCTAAATTATAGATAAGCTTTTCACTTTTGCATTCATAAATATGAAGCTTCTTAGTATTTATAAGAGTTGGATTTGAAGCTGAGCACCCATCCAAAGCTATGCCCCAAATAGAAAAGGTCGTAAGAATAAATACCAACTCTGGTCCAAATTTCATAATTAATACCTGTTTGTAATTCTATTTATGAGGTCTTGCCCATGCCATCTAAAACCAAAATGAATTCTTAATTTATTAGTCTTTTATAAATTTGTTGCTATCCATAGCAGATAGTCTATTGGAAATCAAATCAGTCCATTCCTTTTGCTTTCTCATCCAGTTGGATTTTATATAAAGGGGGTTCCCATCTTTATCGTATTCTGTATCTCTGACTATTAAATATATATTATCCTTCTGTGTCAGAAAGAAAATGGACTTAAAGAAGAAATGCACTGCAACCGGTGGGAAAAATACAATCTTATTCTTTTTTGATGATTTTATAAACTTATTATAATATGTGTCTTTCCCGGAAAGTATTTTTTTATTTTTAAAGTAAAAGTCAAATATATCAATATGATTAAATTCTATTGACCTATACATGGAACAACCATCATATCTTTTAATAAAGCATTTAGACTGCTTAATGTAGATGAGATAATAATCATTTTCTGATTTACATGGGTCATCTCCTACAACATAACATCCTTGTGACCCTTCTGTAAAGATAAGTACAGTATCTATACCACAGCTATTCAGGCTATCCAGAAGCGATTTAATGGCTGGTACACTCTGTGGATTATCCTGTGCCCTGATATTGCCCGTAAATAATAGTATAAATAGAATAAATGCGCATGGAAAGGCACATACCTTATCATAAAAACTTTTATGCGAGTCGTACATTGTTACTCGAGATTATTATATTTATTCAGAAAATATTATTGCCGTCCAAAACATTGAGAACCGATTAAGCACCTGACCGGAATGAGAAAAATATCCGCTGCTTCAGGTCATTTCCAAAATTTGCTAGAAGATCTTTGATTTATTCATAATCAAAAGTTAAAATCAGTGTTTTTCAAGTTGTGCTTTTTGATCCTGCTTTTACTTCTTGGATTATCATAATAATATTCTAAAGGTAATTCCTGCCAGATCAATTCCTTCAAATTATTGATGGAAGTTGCCTTATCGAACATTGTTAGAGCGAGTACCGGCTTTATTTTGCCGGATGTTATATCAAACATAACAAGGGATAGATGATAGCCTATTCCGCCGCATTCATAATAGATAAAGTATAGCTTGTCAGATGTGCCGGCAAAAATCAGTCTTCTGTCTGGATACCTGTTATCTACAATGTCCGTAGAATTGAAGGTTCCATTAACATTTGCCATGAAATTTTTCTCTTTGGAATGGGCAACAGCCTTTAATTCTTTTATAATACTTCTAGGCACATCCTTAATATTTCTTATTTCATCAAAACGACTTCCAAGAAGCTGGTATTCAGGAAGTGACAGGGAGTCGGAGCTGCCTGTACTATCCTGAGCATAGCTTAAGGAGGTGAATATTGTGGCTAAAAATATAAAAAAAATTCTCATGATTAAATTCTATAGTGTTCTTGTCACAGTTTTTGTCTTTTATGGATTATTGCTGCTCCAGCAATCAGGGCGGCATATTGTTTACTCCAAGATGGCAAGTGAAATACATTATTGATAATAAAAAGTTATTCTGCCTTATGCCCAATGTTGTAAGACAATATAAAATAGTAGGCAACCATCAAAAGTAAAGAGATTAATAAAGAAACTGAGATTTTGTACTCTTTCTTTCTAAAAATTACTATGCAGAATACAGAGCACAGTATTAGTGAAATAAAAAAGATTGTGACTATAACAATAATTGCCCCCCTCTCGCCCAGGAATGGCAGTTTTGATAAAGCATTTATTAACAGCAAAACTAAGCTGGTAATTAAATCTATAAAAGTACTGAGAACCTTGAAGAATAATTCCATGTTCCATTTATCCAAACTTCTAATCTATAAATCTGACCTTGATTTCATCAAGCTCCTTTTTCGTTTGTTTTACAATTACGCCATATTTAACATGGTTCTGGAGATCTGCAATCTTTTCATTCATCAGTCTTTTTAACTCTTCATAGTACGCTGTGTATAAAAGATCATCCACATCATCTTCTGCGATAAAAAACTGTAAAAATCTCATATTGTAGATGATTTAACCAATCCTCATAAGTATTTTTACGCTGAGACATCTCCTGAACGAAAAGAGTATCATTCTTTATGAACTCTTTTGCCAACTGGAAACTTAACTCGTATCCTAAGCTTCCATCTCTCTTTTCATACTTTTTAATAAGTTTCACCAGGTTATCCTTTTCACTCTGGGCTTTTACCTGGGAGAAGCAAATAATTAATAATGCCAAAAGACAAAGCTGTTTCATATTATTACTTTAGTCTCTTTTTATTTCGATTTTATTTCTCTAAAGGAGTCCTCTTCCTGTAAACTTGTAACTGTCTACTATTGCCACTCAACTTAACTACTAGGAGTTCCACCAAAAAGCATACAGTCCATAGCTGAGCATAAGAAGAATTATTGTTTAAACTCCATTTGCCAAGTTCTTGCTCTTCCGCATACGATAATACGCATATGCAATAAAGAAACTGATTGAAAACACAATCAGGCTTTTAGCAAAAAGCAGTATCAGCCAGGGGAATCCTTCTTCAACTTGCGTAATCCCCGGATAGCTGGATGGATAAAGCATGATTAAAACTGCATAATCCAGCAACTTCCCAAGAAATAGACCCTCAACTGATAAAAAATACGGTGCTATATTGGTCGATTTTGTATCTGAAAACTTTTCTATTTTCAGGAAATAAACTACCGTAAAAATAAACAGCATAATGGATGGCAGGATTATAGTATCATACCACCCATCTTTGCTTATGAATTTTCCCAAAAAAACAGACAAGAATTCAAATAAAAGAAATGATAATAATATTTTCAAATTCAATTGTCCTTTTTCTTTTTCCCCTTTATTATTCATTCCTTATTTATGCTCACCTACCTTTCTGGGAGCACCTTCATTTATTTTCTAGTGATAGTAACTTTATAAAACAAAATTATTGTTCAGTTTACACAAGGTCTTCCCAATAAGCCATCTCATTTGCTATTTATTTCTTCATCTTCTACAACATCTGTCATCGTTTCATTCATAATTCTCGTTACCTTAGCTTTATTATCCTCAACTACAAACTCGCAATATATCTGGAATCCGCTTGCCCACAGGTAGTCTTTTAACCAAAGTAATGTTCTGTATTTATCTGTTCCAATTCTAACTGGCCTTACAAGTCTCACCAGGTAGTAATTGTTGTAAGCCTTAAAAACGTCCTTGTAAGCATCTATTGTATCCATATTAAGTGACTTATCAATTTGAAAAGTGGGACCTATGGGGTATTTCTTGTTTAGTTCGGCATAATATACTTCTGGAGTACTGCATAATCTGTAAAACAGATTATGGCTATTATAGAACTTATCATAAATGATCCAGGGTTTATTCTTAATGAAGGGCATTCCGAAGCCGTCAGTATCTTTGTATAGTTCCTTAACGGATAATTCTCTGGCCTGCTTTATGACATCTGTCATATCTACAGGACCTTGCTTTTTGCTGCATGCACTGAATGCTAAGGCAAGTAGCATTACGAACAACAAGTACTTTTTATTTATCACTAGTTCCTCCTGTTAGTATTTTAAGCTAAATTGACTTTTATCCTATCTTCAGCTAACCAAGTATTTGACTACTTTATATGAAAGTATGATAAAATTAATGACTGTCCCTGTTCAAAACTTCGTCCATGCGAATTTAATTAAATTCCGCATTATTCTAAAACATTCTTTCCTTATCTTTGCCGGATAATTTTCAACAAATAACTGGACCCGATGCTTAAATCCCTGCTGCTACTCTTTCTGAATTCATTCAAAACCAGATCACAGCTAAAGCTTGAAAACATAATCCTCAGAAAACAAATAGAAATCCTCCAGAGGACAAATTCTAAATTACAAATTACCTGTCCTATTACAATAAGTCTCGAACTCATCTTGGGATCAATAAAGATTCTCCTGAAGGCAGGCCGGTTGAGACGGCAGGGAAGATCGGGAAAATTCCTGCTGTAAACGGGCTTCACCACATTTACTTCAGACAAGCAGCCTAACTCTATTTATTCGATTCAAAAATTTTATCCTGAAGGGGAAGGGGATTGCTATGCTCATTACTACACAATTCAGGTATTTTTAGAAAAATATCGACTGGGATTCTTGCTGAAAAAAGGCAGAACTTACTTTAGCGATGAAGAATTAGCCGAGATTTGCATAAAATATCAGCTCAGATGGAGTTTTGAATAGGGACAAGACCTCATAAAAACAGAAAACCTCGAAAAAAGCTTAAAAACGCTGATTCCGAGGTCACTATTTTGGTTGCGGAGAGACAGGGATTCTCCGGATGTTCTAAAATCTTTTGAATTCAGCTCAAAAACGCAATATTTCAAAAGGCAGTGACCAAATTGTGACCAAGAGGTTTTTGAAATTTTTCAAGTCGCTAAATAATAAATACTCCCATAATTCAAAGCATTAAGCTGTTCCCAATCACAAGGATAGAATTTTGAATAGGGACAGCTTTAATCTTAATCAGAAGTCCATATTTCTTTATCAACCTTACTTAGAATCCAATTGCTATTTACTTTGTCAAAGAAGCAGTAAATCTTTTCTCCGGAGCCATATCTAATATCCAGGTCAATTCGCAAAAATGCTCTGTTATGCTGTTTATTAAAGCCAACTCTTGATAATGTTATGATACCGTATGCCTTTGGATAATTTGAATAAAACTGGTCCCAGAAATTATCTGTTATAGTCTTTAAACTATCACTGCTGAGCATGTGACAGTATTTCTGGTTCAATTCCATATCTTTAATAAAGTAGCTGGAAGAATTCTTATTCAGAAAATCTCTGTAAATATCATTGCTGATTTTATTTCTGTCGACAAACCAGGACTTAACTAGGTCTGAATCGGTATAACCGATGGTATATTCCTTAATATAAACCGGCCATTTATCCCCTCCGTTATGGGCAGCCCTCGAAGAATAGAGACTATCAACAGCAGGTGGTTTCAAAAGTATTCTGTAAATCATATATTCTTCCTGCTGGACTTCGGATAGTCTCGAGGATCTGTCCTCGGAACAGGAATAGATGAAAATGCAAAACAGGAATAAAATGCAAATAGAAGATTTCAATGAAAATGCCCCGCTAATATTTATTTTTTAACCTTTCTGATTTGTTTAATCCAAAATATTAAAAGTAGAAATACATGGCTAAATACTAAAACCAGAGAAGACAAATACGCATGGATAAAATATTTTGGCCCCGCCTCCTGAAGAATTGCCTAGCCCATTATTTTATCTGTTATCTCTGCCAATAGATCAATTGGAAATAAAAGTGAAACAGGAAGAACAATAAAAGCCCAGTAAACATAAACTTTATAAAGAAAATAAGCCAATATCACTGATATAAGGCCCCATCCCCACATAAATTCAATTGATGCTTCTTTGTCCATTACTTCGGCTGAAATACTGTTGTAGGTCAGGAGTAACAAAACTATAGAGTAGAAAAGCATTTTCTTCATATATGCTGAATAATGAAAATTATAAAAAATCGTATAAACAGAACGAACATCAAAGAGTTGTTGCTATTTCCTTCCGCTCCCGCCATCGGGAGCAAGAATAAATTATTTCATTGGGACCATTTTTATAAGTATTAATTTGTTGTCTTTCCATTCATAATAATATCTTCCTTTATCTTTATCTTCATCTGGGCGGCCATTTACTACCAACAGTCTGCTGTCTGGACGATAATTAAGCCCGTAATCCTTTTCCCAATAATCTGCATAACTTACCAATAATAATTCTTTTGTGAAGTAAACTCTTCCGTTGATCTGATCCACGATTGCAAAACTCTGACAGGAAGTGCCGCAGCCCCAAATTACTACTGTATAATGCCCCGCAAAGTTAACTCCTTCTTTAACTCCATTTCTTAATGCGGTCCTGAACATGCGGGCTCTCGGATTATTGTGGAGACTAACAGAATGTGTTTTCCCAATAAAGATATTCTCAATCTTAAAATCTTCAAACTTTGGCACTGACGTGTTAGTCTGAGCAATGAGTATTGTGCTCACAAAAAATATTATAAAAAGAAAACTTATCTTCATATGTATTAATATTTATTGAATTCCTTCTTTCGCTCCTGTCATCGGAACGTCTTGAGATAGAATATTCATTCACCATCAAACGGAGTTCTTAAACTTGTGACCTCACTTGCTCTTAAATGTCTTGAGAACACTTCAGTTCCGTCAGATATTTTATCGGACAGAACTTCCTGAATGCCTAGAATGTGTCGAAATTTCCATTTTACTATATCCTTTGACACTGATTCATATTCGGTTTCAGAGTTAATACCATACAGGTTGGCTTTCTTTATAGCCTCTTCTTCATCCTTTGCGAAAAATAGGACTATTGATTCTTCCCATAGATACTCTGTTTCAGGTTTCCCAGAGTTAACTCCTTCAAAAAGAAGACTGGTTGAATACCATTTATTGCTCATATTAAATTCCTGTCTAAGTAATTTCTGTTCATTCCGCTCCCGCCATCGGGATTGACAAATTGTTTCGAGAGCATTCCCGGGCTCCGAAGTAGTCGAGACTTGTCTCAAGATCTATGATGCCTCCGAAAGGACAGTAGTCATTATAGCTGTCGACAGCACAAACGCTGTTTACTTTAATACGAATGCTTCCATAGTCAATTATGTATCAGACATTTTTCACTTTAGATTTATAACCCTTTTCTATATCGGATTACAAAGCTTAGCATTGCAAGCCTTGAATTAAAAGACTTTGAGATACTACCATTAAATTTCAAATAATTGATTACCTTTCATATAAAACCATCTTGAGTCGATCCAGAAATATGTATATTTTTTCGCTTTGATAATCCAATATTTGTCATTTATTTCTTTTGTTTTTTCAGTTCGATTCAAGTAAAATATTTGGAACTGCTCTTGAATTGCCTTCTGCCCCGAATAATAAATACTTAACTCTTTATTGAATTTAAGATTAATATTATTAGCCCACTTTTCATAATGAATAGAATCTATGACTGATTTTAAAAAGTAACTTTCATTCATTTTTATTAGATACTCTTTTCTTGACTTAAGTAATTTAATGGAAGTATAATAGTCCTCATGGTATTTGATTCCCTTAATGTTATCATTTTTAGGAATATAAGTATCTGTAATATCAGAATAAATTTTGCTTATTTGAGATAAACTGGTGACTATCTTAGAATTTGCTACACAAAAGATACTTGTAAAACGCACCCTCACACCTGAGCCACCTCCTCTTTCGAATTCAACTTTCAGAAACTTCTCTTGAAATTTACTAACACTTTCTATCTGCCGCATTAAAGGGACCAGAAGACTATCGATAATATTATGCCTATAACTTACAAACAACCTCATTTCTTCATTAACCAAATCTTCTTCTACCATTAGAATATACTTTTGGGCGTTTCTTATATCGGTTAACTCATAGCTTCTTTTTCCTGCTAAAATCATTGTATTAACAAGAAAGAGCATTATGAATAAGTATTTCATGGCCATATGTCCCTATAATATTTAGAATTTGTGGTTTTGTCTGGGTAATATTATAAAATGTACTTTCCCCATCTGAGCTGTTATTGAGTATATGTGTTTGAAATACATGTTCCAGTTAAAGCCTTTTTGCGTGAAATAACGATTTCAGAAATATGCTGTACCTGGCCTAAACACTGTTCTTGAAATTTAATTAAAATTCGTATAAACCTGAAGCATTCTTTCCTTATCTTTGCCCGGTAACTTTTAACAAACAATTGGATCCGATGCTTAAATCCCTGCTGCTACTATTTCTGAATTCATTCAAAACCAAAGCTCAGCTAAGACTTGAAAACATAATCTTAAGAAAACAAATAGAAATCCTGCAAAGAACAAATCCAAAGTTAAAGATAAAGAGACCAGACCGCTTGATCTTCGGCATAATGAAAGATTTCCTGTCGGGCTGGAAAGAAAAGATCTTTATAGTAAAACCAGAGACAGTAATCAAATGGCACAGGACGGCTTTCAAATCTTACTGGAGAAGAAAAAGCAGGTATAAAGATGGAAGACCAAAGCTTGAGAGGGAAGTAATAGATCTAATTCGGCAGATTGCAAATGACAATCCTCTCTGGGGTGTGCCAAGGATTCATGGAGAACTAAAGAAACTTGGATTTAACATTTCACAGTCCACAGTGCAGAGATACATCCCTAAACGGCATGGAAGAACAACAGGACAGAGGTGGAAAACTTTCCTGAAGAATCATTCTAAAGAAATCATCTCGATAGACTTTCTTACTGTTCCAACTATAAACTTCAAGCTTGTTCATGTGCTTGTCGTAATAGAACACCACAGAAGAAAGATCATTCACTTCAATGTTACGAAGAACCCGACAGCAGAGTGGACTCTTCAGCAGATAAGAAACCTGCTCTTTAGCTTCGATACTCCGAAGTATCTGATACGTGACCGGGATTCCAGATACGGCAGCGTGTTTTCAAATGGAGTAAATAATCTTGGAATTAAGCAGATCGTGACATCCTACCGCTCCCCCTGGCAGAACGGCTATGTTGAACGGGTGATCGGAAGCATAAAACGTGAATGCCTGGACCATATAATCATATTAAATGAAGACCATTTAAGATCAGTTCTTTCTGAATACCTGTCCTACTACAATAAGTCTCGGACTCACCTCGGGATCAACAAAGATTCTCCTGAAGGAAGACCTGTTCAGATTGCAGGAAAGATTGAGAAAATTCCTGCTGTAAACGGGCTTCATCACGTCTACTTCAGACAAGCAGCTTAATAAAATTTATTTTATTCAAAGTATTATCCCGAAGGGGAAGGGGATTGCTATGCTTATTACTCAACAATTCGACGCTTTTTAGAATAAATGTTGACAGAGTAGCTTGCTGAAAGAAGGCAGAATATACTTTGCCGATGATGAATTAGCTCTGGTTTGGATAAAATATCAGCTCAGATTGAGTTTTGAATATGGACAGGTACTGGCGGTTTGCTCAAATAATAAAAAAGCCTCAAAACAGCGAAAATTCGTCATTTTGAGGCATTAAATTTAGGCCCAAAAGCCTTGCGGAGAGACAGGGATTCGAACCCCGGAAGGACTTGCATCCTTAACGGTTTTCAAGACCGCCGCATTCAACCACTCTGCCATCTCTCCAAAATTATTTCGAGTCACAAATATATGAAATCTTTCCCTTTTTGCAAAAGGAATTTATTCATACCTCCGGGAAAATTTTCCCCCTACCACTTCTTAAATATAAAAAATACCGCCAAAGCTATCAAGCCGAACCCTACGACATAATTCCACCTGAAATCTTCCTTCAGGTAAAATACCGAAAATACGCTGAAAACTACCAGCGTTATTACTTCCTGTATCGTCTTTAACTGCGCTGCATTGAACTGACCGTAACCTATCCTGTTTGCCGGAACCTGGAACAAATACTCTAAAAATGCTATCAGCCAGCTGGCTATTATTACCAAAAATAAGGGCTTGTCGCGGAATTTTAGGTGCCCGTACCAGGCAAACGTCATAAAAATGTTAGAAATTGCTAATAATATTATCGTCCTCATCTCATACCGGTCTTTCTGAAAAATAATTGCATAACTTAATTCTTTCTTCTGTAAATTTAAACATAATTATTCTGCACCTTTAATACTTAAATATACTTTTCTATGGATGAATTAAAAAAATTTGCAAAACTCCTGGCCGATAAAAGCGGCGAAATTGTACGCGGCTATTTCCGTACTAAAATACAAATTGAATCAAAACAGGACTTGTCGCCCGTTACAATTGCCGATAAGAAAGCCGAAGAAGCCATGCGCGAAATGATAATGAAGGAATTCCCGGACCACGGAATTCTGGGCGAGGAATTCGGAAGCCATAATATAGATTCCGACTACCAGTGGGTGCTGGATCCTATAGACGGCACTAAAAGCTTTATCTGCGGCGCCGTAAGCTTCGGTACCCTCATTGCCCTGATGAAAAATAACCAGCCCATTCTGGGAGTAATTAACCAGCCGGTTTTGAATGACTTCCTTATAGGAGATAACTTTACCGCTGAACTCAATGGCCAAAAGGTGCGCCTCAGGCAATGCAACGGCCTTTCTGATGCGGTGCTGCTTACAACCGACCACCTGCACATTGAAAAATACCAGAACCTCCCGGCATTCGAAAACCTCATCCATAAGGTGAAACTCTACCGCAACTGGGGCGACTGCTACGGCTATTACCTCGTTGCTACGGGATTTGCCGACGTTATGATTGATCCGGAAATGTCAGTCTGGGATTCCATGGCTTTGATTCCCGTAATCCGCGGTGCCGGCGGCATAATTACGGATTATCAGGGGAATGACCCCGTGCAGGGGCACAGCATTGTTGCTGCCGGTCCTTCAATTCATGGCGAGGTTATAAGGCTTCTTAACCCATAAGGTGTTATCTGCCGGATTTCTTTTTTGTCTTCTTTACTTTTTGAGTTTTTTCTACTTCTGCTGCCTGGGGTTTTGTACCCGACGTATCGGGCCTCAGGTAGCCCTCCTGTATCAGCTTGTCTGTGGACTTGAAAAGCCTGACCTTAATTTCGGTCGATTCATAGACTCCGGTGGATTCGATCTTTATGCCGAAGATCTCCTTTTCAAGCCTTACAGAGGCTACAAGCTTGTCGTCTGCAATTAAATCGTTGCTTACCGAACTTTTCTTTTCAGGTATGTTCGAAAGCGCCCAGTAAATTCCTTTCTTTGCGTTCTGAAACGCCTTGTCCATGTTCTCCTCTGTTGTACTTTGCGCGAAGGACAGTGTGGGTAAAATCAGCAAAATCAGCCATATTTTCATCGCATCATCTCCGGAAAATATCGGTACTTATGCCATCATACGCTACGTTATTCTATTGAATCTGTTTAATATAATTTGCATCAAATAAGCATGAAAAACAATTATGGAAAAGGTATGAATAATAACATTGTGGTTGGAACAGATAATAATTTCGATAATGAGGTTCTTTCTGCCCGGATGCCGGTGTTGGTCGATTTCTGGGCCCCGTGGTGCGGTCCCTGCCGCATGGTTGCACCTGTGGTGGATGAGCTGGCAAACGAGCTTCAGGGAAAGCTTAAGGTTGTAAAGGTAAATACGGATGAAAATTACGGCGTCGCCTCACGCTATGGAATAATGAGTATTCCGACGCTTGGCATTTTCAGGAATGGCAGGATGGTGGATTCTGTAATTGGTGCCGTCCCTAAGCAGCACCTGGTAAAAAAACTTAACTCTTATATTGAAAGCGCAAGCTGAACATAAAGACGGGTATGTCTGAATAAAAGTATATTCCATAAACGAGAAAGCCTCCTAACAGGAGGCTTTCTCTAGTATATAAGCTAAAAATTAGATATCCTGGCCAACAATAGCATCAACAGCGCATGCTTCCTGGCAGTCGCCGCAGTTCTGGCATAATTCAGGTACAATGTAAGTATGATCTTCTGAAAGAGCAGGGAATGTTGTACCGTTTAATTCGTAGCTTTCGCCGGCATTGTAAATAGCACCTTTTTCGCATTCTTCAACGCAAGCTGAGCAGCTGATGCATTCGTCTGTAATTTTCATGTTTTTCTCCCGATTTTTAAATAATTTTTAGTTTTTAGAAAATCTATTTTAACATTAACAATAAGGATAATGCAATTAATGAATAAATTGCCGCCTTATTGCAAATTTTCGCGGAAATTCTGGTAAAAAGCTGAATCCCAACAATAATTCCCACAGTTACTGCCCATAATAAGTACAAGAACTGTACCAGAAATTATTTCTTTAATTTTGCCCCCAAATGCGGCTTGGAAACTCTTATAACCCGGGCAAACGCAAAAATCCAACCCGGGGTCCTATTATAGCCCGGTAAGCTATTCTTAAATCTAAGAAAAAGCAGGGCATTAATTACCAGGTCCTAATAACGCTCTACTTCAAAGTGAGAGCCATAAAAGGGGGCATTTGATTGTAAGGCTTCTATAACCTATTTTTATGCTTAATTATTTTATGTTTCAGGTAAACGTTTTAAGCAATGTCAGAAGAAAAAACAAGGTCCGGGAAAAATAAAACTGTTCTGCTCGACCCGGAGGAAAGAGAACTTTACAAAAGGCGGCTGATACGGGAAGTTCCGCCTTCTGCCCTCAAAAAGCCCCCCACAGGCACTATCAATGGCAGCTGCATGGAATGGGCCGGGCATCTGCCCAGGGGGTTTGCCGATCTCTTATTCCTCGATCCCCCCTATAACCTTGCAAAGGATTTTAATGGCTGGAAGTTCAGCCGGCAGAGGGTTGAAGAATATACCGGCTGGCTCAACGATATCCTTTGCAGGCTTAAACATGTGCTTAAACCTTCGGCTTCGGTTTATATTTGTGGCGACTGGTTTACTTCGGCATCCATATTTGAAGCTGCCTCGCGCCACTTTGTTGTACGCAACCGCATTACCTGGGAGAGGGAAAAGGGGCGGGGAGCCAAGTCCAACTGGAAAAACTCAAGCGAGGATATCTGGTTCTGCACCCTGGGCAACAAGTATACGTTTAATATAGACGACGTTAAACTAAGGCGCCGCGTTATGGCTCCTTATACGGAAAACGGCAGTCCCAAGGACTGGGAGAAAACCCTGGCCGGAAATTACAGGGATACGCATCCCTCGAACATATGGACGGATATTACCATACCTTTCTGGTCCATGCCCGAAAATACGGAACATCCCACGCAGAAAAGCGAAAAGCTGCTGGCAAAGATAATACTTGCCTCCACGAAGGAAGGGGACTTTGTGCTCGATCCTTTTTTGGGGAGCGGTACAACTTCAGTTACGGCAAAAAAGCTGGGCCGGAGGTATCTGGGCATTGAACAGAACGAGGAATATTGCCTCATAGCCGAAAAGCGCCTCGCAATGGCTGAAGAGAATAAAAGCATTCAGGGTTTAACCGGCGGCGTCTTCTGGGAACGCAATACACTCCACCTCCAGAAAAAATAAGTCCATATCCGGGCCAAATAACCCTGTAAATCCGGCGGTATGCTATGGAGTTTTTTATATAATTTCGGCATCTTTAAAGCAGCAAATTTCTTTAATTTATAACCGGAGAATTTATGGCTGTCATCAGACCCTTTAAGGCCTTAAGACCAAAGGAAAATGTTGCTCACCTTGTGGCAAGCGTCCCTTACGACGTTGTCAACCGCGATGAGGCTGCCGTTATGGCACAGGATTTCCCTTTCAGCTATCTCAGAATTACAAGAGCTGAGATTGAACTCGATAAGAACATTAACCCTTATTCGGAGGAAGTTTACCTGAAGGCAAAGGAAAACCTCCTGAAGATTAAAAGCCAGGCGCCGCTCATCACAGACGAGAAATCTCACCTCTACATCTATAAGCTCGTCATGGGAAGCCAGGAACAGGTGGGCATTGCTGCTACATTTTCCGTTGATGATTACGACAATAATGTTATATTAAAGCATGAAAAGACCAGAAAGGATAAGGAAGACGACAGGACAAAGCATATCGTTACCACTGAGGCTCAGACAGGTCCCGTGTTCCTGACCTACAGGGGAGTAGATGCCGTAAATGAAGCCGTTGACAAAACCATGCAAGAAATAAGTCCCGTCTACGACTTTACCGCTCCCGACGGCATAAAGCACACAATCTGGATTATGCCTGATGAGTATACCGGTCTGGTTATTAAGGAAATTGCAAGCGTCAAAAACTTATACATTGCCGATGGCCACCATCGTGCGGCAAGTGCTGCAAGGGCCCAAAAGGTTAAAAAGGAAAACAATCCCGGCCACAACGGCTCGGAAGAGTATAACTTTTTCCTGGCCGTTCTTTTTCCGGCCGAGCAGCTGAGAATTATGCCCTATAACAGGGCGGTTGCGGATCTGAACGGGCTTTCGGAAGAGGAGTTCTTTAATAAAATTAAGGAGCATTTTACACTCGAGGAATCCGGCTGCCCGGAACCCCCTGAAAGAAGGTCTTTTGCCATGTTTATTGAAGGCAAGTGGTACCTCTTAAAGCCAAACAGTACGCTTAAGCCTTCTGAAAGCTTTGGTGAAAACCTGGATGTAAGCGTTCTTCAGAATTACCTGCTTAATCCCATACTTGGAATTGACGATCCCCGTACAAATAAGAGAATAGATTTTATTGGGGGAATCAGGGGAACAGGCGAACTGGAGAAGCTCGTTAACTCTGGGCGTGCGGCAGTAGCGTTTTCGATGTACCCGGTTTCGGTCGATGACCTTATGAACATCTCGGATGCCGGTGAAATAATGCCTCCTAAATCCACCTGGTTTGAACCGAAGTTAAGGGACGGGCTGTTGGTGCATTTAATATAGTTGTTTTACACTGTCTGCCTTCTTTGCGGCTTTTTCTGTAAAGAAGGCAGATACGGAAAAGAAAAATTTTTAACAAAAAAAGGAAGACTTGGATGGAAAAAAGAATTTATAACTTCAGCGCAGGCCCTGCTGTTCTTCCGGAAGAAGTACTGCTTGAAGCACAGGAAAACCTCTTTACGCTGCCTGGCGTCGGAATGTCAATCCTTGAGATCAGCCACCGCTCAAAGACATTCGATGAAATCATACAGGGAGCAGACAAGGGCTTAAGAACCCTTCTTGGCATCGACGACAACTACCAGATCCTTTTCCTTCAGGGCGGCGCTACATTGCAGTTCTCAATGGTTCCTTTGAACCTGATGCCGCCAAAGAATAAAGCCGACTATATACTTACCGGCGTATGGGCAAAAAAAGCCTACAAGGAAGCAAAAAGAGTTGGTGCGGTAAACGTTGCGGCTTCAACCGAAAGTGAAAACTTTACAAGAATACCCAAACAGGAAGAGCTGAAGCTGGACCCGGATGCCTCGTACGTTCATTTTACATCCAACAATACAATCTATGGAACCGAATGGAAAAAAGAGCCCGAGGTTGGCAATGTCCCCTTGGTTTGCGATGCTTCCTCGGATTTCATGCACAAGAAACTAGACGTCAGCAAGTACGCCCTTATTTATGCCGGTGCACAGAAGAACCTCGGCCCTTCGGGCGTTACGGTAGTTATTGTCAGAAAAGATATGCTCGAAAGAAGCTCCGAGAATCTGCATACTTATCTGAACTATAAGATCCATGCCGATAACGTCTCAATGTATAATACGCCGTCTACTTTCGGCATTTATATCATTAACCTCGTCACCAAGTGGCTCATTAAGAAAGGCGGACTTGAGGCGATGTATAAGCTTAACTGCGAGAAGGCGGGAATACTCTACGACTATATGGATGAAAGCGACGGCTTCTACCGTCCTACGGCACAGAAGGACAGCCGTTCTCTTATGAACGTTACCTTCCGCCTGCCTAGCGAGGAGCTCGAGAAGAAAATTATTGAAGAGGCTACAAAAGCCGGGTTCTCCGGACTTAAGGGGCACCGCTCGGTTGGCGGCCTGAGAGCTTCCATATACAATGCCTTCCCGAAACAGGGCGTTGCCGATCTGGTTCAGTTTATGAAGGACTTTAAGGCAAGAAACTAATTCAGTTTATTTTGAAGAAGAGCGGCTCTTACCCCCATACAGCCGCTCTTTACCATATTATAGGAAGTATACATGAAAAAGATTGTTCTTTTTTTTATATTGGTTTTAGCGGTACTTGTTAGCTCTTGCGGCAGGAATTCGGGCCGTAAGTTTGAGGCTTTCAGTCCCGAGGCCATTGCCATGAACGCTCCGGATGGCTGGGAAGTAAATGCTTCGGTAAGGGTTAAAGGCTTTGACGAGGAAATTCAGGATAAAACCCATAAGGCCAAGCTGGCATATTCAGTTGACCTGGTTACCCCTCAGGGAAAAACCCTTAACTCATTTGCAGCAGACACCATGAAAGCGGACCAGCAGGAAGAATTTATCGACCTCGGGGTCGAAGCACAGATGGAGCTAGATTCCACTTTTACCACGGGCAGGTATAAAGTGATCTTTAATGTTAAAGACCTCCTTTCGGGCAGGGAGGTTAAAGCTGACAAGGAGTTCGACGTATCTAAATAGTTTTTGAGCTAACATAATGGAGGGAGAGATGCTGCTGCATGATAAGTTCATTGCGCTGATTGAAACTCATGCCGAGTTATTGACACGTAACTGGATTAAAGAGGTTAAAAATAACCCGCTTACTCCGGGCTACAAAGATCTCTCGGAAGATGACCTTCACTTCAGGGTTTTCGACGTCTACAGGCGGCTTAGCGCGTGGCTTCCGCAGGAGGAAACTGCCTTCAGGCAGACAGCCGAACATTACATGAAACTCGGCCGTGCCAGGGCCCATGAGGGAATTAAATTGAGCGAAGTGCTCTACGCTACCGCGCTTTCGAAAGTCGAACTCTGGAAGTACATCAGAAGTCAGGGCATCATTAACGATGCCATAGACATGTACCGTGCGCTTGAATTCTTCAGAAGAATAGATTCGTTCTATGACAAGGTGGTGTATTTCATTGCTACAGGTTACGAGAGCTCCCATATGGAAGAGCACGAAGTCTTTAAGAAAAGCGGCTTCTTCGATAAGGTTGCCGATTCCTTTGCACACTGGTTCGTAAAAGATATAAAGTAATTTTGTTATTTGTTTCTCTTCGAAGCCGGGTATGTGGAAGTCCAGCCTGGCTTTTTCTATTTTATTTCGGAATCACTATATAAGGTATGTCGTTATGAAAAAAGTTACTTCGTTCCTATTTGTCCTCTTATTTTCTACTGCCGTCTTTGCCCAGCAGTTTTCGGCTGTAGATACAATAATTGAAAATGCAATCAAAAAGCACATTACCCCGGGAGCCGCCCTCATTGTCGGTACACCCGAGAAAATTCTCTATCAGAAAGCATACGGACATTACACCTACGACCCGGCCTCAAAAGAGGTCAATCTGCAGTCGATGTTCGACATGGCCTCATGTACAAAGGTTTTTGCTACAACTACATGCATGATGAAGCTCGTTGACGAGGGAAAGATCGATATTGAAACTCCCGTCAAAAACTTTCTCCCCGATTTTGCACAGAACGGCAAGGGTGATGTTAAGGTCAGAAACCTCCTGCTCCATAACAGCGGACTTCCTGCTTACTATACCCCAAAGGCAGGAGAAACACCCAAAGACATCTTTAACAAAATCTTCGCCCTCAAGTTTGCCTATAAGACGGATTCAAATATGGTCTATAGCTGCCTGAACTTTGTAAGTACAATGAAGGTCATTGAAGCCGTAACCGGTATGCCGATGTATAAGTACTATAAGGAAAACTTTACAGATCCCCTCGGAATGACACGCACAATGTTTACTCCTTCGGAGGAATATAAAAAGGACTGCCTCCCTGCAACCGACAGCCTGCAGGGTGTTGTGCACGATCCGCTTGCAAGAGGACTTAAAGGGCTTTCAGGCAACGCCGGTTTGTTCTCAACAGTAGGCGACCTGGCTAAAATCTGCCAGGTTTTATTGGGTAACGGCGTCTACCAGGGTAAGCGTTACTTTAAGGAAGAAACAGTCAAAGAATTTACCACACGTTATTCTGCAGCAAGCTCAAGGGCACTTGGTTGGGATACAAAATCGCTGCAAGGCTATTCTTCGGCAGGCAAGCTGTTCTCGGCAAAATCATTCGGCCATACAGGCTATACGGGAACAAGCGTATGGATGGATCCCGAACGCAAGATATTTGTTATACTCCTGACAAACAGGGTTTACCCGGATGATAAGGCTAACGTTGGTCCCGTCCGCTCGAATGTTGCCGACGCAGTTGTAAGAGCCCTCGAAGAGAACCCTTCAGCAGCCGGAAACTAAAAACATGTAGCTGAGCTTTTTTATGGGGGCGGGCATCACCCGCCCCTGAAGCTTGCACGAGATAGAAACCCCTGGCAGAAAACGTGAACCAGACTTAATTCACGGATGTTTATTTCCTTCTTTTACTTTCTCGTATTACTGCACTATATTTCGAAACGCTATTTTTATTTTTAATTTACATTTGCGGAAAAAGGATATCAGTATGAGTGAAAATCATAATCACAGGCCGTCATGGGACACCTATTTCTTGAAGCTTGCAATGCTCGTTTCAGAAAGATCCACATGCCCCAGAATGCACTGCGGCTGCGTACTGGTCAGAGATAAACAGATCCTCTCGACCGGCTACAACGGCTCAATTCCAGGCGGTGAGCACTGCGAAGATGCCGGCTGCCTTGTTGTGGATAATCACTGCATCAGGACCATACACGGCGAAATGAATGCCATACTTCAGTGTTCCACGCACGGCATCAGCACCTCGGGGGCCACGGCTTATGTTACAAACATGCCCTGTACAAACTGTGCAAAGGCGCTCATTGCAGCTAAGATTAAGGAAATTGTAATTTTTTCCGATTATCACGATACGCTTGCAGAAAAGTTCTTTTCAGATGCCGGCGTTAAAATAAGAAGGCTCGAAAAGCCTGATAATTTTATTTCATACGACCTGGAAAGTTTTTCTTCGGCAAAGAGGACCGAGAAGAGCAGGTAAGTTAGGCTGAAGCTTCGGAAAAACCGGAAAATTCAATTATATTATTTTATTATAAACAAGTGTTAATTCAATGCAGTCCAAAGAGTTACTTAAGAAATACAACAACCCCAGAAATTTCCTTAACAGGGACCTGAGCTGGGTTGAGTTCAACAGAAGAGTTCTTGAAGAAGCCCTTAACCCTCACTTGCCGCTTTTGGAAAAGGTGAAATTTCTTTCTATCTTCAGCTCCAACCTGGATGAATTCTACATGATCAGGATCTCCGGCCTGAAAGAGCAGGTTGCAGCCAACGTAATTGAACCTACAATAGACGGGCTCACTCCGCTGCAGCAGCTGAGAAAAATTGAAAAAGAAATTCAGCCGATGCTCAGGACTGCAAGGGACCTTTGGCACACTGAAATCGTGCCGTCGCTGAAAAAGTATAATATTGTTATTGCAGACATAAACGATCTTGCAGCCAGGGAACAGAAACTCTTAAACGAGTACTTTAAGAAAGAAATATATCCGGTCCTTACTCCTCTTGCCTTCGATCCCGGGCGTCCTTTTCCATATATATCAAACCTGAGCCTGAGCCTTGCCGTCCTGGTAAGGAAGCCTAATGGTGAGAAGGATTTTGCGCGCGTCAAGGTGCCCAGCATACTGCCGCGCCTGATGCAGATTGACGAGGTCATCAATCCGGAAAAGAAGACGAACTCGCACATAAGCACAAAATTCATCTGGCTTGGCGACCTGATAAAGAATAACCTTCACCTGCTTTTCCCGGGTATGGAAATTCTGGAGGCGCACAGGTTCAGAATTACCAGAGATACAGATATTGAGCTCCAGGAAGATGAAGCCGACGACCTCCTTCAGGTCATCGAGGAAAACATACGCCAGAGGCGCTTTGGGTCTGTTGTCCGCCTCGAAGTAGAAAGCACCATGCCTGAATTTATGCAGGAGACGCTTACAGAGAACCTGCAGATAACAAAAGACGACGTGCACGTAATTGAAGGCCCCCTGGGCATGAGCGACATTATTGCGCTTTACGACCTTCCGTTACACAGCTTAAAGGAAAAACCGCACTATCCCGTAGTGCCCGCGGTTTTTGAGGAAGAGGAAAATATATTTAACCTCATTAAGCAGAAGGATATACTGCTTCATCACCCGTATCATTCTTTCAGCCCTGTTATCGATTTTATCAAGGCTGCCTCGCGCGATCCCGAAGTGCTTACAATTAAACAGACGCTCTACCGCGTGGGTGCAAATTCGCCGGTGGTAAAATGCCTCATAGAGGCTGCCGAAATGGGTAAGCAGGTGGCTGTACTGGTGGAGCTCAAGGCAAGGTTCGATGAGGAAAATAACATCTACTGGGCCCGCGAACTGGAGAAAGTAGGCGTGCACGTAGTCTATGGACTCGTAGGACTTAAGACGCATGCAAAGATGACGCTCGTTGTGCGCAAGGAGGCCGACGGCGTAAAGCGCTATGTGCACCTGGGTACGGGAAATTACAACTCGGTTACCGCAAAAATCTATACCGATCTCGGGCTTTTTACGGCAAATGAGGATATCTGTGCCGATGTGTCCGACGTATTCAATTACCTGACCGGGTATTCCAGCCAGAAGGATTTCAAAAAGCTTTTTGTCGCCCCCATAAATATGAAAGAGAAATTCCTAAGGCTGATCGGGCGCGAAATTGAAAACGTAAAGGCCGGGGCAAAAGGGCATGTTATCTTTAAGCTTAATTCGCTCGTGGACCCAATACTCATTGCAGCTTTATATGAAGCTTCAAACTGTGGCGTTAAAGTGGACTTAATTGTGCGCGGAATCTGCTGCCTTGTGCCTAATGTGCCAGGCTTAAGCGAAAACATTAGAGTTGTAAGCATTGTTGGGCGTTATCTTGAGCACAGCAGGGTATATTATTTTTACAACAACGGAAGCGAGGAAATCTACCTTAGCAGTGCCGACCTGATGCCGCGTAACCTCTATAGAAGGGTTGAAATTGCTTTTCCACTTGAGGACGAAAGCATTAAGCAGTACCTGATTAAAACCCTGCTTAACATATCGCTTAAGGATAACATAAAAGCGCGCATTCTTATGCCAAACGGAAAATACATTACACCAGAGGTGCCTGAAGGTACAAAAAAAATAAATGCACAGGAATGGCTCATGAACTATTCCATTAAGGATAACAGCAAAAAAATTAAGCAGAAGCTCTGAAAATATACTTCTTCTGAATGGCTTACTTTAAGGCTTTGCTTCCCGAACCCGTTAGTGCCCAGCCGGCCGCAGCGCCAATGTAGGCGCCTAAGAACGCCGGAATTAAGGCTATTGTGGTTGCCCATACGCTGGGCTCCACAGGATAATCGGGATAAAGGCCCCAGAAAGGACTGATCAGGTGTGCTGCAAGAATGCTGCTGCCGGTGATCAAAGCCGAGAGCCACGCATTGCGAGGCTGGATAAAACCAAGAAAACAGGTAAAAATAATTATCAGCAGGGCCGCAGGCTGAACCTCAGAAGCTTTTATGTCTACAAACCCCGAGACTGCCCCAAATAAAAGCGAAGCCAAAACAAAAATAAAAGTACTGTTCCTTAATTTTTCCAGCATCATAACTCACTCCCTTACTTAAAACACATAAATCAAAATATTACATCATAACGACTTCATTTGAACATCTTTTCCTTTCAACAAATAAAACTAAAACTTGTTCCCGTGCTGCAGGATTTTGAAAAGGTATAAAATCCGCTTCAAAGATTCATGGTCAAAAAGAAATATCTCAGATAAAACCATGTTGAATTTACTAATATGCCCAATAATTAAGAGCTCATTCATGTCTTTTAGGCTTTTCGGGGGCTTTATAGGAAAGTGGTTTTGGCGGATGTAAAAAAGCCCGGCTTCACTGAAGCCGGGCTGTGGGTTTTGTTTAACTCATTTCAAGCATCCTGTCTATCGGCTTTAGGGCGCGCATTCTTAGGGACTCTTCCATTTCAATTCTGGGGCTTAAGTTTTTCATGCACAGGTAAAGCTTCTCCATTGTGTTTCGTTTCATGTGCGGGCAATTATTGCACGAGCATGAATTTTCCTCCGGAGGCGCAGGTATATATTTCTTTTTAGGCATTGCTTTTTCCATCTGGTGAATTATGCCTGGTTCGGTTGCAATTATAAAAGAATCTGCCTCGTCTTCCTGCACATATTTCAAGAGTTTGCTGGTTGAGCCGATATAATCCGCATGGCGCAAAATAGCGTCTTCGCACTCGGGATGTGCAATTACTTTTGCCTTTGGGTTTCTTATCTTAAGATCTATAATTTTCTTTTCGCTGAAAGTTTCGTGTACTATGCAGCTTCCGTCCCACAAAAGCATCTCGCGTCCGGTCTTTTTCTGAAGATAACGCCCCAGGTTTTTATCGGGCGAAAAAATAATCTTCTTGTCTTCGGGTATCTGCATTATAATCTTCTCGGCGTTACTCGAAGTGCAAATTATGTCGCTTAAGGCCTTAACTTCTGCCGTGCAGTTTATATATGTAATTGCAACGTGACCGGGATGCTCCTCGCGGAATTTCTTAAATTTATCTGCAGGGCAGCTCTCGGCCAGTGAACAGCCCGCCTCAAGATCCGGCAGGAGCACCAGTTTTTCCGGGTTCAGTATCTTTGCGGTCTCAGCCATGAAATGCACGCCCGCAAAAACAATAACATCTGCCGGGGTTTCTTTTGCCCTTCTTGCCAGCTCCAGGCTGTCGCCAATGAAATCTGCCATGTCCTGTATTTCGGATTCCTGGTAGTAATGCGCCAGAATTACAGCGTTTAATTTTTTCTTCAGCTTTTTGATCTCTTCTTCAAGATCTATATTCAGGTCTAAATCCTGATTTACCATGTCGGACCCTTTCAAGTTTTGTAATATATAAACACACGAAATTAACAAAAAATTTCTTATAGGACACTACCATATTTTTTATAAATAAAAATTTTCTATAAATTCGGTTTTCCTATGTTCAGGAATTGAAGAATTCTCATTCCCACAAAATGGGAATTGAAAAGAATTCATCTTCTACTTTCCTTTCAGAAAACGGCACTCTGATTATGGCACACGCTTTGTAATATATTAGGTACTGCTGTGAAGCAGTGGAAGAATAAACATAGTTTCTCATCCCTCCTTTAAATGACAAACTATCTGCCGTGGTTGTGCCCTCTTCCACGGCAGTTCTTTTTTTAAAGAAACCGGGAGCCTCAAATTAAAACAAAAATGCGCTTTTGTGCCCTTTCAAATCCCGCAGTCCGTTAGTTGATCTAAGGCTAAATATTTATAAAAATAAAATAATATCCCTCTGCTTCAGGCAAAAGCGGCATTTATTTGGCTTAAGCGGGGCTAATATTAGCCAGTGTGCCATTATTATTCGCCAGGCGGGTTATTGTCTTTCATGCTTCAGAAGATATTATTATCTTTTATAATACTGAATTATTGAAGAAAGGTTCCGCCATAAACGATGGAAAGCTACTTATCGCTGAAAGTAACCGGGGTAATTGAGGAAACAGAAGACGCCAGGACGTTTTTATTCAAGGAGGAGTCGGGCAGGGAAATTCCATTTCTTCCCGGGCAGTTTCTTACCATCTGCTTTATATTTAATGGTGAAGAGGTAAGGCGCAGCTACTCAATTTCAACTTCAGTTACAGAAAAGCCTTACCTTGGAATAACAATAAAAAAAACGCTGGAAGGGCACGCTACAAACTACTTTGCAGATAACATTAAAACAGGCGACACTCTAAAGGCATTCCCCCCGCTGGGGCGCTTTGTTGTTGACCTCTCTCCCGAAAAAAAACACGAACTCGTTCTTGTTGGCGCGGGAAGCGGCATTTCACCTCTCATGAGCATACTGAAATCCACTTTAATAATAGAGCCCGAAAGCAGCGTCAGGCTCTTTTACGGCAACAGAAATGAGGAATCAATTATTTTCAGAAAGGAGCTTGAGGAGCTGGAAAACTATTATGCCGGAAGGCTTAAGGTAGTTCACACATTAAGTCAGCCGGACAAGGAATGGCAGGGCTTCAAGGGAAGAATAACCAGGGAACTCTTCATTCAGCTTTTAAGAGAATATAATCCCTCAAAGGAAGCTCAATTTTATGTATGTGGCCCAAATGGAATGATCATTAATGTATTGAGTGCCCTGGCCGCTGAAGATGTGGATCCTGCAAGAGTGCATACGGAATATTTCACGGTAAGCATAAATGAAAACGAGGATGTTCCGGACGAAGAGATAAAGCCAAGAAATGTAACAATTATATTTCAGGGTAAAGAGCAAGTAATTATTGTAAAACCGGGGGATAGCATACTGGATGCGGCTTTGGAGCAGGGGCTTGAACTTCCCAATTCGTGCAGGATAGGGCAGTGTTCCAGCTGCAGGGCCAAGATGATATCGGGTAAGATTAACCTGGTGGAGCAGACAGCACTTACCGAAGAAGAAATCAGGCAGAGCTACTGCCTGACGTGCGTGGGATTTCCTTTAAGCGATGACATTGTAATTGACTACGACGCCACCGCTCCTTTCTAAACTTCTTGCCTGAAGGCTATGCCTCGTAGATGACATTGCCGTCAAAGACCGTCATTTCAACCCTGACATCTTTGATTTCAGAAGGATCGATGCTGAGTATGTCCTTGCTTAAGACAACCAGGTCGGCAAGCTTGCCTTCTTCAATTGAGCCCTTTATATCCTCTTCAAAAGAGGCATAGGCGTTATTTATCGTATAGGATCTAATTGCCTCTTCAACTGAAATTTTCTCCTGCGGTATCCAGCCTTCAGGGCGCATGCCGTCAAGCGTCCTTCTTGTAACGGCGGCATAAATTCCCATTAGTGGATCCAGCGGAGCAACACTCCAGTCGCTTCCGAAGCAGACCTTAATGCCGGAATCAATAAAGGACTTAAACTGGTATGCGGTTTTAAGTCTTTCAGCGCCTATTCTTTTCTCTGCCCAGCAGCCGTCGTCAATAAGGTGATAAGGTTGTACTGAGGCAATAACGTTCATTCCGGCAAAGCGCCTCAGATCCTCTTTTCTTACGTGCTGTGCGTGCTCAATACGAAAACGCCTGTCCCACGGGGGATTACTTTTTACAACTTCTTCAAATATGTCTAGTATAAGGCTGTTAGCTTTATCTCCAATTGCATGAATTGAAAGCTGAAGGCCCGCCCGGTCGGAGACCAAGGCCCAGTTTTTGAGTCTGCCGTCCGTTAGAATATCCATTGCCAGGCCGTGCGTAGATGTATCCTGGTTATATGGCTCAAAGAAAAGTGCGGTGGAGCTACCAAGAGAGCCGTCGGCAAAAGCCTTTAGTGAACCGATTTTAAGTTTCTCACTCCCGAAATTGCATTTTATTCCGGATCTGATGAGGCATTCGCATTCTGCAATAGGAAGCCTGGTATATATGCGGCAGGTAAGTCTGCCTTCTTTTTCAAATTTCTGGTAGGTCCTGAAATCATCAGGAAAAGTTATGTCCTGAACCGATGTAAACCCGTGTTTTTTTGCTTCATCCAGTGCAGCCTTAAGAGCCATCTCATAGTCCACTTTGCCCGGCTTAGGTCTTACGGCATTAACAAGGCCAATGGCGTTGTCTTTTAGTATTCCCGTAGGCTCCCCGGTTATTTTATCTTTTACTATGAGTCCTCCCTCGGGGTCAGGCGTATCTTTTGAAATTCCAGCAAGCTTTAACGCCAGTGAATTGGCGAGCGCCATGTGGGCGTCAAAGCGGTTTATGAGTACCGGAGTATCCTCGGTAAAGCCGTCAATCCATTCTTTCACGGGGAGTTCATTTCTCTCCCATGCCTCATGGTCCCAGTCGCCGCCAGTAATCCATTTGCCGCGGTTTTGAGAGACAAAATTCTTAAGTGTCTGCTTGAATTCATCAGTGGATTTCGTGTGGCGCAGGTTGACTCCAAGCAGGTAAAAGCCGCCGTTAATGAAATGCACGTGGTTATCTATGAATCCGGGCAGCATGAGCTTTCCCTTAAGGTCAATTACTTCCGTTTGAGGCGTAATGTAGTGTCTGGCTTGTTCTGTTGAGCCTACAAAAAAGATCCTGTTGTTGCGCGTAATTACGGCCTCGGCATAAGGCATTTTTTCATCAACGGTAAACAGCTTGCCATTGATGAATGCTTTTTCCGCTTTGGAATTGGATTTCTGCATAAAATTATATGAAGAATAGTAATGTTATTGAAAAAAATGCTTCCATCAGTATCTGTCCGGAACTTCCTTATTGTAAGTCCCGTACAGTATATAAAATAAACAATTTCCTTTTCTCTTCTGCCTACTTTTCAGAACTGTTCCGGCTCCCGTGCTGATCGGTTTTTGCGGGCCACTATGACCTCTTTTCTTTTTTCTTCTCTTTCTTTAATCGTAGTCAGATATTTATCCATCAGCTCGTGGATTTCTTCTCCGGAGATATTTATGGCATCGGGATCTTCGAGCAGATGTTTCCAGGGCTTGCGTTTCCCAAATCGGTATTCGTCAAAAACTATAATTGGTGTCCCATAGGCTTCTATCTGTCCGGTTTCAGAAAGTATCCACTGGTCGGCCCAGTAATAAACCCATTTCGCGTCCTCGGCAAGCAGTCTCACGCAGGCGTGGCTGGCAGGGTAGCCAGGCATCGAAAACTGGTGGAGAGCAACGCCTTCCTTACTTTGGAAGTTAAAGTAGTAGGGTAGCACCCATGCGCTGTCAATTGTGCTGGTAGTTTTCTTTGCCTTCCAGTTGGCGCTAAAAAGGCCTGCAGGCGTAGGCTTTGTTTTTCTGCCCGTGCTGGTCGGCCCCCATCTAACAAGTACGCCGTTTTCATAGGCGGCAAAGGCCTGGATGCGCCTGGAGATGAGCAGAAGCTTGTCTATTGAGCGCGCTTCGTCAATTACGTAAGGATACGGGCAGTATGACAACAGATCTGTCAGCTTATCAGGCACAACAAGCGTGTCGGCACGCCTTATATTAGCTTCATCGAGGCGGTTTAGTGTAAGTATAAGCCTTGCCCCGTCAATTCCGTAAATAGAATCGAGCGTTGCCAGGGGTCTTTTACCCCTTACCGGAAAAGCAGAGTAGTGAATGGGCATGTCAGGTTTATATCTTAAAACCGTATCCTTCAAGGCAGAGTCATCCTGCATTTTGGTTTCAACTGCTGCGGTTTTATTTTCCGGCAATACGGGTCTTCCGGAGATGCTGCCTGCATGGCCAGAATTCTCTGTGCAGCCGGAATATGAGGCGGCAGAAACAAGAAGCAGAAATCCACAAAAAATACGGCCTAAAACGTGGCTTTTGAGCTTAAGAGCTTTCATAAGTTCCTTAGTATTAAAATATTACTTTTAGGCACTCCTGAAAAATAAGCGTAAGGGTGCTATTTTCTTTCTAAAATTTTAACGCCTGAAAAGACGACGCAAATTAAAAATTAAAAATTAAAAAAGATATAGCACTCTCAGGGGAATTTATATAATTCCCCTCGCCTTAAGATCTTCAACAAGTTTGCCGTAGCCGGTAAACTGCACGGCATCCCAGCCCATCTTTTTAGCACCCTCTACATATTCTAATACATCATCAATGAAAATATGTTCCTCCGGCGGGAGCTTCGTGAAGTCCTCAACTGCCTTGTATATTGCCGGCTCAGGTTTTACGGCCCCTACCTCGTGCGAAAGTATCAGTTTGTCGAAATGCTTTAGGAACTCGTAGTTCTTATAGCCGTATTCCCTGTGTATGGAGTTTGTATTGGAAAGGAGTACAACCTTGTACTTTTTCTTCAGTTCCGGCAGGAGGGCTGCCACGTCGCTGTTAAGCCTGAAAATTTCGGAAAAATACCTGCAGAAGGTCTCCTTGTCGAGGTTTCCGTTGCAGGATTTGAGCATGAGTTCAATGAACTCTTCGCTCTTTAAGTCCCCTCTTTCAAACTTTCTGTGTATGTCGTAATTGTTTTTATAGTGTGTCATGAACTTCTTACCCAGGCCTTTTTCAATAAGGTCGAGCCTGTTCATCATTATGCTGTAATCAAAAGGAATGAGTACATTGCCAAGGTCAAAGACAATGGCTGAATATTTCCTGTTTTCCATTCTAAAAAAGTCAATTTTATGATAAAAAATTATTTTTGTACTTCAAATATACTATCTTTCAGGTTATTATTTACCTTAATTGATGTCACCTGCATATCCATCTGCTGGCTTCCCAGTGTTTGTCTGAGCCTGAATGGATACTTAATGCCTTCCACGTTCCTGTAGTCGCTGAAGTCGACCGTCTGAGTTGCTGTTCCCATCGGTGCAGCAACGGATTTGATCTGTCTTAATTTAAGTCCCGAATCCACGTCGTAGTATTCCGTCCACTTTTTGTCCGTTCCGGCCTGGAGCTCAATCCTGTAGGCGTCCTTTCCTTCAACCTTCTCAATTCCCGAAAGCTGCGAGGTAATGCCGAATTTTTCTGGCTCAAGAAGGAGGTTAAGCGTGGATTCAAGCTTCAGGTCATTCAGGCTGGTTCCTGTAATCTCCTTTCTGCCGGCAGGAGTCAGGCTATAGGCATTTGTACCGTTAAAGACGATGGACTGTCTCATGTTGCCGGCCTTAATTTCCTGAAGGAGCTTGTTGGGCTGTTTCTGGTAGATTGTAATATTGACCTCAACTCCCTGTACATTTCCGGTCATCTCGGAGGTCCTGTCTTTTATCTTAAGGAGGTTTTCCCTTCCTCCAATTGCGGAGATGTAGTTATCTAGCACCTTGCGGGCTGAGGTGCCTTCGGGAAGTTTTTTTGCGGAAGTATCGAGCTTCTGCGCATAAATGTCGTAGGAAGTAACCTGCCCGGAGGGGCTGAATCTTTTTAATTTTGGGGCTATATCCCGTGCGTTACCTACAACAATTATATACGCTTTTTCGGGCTCAATGTATTTTTTTGCCATTTCGAGCACGTCTGAGGCCGAGACGGCCTGAAGGTTTTTCAGGTAGTTTTTATAGTAATCCCTGGGAAGGTTATACTTGGCAATATTAATGGCAAAGTTTGCAATCGTCGAGGGTTTTTCGAGCGCAATTGCAAAGTTGCCGCTCGTGTAGTTTTTAGCCTGCTGAAGCTCTTTGTCTGCAGGTGCTTCGGTGCGCATTTTTTTCATTTCATTTAATATCTCAAAGACCGCGCTGTCTGTTACGGCGCTTTTTACTTCCGTAAAGGCAGTAAAATTGCCGATCAGTTTGTCTGGCGAAATTCTTGAGTATGCTCCGTAGGTGTAGGCGTGTTTCTCCCTCAGGTTCTTAAAGAGTCGGAATTCACCGCCGCCAAGGATAGTGTTTGTCAGTCCGGCTTTTATTGCATCCGGGCTTCCAATTTTCAGTTCGACCGGGTAGCCTATCCTGATGGTCGACTGCACGGCGTTCGGGCGGTCGGAAATTGCAACCGTGTTGGCGGAAGGCGTTTGAGGTGGAGTGTACTTGAAATGCTTTACTTCGCCTTTTTGCCAGCTGCCGAAATACTTGTTTATTAAGGGCTCAATATCCTTTTTTGTTATATCTCCTACAACAGCAAGATAGGCGATATTAGGCTTGAAAAATGAATCATAGTAATTCCGGCACATATCAAGCTTAATATTCCCAACGGTCTCTTCGGTCTCAAATTCGGAATAAGGGTGCCCCTGCCCGTAATAAAGTTTCTGAACGAGGCGCTCTGCAATTGTCTCGGGTTCATCCTTTGCCGAGGCGAGTTCAGAGAGTGTCTGTTTTTTTATCTTATCCAGCTCTTCCTGCCTGAAAGCCGGGTTTATCACTACGTCCGACATAATTTCAAGGAGCTTATCCGTGTGGCTTGTAAGCGCCGAGGCAGAAACACCGGTTGAAGAGGTGGAAAGCGAGGCTCCGATGAAATCTATCTCCTCATCGATCTGGTCTTTTGTCCTGCTCTTTGTTCCCGTCTTTAAGAGCTCGCCTGCCATGGCTACATAGCCCGCGCTGTCGCCTTCAAATATGGGGTCGCGGTCTATTACAAGTGAAAACGAAACAACCGGGAGCTTATGGTTTTCCACCACAAAGACCTTCAGCCCGTTCTGAAGCTCAAAGCTCTCGTAGTCTGAAAGCTTTATTTCAGGAGCGGGGCCCGGAGGCGGAGGAGTATTCCTTCCAAGCTGCGGAAACAGGGGAGACGATGTAATAAAAACCAGGAAAAGCAAAATGTATGACTTTCTCATTTTATTTTCCCTCCCCTTTTTGTCCTAAAGGCTTTGGCAGATAGTAGAGCAGTGTTTCGTTACTTTTCCTCAGGTATTTATCTGCAACCCTTTTTATGTCTTCTCTTGTTACTTTCATGTAGCGTTCAAGCTCTGTATTGATGAGGTTAGTGTTCCCCTTATAAAACAGGTAGTAGTTAGCCAGGCTTGTTGCAATTCCAAGATTTGTGTTCTTGCTTTTTACGAAATCGTCTTCAACCTGGTTCCTCAGCTTTGTAAATTCGTGCTCACTTATAAGCTCATTCTGTACTCTGAGGATTTCCCTGTCAATTGAGCTGTCCAGGTCCCTGGCGTTAACGTTCATGTTGGCGATGCAATAGACGAGGAAAAGTCCCGGATCTTCAAGTGAAAATGGGAATGAGCCCGTATAGAGGGCCTTTTGCTCTTTATCCACGAGTTCCTTATAAAATCTTGAGCTTTCCCCGGAGGACAGAAGTGTGGTAAGCATATCTATGGCGTAGTAGTCATCTGTTCCCTGTGCCGGGATGTGGAATGCCTTTACCACGGCAGGAAGCTGTATATTGTCGTAAACTGTATCGGCTACCTCTTTTTGCTGCTCCGGTTCTACTATGCCTGGCCGGTAGATGGATTTAGAGCCCCTCGGGATGCCGGCAAAGTATTTGCTCACAAGATCCTTCATTTTACCGGCCTCAAAGTCGCCTGCAATGGATAAGACCGCGTTATTCGGCACGTAGAAAGTTTTGTAGAAGTCCATAAATTCAGACAGGCTTGCCCTGTCAATGTATTGTACGGATCCAATCGGGGTCCACTTGTAAGGGTGAAGTTTGTATGCATGTGCGAATGTCTGTTCCATAAGGGAGCCGTAGGGGCGGTTATCGAGGCGTTCTTTTCTTTCTTCCTTTACAACGCCTCTTTGTGTTTCGACGCCAACAGAGTCGATTTTAAGGTGAAACATCCTTTCCGATTCCAGCCACAGGCCGAGTTCGGTCTGGTTTGAGGGGAGAACCTCATGATAGACCGTTTCGTCGAAGGATGTATAAGCGTTCAGTTCGCCCCCTGCGTTCTGAACGTACTGGAAATATTCCCCCCTTTTTATATTATCTGAACCCTCAAACATCAGGTGTTCAAAAAAATGCGCAAAACCCGTGCGGTCAGGCTTTTCATTTTTCGAGCCGACGTGATAAGTTACGGTTACTGCAACTATAGGAGTTGTATTGTCCGGGTAAAGTATTACGTGCAGGCCGTTGTCCAGGTCATACTCCGTGAAGTTAATTTTTACTTCCTGGGCATAAAGGAAAAAAGAACAGGAGATGAAAAGCACTGCAGTTATGAGGAGCCTCTTAGCCATATTCCCTCTTTTTAAGTTGAATTGAAAAAAATCTAAATATCTGACCTAGTTTAAAATACTACACAACTTCTTAAATATTATCCACATCTATAATTTTGGATTTTAAATACGATAATACTACTGCGTTGTTACTGGCCATTTATATAAAGCCTATCCGGGCGCAGAGAAAGTATTAGCTACAGAGCACTGTTTTAGCCCGGCGAAAAGTGCTTTATATTTGTGCCCGGTTAATCTGACTATTTTTACTCTTAATTGCAAGCTGGTGAAATGGATAAAATAAATTCCGAGACTTTGGACAGGGCACAAAGAAGAACTGAGACGGAGAGACTTTTAAGCAACATTAAAAGCCTTCCTTTAATTCCTAAAATGATGTTTGAAGTTACCAAATTTTTGCAGTCGCCTGCGCCTACAACGAGCGGTCTGGCCAGGCTCGTGGGGCGCGATCAGGGGCTGACAGCAAAGATATTGTCGGTTGCCAATTCTCCGCTCTACGGTCTTCAGAGAAAAGTGACCTCGCTGGAATTTGCAATTATTGTGCTCGGCTACAAGGAAATAAGTGATATTGTCTCGGCGCTTTCGCTGGCTGAATCCATTAAGTCTACGTCAGATAAGTATTTTAACCACGATGAGTTCTGGCTGCATTCGATGGTAGTCGGTTCGGCAGCAAAGGGAATTGCGCAGAACCTTGGTCACATGGACCTTGGAAGCGACGCCTTTGTGGCTGGAATGCTTCATGAGCTCGGCATACAGCTGATGCATAAGTACATGCACCGCCAGTTTGAGGATATCTGCCGGAAGGTCTGGCAGCAGGAAGAATCATTCTCCGGGGCGGAGCTCGATACGCTCGGCATGACGCACCAGGAGCTGGGCAAATTCCTGGCCGAAAGGTGGAACCTGCCCGTGGTACTCTGCGATACCTTGAGCCATCACCACTCCCCGGGCGAATTAAATCCAAGGAGTGTCCTTGCCGCGGTTGTACACCTGGCCGACTATATGACACAAAAGCTGAAGATTGCAAACGTTTACTGGGATGAGAACATGCAGCTCGATCCCTCAATTGTCGATACGCTTCAGCTCTCAAGCCAGGAGAACCTGGAGAAATTCATACTGGAGTACAAGGACCTTTTCATTGAAACCGTCTTTACAATAAGGATGTAGCGCCTTGTTTTTCTTAGAAAAATACAAAATGAATTCCAGCGCGGAACATTACTCCCGAGGAGTTCAGTGTGGAAAAGTAGTTATATCCCTCGTCTTTGTCGAATGAAGCGGAATTCTGCATTATTTCAAACAAAAGGTCCGTATTCTTGTTTAAGTTATAAAGTATTCCGCCACCCAGCTGCCAGACGCCTCCATAGTATGTAAGTGAACTTTCCTCCGGCCTTTCGGAATAGCTGTTATACATGCTGTAGCTGACGTGCGTTACCCCATAGCCCAGGCCTGCAACAATATATGGGTAGATCGGGCTTTTCTGCAGGGGGAATTCAACCCTTACTTTTCCGGTAATCGGCAGGTGCCATGCAGTCCAGTCATTCATCCGCTGGCCCGACCTGATCTTAACGCCCAGCTTTTCACTGCTGCTTAAATAGGATTCGTTTGTTATGTCTTTATAGTAAAGGTCAGTTCCCAGGAGGAACGTAATATGCTCGTTGACTATGATACCGTAGTCCATGCCGTACATAAAGCCCGTTTTCAGGTCGTATGGCGTATAAACCCCGACTTTGAATGAAAGGCTTTTTAGCTGTGCAAAAGACAGTACTGGTAAAAATAATACGAAAAACAAGATCTTATAACGCATCGAACTGCTCCTTTGGTTTATGAAGAATAAAATTCCAAGGATTATGCCAGCGATTTTTCATGCAAATTTTGCGCTTTCCGGGAACTATTTGCCTTTGGATGTAGTCTTTAGGATACAGTATCGTATAACTTTTAATACTAAATACTTTAAATTTGTTTTGCAAAAATAACCGTTCGAGATTACCATTTAATCATAAGGAGAGTTAAGAGTGCAGAAAGTAACAAAATTACTCAGTCTTAGTACTCTTTTAATTTTAGGACTAACAATGAGTGCAGGAACCTTAAACGCAAAAGGCGACAGCAAGCCTTCGCGGTCTAAAGGCCTGGATTTGACGACAATCGACAAAAAGACCAGTCCGGCCAAGGATTTTTACCAGTATGCAGTAGGAGAGTGGGTGAAGAACAACCCTATACCCGATGCCTACGGCCGCTGGGGCAGTTTTGAGGAACTGGCCGAAGGTAACTTTAAGATATTGAAGAAAATCCTTGAGGCTTCCGCCGGGGATACAAAAGCGCCGCAGGGTTCTTTAAGACGGAAGATAGGGGATTTCTACAGCGCAGGTATGGATACCGCAAAAATTGAAAAAGAGGGGGCTCTGGCCCTTGAGCCGTACCTGAAGGAGATTGACGCCGTAAGTGACGCAAAAAGCCTTTATGAAGAGATAGCAAGGCTTCACTCCTACGGAATTCCGGTCATGTTCAATTTCTACGCGGGTGCCGATGCTAAAAACAGCAGCATGGTTATTGCACAGCTGGAGCAGTCGGGTCTTGGCCTACCTGACAGGGATTATTATCTGAAAGATGACAGCCGTTCCAGGGAAATCAGGGCAAAATACCCCGAACATGTCATGAAAATGTTTGCGCTTTTAGGCTACTCCCGTGAGGATGCAAAGAAAGCCGCAGAGGTTGTAATGAGCATTGAAATGGGGCTTGCAAAGGCTTCTATGGACCTGGTAGAAATGAGGGATCCTAACAAGACATACAACAAAGTCTCTTTTTCGGGGCTTGTCGATATGTCACCGGAGGTCAACTGGGGCCTTTACTTCAAGAGCCTGGGATGGGAAAAACCCGGGGATATGAACGTTGCACAGCCTGAGTTTTTCAAGTCGCTGAGCGCTATACTGAAAGGGCATTCTTTAGATGAATGGAAGACTTACCTTAAGTGGCATTTCGTCAATTCTACGGCAGGGTACTTAAGCACGGGCTTTGTTGAGGAAAACTTTGACTTTAACGGCAGGTTCTTAAACGGCCTTAAAGCAATGCAGCCCAGGTGGAAAAGGGTTCTCTTTACAATTGACGACATGTTTGGCGAAGCCTTAGGGCAGCTTTACGTCAGGGAAGCCTTCTCAGCCAGGGCAAAAGAGCGTGCAACAAAGATCGTGCACAGCCTCCTGGATGCCATGGGCGAGAGAATCAAGAATGTGGACTGGATGAGCAATGAAACAAAAGAGCAGGCATTGAAGAAACTTTCGGCTTTTAACGTAAAGATCGGCTATCCCGATAAATGGAAAGACTATTCAAAGCTGGAAGTAATAAGGAATTCTTACCTTAAGAACGTGCTTAGCGCCTCAAGTTTTGAAATGCAAAGGCAGCTCGATAAGATCGGGAAACCGGTTGACAGGACAGAATGGGAGATGACTCCTCAGACGGTTAATGCATACTATAACCCGCTTATGAATGAAATAGTATTTCCGGCTGCAATTCTTCAGCCCCCGTTCTATGACGTTAATGCCGATGACGCCGTTAACTACGGTGCTATGGGAGCCGTAATCGGACACGAAATTACGCACGGCTTCGACGACGAAGGCCGCCAGTATGATGCACAGGGTAACATAAAGGAGTGGTGGACTAAGGATGATGCTGCCAAGTTTGACTTGAGGGCAAAGCTTATCGTTGAACAGTTCAATGGCTATAGCCCGGTGGATTCGATGAACATTAATGGCGCTCTTACACAGGGTGAGAACATTGCCGATCTGGGAGGACTTAACGTGGCATTTACGGCTTTTAAGAAAACGGCTGAATTTAAGGACGGAAAGTCCATTAGCGGTTTTACTCCCACTCAGCGCTTCTTCCTTTCATGGGCTCAGGTCTGGAAAAACGGCATCCGCAAGGAAACTTTAATGAACCGCATTAAGACCGATCCCCATTCGCCGGGAGAGTACAGGGTTATAGGTCCTTTGAGCAACATGCCTGAGTTTCTGGAGGCATTCCAGGTAAAGCCGGGTGACCCGATGTACAGGCCTGATAAGATCAGGGTGAAAATCTGGTAAGCTTGGTATAGCTTTTGTTTTTTTTGCATGGGCGGTCGGTAATTATTTACAGGCCGCTTTTTTTTTGCCTTTTATAAATCGGATTTATCTTACAATAATAAATTATATACAGTAACAACAAACTGGAAATAATGTTTATAAATAAAGCCAGGTGAGAAATGCCGGTTGCATTATATGCGGGTTTCTGGGGGCTTGTTGCGGGCAGCGCGCTTTTAATTGGTGCCGCAGTAGGATATTTCCTGAATGCCCCGCAGCGCCTTATTGCGGCCATAACGGCCTTCGGGAGCGGCGTTTTAATCTCAGCCCTGGCCTTTGAACTGATGGATGAGGCCTATAAGCAGGGAGGGTTCGATTCCACTTCGGCCGGGTTTGTTGGCGGGGCAGCCATATACACGCTTGCCAACTGGTATCTTTCCTATAAAGGCGCCAAGCACCGCAAAAGATCCCAAAAAGGCAAGCAGCCTAGCGAATCGGATGACAGTGGAAGCGGAATGGCTATTGCAGTCGGTGCACTCTTGGATGGGATCCCGGAATCCATTGTAATTGGGGTCGGTATGATACATGGCGGCAGTGTGGGCTGGGTGACGGTAATTGCAATTTTCCTTTCCAATATACCCGAGGGACTTTCCAGCTCTGCGGGAATGAAGAAATCCGGCAGAAGCGCTTTTTATGTCTTCGGCGTCTGGGGTGCAATTGCTGTAATCTCCGGCCTGGCATCTCTGGCAGGCTATGCAGTCTTCAGGTATTATTCTCCCGATGTAATAGCACTGACGACTGCCGTTGCCGCCGGCGCCATTTTGTCCATGCTAGTCGATACAATGATACCCGAGGCATTCGAGGAGACGCATAACTTTGCCGGGCTCATTACCGTCATAGGCTTTCTGGCTGCATTTATGCTGAGTAAACTGGGCTGAGGCTATTGATTTAGCATTTGTAAAGTGTTATTTTGCTTTGTAAGCAGGGCTAAATTTCAATTTAAATTATCCGGAATTTGGCTTCCGGGAATGCTTTTCTGGGTAGTTGGTTTAATTTTTTTTTTCGGAGGGATGCCCCAGAAAAAAAGGCAATAGCATATCTGTGCGGCATTTCAGCTTGCTATTATTAGGGCAAATAACGGCTGCCGCCATGTTTAGGAACAGTAGCTGAGTTTTAGGAATGTCTCACATCCTAATGAATCATCCTCTCCGTTAAAACACTTTTCAGGCTGATTTCTGAAGGCCGGTTCCGTGCTATACTGCCTGCCGGTTTTGGCCTGTTCATGCTTAAAAGACTCAATTTAATTATTGATTTTTCAGATTCCAGAATTTATTTTGTTGTTACCAAATGCTTAGTTTGGAATTAATACTATTTTATAAAAATGAGCGCGAGGGTTTATCTGCTTTCCGCAATAATTAACAATTAACAATAAAAAAGAGAAGGCTATGATGAAGAAAGTTCTATTCGTATTAAATATCCTATTCATTTTCTCAATTACCGCCTATGCACAGCAGCAGGATACAACAAAAGCAGGACAGCAGAGCATGGATCCTCAGGCGGCAAAGTATTACAACACCGCGGTTGAGAATATGAAATCCGGCAAATACCAGGAGGCTATTACCAGTCTTGACTCCAGCCTTCAGATTGCCAAGGACTATCGTACCTACTACCTGAAAGGGCAGGCTTTGATGAGAAGCGGCAACATACAGGATGCAAGGATTGCTTTTCTTTCAAGCGTTGCTCTTGACAGTACATACGACCAGTCGCTTTATTCACTGGCAAATGCTTCACTGGCTCTTAAGAACTACAATGAGGCAATTTACTATTATAATAAAGTTGCCAGTGTAACTAAAAACCCGACACTGAAGTCGGATGCTGAATCTGCAATTAAACTTGCTCAGCAGAATACGGCAATTGATTTCTACAATAAGGGAAATGAGCTCCAGAAAGCCAATAATTTCCAGGAAGCCATAAAGAACTACGACCAGGCACTTGCAATTGACCCCAACGATTACAAATCGTATTACCAGAAAGGTCTGGCGCTTTCAAAACTGGATAAAGATGACGATGCCATTAAAGCACTCAACCAGGCACTTGCCGTAAGGGATTCATTTGACCTGGCCTATATTGCTCTTGGCGGTTTGCTTACTGCAAAGAAAGACTATGAGGGCGCCCTCAAGAACTATGAAAAAGCCCTTGCTGTTACTACCAACGACAACCTGAAAAGCGGTATACAGGATGGCATTGGAAGAACATATCTCGTTCTCGGCGGCCAGTATGCAAAGGAAAAGAAATACGACAAGGCAATTGAAACCTACAAGAAGGCCACTGAATCTTCAAATGCCGATCAGGCTTATCTGGGACTTGCAAAAGCATACATAGACAGAAGACAGTATAATGATGCAATGACCGCCCTTCAGAATGCAGGTAAAAGTAAGAAAACCGTTACCGACGGCGCTATTGCCTTTTATACCGGCGTAGTTAACTACGAAAAGGGAGATAAGGCAAAGGCTCTCGACAGCTTTAAGGCTGCCTCGCAGGATGCAACCTATAAGAAAGCAAGCCAGTCTTACATTACACGCATTAATGCCGAAAAAGGGCAGGCACCTGCAAAGAAATAAGATTGCTGAAAAAAATTATTGACGCTTTAGAAAACCCTCTTCTTTATGTAAAGAAGAGGGTTTTTTGTTTTCATTTGGAGTAACAGTAGCCCGGCCTTAAAGGTAGCAGTGGAACAATATTTCATTTTTCAGGTATAATACCGAAATTATGCCCTCATTATTCCATGAACTGAGAGCTACTTTGGGGCAGAATAATTCAGATTTTTCCTTATATTTGTGCTGAGGCTTATTTAATTTTGTTTTTGCCGGCTGTCCAGGGTATTTTTCTTTAAGCTTAAGCTTGCGGAGAGAAAATTACCCTGGCTAACCTGCACTTTCAGGATTAATACGGTTATACATGAATAGGTGTTTATTGTTTAATTAAAAAGGATGCAAAATGCTTTATAATTCATTGCTGGATCTTCTCTCAAAGGGTGGTTATACTGTATTAGTATTGGTGCTCTGCTCTATTTTATCATTAAAGGTCGTTATAGAAAAGGCTGTACTTTTTAAGGGAATTACCGACAAGGTTATTGACGACTTCAAGGCGAAGGTATTTTCGAGCCTTCAGGCCGGCGACAAAAAAGAAGCCCTGTTTTACTGCAAATCGTACAGCTGGAACTGGATGTTCTTTAACGTGAAAACCCCGCTGGCTCCGGTTTACAAATACATACTTGAGCACATCAGTATGCCGGAAGACGTTCTTCTGGAGCGCTCTTTGGCCAAGCTCGACAAGGAAGTAATTAAAATAGAAAAGGGGCTCGGTATTCTTGCCACTTTGGGAAGTATATCTCCTTTCATAGGTCTTTTTGGTACGGTAATCGGTATCATCAGGTCATTTGAGGCTCTGGCACTGAATGAAGCTTCAGGATATCTGAACGTCATGGCCGGTATTGCCGAGGCTCTTGTATCAACTGCAGCAGGTCTGCTTGTTGCTGTACCTGCAGTCATGTTCTATAACTATTACATGAGAAGAATTAAATCAAGCATGCCGGCTTTTGAAGAAGCAATACATGACCTGGTTTATGCTCTCAGGAAAAATGAAAGGGAAGTGAAGAATGCGTCGCTACAAGATAGATGAAAAAGAATTCTCGGAAATTAATATAACTCCTTTTACAGACGTCGTTCTGGTGCTCCTGCTGATATTCATGATTACGAGCCCATTTCTTGTTACAGGTGCCTTAAAGGTAAAGCTCCCTGATGCCGTGACCAGTGAAACGACGGGTGAAAAAAGCATGGAAGTATACCTGAATGACAGAAACGAGATCTACTTTAATAACAGGCAGGTTTCCCTGGGAGAGCTTAAGGTTGCAGCCGAAACGGCTTTTCTGAACACTCCCAATAAGGAAGTTGTAATTAAGGCAGATAAGAACTCTCTGCACGGCTATTTTGTCCAGGTAATGGACGTTCTAAAGAGGGCTGGAGCAAATAAGTTTCTGATCGCCACATCCAAAAAAGAAGAATAAAGATTCCTTAAAAACGAAAAATGCCGCCAGTGGAAATCACTGGCGGCATTTTTTTATTCCTGAATTGCCTCTCTGATTGACCAGCCCCCAACCTTCAGAGCTTAGTTCGCCAATCAAATTCCCCGGAGCTTCAGCCTACGACCATTCGACGGGTATAAAATAATTACCAATATAAGCCACAACAAAGAGATGGGATTTCCCCAGTATACATAGCTAAAACTATAGGCTGGTCAAAAAGACAGAGTTCTAATTATCTAGCTCTGTTTGACTTTTCTAACAGTTTTTATGGTAAAGAAAACTATTATCATCAAACCAGAAACCATAAATGAAAGATACGGAATTATTAAAGGGTGTTTTGAATAAAACGTGAGACCTGTCTCTAATGGGGCATCTCCCGTTATTACGGTCCTCGTAAACATCTTAGATGCAACTAACGTTCTGCCCAAAGGATCAATTATTGTGCTTATGCCCCCGTTTGCGGCCCTTACTACGGTCCTCCTGTTCTCAATTGCCCTCAGCACGGAAATCTCTTTGTGCTGATACGGCCCGCTTGAATTTCCATACCAGCTGTCGTTTGTAACTACACTGATCAGCTGAGCCCCGCGCTGCGCAAAGCTGGCTACAAATGCCGGGTACACCGATTCAAAGCAGACAAGGCTGTTTACTTTTACTGTATCGGGTAAAGAAGGCGCTGCGCCTTTCTTTGCCCTGAGCAGATTAAATACAATAGTATCGCGCCCGACGTTCCAACCCGAGATTCCGACGTTCCACTTAAGGAAGTCTCCCAGGAAAGGCAAGGCATCCACAAAAGGCACTCTTTCGCCAAAAGGAACGAGCTTTTGCTTTGCGTAGCGCTCAATGTGGAAGTTGTATGGCGAAAAAAGCAGCACGGAATTATACGTGGCGTAAAACATTTCATTTAATTTGCTGAACTTGGCATCAGGCGGAGCAAGGCTTTTATCCGGGAAATAGGTAAAGTCGGGCATTCCCGTAATGAGATAAACGCCTTTTCTCTGTATGAAATTGTAAATGGAGTCAATTGCGTCCCTGTGGCTTCCGTCCCTCAGGTAATAGGGGAGAGCTGTCTCGGGCCAGAAAATAACTTTGGCGCCTTTCGAGGCCGCCTGCCTGGAGAGGTCGAGGTATAGCTTTGTAAGCTCATTTCCGCCCGTGCCTGACCACTTGTCCCAGGGATCAAGATTGGGCTGCACCAGCCCTACCCTGATGGTGTCTTTAGACACCATGAAACTGTTCAAGCGGTATGTGCCGTAGATGACCGGTAGAAGGAAAAGTATCAGGCCCCCAATAAAAGAAATGTAGCTGAGCTTTTTGTTTTCCCTGAAGTTTCTATACGAAAGGTAGAAGAATACGTTTATATAAACTGCAAGAAGTGAAAGCCCGAGCGCGCCAAGGATGTCTGCAATCTGTATGAAGCTCAGAAAGTGCGTCATCCCGTTCCCAAGCGTAAGCCAGGGGAAGCTGGCATCGGTTATCATGTAAAAGTATTCGTATGAAACCCAGAAGAAGGGTAAAAGCACCAGTGCCGCAAGGTTCCCGAATGTCTTTCTGGCAAAATAATAAAGCGTGGAAGGGATGAGGAAAAATGCGGTATTTATAAACAGCAGCAGGATGCCGCCTATCATAAGGAAGGGATCCGCCTCGCTGGTCCAGCTCCCGACCCAATAGATTGTAGTTAAATTAAAGACGAAAAAGGTAAGGTATGTAAACCTGTTTATGTCTATGAGTCTTTCTTTTTTTTCGAGCACTCCTAAGTATGGAATAAGCCCCATGAAGATCAGAAGTGTAAAAGGAAAGGGTACAGGTGGAAACGCAAGGCCCATGAGCAGCCCGCTTAGCATTCCTGCAATGCGTTGTTTATTTCTTAACTTTCTTTCTTCCGGTGTAACGGGTATTTTTTTAAAGAACTTAAAGAACTTCACTTTTCTGCCGCTTTTTTTTCAGTAAAATCTGCCTGACAAGTATCACCAGAACTACCAGTAATGTCAGGCCAATAACCGCATTGCTGTAAATTGAGAGGTATTTGTCAATTGCCTCGATGTTATTTCCAAGCAATACACCCAGCCAGATAATAATGGCGTTCCAGGCAAACGCGCTGATGGTTGAATAAATAAAGGTTTTCTTGGCGTCAAGTTCGCTGAAGCCGGCAAAAAAACTGATTACAGAGCGTGTTCCCGGCATGAAGCGGTTGAATACAATCAGCTTATAGCCATACTTCTTAAACCACTCATCCGTTTTTGCAATTGATTCGGGTGAAATGAACTTCAGCTTTTTGTGCCGTATTGCTTTTTCTCCCAGAGTCATGCCTACGTAATACATGAGCATGAAGCCTGCAGAGCTTCCAAGGCTCGTAATGAGCAGTACCGGAATGAATCCGATATTCTGGTCGCCGCCTGAGATCAGTGAGGCTCCGAAAATCACTACCACGTCACTTGGCGAAGGGGGAAAAACATTTTCAATGAAAGAAAAGAAAAAAAGCGTCATATAAACCCAGAAAGGGCTTAAATTACTTATGTATGCAATTATATCCTCTAGCATTAAGCCTCTTCAGTTTTAACAAGGAGCACTGTGGCGTAAGCTGCCACGCCTTCTTCCCTTCCGGTAAAGCCAAGGTGTTCGGTCGTGGTGGCTTTAATGGAAACCTGCTCCGGATCACTTTCTAAAATCTGCGCCGTTTTCTCGCGCATCGGGTCTATAAATCTGGCAACCTTGGGTCTCTGCATTACAATTACGGCATCGAGGTTGCCAAGCCGGTAGCCCTTTTTTTTAATGAGTTCATAGACACTGGATAAAAGCCTGCCGCTATCGGCATTTTTATACTTTTCATCCGTATCGGGGAAGTGCTTGCCAATGTCCCCGAGTGCCAGGGCTCCCAGAAGAGCATCTGAGATTGCATGCAGCAAAACGTCAGCATCCGAATGCCCTAAGAGTCCTTTTTCATGTGGTATTTCAATTCCGCCTAAGATAAGTTTCCGTTCCGGGGCAAACGCATGAACATCGTACCCGAAGCCGGTTCTATATGGTAACAGCATTATACCTCTAATAGTTTATATACCTGGTCCAGTGTTAAGGCATTCTTGTGTAGAAAAAACTAATGCCTTATCTCAAATGAGGAAAATTCCCCGCTATATTCCTGCCACGCTATTGTGCACCTGTTTACGGATGCGTGCATGGGGCCGATTCTTATGGTCTTAAAGAGCTCTTCAATGGCTGCTTTACTGCCTTCAACTACCGTCAGCACCTCATCACCCGTATAGAGGTTCCTCGTGTAGCCCTTCAGCCCCAGCCTTTGTGCATTCCTGAGTACAAAATACCTGAAGCCAACGCCCTGAACCATTCCCTCGGCCAGAATTTCCGCCCTGAAGAGTTTCCCTTCCATAACCCTTAAAATTTTCTGTTCCTCTTAGAAAAATAAGAACAGAACAAGTCTTTTCAAAATGAGTTTAAAAAGAAAGTCTTATAAATCCTGCACCTGCATTTCAGCCTTTGATTTTGAGCCTGCCTTCTCCAGGAGTTCTGAGGAAAGGAGTCCTGAGAAAATGAGGAAGCAGCCGATGAAGCTGAATAAAGTAAATCCTTCTCCGAGGGCGAAAAAGGCAAAGAGGGCCGAGAACAAGGGCTCGAAAGAATAAATTATTCCGGCCTTTGTCGGGCTTACTTCTTTCTGGAATCTTGTCTGGACTGTCATTGTAACAAAGGTAGCCAGAACAGCCGTATAGGCAAGTCCTCCAAGGAGTGAGGCTGTAAAGCTGGCCCTCATGGGCTCAATGCCCGCTCCGGAGAGCAGAACTGAAAGTAAGAAGGCAAGAGCCGAGGTAACTGAAAGCTGCAGGAAAGTAAGCGCCTTAAAATTCACGCGTCTGCTCGCCTTATCCAGAAAGACTATCTGCATCGCAAAGAAAATGGCGGACAAAAGCGTCAGCACGTCGCCAAAGTTAAAGTTGCTTCCAAGCTCGTTGAAGAGGTTCAGCACCGAGGTGTCCTTTACAGACAGGAACACAAGTCCCAGAAGAACAAGGAGGCTCCCAAAAACAGCACCGAAAGAAGGTTTCCTTTTGTCAATTATCAACTGCAAAAGTGGGGTAAACATTACAAGTGAGCCGGTAATAAAACCCGACTTGGTTGCCGTAGTATAGTTTAAGGCTACGGTCTGGGTTGAAAAACCGAGGAATAAAAGTATTCCTACAAGGATTCCCATAATAAAGGATTTCCGCTCCAGCTTTTGTAATTCCTTTAGGGCAAAGGGTAATAAAAGCAGGGAGGCAATCAGGAATCTGATTCCGACAAAAAGCATTGGGGAAATATCGGTAAGAGAGTTTTTAACAACTACAAACGTGCCCCCCCAGATAACCGTGTTAAATATGAGGGCACATTCTCCGAAGTACTTCCTGTGTATAATTGAACGGGAGTTATTCATCATCTGTAGTATAGCCGAAGGATTTAAGAAAATTCGGGTCAGAACGCCATTTATTCCTAACTTTTACCCTGAGCTCCAAATATACAGGGCGCTGCAGGAAAGCTTCAATTGCCTCGCGCGACTTTTGTCCCAGCTCTTTGATTGCCGAGCCCTGGCGGCCGATTAAAATCGGCTTCTGGGATTCTTTTTCCACGACGATGGATGCCTGTATGAGGTCCTTCCTGCCTTCCCTTTCCTTGAAGTCGTCTATTACAACCTCAACGCTGTAAGGGATCTCTTCGTGATAGAGTTCCAGGATCTTTTCGCGTATGATCTCCGAGACGAAGAAACGTTCCGGCTCAATTGCGACAATGTCATCAGGATAATATTTCGGGTGCTCGGGCAGAAATTCCAGAATGTTCTCAAGAACACTATCCGTATTGTAATTCAGCATGGCTGAAACGGGGATAATCCTGTCGAAATTGCCTGTCTTTTCGAGCTTCGACATTAAGAGCTTTACCTTTTCCTCGTTTGAAAGGTCAACCTTGTTAATTAGCACCATCTTCTTTTGCTTCCTGTAGGAAAGAATCTTTTGGACATTCTCATCCTCAAGTGTCTTCCTTCCTTCCGGGTCGGAGGAAATATCTATGATAAAAAGAAGCACGTCTGCGTCTTTTACGGACTGGTGCACGTATTCGAGCATCTTTTCCTGCAGAAGATAATCGGGCTTCAGTATGCCCGGAGTATCAAGAAAAATCACCTGGAAATCTTCTGTGGATAAAATGCCCAGAATTCTCTTTCTTGTCGTCTGTGGTTTATTTGTAGTAATTGAAAGTTTCTCACCTAAAAATGCGTTCAAAAGCGTGGATTTCCCCACGTTAGGCTTACCTATAATCGTAACATAACCTGATTTTATTGCCATAATTCCCGACTTAAATTAAAATAATAATAACAATCAATATATCTAACTCGCGACTTAAAGGCAATGTAATGTAAATTGATAAAAGCCATAGAGAAAGCCGTGGGTGGGAAAATATGGAATCCTTTTTGCCGGGGAAGCAAGGGCCCGGGTAGGTAAGCGTGAATGGCTTAAAACTACCGTCTTGTCTTAACGCAACCTGCCCTTGGCTTCCTTGAAGGATTCGTACACGATATAGATGCTTACCAAAATGATAAATGCAAGTCCTGAACCCACGATGGAAAGGCTCCTGCTTGAGAAGAGGTCCTTATAGCTGGAAAGGATGTCTGAGAATTTAGATGAAGCTGCGTCAAATGCCGTCTTATACCATGCCGGTTCTGAGGGCACGGCAGGAACGGAGGCCTTGACTGCCAGAATAGCCGCAATCAGTATTGCTGCGGTTAAAACAAGGAAAAGAGCGACAACAAACCTGAAGAAATAGCTTTTCTTAGGCGCATAGTGGAAAGAAATCTTCTCGATCTTCTTCATCAGATTTTGCGTAAAGTCGCCTGAAACGTGGAAAGTCTCCATCATCCTGAACTGCTGGTCTACAATTCTCAGTGCCTTTAATCTTGCCAGGCACGAGCTGCAGATTTTTAGGTGTTCATTCAGCTCTGAAAGCCCTTCGCCTTCAAGTTCATTATCGATATATTTATTTAAGATTTCGTCGCTAATGTGCCTCATAACAGCTCCTCGTTGTAATTGTGCTTCAGTACCATGTCCCTAAGTGCGTTACGCGACCTGTGAAGAATAACCTTTACGTTTACCAAAGACAATCCCGTTATTTTGCTTATTTCATCAAGACTCATGTCATCAATATAGAACATGTTAAGTATTGTTGAGTATTTTTCGGGCAGCTTTTCAATCATTTTATTTACAAACTGCGCCACGTTTTCGCTTTCTGCGTACACCTGCACTCCGGCATCGCTTAGTTCCAGGTGATCTTCCAGCGAGCTGAGATCCTTCTCATTCCGCCTTCTTTTACTGGAAAGAAATGTAAGAGCCGAATTATAGACAATACGGTAAAACCAGGTAGAGAATTTGGAATCCTGCCTGAAGAAGCTGAGCGACTTATACGCCTTCAGGAAACTGTCCTGCAGAACTTCTTCGGCATCAAAGTCATTTCTTAGCATTCTCTTCAGCAAGGAGAATCCTTTATCTTTGTAGCGGTCAATGATGAGCGCAAAGTCAGCCTGATTGCCTCTTTTGACCGATTCAATTATCTCTATGTCGCTTAGATTCCTCATCTTAATACTTGTGACCAGTTTATTGATGGAAAGGTTACAGGCTGATGAGTTAAAATAATAAAATATTTACCACCCGGCAAAATTGTGTAACCTTTCCTGATTTCCCTTAGTCTCAAATAGTAGAACCGGAAGAAGACCGGGCAGTTAAAAACCGGAAAGAATAATTAAGCAGAAAGCGTGTAACCTTTTGGCGGCTTTCCCGTCAAAACAAGTAGACAATAGAGAAGGAGTCAATCATGGGACCTGCAATAGTTGGCGTATTTATACCAATAATAATCACAGTTACTATAGGCCTGGTTTTGATAACACTGGCTTACTTTAAGTCCAGGGAAAGACAGATGCTGATAGAAAGGGGGCTGCCTCCAGAGGAAATAAAGCAGTTTTTTGCGAACAAAGATAAAGCCAATCCCTTTCTTCTGACCAAGATTGGAATAATTGCCATATTTTTTGGAATCGGTATAGGGCTTGGAATGTACCTTCAGGAACTGACGAATCAGGAATTCTGGTTAGTGCTGTTCTTATTTACACTGACCGGGCTGGGCTTTATTATTGCAAACCTTCTGGGGCGAAAGCTGGAGAAAACATACTGATATTTGTTCCTGGGGGGATCGTTTTTTTTTACAAAAAAGGGCTGTCTCAAAAGCTGATTTGAATTTCACCTCTTGAAACAGCCCCATTTCAACTATTACAGTTTAGTACTGATCTTCATTATCATACTGAAGGACTTCCAGATCAACGAGCTTTGATGAGACGCCTTTAATCAGGCTTAATTTTCTTGCAAGTTCTTCCTTCTGGCCGTCGTCTCCAACCAGCTCAAGCATCAGAAGGCCTTCGTCGCTGCAGTTATCCAGAATGCCGTCATGAATTCCGAGCCTTGTTTTTATCATGCACCCCCACCCGGTTAAAACTTTCTGAACGTTTACTGCAGAATCCTTTCTGCTGCCGATAAGTATCAAAAGGACTGACTTTTTCATAAAGCTAACTCCCCGATGATTAATGAATTAGATTAGATTCCCGGCTCTTAAGATAGTAATTTTCCGGTATGAATGTAAATACGGGGAACGGTAGTTTTTATAAAATATTTTAAGAAAACAATTGAGGCATTATTGCATTGCAGAAACAAAAAAGCCGCCCGGTTTTGTCTTTCCCGGTGCGGCCTTCAAGTTGCTCAATTCCAGCTATCAAGCTGGAAAAGTTGGAAGAGTCTGTTTTAATCCATTCCCTGTTCGGTAAGCCATCTTTCGGCGTCAATAGCCGCCATGCAGCCCGTTCCGGCTGCAGTAATAGCCTGCCTGTAATGTTTGTCTGCCACGTCGCCGGCGGCAAAAACGCCTTCGATATTTGTGCGTGTTGTGCCGGGCTGAACTACAAGGTAGCCCGCCTCATCCATTTCAAGGAAATCGGCAAAGACCTCAGTGTTTGGCTTGTGCCCGATTGCAATGAAAATGCCGTCGGCTTTAATCTCTTCCGTAGTGCCGTCAACCGTATTCTGAAGGATTGCCCCGGTAACGAGTTTCCTGCCGTTTTCCTCGACACCCAGGACCTCTTTGATGACCCTGTTTGTTGCAAATTTGATCTTTGAATTTTGCTTTGCCCTTTCGAACATTATTTTTGAAGCCCTGAATTCGTCTCTCCTGTGGACAACTATTACCTCTGCGGCATGCTTTGTCAGGTATGTGGCCTCTTCCATTGCCGTGTCGCCGCCGCCAACGACGAGCACCTTCAGGTTCTTATAAAAGAAGCCGTCGCAGGTAGCGCAGGCAGAAACGCCGTAGCCCATGTACTTTTTTGCGCTTTCCAGGTCGAGCAGTCTTGCAGATGCCCCGGTTGAAATAATGACGGCGTCGGCTGTATATGTCTCGTCGTATGACTTAATGGTAAATGGTCTTTTTGAAAAGTCCACGGCAGTTACTTCCTTGAAGAACAGTTTTGCGCCGAACCTCTGTGCCTGCTTGCGCATTATTTCCATCAGTCTTGGGCCCTGTATGCCTTCCTCAAAGCCGGGATAGTTTTCAATGTCCGTCGTAATTGTCAGCTGTCCTCCCGGCTGTATGCCTTCGAAGACTGCCGGGCTAAGGTTAGCCCTTGCATTATAAAGCGCCGCAGTCAGTCCCGCAGGACCAGAACCAATGATTAACACCCTGTAATGATTAGTCTCTGTTTTCATTTCACCTACTACGTTACTTGCATCCTGAGTTGTGCTCATGAATTTTCCTCCTGAATTTAACAATTTATCCCAGTTTCATGATCTGGTCTCTGTTATTTAAAATATCAATGTTTTTTCAGAAAATCTGCGTTTCTTTTGAGCCCTTTGAGCTTTGCGCGGCTTATCGGGCTTCTGAAGAACCTTTTCTTAAATTCGCCATTCTCCATTGAAGCTACTTCATCAAGGTTCAATTCCATGTGTCCGTCTTCCGGGTGGAACTTTTCCTCTTTTGTCAGCTTCGGAAACTTGATGTTCCAGGGGCAGACTTCCTGGCATATGTCGCACCCGAAAAGCCAGCCTTCAAGTTTTCCTTCAAATTCAATCCCTACTTCTCCCTTGTTCTCAATTGTCAGATACGATATGCACCTGTTTGCATCAATTACATATTCCACTGTAATTGCATTTGTAGGGCAGGCCTCCATGCACCTGGTGCAGCTGCCGCAGTGATCGGAAACCAGGCCGGAGTTACTGAATTCGTAATTTGTTATTACTGTTGCCAGGAATACCCAGCTTCCGAATTCGCGTGTTATAAGGTTTGAATGCTTTCCTATCCATCCTAAACCTGCCCTGGAGGCCCAGGCCTTATCCATTACGGGACCGGTATCGACGTATGAGACGGCTTCAAATTCGGGGTCAATGTCCTTGAGCTCCTTTAGAAACCTGTCCAGCTTTTCCCACATTATATAGTGGTAATCTGTTCCCCAGGCGTAGCGTGAAACCTTGCCCAAGTCGGGGTTATTCGAGTGCTCTAGGTCAGTATAATAGTTTAAGGCCAGGGAAATCACGCTTTTTGCTCCCGGCAGGATATTTCGGATGTCTCGCCTTTTTTCAACGTTGCGTTCCATGTAAGCCATGCCGGCGTTATACCCCTTATCAAGCCACGCCTGAAGCTTTTCTGTTTCCCCGCTTAGTTCATCTGCCTCAGTAAAGCCGGCAAGGTCGAAGCCGGTTTTTACTGCAACATCCTTTACTATTTCATTTGTCAGCTTCATCAGTCTTTACATAAATAAAATTATTCTCTACTCTTACGGCGTAGCTTTTCAGTCCTCTCAAGCCCGTCTTTTTGCAGCCAGTTCTAAGGTCAAATTCCCAGCCGTGCGCAGGGCATACAACACAGCCATTTTCAAGAAAGCCGTCAAAAATTATTGCTGCATGTTGATGTGGGCAGACGTTATCCAGTGCAAAAACCCCGTTGTCAGTCCTGAAGAGGGCTATTTCAGTCTCGTCTATTAAAAATTTCCTGCCTTCATTTTCCTTAAGGTCATTTAGCCTGCAAAGCTTTGTAAACCCCTCGCTATCTCTCATTAACTAATATCAAACCTTTCTTTTATCTTAAACCCCTTATCGGTAATCATAACAGTAGCGCAAGCTGAGAAAGGGTCGTGCTCAAAAATAAGTTTCCAGTTTTCTTCTGCGGCCTTAGTCAGAATTTCCTTTTTTTCTTCAAGTGTAATCAGGGGCTGAAGATCATAGCCCATAATATACGGCAAATGAATGTGCGAAGCCAACGGTATCAGGTCCCCGCAGTACAAAAATGTATCACCTCCGGAGGAGACTTTTACAAGCTGCTGCCCGAAAGTATGGCCGTTTACCTGGAGGAGCTCAATTTCGTCGTCGAAGGAGGAATTGCCCTCAAGAAACTTCAGCACGCCCTGTTCAAGCAGGGGAACGAAGTTCTGCTTGATATAACTCCCTTTGTCCCTGTCCGAAGGATTCAGTGCCCAGTTAAGGTTCTGCTTCTGGATGTAATAGCCAGCATTTGGAAATGCCGGTAAAAGCTTTCCGTCGTCATAGCTCGTTGCCCCGCCGGCATGGTCAAAATGGCAATGTGTCAGTATTACGTCTGTAATTTCCTCCGGGTAGACCCCTTTTGCCGAAAGGAGAGCGGCTATGGTTCCAGAGGGACTTTTAATCTCATAAATACTGTGGGATTTTTCGTCCCACTTGTCTCCCATTCCCGTATCTACAAGGACCTTTTTGTCGTCTGAAGTCAAAAGGAGGCACCTTGTATTTAATCTGATACGGTTTTTCTCGTCTGCCGGATTTGACTTTTCCCAAAGTGGTTTGGGGATAATTCCGAACATTGCCCCTCCGTCCAGGGCAAAGCTGCCGGCTTCAAGGATTTCAAGTTTATATTTCCCGATTTTCATATAAATAAGATGACTAATCCGTTAATAGGTTTCATATAATATAAGTGAAATTAAAGCGAAATTCTAATGCGATCTTAAATTAGTTCTTCTCCCGGGGAGAGAAAAGAAACTCCGGCAAGGAGGTAAGGGAGCCTCCCCTAAAAACAAAAAACCGCAACGGCCTGTACATAAGACAGGCCTTTACGGTTAAATTGGGTCAAACTGATTGATCAGAAATTATCTGCCCACGGCATCCAGCTCTTCTTTCTTAGCCATTAAGGTGTCTTTTTCTTCCACATGGTTCGGGTCAGGGACACAGCAGTCAACAGGGCAAACGGCAGCGCACTGAGGTTCATCGTGGAAGCCTACACATTCCGTACATTTATCAGGAACGATGTAAAAGAAATCGTTCTTTACGAATCTGGTAGCGCCAGAGGGAGCAGCATCACCTTCGCCATAATTTTTTCCGCCTAAAACCCATTCGCTTCCTCCCTCATAGATTGCATTATTCGGGCATTCGGGTTCGCATGCACCGCAGTTGATGCATTCTTCGGTTATCATAATAGCCATGGTCTTAAACTCCTATAAGTTAATTATACATTTATAAAGCAAAATTAGGACACATTGATTGAGACTAATTGTACCGGCAGAAATAAGGTAATAAAAAGAACCAAATATTACAATAATTTTTCAGTCGGGTAGCCAATTTTAATAATTAGGGACATTATAATCAAGACAAAAAAATCTGAAATAGAAAATTCTACCAGCTTCCGCTTGAGCCGCCTCCTCCGAAAGAGCCGCCACCGCCGGAGAAGCCTCCGAAACCGCCGCCGCCGCCGGATCCTCCTCCTCCAAAGCCTCCAAAGCCGCTTCCGCCGCCGCCCCAGAAGATAAAGCCACCGCCTCTTCTTCTTCTGCCGCCCCTGAAAATGAAGTTAAAGAGGATGAAAAGCAGAATTATTATAAATGTGGCCAGGCCTTTGAAGTTTGTTCCAGTATGTTTTTTTGTCTTTGCCTTATATTCACCTGCAGTGGCAGCTTTGATGGCATCCAGACCGGAGCGGATCCCCTCGAAATAATTGCCGCGCTGGAAATAAGGCTTGACTTCGTTTCGGAGGATTGAATTTGAAAGTGCGTCGGGAAGGGGGCCTTCAAGCCCATAGCCCACTTCAATCCTGAATTTTCTGTCTTCCTTTACCACAAGGAAAAGGATTCCATTGCTGTTCTCCTTTGTTCCGATCTTGTTCTTTGCCGCTACCTCATAGGAATAAGATTCCAGCGGATAGTCTCCAATAGAGGATACCATAAGGAATATTACCTGGTTGCTCGTCGTGTCGCTGAATGTCTTAAGGTCCCTGTTTAGGTAAGCCAGTTCCTCTTCGGAAAGAGTTCCGGTAAAGTCATTTGCCCAGGCCGTGAGACTTGGAATCTCAGGCTGCTGGGCAAACAAATTCTGAACAGAAAAGAGAAAAATTAAGAGAAAGTAAAAAGAGATTTTTTTCATGTTAAGTTAAAATTCCACCTTTGGGGCAGTTTCTGCGCCCGCAGCAGATTTGAAATACTGCTTTTCCCTGAAGCCTGCCATGTTTGCAAATATGAAAGCCGGGAATCGTTTTATCCTGGTATTATACTCCTGGACGACCTGGTTGAATTTCATTCTTTCGACTGCAATACGGTTTTCCGTTCCTTCGAGCTGTGCCTGCAGCTGCAGGAAGTTCTCATTTGCCTTCAGGTTCGGGTAATTTTCCACTGTAACTAAAAGTCTTGAGAGGGCACTTCCCAAATTAGACTGTGCGGACTGGAAGCGCTGAAATGCCTGCGGGTCGCTCAGCATTTCGGGAGTCAGCTTTATCTGATTGACGCTGGCCCTGGCCTCGGTTACTTTAGTTAATACTTCTTTTTCGAAATTTGCGTAGCCTTTTACCGTATTGACAAGATTCGGTATCAGGTCGGCTCTTCTCTGATACTGGTTTTCCACCTGGCTCCAGCTCTGGTTAACAGATTCATTTAATGAGACCAGGCTGTTATAGACGCCAACACCCCACATTACAAGACCAATTATTATAACAAGAATGACACCGGCAATGGAGCATCCTACCAGTAGACTTCTTTTCATTAACTCCTCCGTAAAATTAAGATTCAAAAATGAGCTTTAAAAAGGGACCCGGGTACTTATACAACTCTTCCTGAAAAAACGTATCATCGCAAGTAAAGCCATAATCAATTTATATAATAAATAAACAACAATATCAATTTGTAAGACTTCTCATTGGTGCAGGTATTCTTCCGCCCCTTAAAACAAGATTGTCACAGCGAAGCTGGCGTACGGGCATAATTGGTGCCTGTCCGAGCAGACCGCCGTAGTCGACAAATTCCCCGACTTTTTTCCCGTAAGCAGGGATAATCCTGACGGCCGTAGTCTTGTCGTTAATCATGCCTATTGCCGATTCATCCGAAATGATGCCTGCAATTGTTGTTGCAGGTGTATCGCCCGGAACGGCAATCATATCAAGTCCGACAGAGCAGACTGCAGTCATTGCTTCAAGTTTTTCAAGCGAAAGATAGCCCATCTTGGCTGCATAAATCATTCCGGCATCTTCGCTGACAGGAATAAAAGCGCCGCTCATTCCGCCAACCGAAGAGCTTGCCATAAGACCCGCCTTCTTTACACTGTCGTTTAACATCGCGAGGGCCGCCGTCGTTCCAGGGGCGCCAACGTATTCAACGCCCATGGCCTGAAGTATGTCTGCAATTGAGTCGCCTTCGGCAGGTGTGGGGGCAAGTGAAATATCCACTATTCCGAAGGGAATGCCGTGCTTTTCGGCAACCTTACGCCCCATAAGCTCTCCTGCGCGAGTGATCTTAAAAATTGTGCGTTTAATTACTTCTGCAAGCTGCTGTAGGTCTACTTTACCGGCCGAGCGGATTGCATCCAGAACAACGCCGGGGCCGCTGATGCCGACGTTCATTACAACTTCCGGCTCCGTGACGCCGTGAAATGCGCCGGCAACAAAAGGGTTGTCCTCGGGCACGTTGCAGAAGACAACAAGCTTTGCGCAGCCGATTGAATCCCTGTCCTTTGTCAGTTCGGCAGTTTTCTTTATGATTTCCGACATAATGTTGACGGCATCCATATTTATGCCCGCCTTTGTTGAGGCTACGTTGACGCTTGAGCATACCCGTCCGGTCTCGGCAAGAGCGTAGGGAATGGAGTTTACGAGTTCGCGATCCCCGTTTGTAAAACCCTTCTGTACCAGGGCCGAATATCCGGCCAGGTAATCCACGCCCACCTCCATTGCGGCCCTGTCCAAAATCTTTGCTATCTCCACAAATTCATCTGCCTTGAAGGCATCGCCAACAATTGATAAGGGGGTAATGGATATGCGTTTATTTGCAATTGAAATTCCGTATTTGCTTTCAATTTCCTTTGCAAATTTCACATGGTTCTGTCCGTATTTAGTAATTTTGTCGTAGATCTTCTGTTTCGTGACTTCGAGATTCCTGTCGGCACAGTCCCTTAAACTTATACCCATAGTAACAGTACGGATATCGAAGTGCTCAATTTCCGTCATTTTTATGGTTTCAAGTATTTCATCAAATTCGTAAGGCAAGGTAGTATTCTCCTGTTATCTAAAACTTAAAATAAAATGTACCGGTGCTTTTAGCATTAAATCCTGTGCATGAACCTGAAGAGGTCCTCGTGCTGCATGAATATTTTAATTTTCAGGTCGTCTGCAACCCTGGACATCTCGTCCTGTATTTCTTTAAGGTCCCTTGCGCTGTTGGTGATGTCAATGAGCATAATCATGGAAAAGAATTCCTGCATTATCTTCTGGCTGATGTCCTGTATGTCGCAGTTATTGTCGCTGAGCGCCTTTGTAATAGAGCTTACGATGCCCGGGTGGTTCAGGCCGTAGGCTGTAAGTATAACTCTTCCGCTTGAAAAATCGCTGACTGCGGCTTTGCTGCTTGCCTCAATTTTGGAGACTGACGTCTGTACGACTTTTCTGACCAGTTCAGGAGAAGCTTTCTCTCCGAGTTCCTCAATTGCGCTCAGCGTAATTTGTCTTATTTCATCTTCTGATAATCTCACGGTTTTAACCCTTTATAATTATTCTGTAAGTAAATTAGCGCATCTTTTGAAATTTGTGAATTTCTCTCTATGGCAAATTTTTCGGCGTTCTGAACGTTGCCCCTGTGGAAACGGAAAAAAAGCCCTGCTTCAACGAGCCCGTCAAACGCCCGCTCTTCTGCAAATGAATTGTAAGTCAGGTAGCCTAAAAATCCTGTCCAGGCCATTGACATTATGCCTGAGACGTAGTTTCCAGTATAAAATTGCCCAGAACCGGGTAGAATATAAGAAATTACTTTTGCAAATGACACAGAATATTTTGCCTTTTCGACCTCCCGGCAGAAGCCTGAAAGCTCGTCTGCGCTGCCGGATTTCAGGAATTCTTCAGAAGCTTTAGCCCAGTCGTCGTCAAAAATATATGCCCAGCCTTTCCAGTAATTGATCTCCTTCAGCCTTTGGGTAAACCGGGGCTCTTTTTCCATCTGCTTTAGGATCAAGAGGGCATTATCAGCTGTACGCCTTAAGATGTTGGACCTTACGAGCTCTGTCTTTGCCAGAAAAAGCGCGCTGTCATCGGGCGCCGCTAGCTGTGAAAGGCTGAAATACTTTACCGCATCATCCAGCTTTGCACCCTTCTTATATGAATACCCTATCAGGTAATTGCACCTGAATGCATATTCCTTCTTCTGGTCGAAAAAAAGAAGCCTTTTCAGTTCTGTAATGGCGTCGAAGTAATTCTCCTTTGCAATTAGTCCCTGTGCAAGCTGAAACTGCCTTTCAAGGGGAGTCTGAGCCTTCAATACCGTACCCGGTACTGTAAGTAAACAGAAGAAAAGGAAGAAAAGTGCTCTATTTGCAAAAATATTCATATACGGGCAAAAAGTAATTATTATCATTAAGGTATAATTTCAGGTCGGAGGTGAATGTAAAATCGATCCGTGCGTTGTATATCTGCGCCTGAGCGGCGGAGCCGTAAACATTTCCCGCATAAAAAAGCGCTACAAGTCCTCCGAATAAGTATCCCCTGAAGCTGTGGTGCGCCCTCAGGTTATCGTATGAAACGTAGCCTAAAACGCCCGTAACAATTAAAGACGTCAGACCGTCGCCCCATTCACCTGCGTATGCTTTCCCGAGTCCGGGCACTATGGCAGAAAGTATGGCGGCTTTAAGGGGACTTTTATAATTGGGATCCCTTTTCCTTGAATAAAACTTGGCAATTTCACTTCCCGCGGCACCGGGAAAAGCACGCATAAATTCCTCTTTCCCGGGCAGTGCTGCACTGTCAAGCAAATAAGAAGTATAGTAAAGCTTTCTTACGGGGTCAATGTATTTCGCGGGAAGAAGTGATTTTTGAACGTACATTTCCCTGAAGGAAGAAAAATCATTGGTGAAGAACTTTAATTTATAAAGTTCGAGCCTGGCCTCATCGGAAAAGACGTTATTAAAGGTGAGGCTATTAAACCTTTCCCCGGCTTCCTTAGACTGTCCCATTTTTGAAAAGCCGAGAGCGATCTTAAATTTCAGGGTGTCGGAATTGATTCCGGGAAGCTCCAGCAAGTTTTCATATTCCGTAACAGCTCTAAGGTAGTCTTTCTGGCAGAAGAGGTAGTCTGCAAATTTAAGGACATTTTCCGGCGAGTGCAGGGAATTCAAAGAGTCATTCTGCGCCATTAGTGGCAGGAAGGCCAGGAGCCAGACAAATCCAATTAAGTGGTATTTATTCATTAAATGCCGGAATATTAAAGATGATTTAGGGAAAATAACACCTGCGGGCTATTATAGCAAGTGTCTGCATTGCCATAATGCCCATTGGCCCCGGGGCGAAAGGAAAGGGGTATATATTATAGGTCGTGGCAATTCAATAAGAGCAGCAGAGATTATTTATCCGGCAATTTCTTCTCTCACCGGATGTTCGGGAGCTAAAGCCTGGAAGGGGAGGAGGGGAATTTCCCTGTTACCAATAGTTAAAGCTATAGGCTAGTCAAAAAATAAATTTCTGATTCGATAGCCCCGGCTTCCCAGGAGGCAAAACGGCCGGGCTTATGATCAGTTTTTAGCTGATTCTGCCGGCGGAAGATATTTTATTTTATCTTTATGCAGTGTATAATTTATAACCGGATCCGTAAAGTGGCGCCTGTCCGGCGTTAAAGGGTAGTGGTTAATTTTAAGGAGGTTCATGTCGCGCGTGAAGCGGTCGAAAAACATTAGCGATCCCTGGAAGACATTTGTGGATTTTACAGACTGAATGAAAAAATTTGAGCACGTGGGTTCAAAAGGACAGTTATCCCCGTCGAGATCTGAAATGAAGAAGCTGTACAGTTTGTGTGCCGTACCGAGGAGAAAATTTCCGGCAGACTGACCCTCATTTTCTGAAGAGCTGCTTTTTTCCTGGACCGAAGCATACATTACTTCACTTGCCCCCCACTTCTGCCAGTCGGTCTGCTGTGCCCGGGTAGGTGCCGACGAAGCTAATAGTATCAATATTATGGTTAAGATACGCATATTCCTGAGCCTGGCAGAGTTATAAAAAAGCATGGAGTCACCCCAAAAAAAGCATGAGGCCAGATGGTTTTGCATTTAATCTAACCTCATGCCTAAATTAACAATTAAGCAATAAGCAATCAACATTATTTCTGGTCAAGCATGGCTCTTGATATGACGATTTTCTGGATCTCCGAGGTGCCTTCATAAATTTCCGTTATCTTGGCGTCCCTTAGGTATCTTTCCACCAGGTATTCTCTGACATAGCCGTATCCGCCGTGGATCTGAATGGCTTCGAGCGCACATTCTACTGCAGCTTTTGAAGCAAAGAGTTTTGCCATTGCAGCTTCCTTATAGTATTTCCGGTGTGCATCTTTGAGGGCTGCTGCCTGGAGTGTCAGGAGCCTTGCCGCGTCGACCTTTGTAGCCATATCGGCAATCTTAAACTGAATTGCCTGCAGGTCGGAAATGGGGCTGCCGAAGGCTTTCCGCTGTTTTGAGTAGTTAACTGAGGCCTCAAGCGATGCCTCTGCAATTCCAAGTGCCTGGGCGGCAATGCCTATCCTGCCGCCATTAAGCGTATCCATGGCAAAGTTAAAGCCTTTCCCTTCCTCCCAGACCAGGTTTTCTTTGGGCACGCTGCAGTTTGAAAACATCAGTGAGCATGTATCAGAGCTCTTGATGCCGAGCTTGTCTTCCTTTAGGCCGTGGTCAAAGCCTGGGGTTCCTTTTTCCACCAGGAAAGTGCTGATGCCTTTGTGGCCTTTGGACTTGTCGGTAGTTGCCATGACGAGGAAGTAATCTGCGCTCTGGCCATTGGTGATCCAGTTTTTTGTGCCATTTAAGACGTAGCAGCTTCCGTTACCCTCGGCTGTTGTTTTCTGCTGCGTGGCATCGCTTCCCGCCTCAGGCTCAGAAAGGGCAAATGCTCCGAGCTTTTCACCGGAGGCCAGGGCTTTGAGGTATTTATCCTTAATAAAGTCGGAACCGTATTTCTCAAGCCCGTAGCATACAAGAGAATTATTTACAGACATAATCACGCCAACGCTGGCATCCACCCTGGAAATCTCTTTTACTGCCAACACGTAGCTTACGGTATCAAGCCCGGCTCCCCCGTACTGCGGGGAAACCATCATTCCCATAAACCCAAGCTCCCCGAGCTTCCTGATAATTTCGGCGGGAAATTCGGCTTTTTTATCCCTTTCAACCGCGCTAGGAGCTATTTCGGATTCTGCAAACTCCTTTGCCGTCTGCTGAATCATTAACTGATCTTCGGTGAGATCAAACCTCATGAGAGAACTCCTTTTTTATAAATAATACTAACTGCAGGCCTTTATATCAATAGGGAACTGCGTCCTCAAGGGAGATGTTAAACTCTCAAAAGCTATTCCTTTAAGGACCGATGGCAATATTTTTCTGTCATAAATAAGGCAATGCTTTCGTATATTTGAGGTCATGGAAAATAATATTATAAACATAAAAAGGCAGCTTAAAGGACTTACCTTAGACGAACTGAAAGAATATTTCAAGGAGACGGGAGAACCCGCCTTCCGCGGGGAGCAGCTCTTTAACTGGATGTATAATCATCTTGCAGTGAGCTTTGATGAAATGCAGAACTTCTCAAAGCAATTAAGGGCTAAACTTTCCGGGAACTGCTTAATTCAAGCACTGGAACTCGTAACCGTGCAGGATTCGCCACAGACCGGGACAAAAAAGTTTCTATTTCAGACTTCCGATGAAAGGAAGATTGAGTCCGTCATTATACCTGATGGGGACAGGGCTACGCTCTGTATTTCCACGCAGGTGGGCTGCCCGCTGGACTGCAAGTTCTGTGCAACGGGACTAATGGGGTATAAAAGAAACCTGACTGTTGGTGAAGTGGTGGATCAGTACCTCCTTGCAGCCAGGGAGTACGGCAAGGATAAAATTACAAATATTGTGTATATGGGCATGGGGGAACCCCTTTTGAACTATAAAGCCACATTAAGTTCGCTTTCCATCTTTACAGCCGAGCTTACAAAGGGACTCAGCCGTAACAGAATTACCGTTTCCACTTCGGGCATTGCTCCAAAGATCAGGGAATTGGCAGATTCCGGCTTCAGGGTGAAGCTGGCCCTCTCGCTCCATTCCTGCTTTGAGGACGTAAGGAGCACAATTATGCCTATAAACAATAAGTTTTCGCTAAAGGATAACATTGAATCGATTAAGTATTTTGCCCGCAAGACCGGTTCCAGGATCACCTTTGAGTACACGATGCTCAAAGGAATTAATGACCGTAAAGAGGACGTGAAGGCACTTATTAAGCTTTGCAGCCAGATCCCATCAAAGATCAATATTATTCCGTTTAACAGTATTGCGCACATGAATCCGGGCGGTATTTCGGCTACACTGGAGCCAACGCCGTTAAAGGAAATAGAGCATTTTGCTCAGCAGCTGAGGGATAATAATATTACCGTCATGATCCGCGAGACCCAGGGTAACGACATTGCCGCTGCCTGCGGACAGCTTGCCGCCAAATACTGAGAAGGGGAAAGCGGTATTTGGGGCACTATTCCCTTAAAGTTTAAAATAATAAAATCTAGTTGACTTAAATCTTTATATTTTGCACTTTTTAATTTTCAAAGGAGTTGTTCGTTCATGGCCTGGATAATGCTGATGATTGCGAGTGTTTTTGAGGTTTCCTGGGCAGTTGGTCTTAAATATAGCGAAGGATTGACAAAACCCGTAGCCTCGGTCTTTACGGTTATTACGATGATTTTAAGCTTTGTTTTCCTGTCACAGGCTGCAAAACACCTCCCCATAGGCACTGCATACGTAATTTGGACGGGCATCGGGGCTGCAGGAACGGCTTTCTACGGCATGATGTTTTTCAATGAATCCAGGGAAATCATGCGCATTGTCTGTCTTTTGATCATTATTTCAGGCGTAATCGGTCTTAAGTTAACCTCCAGCAATTAATTTTCTATCTATTATATATAATGAAAAAGCTCACACACGACGAAATCTCACTCAACCGGAGCACACTCGATACACTTGAGAGCGTAGACAAGCTTCCGGTTTATGTTTTGTTAGACAATATAAGAAGCACATATAATGTTGGTTCCATTTTCAGGACTTCAGACGGGGCAATGATAAAGAAACTCTACCTTTGCGGCTATACGCCGCATCCGCCTAAGAAAGAGATCCTTAAGACCGCACTCGGCTCTACTGAAAGCGTACAATGGGAATATGCCAAGGACGCAAAGGAGGCCATTCTGAGGCTCAAAGAGCAAGGAGTTAAAATTTGTGCCCTTGAGCAGACCAGCAAGAGTCTTACCTACTACAGCCTGAAGGGAAATGAGTTTCCCCTGTGCCTGATTGTAGGCAATGAGATTTCGGGGGTGTCCCAGGAACTGATCGATTTATGCGACTTTTCGCTTGAAATTCCACAATTTGGAATAAAACAGTCACTTAATGTTGCTGTAGCCTATGGGATTGCCGTATTCGATTTGCGCAGGATTTATGATATAGGCTGTGATGGTGAGGTCGGTCTCAATAAAAAGGGGTAGATCTTCATTTTAATTGATTTTTTTTGCACAACCCTATATATTAGTCAACTTAAATAATTGTACATTGTTATATTTTTTTCTTAAAAACCAGCAGAGCTATGAAAGAACTAAGATTTAGACTCTTTATCATTCTCGGTGCTATTGCACTGAGTTTGTACTTGCTGCATTACACATATGCCGATTACCAGAACAATAAGAAGGTCGATAAGATCAGACAGCACGTAATTGACAGCGTACGCAGCGCAAACCCCAAACTCGCCACAGACAAAGTTCAGGCACTTGGCGAATCAGTTGCAGACAGCGTCAGGGTTAATAACCCATCCTACGCTAAGGACCGTGCAAAAAGGCTTAAGTTAGGCCTCGACCTGCAGGGCGGTATGTACATGGTTATGGAAGTAAATACCACTGAAATGCTCAGAAAACTTGCCAAGGATCCTGATGCCAACTTCCGCCAGGCTTTACAGGCAGCAGAAAGTGAAGTTAAAGCCAACGACGCCGACATCGTAAGCGTTCTGGCGCGCAACATCCAGAGCAAGGGCATCAGGTTAAGCCGTTACTTCGGTACGATCAGGGAAAGTGATAATGAGATTATCTCAAATCTTAAGAAACAGGCCGACGATGCGGTAAGCCGTGCAATGGAAATTATCAGAAACCGTGTCGACCAGTACGGTGTCAGTGAACCCAGCATTCAGAAACAGGGCAGCCGCAGAATTATTGTTGAGTTGCCTGGCGTGGCAAAGGAAGAGGAAGCCAAGCACCTTTTGCAGGGAAGCGCTCTTCTGGAATTCAAGCTCTTAAAAGATCCTAACTTTACGGTTCAGGTAATGCAGAAAGTTGACGGGGCTCTTGCCGGGACGGACATAGCCGATTCAACGTCAGATTCTACAAAGGCAGCAAGCAAGACTGCTGCTGTTAAAAAGGACAGTTCAAAGAAGAACAACAAGGAGTTAAGCAAAGAGGAATTTGCAAAGCAGCATCCTTTCTTTGCTATTGCAATGATTCCTCCGCAGGCTACTTCTGCTGAAGCTTATGTAAAAGAAAGCGACAGGGGAAGACTGGATATGATGCTTAACCGTCCTGAAGTTAAGAAGGTAATGCCAGACAACGTAGAGTTCCTTTATTCTGCAAAACCAATAACGGGCCAGGATGGAGTTAAATACCGCCTTCTTTACATGGTTAATAAAACACCAGAACTTACAGGCGGAACAATAACGGAAGCCCGTGCCAATATCGATCCACAGACCTCCGGGGCAGAAGTTTCAATGCAGATGAACTCCGAAGGCGCAAGGGAATGGGCACGCATTACGGGCTCTAATGTTGGCAAGAGAATTGCCATCGTTCTCGATAATTTTGTTTACTCGGCCCCAACCGTCCAGAACAAAATTCCTAACGGAAGTTCACAGATAACAGGAATGAAGGACATGGACGAGGCTAAGCTGATTGAGATCGTTCTTAAAGCCGGTGCCTTGCCTGCCCCGGTTGAAATCATGGAAGAGAGAATCGTAGGTCCTTCGCTCGGTACCGACTCAGTCTACCAGGGCTTGAACTCAGCTTTAATTGGTTATCTCTTCATCGCAATCTTTATGATTGTTTACTACCAGAAGTCGGGAGCTATTGCAGACCTTGGTTTGTTCATTACAATACTCCTTATTATGGGTGTTCTTGCAGGCTTCAGCGCAACGTTGACTTTACCAGGTATTGCCGGTATAGTATTGACCATGGGTATGGCCGTTGATGCTAACGTGCTTATATTTGAAAGAATCAGGGAGGAAATGGCTACGGGTAAAACCCTAAAGGCCGCAGTCGACAGCGGATTTGCCAATTCATACTCCGCAATCATTGACTCTAATATTACGACATTCATTACCGGATTGATACTTTATCAGTTCGGCGGAAGCGGCCCGGTTCAGGGTTTTGCTCTCACACTGATGATCGGTATTGTTATAAGTATGTTCAGCGCTTTAGTAGTCGCCCGAGTGGTTTATGACTACATGATCGCCAAAGGCGCCAAAATTTCCATAGGTTAATAAAATCGGATTCCAAGGAGAATAAAATAAATGCGGATATTTCATAATTTAGATGTAGACTTTCTGGGCAAGAGAAGATTCTTCTACTTCCTCAGTGCCCTGTTCTTTTTAATAGGTCTCGTTAGCGTTGTATTCAGAGGCCTCATATTCGGTATCGACTTTAAGGGCGGTACCGAGATCGGACTTCAGTTCCAAAAACCTGTCGATATAGCACAGGTCAGGAATTATGTAAATACTATCGGACTTGGCGAGGTTGAACTTAAAACCTTCGGCCAGTCAAGCGGTATACTGCTCAGGACCGAGATGCAGGAAATTCCAAGAAACATACTGCCCCGCGTTATTGGCGGTATTGACAGGACAATTGAAAAGAATTTCCCGGGGCTGAAAAGGCAAATTGTAGATTCATCTGCTACTTCTGTTACTTTTGCTTTTGCTAATCCCGATACCACGAATGACGTAGTAAACAAACTTCTTGCCGAGGGGTACCAGTCGGGTAAGTTCTCTGAAGAAGCAACCAACACAAAAATGGTTGTACGCGTTGGTATCTCGGAATGGATCAAGGAAAACCTGAAAGAGAAAATGCCCGGCAACACATTCCAGGTACTGAAGGAAGATAAAGTCGGTCCTAAGGTAGGAAATGAACTTAAGACCAGCGCATTGATTTCAGTATTCCTCTCGCTTGTCGGTATCCTTATTTACCTGGCATTCAGGTTCAAGTTCATCTTTGCTTTTGGAGCAGTTGTGGCTCTGTTCCACGACGTTCTGATCACGCTAGGGCTATATGCGGCGCTATACAACGTCATTCCGGGACTTAACCTGGAAATTAACCTGACTGTGGTGGCGGCATTCCTTACACTTATCGGTTACTCTGTAAACGATACGGTTATCGTTTTCGACCGTGTGAGGGAATACCTGAAGATACATAAGTCAATGCCTATCGAAGAGGCGATGAACAAAGCCGTTAATGCGACGATGAGCCGTACGGTTTTAACCGGTGGAACGACTCTTATGTCGGTCCTTGTACTTCTCATCTTTGGCGGCGAGGTCTTAAGAGCATTTTCTTTTACGCTCTTCTTCGGCATCATTACAGGAACATATTCCTCGGTATTCGTAGCCAGCGCTATTGTACTTGAATATGTAAACAGGACAAAAAGAAAACTCGATTTTTAAGTTATCTTTACCAGAAGAAAAAGCCGGCTTGGGAACTACCAGCCGGCTTTTTCTTTATACAATTTTGTGCTAATTTTGTGAAAACAAAAAGGAACTATTATGAAATATATTGATCTTAGAAGCGATACGGTTACGCGCCCTTCCGAGGCTATGCGTAAGGCGATGTATGAGGCCGAGGTAGGCGACGACGTTTTTCAGGAGGACCCTACTGTAAATAAACTCCAGAATTATGCGGCTGAGCTCTTGGGAAAGGAAGCAGCGCTTTATGTTCCGAGCGGAACCATGGGAAACCAGCTCTGCCTTAATACCTGGACCAGTCCCGGTGACGAAGTGATCTGTGAAATGGATGCCCACATTTTTAACTATGAATCGGGCTCTCCGGCCGTTCTGAGCGGGATACAGATACTTCCCATTGTAGGCAACAAGGGCGTCATTACGCCGGAGCAGGTTGAGCCGATGATCAGGCCTGTTTCAGCTTACTATATGCCAAAGACCAGGCTCATTGAAGTTGAAAATACTCATAACAGGGCGGGCGGAACAATCCATCCTATGGAAAACATCATTGCCCTGGAAAAACTGGCCCGGAAGCATAGCCTGTACTTCCACATGGATGGCGCCAGGATCTGGAATGCCTCAGTTGCAACCGGAATAGCTGTCAGCGAGTATGCCAGCCATTTCGACTCCGTCTCCTGCTGCCTTTCAAAGGGACTTGGAGCACCTGCGGGCTCAATCATCGCCGGATCAAAGGATTTCATTGCAAAGGCATTCGTTAGAAGAAAAGCCTGGGGCGGTGGCATGCGCCAGATAGGCATACTTGCCGCGGCAGGACTTTATGCCCTTCAGAACAACATTGAACGCCTTAAGGAGGACCACGAGAAGGCATGCACAATTGCAAAGAGCCTCTCGGAAAACCCGAAAGTTGGGGTTGACCTGTCTTCAGTCCAGACAAACATCATAATTGTAAAACCTCTTTCCATGAAGCCCGAAGAAATGATTATGAAGTGCAAAGAGAAGGGGCTGCTCATCTCGGGCGGCAAGATTGATTCGGTTAGAATTGTAACCCACCTGGATGCCGGTTTCGAAGACGTTAAAAAGACAGTGAAAATTCTTGAAGAGGTATTAGACTAAGACGTTAATTTAGAGAATTATTAAACGAAGCCCGGGGGCAGCATTTCCCCGGGCTTCGTTTTATTTTTTAGCAAATAAAAGGAAAAATGGAAAATAACGGATTTAAGCATAAAATTTCTTTCAAGGTACAGTTCCATGAAGTGGACCTCCTTGGAGTTGTAAACAACGCTGTATACTTCAATTATTTTGAAACCGCCCGCATTGAGTACCTGAAGGCAGTAGGCCAGTTCAGGGACGTCAATAAAATGTCCCCTGATGATAATTTCTTTTTAATTGCCAGAAATGAATGCGACTATATTGAACCTGCAAGGTTTGACGACGAAGTAAACGTCTATACGCGCGTAGGCTTTATTAAGAACTCCAGCTTTTCTTTTGAGCACCTGGTTGAAAACGCCGGGAACGGAAGAATTATTGCAAAGGGAGGAGGCGTTATGGTGCATATTAACAGTAAGGAAAAAAAGTCCACCCCTTTACCGGAAGAATTTTACTGGGCGGTTAGATCCTATGATTCTGAAGTAAAGATAATTAAAAACGGGGAAGATGATTAAAAAGGAAGATACAGGCCGCATAATAAATATGCAGCCTGTTTTTTTAATGGCTTACGTTTGCCATAGCATTGGGGTCGTGCTTGTGCTTGAAGAAAAGTGCGAATAAGACGGCAACAATCAGTGCGTAGCCAGAAAAGGCGATCCAGATTCCATGCCAGTCAAATGTACTGATACCGCCTGAGGTGTTCACGGTAAAATACTTGTCAATTATAATTCCGCTGATCCTGCTTCCCAGAAAAGCTCCGAAACCGTTAGTCATCATCATAAATAAACCCTGCGCGCTTGCACGAATTTCAGGAGTACTCTGGGTTTCAACATAAATCGAACCTGAAATGTTGAAGAAATCAAAAGCCATTCCATAGATGATGCACGATAGAATAATCATCCAGAGCCCGTCTGCTGGGTTACCGTAGGCAAAAAGACCGAAACGAAGTACCCATGCGACCATACTTATCAGCATTACCCTTTTGATTCCGAATTTTTTTAAGAAAAACGGAATCGCCAGTATAAACAGGGTTTCGGATACCTGGGAAATTGACATAATGATGGCTGGATATTTAACTGCCAGGGAATCCCTGTAGGCTGCAATTCCGTTAAAGTCATGCAGGAATGTATCTCCGTAGGCATTTGTCAACTGGAGTGCTGCTCCAAGCAGCATGGCGAAAACAAAAAAAATGGACATCTTTGCGCTCTTAAAAAGAGAAAAGGCGTTTAACCCGAGTGCATCAAACAAAGACCTTTTCTGTCCCTGGCCCAGGGGAGGGCACTTGGGAAGTGTAAATGCGTAAAAGCCAAGTAATATCGAACAGACAGAGGCAACATAAAACTGTGCGGCAGATGTTTCAAAGCCGCTCAGGCTAACTGTCCAGAGTGCAACTATAAAACCGATTGTTCCGAAAACTCTTATCGGGGGATAGTCCTTGACGATATCCAGTTGTGAATTTCTTAGGGATGAATAAGAGACGCTAATTGCCAGGGCGATGGTTGGCATATAAAACATCATATCCAGAAGCATGACCCAGAACATGGTAGATGGGTCGTTTATCAAAGGAACAGTGAACAGAACAATGCCTCCCAGGAGGTGAAACAAACCGTAAAGTCTTTCAGCATTCATCCACCGGTCTGCAATAATTCCTGCAACTGCAGGCATGAAAAGCGATGCAATGCCCATGGTGGAAAATATGGCCCCGAACTCAGTTCCCGTCCAATGCCTGGTCTGGAACCAGTATGCCCCAATTGTCAATAACCAGCTTCCCCAGATAAAGAACTGGAAAAAGTTCATTACAGTTAAACGTAGTTTGATGTTCATAGTAAGTATTTTAAAAGTTGGTGAAATATTCAGGCTTAAAAATATCAAATCATCTGGAAATAAAAAGTATAGCCTGAAAAAAAACATTAAAATTATGGGAAATTTGAAAAGGTAAGATTTGGAGAGATAGAGGAGGGTACCGGGAACGTATTCCGGCACCCGCTATAGGCAAAATGTCCTTGAATTACGTTAAATGTTTACCATTTTCATCGTTGCCTCGGGGTATCTGAGTCCGCTTGCGGCACCTTTGGGCATTACCTGATCAATCCGCTCAAAGTCGTTTTTTGTAAGTCTGATATCAGCCGCAGCGGCATTTTCCTCCAGGTATTTCCTTCTCTTTGTGCCCGGAATGGGGACAATATCTTTACCCTGCGCAAGTACCCAGGCTATTGCAAGCTGGCTTGCCCTGACGCTCTTTCCGTTTGCAATTTCCTCAACACGCTTTACGAGGTCGAGATTCTTCTGGAAATTTTCTCCCTGGAACCTTGGGGAAAACCTCCTGAAGTCGTCAGGATCGAGGTCCTCATAATTTACGATTTTACCCGTAAGAAAGCCTCTTCCCAGAGGGCTGTAGGCAACAAAGCCTATACCGAGCTTTCTTACGGTAGGCAGTATTTCGTCTTCAGGATCCCTTGTCCAAAGGGAATATTCGGTCTGCAATGCCGAGATGGGATGTATACTGTGGGCTCGACTGATTGTGCCGGGGCCCGCCTCGCTCAAGCCAAGAAAGCGGACTTTCCCAGCCTTAACCAGGTCCGCCATTGCACCAACTGTCTCTTCAATAGGCACATTTGGATCCACACGGTGCTGGTAATATAAATCGATATAATCTACCCCAAGCCGCTTAAGTGAAGCATCACAGGCGCTTTTGACGTACTCCGGGCGACCGTTGACGCCGCGGACGTTCGGGTCATCTGTTCTCTGGATGCCGAATTTGGTTGCGAGAACGATCTTGTCTCTAATGCCGCGGATAGCCCTGCCTACGAGTTCTTCATTCTTAAAAGGGCCGTACATGTCTGCCGTATCCAGAAAGTTAATTCCAAGCTCAACGGCCCTGTGTATTGTAGCTATGCTCTCCTCGTCGTCCCTTTCGCCATAGAACTCCGACATCCCCATGCACCCCAGTCCTATTGCCGAGACCTTAAGTCCTTGGGTTCCTAATTCACGCTGTTCCATATCTACTCCGTTAAAAGTTCTTATGTGATACACGTTAGTCTTTACAAATAAAATAATAATAAGCCATGGCAATAAAAGCAATCTATTACTTCACCACGGACGTTTTTTTTGCATCCATTGATTTCCTTGCGTTAAATGAATAAATTTCTTTCGACATCAGGGGGAAAATTAAAATGAAACTGACAGGAAGCGGCCCGCTTATTGCAATCCCGACATTTACCTGGTTTATTATTGCCCTGTTTATCAGCTCGGCCATGAAACCGGTTTTTCTGATTACTGAGGAGCACTATGCATATCTCGTAGTGCTTGCAGTTTTAATGCTGGCAGTGGATATGGCAAACCTGGTTAGCTGCGGCTTAAGGCTAATTAAGTCATACAGGCAGAAGGTGCTCATTACGGATGGAGCTTATAAGGTCTGCCGGAATCCAATTTATGTGTCACATATTCTTCTTACAATTCCGGCCTTAAGCCTGCTATTTGACTCGTGGCTTCTGTTTAGTGCAATGCTTGTGGCCATTATTTCAGTTCTCATATTTGCTCCAAGGGAGTATAAGTACCTGGAAGAGGAATTTGGTGACAAATACAGAAATTATGTTAAAAGCGTATGGATTAAGTTTATTTAAGAAAAATGTTCTAATCAGTTCCAATGCCAAGCCTCTGAAGAGGAGGCAGAACTCGAAGTGCCCAGATGATGCCTGTATTTGCCAGCCTCTTTTTCTTCATGTCTATCCACACCTGCCCAATTGGGAAGGAATTTACTTCGGCAACAATCATATAGTTTTCACCCGCTGTGTGCCTTCTGAATGACTCGCGTATGATGTTCCTGTGGTTATAAAACATTCCAAACCATTCAAGGTTCGGCAGGTCACTTGCGCGGCATGCTCGGAATCTTATGCTTAGAGTTACGCTGGACTTTAATTTCATCTTCAGTTCTCCTTTCTTAAGACATAAATTATGTTAAAATAATTTAACCCAGCAATGTATGGCTATTCAACACTGTATAATGGGATCTTCCGGGTGCTTACGCATTAGATAGATGAATCGATAAAAAATGAGCCGGAATAATCACTATTGCCGGGACCTTAATAAAAATTACTTCCTATTGTTTATTCCATGTACTATCTTATAAAAAGATAAGGGGAGAAAAGGCAATGAAGAAGATTGTGCTCGATATTGAAACCTGCGGCGTAAGCATGGAAGAACTTTCTTCCTCGCAGCAGGAATTTCTCTTAAGGGATATAGAAGAAGAAAGAGCCTCGGAAATTGAACGCACTTTAAGTTATTATCCTTTTACCTCAAAGGTCATTGCAATTGGCATGATGGATCTGGAATCCGGCAAGTCTGCCGTCTATTATGAATCGGAAGAGGATGAGCAATGGGACTCCGGTGAAGACAACATTAAATTTGCCGGAAGGACGGAGTGCGACATGCTGAAGCTGTTCTGGAAAATAATGGCCAGGACTGAACTTGTCATTACATTTAACGGAAGACTTTTCGACATCCCTTTTCTTATGGTGCGTTCGGCAATCCTTAAAATTAAACCCGTAAAAAATTTTGTCAGGAACCGCTTTGACAAGAGGCACCACATTGACCTGATGGACCAGCTCAGTTTTTACGGCTCAATAAGAAAGTTTAATCTCGACTTCTACTGTCATGCTTTCGGAGTTACCTCACCAAAGACAAAAGAGCTTAACGGCAGGGAAATAAAAAATTATTACAAGGATGGGCGTATCAGGGAGATAGCACAGTACTGCGCACGTGACGTTAAGGCGACCTATGAGCTTTTTAATATATGGAATGAGTATCTTAACCTGGAATAGTCCCCCGAGCCAGTTTTAGGGGAAAAAAGAAGGGCTGCATTTGCCTGCAGCCCGGAGAATACTTTACAACAAAAAAATCATTAAAACTCCAGTTCTACTCCCGCAACAGGGAAGAGAGTGTACTGGTAAACATTATCCACCGTACCGTCTGAATTATACTGGTAGGTTGCGATGTTCTTCCTGTTATAGAGGTTTTCTATAGAGAGGAACAAAAGCAGGTTCCACTTCTCGAAATTATACCTGCTGTTAAAGGATATATCCAGCCTGTGGTAGTCGGGATAGCGCACGGAATTGATCTCATCTGTCGGAATCCAGGTGCCCTGGCCCCATTTAATTCCTCCCTCCATATGCTGTTCTGTAGTGACGTACTGGTAGGGAGTGTAAGGCTTTCCGCTGGCAAAGCGCCATCTGAGGCTGATTTCCATGTCGTTTGAAAACGGGAGTATGTAGCTCGGGTATTTTATGTAAAAAGGCATTGAATTTATTTTGTCTCTTAAGCCGTTAAATCTTTTGCCTACAATAGCCGTAAAAACGTGCGGGAAGTCGTAATCCGAGGCGTAATTCTGTCCCTGGCGGCCAAGCCTGGGATCTTCCATCCTGGCCCACATTCTTGAATAGCTTATGGTTCCGTAGATATCTTTAACCAGTTTCTGCTGGAGCATCACGTCAAATCCGTATACTTTCTGCTTTCCAAGGTTTAGGTTCTGTTCTGAGCGCAGCATTCTGTCGTTAAAGTTAATAAATGTCTCGGAAACCGGTATATCCGAATAGGCTTTATAATATCCTTCCACTGTAAGCTTCAGGCCGTCATCCAGTATGTGCTCCAGACCGAAGACGAGGTGTCTTGCGTGTGTATTCTTAAGATGCCTGTTTACCTCGCTGTTATAGCGGTCGCCGTAGGTAGGGTATGACTGCGACTGGTAGTATTCACCGTAAGCAAAGTTAAGATTGGTCAGCGCCGGAACAAGGTAGTACGTAACGGACAAGCGCGGGCTTACGTTTCCCTGTTTACTGTATGTGAAGTAGTCGTACCTGAGCCCCAGGTTAATTATCATCCTGTCGTCAAAGAGCTTGAGCTTGTCGTTCAGATAGGCATAAGTTTTGTAGTTCTCAAAAAGGCGTATGTCGTAAGACGGATTTGTAGTTGGAACTATTACGGGCACACTCCACTGCCCGTCAATGAAATATCTTGCCGAATCTCCTGAGACAAAGAGCTTCTGAGTGTAATTGGCAGTTGCAACGGAGCCTCCGAAATTAAGTTCCTGGGAGGGGGATAAATTCCAGACAAACTCGCTTTTGAACGTCAGCTGCCCGTTATCGTGATTGTCGTTATAGACGGGTCTTTTGTTCAGTATGCGTGAAGAGGAGAGATTGCCGGAGTTGTTATAGAACCTTTCCGTAAAGTTTTCAATTACATCAACAGAGTTGTGGTAGTTGTTGTAATAGAGTGTTGCAAGCGAGTAAAAGTTTTTATTCCAGAGGCTTTTTAACGTAAGTCCGGTTGCGTACTGTGACTGTTTTACGTCGGCCCTTTCGAGTCCAATGGAATCTGCCATGCCGGCCCTGGAATCGTCGGAAGATTCCGGCTCCCCGTTAAAAAAGATTTTATCATTTCCGTATATACCGGACCAGGAGAGCTTGTGGATACCCGAGAGGTCGTATGCGGCCTTAAACTGTATGTCGTAATATTTGGGTACGGCAGAAAGCCCGATTCCGCCTGTAATAAGGTCGAGGAAGCTTTTCCTGGCTGAAATGATCCATGATCCGCGCCCGGCGTTAATTCCGCTTTCCATGATGGCTCCGTAGCCGGCCATGGAGAGGTTGAAGTTTGCCTTGAGTGGGTTAATTCTCGTGCCTTCGCGGGAAGTAATGTTCATGACAGAAGAAAGCTTGTCGCCGTATTTGGAAATAAAGCCTCCGGTTGAGAACTGAATGTCTTCAATCAGGTCGACATTTATCATGTTTATAGGTCCGCCCGAATTATATTCATTAGGGTAGTGGTTAGTTGAGTGGATTTCCATGTTGTCGAACACCGTGAGGTTCTCATTTGGTGAGCCGCCCCTTACCAGCAATTCATTGCTCTGATCGTCCGAGAAAGAAACTCCCGCCATACCCTGAAGAATTCTCTGGAAGTCCTGCACAGAACCCGGTGAGCGCCGGATTTCTTCGGGCCCGAGGACAACGGTGCTCAAGTTGTTATCCTTGGTAGCCTTGTCGAAGTAGTCGGCCTTAACTACAATCTGTCCAAGTTCAATTGAAGTTTCCTCCATTTTAACTATAACGTGCGCCTCGCTGCTGGTAGTAACAATGACATCGGTCTTGACTACTGTCTGATAGCCAATTGAGCTAACTGTAACCGAATAGCTGCCCGCCGGTACCCTGAGGCTGAATTTCCCGTCCTGGTCACTGGTAGCCCCAACGCCCTTCATCTCGTTAACAACTATATTTGCCCCCATGAGGGGTTCCTTTGTCTTTGCGTCTGAAACTTCACCATTTATATAGTTTTGCTGTGAAAACAAATTTGAGTGAGAAATAAAAAGAACTGCAATTAAAAGAAAGCTCTTTGTAAAATTCATTATAATAGACGGCCCCCTTATTTTAATGTATGTATTTATAAGTTTAGACGGGGAAAGTTGAAAATAGTTCTGTCATATTTCAAAATAAGCCACTGCTTTGCGTCTTTTAGGCCTTCAGGAGCCGATGCTTAAGTTTTTTACTCATTTCGTATGGATGGCTGCAAGTTTTGAAGGAGGAAATTTAATGCCGGTTAAATGACCGTCCTATTTACTTCAAAAGCTCCATGAAAAGTGTTATATTATGGGATAATAATTTATTATTTATTTACTGGATCAAAATAAATGAAAGAACCGGAAGTAACCTTAGAATTAGCCCAGGAACATGGACTTACTGAAGAAGAATTTAACAGGATTATTAATATACTTGGCCGCAGGCCAAACTATACTGAGCTTGGTATCTTTAGCGTAATGTGGAGCGAACACTGCAGCTATAAAAACTCAATTGCTTTAATTAAGACACTGCCGAGGAGCGGCGGGAGGCTTCTAGTTGGAGCAGGAGAGGAAAATGCGGGACTAGTGGACATAGGCGATGGTCTTGCGGTAGCATTTAAGATTGAGAGCCATAATCATCCTTCGGCAGTTGAGCCTTACCAGGGTGCAGCTACGGGTGTCGGGGGAATACTGCGCGATATATTTACCATGGGTGCGCGCCCTATAGCATCATTAAACTCACTCAGGTTCGGAACACTTGATGATGCGCGTACGAGGTTTCTGTTTGACGGCGTTGTAAAGGGAATTGGCGACTATGGCAATTGCTTTGGCGTTCCGACCGTAGCCGGTGAAGTTTATTTTGACAATTCATATAAAGGCAACCCCCTGGTTAACGCAATGGCAGTAGGAATCGTCAGAACCGACCGCGTTGCTTCAGCTACGGCAAAAGGGAAGGGTAATCCTGTAATGATTGTAGGCTCTTCTACAGGGCGCGACGGCATACACGGCGCAACCTTTGCCTCGGAAGAAATTTCTGAAAAATCAGAATCAAAGCGTCCTTCGGTCCAGGCGGGCGATCCCTTTACGGAAAAGCTCCTTTTAGAGGCAACTCTTGAGATCATAAAGGAAGACCTTATAATCGGCATTCAGGATATGGGAGCCGCGGGCATCTCATGCTCCACTTCGGAGATGAGCGCCAAGGGTGAGTCGGGTATGAAGATCGACTTGAGCAAGGTGCCGCTGAGAGAAAAGGGAATGTCGGCCTACGAAATCATGCTCTCTGAAAGCCAGGAAAGGATGCTCGTTGCGGTTAAAAAGGGAAATGAGGCAAGAGTAAAGGAAATTTTTGACAAGTGGGACCTTCACTGCGAGACCGTAGGCGAGGTAACCGAAGGCGGCATGCTGGAAATTGACTATGAAGGAAGCCGCAAGGCAACAGTTCCGGCATTCGACTTGGTCCTTGGCGGCGGCGCCCCGGTATACAATAGGCAGACAAGCGAACCCGAATACCTGAAGGCTACGAGAGGATACGATTTTTCAGCTACTCCCAGGCCCACAGATATTAAAGCCGTTTTTGAAAAACTTTTCGGTTCACCAAACATTGCTTCAAAAAAATGGGTCTATGAGCAGTACGACTCCATGGTAAGGACAAACACAATTGTAGGTCCAGGATGCGACTCGGCTGTTATTTTTGTAAAAGACACCAATAAAGCGCTTGCGGCAAAGACGGACTGCAACGGGAAGTATGTATACCTTAACCCGAAAGAAGGCGCAAAAATAGCCGTTGCAGAATCGGCAAGAAATATTGTCTGCTCGGGCGCAGTTCCTCTTGCAATTACAAACTGCTTAAACTTTGGAAACCCGTACAAGCCCGAGGTTTACTGGCAGTTCAAGCAGGCAATTGAAGGGATGGGGGAGGCCTGCCGCTTCTTTGATACCCCGGTTACGGGCGGAAATGTGTCTTTTTATAACGAGTCTCCGGAAACCTCGGTCTACCCGACGCCGGTAATTGGAATGATAGGACTTGTTGAAGACCTGAAGGATATTACCACCTCTTACTTCAAGGCCGAAGGCGACCTGGTGTATCTCCTGGGAGAGGATTTTGAGGAGATGGGCGGAAGTGAATACATGCAGCTCATTTACCAGAAGGTAACCGGAGAAGCCCCAAGGATGGATCTTGCAGTAGAGAAAAAGCTTCAGGATACGCTCCTGGCCTTAATCAGAGGGGGATTTATCCGTTCGGCACACGACGTTTCAGACGGCGGAATATTAACGGCTGTTGCCGAGTGCTGCATTATGGATTTGGAAAAAGCTGTTGGTGCAGAGATAAATATACCGGTTAAGACGAGGGAAGATTTTTCATTCTTCTCTGAAAGCCAGTCGAGGGTAATTGTTTCCGTTGAAGCCTCCAGAAAAGAGGAGTTCGAAAAGAAGCTCTCTGAGGCCGGGCAGCCATTTATCCAGCTTGGCAAAACTGGCGGAAAGGATCTGCGCGTAAACGGCAGATATGAATTCAATTTAGACAACTTAATTGACCTTTATTACAACTCAATTTCCAAAGTAATGAATGCTTCAATTTAATTTGCACAAATTTAAGGCATTGCAAAAGATTCGGACATTGCCGGGCCTGCAGAAAAACCACGACTTCAGGAAGTTCGTGTCGCACTATTTCTGGGGACTGTACTACAGGACAGATGAGCACCATATATTCCTGTATTCCAGCGGCCTGGCTTTTTCCCTGTTTTTATGCATTGTTCCCTTTGTGCTGATTATATTCTCCATACTGGGTAACATACTTGCCGTTACCTCGGTCGAGGGGCAGATAAATACTTTTATCTATACCGTAATTCCTTATGCCGAATATGCAGAGTATGCCAAGAACATCATCTTCTCCAGGATCAATGAGGTTATTGAGTACAAGACGATGGCAGGCTACATAGGAGGCTTCGGCCTCTTCTTTGCTGCCAGCGGCCTATTTAGCAGCATGCGTACCATACTGAACAAGGTATTCCCGGGCAGGGACGATAAAAGTGCAATCATTGGGAAATTGCGTGATTTCGGGATGGTTATTATTGTCATTGTGCTCGTTTTGTCCTCCACGATCATACTTCCTGCAATTGACATTCTGAAGGACTATACGCATAAGTTTTCCATATTGCGTTTCCTTGAGATGAACGCCATTCAGCACATGATGATTTCAACCGTATCTTTTCTGGCTATTTTTCTGACTTTTTATGTCTTCTACTCGCTTATACCTTATGCAAAGCTTGGGCACAGGGTGCCTGCTCTGAGCGCCATGTGGGCTGCAATATTGTGGGAAGTAGCCAAAAGACTTTTCGGATACTATATAAGTCATTTTGCTACGCTGAATAAGATTTACGGTACCTATGCCCTTTTGGTTGTGCTGGCATTCTGGATATATTACTCCTCGATTACTTTTCTTCTTGGAGCTGAGATAGGGCAGCTCTACCGCGAAAGACTGGATTTAAAGCGTAAGAAACCTGAGCCACAAAGGGGAAATCTCCCGAAAGGGAATCTTCAGAAACCTAACCCGCTGAAAGGGACACTCCGCGAAAAGCCCTCGAAACGATAAAAACCGGGCAAAATCTGGAATTATCATAAATTCCCGCTGAAAAATAGGGGGGCTTTAGTCTCGTATACTCTTTAGAACAGATTATAGGAAAGTGTCAGGCTCGTTTTCATCTGCTTAGGTGAGCGCGACAATTTCTCGTATGAAGCATTGACGCCAAAATATATATTATTCTCTATGTAAAAGAGGAATGACAAGTTGAGAAGGTTGCTTACCAGTGCCGTCTCTCCGTCGGGCTTGAAGATGCCGAAGCGGTAGCCCGTAAGGAGGTTAATTCTGTTACTAAGCTCATATATGAAATCGAAGCCGGTATTTACTGTCACTTCCCTGGCAAAGGAAGAATCGATTGGCGAAAAGATTCCGGCATCAAAGTTAAGCTGTGTCCTCCAGCTGAAAGGGTAAGAGTATCTGCCGTTAATTGTAAGGTTAGGGGAGCCTGCGCGTGACTTATTTGGAGTAGTAATCGTAAAAAGTGCTCCTGCCGAAATGTCCCAGCCATAAAATCTCTGGTTAACCCGTTCGTTAATTCCAAATAAAACCTGCCGCATTCTGAGTATGCCTATGGAGCCAATGTTGGAGCCCCTGAGGAGTCCTGAAGCCTGTATTTCCTTTTCTATGTCGGCAAACCATTGTGTTTCGTACACCTCGGAGCCGTAGAGGTTTCTGTATTCATCCTCGCGCTCAATGATATTGGCAATGTTAATCATTATTCCTTTCGGCAGGTGGTCTGTAATGACGTTATCCTTTAAGAGGTGTTCTTCAATTCTTACGGCCTTGGCCAGGGCCGTGGCGTTGATATATCTTCCATAACCGGCGCCTACAGTCATATTGGATGCAACCTGGTCAAAATCCTTGGAGGCTTCCAGGTTAACGCCAGAAAAGCCAAACCAGTCCTTTTTGTCCCAAATGTATTTCCTGATGTTGCCGTCGATTTTGACGTCATACTGCGTTCTGCTGCCGTCCCGCCCTCCTGTTGCATCGGCGTTAAAGAACCAGGCAAAGGGAAGCGAGGTGTAAAATTTCCTGAAGATAAGGTTTGCCGAGGCGTTATTGCTGTAAACGCTGTCGCCAACCTGCGACCAGTTCCAGAACCCGTTAGCCCTGAACGTTGTAGCCTGGCTGACTGCTACTTTGTAGTCTGTTACACTGACGTTTTGCGAAAAAATTGCGGAAGTAATGATCAAAACAAAAACAAAAAGATGAAATGTTCTCACCTTGGCCCCGCTTTGATAGGAATTATTTAATGGAAATAACAAAAATTATATTAAAATTGCAATCTGCCCGGGCAAATGAAAAACGGGTGACATTAATTTTTGTTTTATACGGATTATTAACTTGACAATTTGCTCTTAAAATTCTAATTTTATTCAGAACAATTTGTCTGAATATGACTGTAATATTTTCCAAAAAATGCGAATATGGGCTTCAGGCCGTGCTTTACCTGGCTGCAAACATGCAGGAGGAAGTTGTAAGGGTGGATGTAATTGCCAAAGAGCTCAACATCCCGAAGGAATTTGTATCCAAGATACTCCAAAGCCTGAGAGAGCACGGAATCATCGAATCAAAGAAGGGTAAAACAGGCGGGTTTGCGCTTGCCAAAGCTCCCTCTGAAATAAGGCTCATTGAAATTGTTGAAGCAATAGACGGACTTGGAATCTTTAACAGCTGCGTGCTGGGTTTTCCGAACTGCAATCCCGAGCATCCCTGCCCGGTACATGACAAGTGGGGTAAGCTCAGGACCGAGGCTTACAAGATGCTAAGCGAGGAAACCCTCGATAGGTTTAAGGAAAGGACGCTCGATAAGATCAGAAGCATCAGCATGACGGGGGAAGCATAAAGTAAATAAGACTGAATTTTGCAGGTAAATAGGCTTTCGCCTATTTTTTTAAGATTAAATCGGATAAAAAATTCTGAATATAAAACAAAAACCGGGGCAATAAAATGAGCGAAATAATCAACAACAGGCAACAGAGGCTTCTTCTCTTAAAGTCCATGATACTTAAGATCAATAGCGGTGAGACTCCTGAGAAAGTAAAGCAGGAAATCTCGGCTCTCTTGAAGGAGGTTCCTTATGAAGACGTAGTAGCAGTTGAGCAGGAGCTCTTTGAAGAAGGAGCCAATCGTGACAATATGCTGGAGCTTTGCGACCTGCATTCGGATGCCCTGAAGGGGATAATGAGCCAGGGCATTTCAAGAAAGGAAATTCCGGGGCACCCGGTGCATACTTTTAAGAGAGAAAATCAGGCCTTAAGAAGGGAGATATCCTTTGCACGGAAAATTTTTGCCGAGGTCGGCCAGATGGACGATGAAAGTCCGGCAGGTGAACTTTTGCTGAGGCTGCACTCGCATTTTAACGCTCTTATGGATGTAGAAAAGCATTACCAGAGAAAGGAAAACCTTTTGTTCTCTTTCCTGGAGAAATATGGGATTACAGGACCTTCAAGCGTCATGTGGGGAAAAGACGATGAGGCACGGGCGCTTCTTAAAGATGCGATTGCAGTATTAAAAGAATCCCACAACGCTTCGGCCGGCGAGGGCAAAGCTATAATTGAAATTTCTCTTCAGGCAGCCTTGAAAGCAACAGAGGAGATGATATATAAGGAAGAAGAGATACTTTTCCCAATGGCAATGGACACGCTGAAAGAAGAAGACTGGTTTGAGGTTGCAAGACAGAGTGATGAAATTGGCTACTGCCTTTTTGTTCCTACAGAGGAGTGGAAGCCGGAGGCAATGGAATCAGAGCTAGAAGACCTGAATGGCATAAAGGGGAAAGTAAGCCTTCCGACCGGTTCTTTTACCTTAAAGGAACTTACTGCGGTGCTGAACACATTTCCTTTTGACGTGACATTTGTGGATAAAAATGATTATGTCCGGTATTTCTCCTTTGGCAAGGAAAGAATTTTCCAGAGGAATAAGGCAATACTTGGGCGCAAGGTTCAGTTCTGCCATCCCCCTTCGAGCGTTGCTGTGGTGGAGAAGATACTGGATGACTTCAAGCAGGGCCGCCAGGAAAAGGCAGAGTTCTGGATCAACATGCGCGGTAAGTTTATTTTTATTTCTTACTATGCCCTGCGCGGAGAAAATGGCGAATACCTGGGAACAGTTGAAGTAACCCAGGACCTTACAAGGCTAAGAGCGCTTGAAGGTGAAAGAAGAATACTTTCTTACGATGAACAGAAAGAAACGGAGAAAAAATAATGTATAAGGAAAACATAGGTACCTCAATTACACCCGAGACTAAAGTAGGTGAGCTTTTGGAAAGTTACCCTTTCCTGGAGGCAGTCTTAATAGATCTGGCTCCTGTTTTTACAAAACTTAAGAACCCCGTCCTAAGAAAAACAATTGCCAGGGTTACAAGCCTGAGGCAGGCTGCAACAGTAGGGCAGCTTCCGGTCTCAAAGCTCATAAACGAGCTGAGGAGGGCTGCGGGCATGGATTCGGAAGCCGACTTTGAAGCCGATAGCTGGAAGCTGAATGCGCCCGAAAAGCAGGAAGAGGAAATAAGGCCTTCTGTCATTTACGATGCCAGGCAGGATCTTGAAGACGGCGTTCACCCGGGAGCCAAAGTAGCAACGGGCGTAAGCAAATTAAACTCAGGGGAAGTCTATCTACTGATTACTCCCTTTACTCCGGCTCCGTTAATTGATAAAATGAAAGATAAGGGCCACACGGTCTGGTCCAGGAAAGCCGGTAAGAATAAGTTTGAGACCTACATTAAAAAAAGTTAAAAGAAAAATTCAGGCAAAGGGCAGTGTATAAAGATGAAACCGGTAGTTACAAAAGAGCATGGTTCGTGGGCCGTTTTGTTTATTCCTGTTCTAACGGGAATAGCGGTTTCCAGAAACTACGGGCTGCCGGTATTTCTTTTTATTGCAAGCGTGTTTTTCCTTTTTATGAGCTACACGCCTGCAGAAATGATGCTCCTGAGCTACTATAGGAGACTACCCCATTCCGACAGGTTAAAAACTGCCCGTTACTGGTTTACCGTTTACATATCTCTAAGCCTTCTGTCGGGCATTCCTCTTATAGCTGTTTACCATAAATACGGGCTGCTGTTTTTTGCTGCCGCAGCCCTGGCATTTTTCATTTCCAGCCTTTACATCATGTTTAGTTTGAGGAAAAATGTCTGGAGCGATTTTCTGGCAATGGCAGGGCTCACCTTAAGCGCCCCGGCTGCGGTATATTTGGCGGAAAACGCTTTTACATCCAGGAGCCTGTTACTTTATTTTCTTAACCTTCTTTTCTTCGGCTCAAGCGCTTTTTACGTGCACATGAAGATGAAGCTGTCATCTCTTAAGAAGAGCAAACTGACCTTTCATGAAAAGCTGACAGTGGGAAAGCTCAACCTTCTTTACAATGCAGTGGCCATATTTCTTTTATTGGCATTTACAGCCAGCTTCCCGCACAAATTTTTAATAATGATGGCATACCTGCCTATGCTTATTCACGCCATAACAGGCACCTTCAAACTTCCTGAAAAGGTAAGTTACAAAAAGATAGGCATGACGTTTCTTGCCTATTCCGTGGTCTTTCTACTGATGATCTCCTTAAGCGGGATGTAGCACGTTTAAGGGCCGCAAAAAAGAAAAAGAGACTTAAAGGGGTCCCGGGTAAAAAATTCAAATTAAATTTTGGCAGAGTTTATATGGCAAAGATAATTAAAAACACGGAAAAACCGGTGCAGAAATACAGGTTTCTCATACAGAGCCTGTTTGTTCTATTATGCATATGGATAGGCATAGAATTTTATTTATTTACGGGTTACCTTGAGTCAGGAGGAGGAGCAGGACCATTTTATCCGAGGCCTCCGGGAGTAGAAGGCTTTCTGCCCATAAGCTCCATGATGAGTCTCTATTACACAATTATTACGGGGCACATTCATTATGCCCATCCGGCAGGGTTGTTTATTTTTCTGGGTATAATACTTGTTTCACTGCTCTTTGGAAAAGCATTCTGCAGCTGGTTATGCCCGGTTGGTTTCCTTTCGGAACTGATCGGGGATTTTGGAGAAAAAATCACCAGCAAACTTTTTAAGAAAAAACTCCGTATGCCGAAATTTCTTGACTATCCGCTGCGCAGCTTAAAGTATCTGCTGCTGGGCTTTTTCGCATACTCAATATTCTTTATAATGAGCGAATTAGCCGTTAAGGCCTTTCTGGACAGCCCCTACAATATTGTTGCAGATATTAAGATGTATTACTTCTTTGCAGACATCTCCCGCTTTTCCTTGATTGTTATTGCCGTGCTATTTCTGCTCTCGGTATTTATAAGAAACTTCTGGTGCCGCTATCTTTGTCCCTACGGTGCGCTCTTAGGAATCATATCGTTTTTAAGTCCCCATAAGATCAAAAGAAATCCGGTAAGCTGCATCGACTGCGGCAAATGCGCCAGGGCATGCCCCTCTGCAATTAAAGTGGATAAGCTAATTACAGTAATATCCGATGAGTGCTCAAGCTGTCTTAGCTGCGTTGATGCATGCCCCGTTGCAGACACACTGGAACTGAAGTCCGTAGTGACTAAGAAAAAATTTCCGAAGAAATACGTCGCCATAGCCATAGTGGCTGTATTTATGATTGCAACTGCCATTGGAATGCTGAGCGGTCACTGGCAGAATAATATTTCAAGGCAGGAGTACCTGATGCTTTATGAAAATATGCATAGTTTCGGTCACCCGACGGGAGCCGAAGAAACCAGGAGGTTTAATGAAGAAGCCGGTGCAAGCCACAACCAGGAGAAATAAATGATAGGAACACTGACAAATCTATTAAAAGAGCATGAAAGGGCACTCGTGCAGCTGACTTTCTTAAATGATGCGGCAAGCAGGATTTACCAGCAGGGTTATAGCTTCGAGGATATGAACGTGATAAGTCATTCGGTAGATTATATCTCACTGGATTTTCTTTGCCATTGTGAAAATGAGGAAAGAGAAATTTATCAGGGACTGGGAAATTTTCTGCCTGAGGCCAGCCTTCAGGAATTCAGGGATGAACATAAAAAGATAACACAGTTCCTGGAAACGCTTAGGGAACTTATGTCAGGAGTGAGTAAGAGTTTTTCAGGCGACAGCAAGGCTCTGGAGCTAAGGCTTAAGGCCAGTGAGCTTACGCACATTTTCTCGCGTCACATTAAAAGGGAAAATGACAGCTTTTACCTCATGGCCAGTCACATCCTCCCCGAGGGAAACTTAAAACAGATTTTCAGGAACTGGAAACTGAAATAATGAAAGTTAAAAATGAAGGTTGAGAAATCATGCTAACAAAAATGACGGAGGCAAAATAATGAGGCCATTTCTAAATGAGACAGGGAGAATTATTGCAGCTTTTGCTTTTATTTTAGTGCTGTTCTTTGCCGGGTGCGGCAATGAGAAATCTGAAGAAATAAAGGGCGAGGAAAATGCTATCCTTACCGATGCTCCCTATGTTCCGCCTCCTATTACAAGAGACTATCCTACAAAGGTTATAGTTAACCTCGAAGTAAAAGAAGTTGTTTCCCGCCTGGCTGATGGAGTAACCTATAATAAGTGGACTTTCGGTGGAAAGGTACCAGGAAAATTCATACGCGTAAGAGAAGGTGACCTGGTTGAGTTCCACCTGCACAATCACCCCGGAAGCACAATGCTTCATAACATCGATCTGCACGCTGTAACGGGACCCGGAGGCGGCGCAGAATCGTCCAATACGGCTCCGGGGCATACTTCGGTATTTTCCTTTAAGGTGCTTAATCCGGGGCTTTATGTCTATCACTGCGCAACTCCTCCTGTAGGTCTTCATATTGCAAACGGCATGTACGGACTGATACTGGTTGAGCCAAAGGAAGGGTTGCCCAGGGTAGACCGCGAGTATTATGTAATGCAGAGTGAATTCTATACGCAGGGGAATTTTGGAGATCCGGGGCTGCAGATGTTTGATATGCAGAAAGCTGTGGATGAAAATCCATCATACGTGGTTTTTAACGGTGAAGTAGGATCTCTTCTTGGCGACAGGGCTCTTAAGGCGGGGGTTGGGCAGACGGTGCGGCTTTTTATAGGGGACGGGGGGCCCAATCTCGTTTCGTCGTTTCATTTAATCGGTGAAATTTTTGACGAGGTCCATATGCAGGGCGGATCACTCGTGACGCAGAAAAATGTCGGGACTACCTTGATACCTGCCGGAGGGACTTCAATATTGCAGTTTAAGCTGGAGGTGCCTGGAACCTACACTCTGGTGGATCACTCCTATTTCAGGGCACAGAGCAAGGGCTGCGTGGGTAAGCTGGTTGTTGAAGGAGCTGAGAATAAAACAATTTATTCGGGTAAGCAATCCGATGAAATTTACCTGGGCAGTACGGAAAAAGAAGAAGGAAACATTCAGCAGGCTGCTCCTGGCGGAAACATCCCCGTGGGCAATGAACCGGTCTCCGGCAAGCAAGGTGGGGCAACTCCGATGGATGCGAAGAGTCTTATGGCAACCGGACAGCAGGTTTTTGCACAAAACTGCGTCTCCTGCCACCAGACAAACGGACAGGGGATTCCGAACGTATTTCCGCCGTTGGCCAAAAGCGATTTCCTCATGGCCGATAAGGAAAGAAGTATCCGTATTGCTATGCACGGCTTAACAGGCCCAGTTACTGTAAACGGGAAAACCTATAACAACACAATGCCTCAGCTGAGCCTGACCGATCAGCAGATTGCGGCTGTTGTGAGTTACATACGAAACAGCTTTGGAAACAAAGGCGATATGGTTAGCGTAGAAGAAGTAAAGAGGGTAAGAGGAAAGTAAAGTGTCTGAAGATAGTATACATAAGAAAAAATTATTATTGATGAAAGTTATATATGTCGTGTTTGCTCTTCTTATAACGGCGTCAAATGTAATGACTGCAAAGGACAATAAAGACCAGTTTTCTCACCAAAAGTCTTCGATGGTTCTTGTAAAAGGAGGCAGGTATATTCCTTTCTGGAAAGATGATAAGTCCCTGGTTCCCGTAAAGGTAAAGCCGTTTTACATGGATGCCTTTCCTGTTACGAATGCCGAGTTTTTGAAGTTTGTAAAGGCAAACCCGGCGTGGCAGCGCTCAAAGGTAAAAAGAATTTTTGCCGGGAGCACGTACTTAAGGCACTGGAAAGATGACCTGGAATTAGGACCGGGGGCCACTCCAAATAGTCCTGTAACAAACGTATCCTGGTTTGCCGCAAAGGCCTATGCTGAGTGGAAAGGGAAGCGCCTGCCTACGGTTGCCGAATGGGAATTTGTTGCCTTGCCCGGGGCAAAATCTTCTCTAAGAGATAAGATGCTCAACCAGAAAATTCTCGAGTGGTATCTGACTCCGAAGCCTCAAAGAGCAGGTACCGTAGGGGTGGGAAAGCCGGACAGGTTCGGAATCTATGACATGCATGGACTTGTTTTTGAATGGGTGGATGACTTTAACGGCATCATAGCCGGGGGGCTTGGCGGGGACGGGAATGAATCGGGTTTATTCTGCGGGAGCGGCGTCGTAAACAGCAGCGACCCTGCAAACTATGCAGCGTTCCTGAGGTTTGCCTTCCGTAACGGCCTTAAGGCCGACTACGCGCTCTACGACCTTGGCTTCCGCTGTGCAAAAGATGCAAATTAAAAATCAGGGAGAAAATAGGATGAAAAAAATAATGATGATTACTCTGCCTGCGGCTCTTCTTATTCTTGGGCTGACAGGTTATTTTGCGCTGAATAATTCATGGGGTTCTGTGGTTATTGCTGAGAAACACTCTGAAAAAAAAGACTCCGTACAAACGCTTCCGGGATTAAAAAAGGTGGATGCTAAAATATCCTCCTGCTGTTCTGAAAAGATGGAAGAAGGCAGCGCGGGTTATAGCAGTAACTCTGTGTACCAGCTGTCTTCAGTATGGAAAAATGAGTTGGGACAAAAGCTCAGTCTTGGAGACCTAAAAGGCCATAAGGTCGTTTTGTCCATGATTTTTGCGAGCTGTACGTATGCATGCCCTTTGATTGTAAACGACATGAGAAAGATTGAAAAGTCGGTCGCCGATAAAAGTGACGTCAGATTTGTCCTCGTTTCAATTGATCCCGAAAGGGATACGCCGGTGACTTTGCTTGAATACAGCAAAAGACAGGGGCTGGAGCTTTCGCGCTGGGAACTCCTGACCGGAAGCAAAAGTGACATCAGAAGCCTTGCCGCAGTCCTGGGCTTCAAATATCAAAGAGACTCCAAGGGCGATTATACGCACAGTAACCTTATAAACGTATTGAATAAAGAAGGCGAAGTGGTCCTTCAGCATGAAGGGCTCAATAAGGACATAAGCGACATAGTGGGTAAGCTTAAATCAATGAATTGATTTTTCTTTGATTAAATTTCAAATTAGGGGTAAGTTAACTAAAATTATTCAGCCAATAACATTATGCCAAGAAGTAAATCACTGGTGCCTTTGTCGCACGACCATCATCACGCGCTTAAACTAGCGCAGGCCTTAAAGAAAAGTACGCTCCGCACTGAAAGCCTGCCCACCATGAGCTCTGAGGAGAAAGCAAGGCGTGCCCTTGAATTCTATGAAAGCGACCTTGCACTTCACTTTGAGGCCGAAGAAAAGCTCCTTTATCCGTTTGTAAAAGGAAGGGATGCCCTTCTTGACAGCCTTTTTTTAGAGATTATGGAAGAGCATAAAAAGATCAAATTGCAGATTGAAAGCCTTAGGGAAGGAGGAGGCCTTCTGGAAGAAAAGCTGGATTACTTAGGAAGGCTCCTGGAAGGCCACATAAGAAAAGAAGAGCGCGAGCTTTTCCCTAGAATTCAGGAAGTATTCTCCGAGGCCGAATTAAATAACCTAAACGGAAAAATTAAGGCCGTAAGATGACAAGACAAACCAATGAAACATTTTTCGACAGCATATCATCTTTCTACGACGATATGATCGGCTTTAAGGCGGCTCTTGAAAGAAGGAAAGCTGTCCTGAATAAATTCCTGCCTGATTCAGTTAAAACGGCAGCCGACCTGGGGTGCGGAAGCGGGCTTGACTCCCTGTCGCTTGCATTGAAAGGACTTAAGGTGACGGCTTTTGACCAGTCGGAAGGGATGCTTCGAAAGGCAGGGGAAAATGCCTCTGAGGCGGCTCTGGACGTGCAGTTTGTTAAAAGCACTATAGACAGAATTCCGAAAAGATTTTCAGGCAGGTTCGACGTTACATTTTCTCTAGGCAACACGCTTGCAAACCTGCCGCCTGAGAGGCTTTCAGTGGCAGTAAAAAAAATCTCGGAATTGCTCAATAGCCGGGGAACAGCAGTAATTCAGATACTTAACTACAGCCGGATACTGAAGGAAGATAACCGCATTATAAACATTACGGAAATGAATGGCGAAGTTTTTATACGTTTCTACGACTTCATGCCTGAAAGCCTCAACTTCAACATACTGAAATTTAAGAAAGATAAGCCCTCGGAAAGGGAGCTTTTTACGACTAAACTCTACCCGCATAGAAAAGATGAATTTTTAAGACTACTGAAAGATAATGGACTAAGGAAGGTAAAATTCTATGGCGGGCTTGCCCTTCAGAAGTTTGAAAAGTACAATTCACAGGATCTGGTAGTTGTTGCTTCAAAATAAAAAAGGCCTTGAGAAAGTTATTCTCTCAAGGCCTTTTTTAAGAAATAAACCACCACAGTTTCAACCAACCTGAGTTACTTCATCAGAATGAGTTTCTTTGTATCTGTGAAACTGCCCTGTGTGAGCTTGTAGAAATAAACGCCGGAAGCGAGTCTGCTGCCGTCAAAGCTTACTGTGTATTCACCGGCAGATTTTTCCTCGTTTACAAGGCTACTCACTTCATTACCCAGCATGTCGTAAACTTTCAATGTTACGAATCCCGAGACCGGGATCTGGTACCTGATTTTAGTAACGGGATTGAAAGGATTCGGGAAGTTTTGCGACAAAGAGTATTTCGTGGGAATTCCAGAACCTTTTTCTTCGACAACATCTGTGGGCTCGAGGCTTATATAAGCTCTTACGAGGTAAATTGCAACAGCGTTGGAATTGGAATTTGAACTCAGGTAATACCAGTTGCTTGAATATCCTGTGGGTGTAAAGTATGTGTAGCTGTTATATGGATCCTCCCCTATGTGATCGGCTACCATGATACCTGCTTCCAGTGGATTTTTCCCAAAGACAAAGCCAACTGCAAAGGGCTTGTCGGTAGTGATATTAAAGGATCTGAGGTCAATTCCTTTCCAGTTCTTAAACGGAACAGGATATGGCTTTGAAGGAGTTACCGTGCTGGCTGCAGTGATGGGGTAGGCCAGTTTTTTCCCGAATGGTGTAGGTCTTACCAGTCCACTGGCTTCCCAGACGCCTCCGGTAATTGTGCCGGCGCTGCCCAGTGCGACTCTTATCGAATCCAGGTGTCCGCCCTTAACTGGATCAAAAGTAACGCATATGCTATCTCCGGCACCAAAGTTATAATAGCCCGTAGGTTCGGAGTCGTCCCACTTTAATTCCATTGTACTGTTGACTCCGCCTGTGGACTTAAAAGAATAAGTTGTCGTACCGTTCCCGTCGTTACTCAAGGAAGGGCTTACAACGGCAAATGTGACCGTCTTATATCCACCTCCAAACTCGGGCACGCTGAAGGGGGTATTTATGGGAACGTCAACTACTTTTTTGCCTGAAGGGCCGTTCTCGAATGCCTTTACCCTGAGACTGCTGCTGCCTGAAGTGAAAGTTATATTCAGGTTATAGCCGTTGCTGAAGGTGAGGTAATCACCTGACAGATCAGGCAGGCTGCCTGATGAAGAAGCATTTGGGTTAAAGTACACTGTTCCGGTAGGTTTAGGCAAACCGGAATAGTTATATCCATAAGCAGCATTAATCGACCTGTCGTCGACAATATTGGCGATCATAAAATTTGTATAGACGTCTGAAAGTTGAAGAGGCGATCCCATCTGTGTAAGTGCATCATTAAAACACTGGTATCCAAACTTGGATGAAGTGACTAACTTTTTGAAGATTCCCATTCCAAACTGGTCTCTCAGGTAAAGGAAGAATCTGGATGCCCTGGAATAATCAATCAGGTTGTTGTCGTCACCAACATCTCTCCAGCCCATGAGGAAATAATTTGTTTCGCTGTTGTATCCGTACTGCCCCGACTGGCTGCGTGCCGTAAAGCCTGCATTAATTTCTGCCAGCATTGAGCAGCCTTCGTTAATGAAAGTGGATTGTTCCCAGGACTGGTGGTAGTTCCAGAAGATCATATGCTGGAACTCGTGGGCCGTCGTGGAAATTGCCTGATACAGGCTGTTCATATTGAGTGAATTGTCCGGGTTTGTCCCAAGTCCCGGATTTCCATCCAGGTAATATATCTCGGCGCGATTGCTGAATGCCTGTGAGGTTTCATTGTAGCCGGTAAAGTATCCTGCTACGTATCCGCCTCCATTGTATCCATCTTTAATGTCCTCAATAAGAATGATAATCTTGGGGTCGTTATCTACGTCAAACGGGCTTCCAAAAGCATCAACGTCACTTTGATAAATGCCCTTGTATGGGTTTGCAGGAGTTTTTTTGTCGAAGTAAGCAGACACTGAATCAACAGCTGCCTGGTTTACGCGGCTTCCCCAGATTGCGTCTTCCACGAAAATATAGCAGTATTGTCCGACTTTGCGGCAGGTTGAAGGCACCAGGTAAAAGCTCTGGGATTTAGTCAGATCCTGTGTGTACCAGGCCTTTGAGGAACCGACTGCGAAATTCCATGCTGCGGTCTTGCTTAACTTCAGCTTTTTCATGTCATCGGGGTGCTCTCTAATATACTGCCTGACCTGTCTTTCCTGCTCGTCAAGCAGATGCGTCCCGTCTATGGGGTAGCTACCCGGTGAGGGGTTACCCGGCACGGGGAAACGGAGTTGTGCAAAAGCAGGAGATAATGACAAAAGCGTCAAGAGAATGAGTGTGGAAAAAAGTCGCATGTGTGTACCTCTTTGTCTGGGGTTAATTATTAATCAAAACAGTTTTACAGCATAATAATTTTATTGCTGTCTTGTGGTAATAAATTTAATTATCGGCAATGTTAAAAGATTAATTAGTACTTTGTTCTCTACCATGAAACCAGAGAGGAATGTGTCCTACTGCTTTCCTGGAATCAGGGTTGCTTCAATGACCTTAAGCGTCTTTCCCTGCGGTGTTTGAACGGTATCCTCATAGGAGACTTCTGCAAATTTTCCCTGGTGAGAGGAAAGCTGTTTCCGGATTTCATCACTGCAGTCAAGAAGGTAGACGGTAGTGGAATCTGTCTGAAGTGCCATACGTGTAAATGGAGAATTTCCAACCACGAAAACCCTGCCCTTAACTGTCTTGACACCCCGGGCAGAGTCTTTTGACGATGAACACGATACAAACAGCAAAGCAAAAACGAGGAGAAAAGTGCTAAGAATTTTCATGGCTCAAGCCCTGTGTGTACATGTAAATTGTATCTTTTACGCAATATATAAAAAACAAGTCTGAAAATCATATGGCAAAGATCAACATTTTATATCGAATCAGTCTTTATTGCAGGAAAGTGCCTTTGCCGGAAATCATCAAATAAGGAAGGCTGCCCTGTGAAAAGGCAGCCTTCTTTAATTTTTAAGGAGTTTGTCTTAATTTGTCTATCCTTAACATCTCAGCTTTAATTGTCGTATCCTCCGGATAATAGCTCTGAAGTCTCTGAAGCAGGTTAATAGCCTTGTCGTATTCTTTCAGGTTTATGTACAGGTCCTCCAGTATTCTGAACACTTCGATTGCAGCCTGCGGGTTAGTGCTCAGAAGGTCCAGTTCCTTCAAGGCTTCAGACTCTACTTTTCGTCCTATCTGCCTGAATTTTTCCTGTGAGCCTGCAGCCCTGTAGAGGTTTGCAATGTCGTAGAGGCTCCTGTAGTCTATCTCGATTAAATCCCGTGGAATTGACTTCTCCATGGCATCCAGCGTGCTTAAAGTCATTGGGTTATTGTGAGCCACATTTGTATAGTAGTATGCCAGCTGTAGGAAAGGTATCCTGCAGCTTTGGATCATCCTCAGGTGTGTTTCGTCGTAGAATATTCCCTTCTGATTTATTCCCCTGAACTTGAAGCCGGGCATGTAAGTGGTGGAATAAGACGGATTCTGCTCCAGGAGCTGCCGGCGCATTACAGGTTCATTTATGTCTTCCATTCCCCTTAGGCCCTTTTGAGGCAAAAGTCTTGATGCAAGACCTTCGGTCTGAAGGTAGTCGTCAAGGCCTATCTTGGCGTCGCGTGGTGTGGTAGCTGCAAAATAGATTGGCCTATCCCAGGAATTTGAAATGACGATGTCTCTTACGACTACATCCTGAACCCTGATTGCCTTGACGTTACCGTACTGCAGTGTGTTATTCATCCTGAATGTAATTCTGCCCGTTCTTAAGACGGTGGTGTCGGTTACGCCATAGTCTCTTATTGCCTTCTGGTCTACTGGAATTGCAATATTCTGCGGTTCCCACTGCATCGGCTCGATTCCGTTTATCTGTTCGTCTGTAAGACTGAAGTTGATGCTGGCTGTTCCGTAGGGCTCTGTATGCTTGAGCTGTTTTATGTACCAGTCCGTATTTGCAAGGCTCAGGTTTACAATCCTGATGTCACGCCTGACGCCTTCAACGTACTGCAGGAACCAGAGGGGGAAGGTGTCGTTATCACCGTTAGTAAAGAGAATTGCATTGGGTTTGCAGCTCTGCAGGAGGTTGTAGGACATATCCCACGGGACCCAGTCATGCGAGCGGTCGTGTGTAAAATAATTTACCTGGATCATACGTACAGGAATGAACAGGAATGCGAGCGCCAGGAAAGCGAAAGCCGCGCCATTTTTGTAAGGCCGGTCGCGTAATTTTTCTCTTATAATTTCCATTACCTCCTTTACGCCAACTGCAATCCAGAGGCAGAAGACGAAAAGCGCTCCCGGGTAGAAATAGTCCCTTTCTCTTGGCTGTGGCTCCTGCTGGTTCTGGTAAAAGGCGATAAGATAGCCCATAAAGACAAAGAGAATCAAAAATGCCGAGGCCATCTTCCAGTCCTTCCGGAAATAAAAATAAAGTCCGAGAAGTCCGAAAATAAAAGGAATGGCAAAGTAATCCTTAAAGTCTACGCCGGAATCCTGTAGGTAGGATTCACGCCCGACGAAATTCCAGAGGACGTACCTGTTATACATGTGGTTGATCTGATATCTCCAGAGGAAATCCAGGTCGCTGTTATACTGTGTATAGATTGCCTGCTGGTTCGGATCCGAGGAGAATCTTCTCTTGAATGCCGGGAAGTCGCCATACTGTTCACGTCCAAGATAATAATCGAGCTCCTTGAAACTCTGCGGATCATTTTCATTCATTGGGGGCTGCTGAGTTGCCCTGATGATGATCATTGAATAAGTTGAAAAACCAATAAGGGCAAACAGCAGGCACAAGGCGGATAAGTTTAGCAGCGCCTTCCCTTTTTTTATGGCCCAGTAGGAAAGGTAAGCCAGTCCTGCAAGTATGATTAGGTAAACACCCGCATTGACTAATGGATCGGGGCCGAAGATGGCAAGAAGCAGGGCCGGAAAATATTTCACCATGCCAGGGTATGCAATTGCAAGCACAATTGCTCCGGCAATAAGGGGCATGTAAAATGAGCTTCTGTTAAAAATCCTGTCTCTGAATATGACAATGAAGATGACCGAAATACCGGCCATTATCCATTTGAACTTCGAGTCGAATTCCTGGTACTCATCAGGCGAGGGAGGATTTGAGGCTGTCTGTGATGCCCAGAGCCCAAGTGCCACAACTGCCAGAATTGCCAGGTGAATAAGAAAGATGTAGGCACTTTTTTTGTACATGACTTCGTCTGTGACATACTTTTTCATGACGAGAACGCCTACAAAGGTTAAAATTGCCAGCATGCTCATCAGGTGCACGCCTGCTGAAATTCCTATTATGTAGGCCATCAGTATGATATACTTTTCATTATCCGGTGAATTGTACCTTTCATGCCATAGCATCATTAGCCATACGACAAGAGAGTAAAGAAGGGTGCTTACGGCAAAGTAATTTGCCTCAAGAGCGTTGAACCAGAAGGTGTCGCAGAAGGCAAACGCAAGGGCACCAGTGGCTGCGGGTAAGTAAGTAAGAAGAGCCTCGGAACTGCTCTTATATTCCCTGGACCTGTAGCTTTCAATTATTTTTACTGCAACCAGGTAAAGCAGCATTACTGCAAAGCAGCTGGCAATGACCGAAAGTGAATTAATTCTGAGCCCGATATTTCCGGCAAAAGGGATCATAGAAAAAAGCCTGCCAACTATGAGCCACATCGGTCCTCCCGGAGGATGAGGTACCATGAGCGAGTACGATGCCGAGGCAATTTCCCCCGGGTCCCAGAATGATACTGAAGGCTGTACGGTCAAAAAGTAAATGACAGCAGCAGTTACAAAAACCAGCAGCCCCACGATTCTCTGAAGTGTTCTGTTGTTCATTTGTTTTTCAGGATTGTGATTTGAAATATGGATGTAAAATATTAAATTTAGCTGAATAAATCACTAAATGAAAAGAAAGTGAATGATTGAGCTGAGGAAATTTACAAGGGGAGATTTCTCCGGACTGATAGGCTGGATTAGATCGCCGGCACTTTTATACCAGTGGGCAGGTACAATTTTTACATTTCCTCTTACTGTTTTTCAGCTTGAGAACTATCTTCATGAAGCTGAGGTCACGGAGGCTTCGAGACTTATCTTTACGGTTGAAGATTCATTGAGCAAAAAGAGAATCGGGCACATTGAACTTAACAGCATCGACAGGAAAAACAGATCGGCCTGCATCTGCCGTGTGCTTGTAGGCCCGGAAACCCTGAGGGGAAAGGGAATAGGGCAGGAGATGATAAGGAAAATACTGGACATCGGGTTTAAGGAACTGGACCTGCACAGGATAGAACTGAACGTATTCGACTTCAATACTTCTGCAATTGCCTGTTATGAGAAAGCAGGCTTTATTCGTGAGGGCCTGCACAGGGATGTACGTAAGATAGGAAACGAGTACTGGAGCCTATACAGAATGAGCATGCTGCAGGATGAATGGGAAAAAAGCAAGTTATCAGATGGAAAATAAGAACCCGTCTTCGTCGACATACAGGTTTGAAAACTCAACATTTAACTTCTCGCGGCTGGCTTTCTTCTGCAGATTCTGCAGTATGACCCAGGCGTAATGAAAGTAACCCTTGCGGAGGGCATTTCTGTATTCTTTCAGTAAAAACTCTTTGTTCGTCATATTAAAAGATCTTCTCCCGAAATAAATATTTAGCTGAGGTGTCATTGTGCTCTAAAGCACAATGCTTTTCCTATGGGCGGCCCTGCGAAGAAGAAGAGAGAAAAAAGAAAACCTCCTGCAGCATTTCCAGGAGCTGCAAGGGGCAATTGCGCTTCTGCAGAAAATAACGCCTTGGCGCTAACAGGCATTTATAATAGGTTTAGTTTTTGGAGAGACTCCTTGAGCCATTTATTCTGCAGCTCAAGATTATAGTTCTCCTGCAGTTCACGGAAGTACTGATTGTGAATCTTTGCCTGTCTTGAGCTGAAACGTACATAAACCAGCACAGCGCCCAGAACAAAGGAAATCACGACAGCCAGTATTACTGCTAAATACAGCATCTTGCCCTCCTTTACTAAAATGCATAAATAATCGGTTCTGGTTTAATTCAATTCAAACACAAATGATGGCATTATAACGGGTTTGTATTCACTTCAATAAAAAAAATGTTTTATGCCGGACTGGCTTTTTCAGCCAGCAGAGAAATATGCTGTTTCACTTGCCCTCTAATAATTATAATAAAAAAGATTTTTTGAAATTTCCTAATATTTTTCTTATCATAAATACTTTTTGCCTGTGCCTGAAGAAAAGGACCCATCTCTACCTTTGCATAGCTTTTTCTTTATGGGGCCTGTTCCCGGTGTAATTGCTCTGGCTCTGAAAAGCTATCCCGGAAATTTATTTCCCCGGCGGTAGTGAAAATAAATCAGGATAGGTTTATATTATATAACCACAATTGAAGTGATCTAGATGATTCAAAGGGAATTCAGGCAGGGGCTATTTACCGCTTGGGCGGTTGTGAGCTTTGTAGTGTTGTTTATACTGCTTGCGCCGGTTATTCTGCCTGAAAGTACTCTCTTAAGTCTTACTCCTGTTTGTGAAAGTAAAAGGCTCGGACTTGGGCAATGCCCTTTGTGCGGCATGACCAGGGCTTTTATTGAGATTTCCAGGGGCAACTTAAATGTGGCCGGCAGCTTTAACCGCCAGTCCGTGGCGCTTTATATTTTACTAGTCCTAAATCAGCTCGTTTTTCTATTATTCGTGATATTCAGAGGAAAGTCTTTCATAAGGCGGTAAATATTGGCTGCGTCTGTCTTAATTTGGTCCTAAAAAGCCAGTTTATCGTCACATTTTACCGGGTAAAATCAGTCTGTTATTTTTCCCCGGGAGACGGAAAAACTATTACAATTATATATGAGGTAAAAATGCAGGTTATCAGTTTTGCATGGGGAATCGTGGCAATATTGGGTTTTATAGTCGGGTTGTTCCCCTGTCTGGGTGCTTTTAATTGGGTTAACATCCCCTTTGCATTTATAGGGCTTATTGTAAGCTATATTACGAGGAAAAATGCAAAGCCTGGGGAGCCGAACAGGCCGGCAACCTTTGGAATGTATCTCTGCCTGGTGGCAGTATTCTTAGGAGCCATAAGGCTCATACTGGGTTTTGGCATACTATAGTTATTAACAAAGGGCTTAAAAAGAACCGGCCGAGGGGCTTTCTTCCAACCGGAATGGCACGTGTGCCGGTTCTTAAAAAACGTCTTAAAAAAACTAGTTCAGGTTATTCTTAAGGCTTCAGAACTACCTTTACACAGTTATCTTCCTTGTTCTTGAAAATCGCATAGCCTCTCGGGGCGTCTTCAAGCTTCAGACGGTGCGTTATAATCATGGAAGGATCTATTTTCCCTTCCCCGATAAGCTTTAGCAGCGGAGCCATATATTTCTGCACGTGTGTCTGTCCCATCCTGAAAGTCAGTCCCTTATTGAAAGCAGCTCCCAGGGGGATCTTGTCTGCAACTCCGCCGAATACGCCGGCAACCGAGATAACGCCACCTTTGCGGCAGGCCTGTATGGCCTCCCTTAAGGCAGTCGGGCGGTCCGTTTCCAGTCTTACAGCCTGTTTGGCCCTGTCGTAAAATCCCATGAGTCCGGAGCCGTGCGATTCCATGCCAACAGCATCAATGCAGCGGTCGGGTCCGCGTCCGCCGGTCATATCCTTGATTCTTTCAAGGACATTCTTGTCATCTTCATAGTTTATTACTTCGGCCTTGCTGAGGCGCTCTGCCATCTGGAGCCTGTAAGGCACCCTGTCAATTGCAATGACCCTGCCTGCGCCCAAGAGGAAAGCGCTCTGTATTGCGAGCTGTCCTACGGGGCCGCATCCCCAGATGGCAACGGTTTCACCGCCGGCCAGTTCACAGTTTTCGGCGGCCATATATCCGGTAGGGAATATATCTGAAAGGAAGAGAACCTGTTCATCGGTCAGTGCGCTTTCAATTTTAATCGGACCGACGTCTGCATACGGAACGCGTACGTACTCGGCCTGTCCGCCGGCAAACCCGCCGAAGATGTGTGAGTAGCCGTAGATGCCTGCAGGCGAGTATCCGTAGACCTTTTCGGCCATTTTCCGGTTCGGGTTGCTGGTGTCGCAGAGTGAATAAAGCTGCTGCTTGCAGTAGAAGCACTGTCCGCAAGAAATAGGGAAAGGAACCACAACCCTGTCGCCGATATTCAGTCTCTTAACGTCGTTTCCTCTTTCTACGACCTCGCCCATGAACTCATGCCCGAGTATGTCCCCCTTTTCTGTTGTCGGGATGTATCCGTCGTAGAGGTGGAGGTCAGAGCCGCAAATTGCCGTTGAAGAGACTTTTACAATTACGTCCCCGGAATTCTTTATTTCCGGGTCTTTTACCACCTCGACCCTGACATCTTCGGTGCCGTGGAAAACAAGCGCCTTCATATAATTCCTCCTTAAGTTCTAAGACAAACAACAATTTATTTTATCCAAGCCCGTGGTTAATGGCAATTCCAATTGATTTGCCCCACGGCCTCGGGTAAAACATTTCAGGAGAAGGAAATTGTCCTGAGGGGGCTTAATATTCAGGAAGATTTTGGGAATGAAGTGTAAAACTGCTTTTTGTCTAATTTGGAGGTGGGGAATTGGTGCTGCGGCATTTATGCCCGCAGCACCAATTAAATGTTTAATTTTGTTTTATAAATGGGGAAGAGGCATGTTTCTTCAAACCCCGAAGAAGGCTACTTGTTGGATGTTGAGCTGTTTCCTTTGTGTTTGTAGTCTGTTTCATAGAAGCCTGTTCCCTTGAAGATCGGGCCCAAGCCGGGTCCAATGAGTCTTTTCAGCTTTCCCTTGCACTGGGGGCAATTCTTTAAGGGCTCATCGGTCATTTTCTGAAAATGCTCAAAAACATATCCACATTCTGTACATTTATAATCGTACGTCGGCATTATTAACCTCTTTTCTAAAAATAATTACTGCAAAAATAACGATTTTTCCCGTTCTGGAAAAGTTAGTGAAAACAATTTGTACTGCTTATTGCAATAATATCCTAAAAATAGCTATTTTTGCCAATAACTTTTTTGCAGGATATATGAATCGTAAATTATTTGCGCTGTTAATTTATACAACTCTATTTTTAAATGGTTGCCTTAATTATTACCAGGAAACCACAGTTAAGACCGATGGCTCGGGCAATATGTTCGTCCATTACTGGATGAAGAACACAAATTCCCAGGATTCCCTGTTTGTAAAACAGGTAGGCATTTTTAATCCGGACTCAATAAAGGGCGAATTTGCGTCAAAATACGTAAAAATCGACAAAATTGAAGTCTATGCAGATAGTTCCGATACTACTATTCATGCAAAAGTGGAGTTTACATTTCAGCATCTGGACTCTCTAAACAATACAAAAGCCTTCAAGGAGGCAAATTTCTCCATTAAGAACGGTGCAGCCGGGCAGAAGATATTCTCTCAGTTTATCCCTCCTGTTGCCACCGGATTTGGTGTGGATGCAGCTTCCTTTAGCGTAACGTATGTCTATTACCTGCCGGGCGACATTATTACACACAATGCACAGGAAATCAGCAAGAACAGGCTTACCTGGCGCTACAAGCTCTCTGAGATCGGCATGGGAAAGACAATCACGGCCACATACAGGCCCTTCAAGCTGAAGGAGACCCCGGTGTGGATATACACATTGGCATTTGCTGTTTTAGTAATTGTAATTATATTTCTTTTTAGAAAAAATAAGTCTTAAGGCTCCGGGGCGGTATTTGTCCAGAGTAAGGTCCGATAGCCTGAGAAAAATACCATTAATTAACGGGAATTCAATGTCTTGGCGCTAAATTCATGCTCTTTGGCAATGTTGACTTACCCTTTTGTTTTACGTATATTTAGAATTTCCTTTGTGAGATTTTCAAAAACTTGACAGAAAAATGTCCGAAATAGAATTTAAAATATTCTCCGGCAGCTCTAACCCAAAGCTCGGGGAGAAAATTGCGGCTCATCTTGGGATGACTTTAGGTGAACTTGACCTTAAGAGATTCAGCGACGGTGAGATTTGGGTTAAATATAAAGAAAACATCAGGGGCCGGGATGTTTTCATTGTTCAGACAACTAACCCTCCGGCTGAAAACCTGATGGAACTGCTTATCATGATCGATGCTGCAAAGAGGGCATCGGCTAAGAGAATTACGGCAGTTATTCCATATTTCGGCTATGCACGTCAGGACAGAAAAGATCAGCCCAGGGTTTCAATTACTTCGAAACTTGTGGCCAACATGATCACTGTTGCCGGCGCCGACAGGGTAATTACAATGGATTTGCATGCGGCTCAGATTCAGGGTTTCTTCGATATCCCCTTCGACCACCTCTATTCTTCTCCTATTTTCTCCGGTCTGTTTAAGGAGAACAAGGATAACCTCGTGGTGGTTTCACCCGATATCGGCGGCATTAAAATGGCCCGTTCCTATGCCAGAAGGCTGAACGCCAGCCTCGTGGTTATAGATAAAAGAAGGCCTAAACCTAACTTTTCCGAAGTAATGAACATCATCGGAAACGTTGAAGGCAAAAATGTTCTGATAGTTGATGACCTGATAGATACTGGCGGTACGTTTGTTTCTGCCGTTAAAGCCCTTAAGGAGAAAGGCGCTCTCGAAATCTTTGGCGCTGTTACTCATCCCTTGCTTTCGGCTGATGCTGTGGATAGAATTGAAAAATCGGAAATTACAAAGCTCTATGTTACCGATACAATTCCTCTTGACGAAGCTGCGAAGAACGGAAGCAAAATTTCCGTGAGAACAGCCTCGGAAATCTTCGCCGAAGCCATTAGGCGTACCTATAGGAACGAATCAATCAGTTCGCTCTTTGAAATTGATAAAGGATAAGAAATTTTGAATTAATATCTTGGAGATGATATGGCAGAAATAACATTAAATGCCAATGAAAGACAAAAAAGTAATAAAGGCGCGAATAAACAGCTTAGAAGACAGGGCGTAGTTCCGGGTGTGTTTTATTCGAAAGGCCAGGAACCTGTTTTAATCGAAGTGCCTGAATTGGCTCTTAAATCCCTCATCTATACCTCTGAGGCTCACATTGTCAGCCTTAAAGTAGGAGACAGGGACAGCCTTACATGCGTTCTGAAGGACGTACAGTTTGATCCTGTTACAGACAAAGTTGTACACTTCGACCTGCATGGTATCACCACTACAGATACAATGGAAATTGAAGTTCCTATTCTTCTGGTGGGTAACGCTGCCGGTATTAAGCAGGGCGGTGTCTTGCAGCAGGTGCTCCATAAACTGGACATAGAATGCCTGCCTAAGGATATGCCTGAACATCTGTCAATTAACATTGAGAAGTTGAACCTCGGCGAATCTATTCACGCCAGGGATCTGGCCTTTGAGAATATAACGGTGCTGAATGCTCCTGATGCTGTTATCGTTTCAGTAGTAACTCCAAGGGCTGAAAAAGAAGCTGCTGAGGGTGAAGCTGCATCTGCCGAGCCTGAAGTTATCGCCAAAGGAAAAGCTGAAAAAGAAGAAGAGTAATTGCGGGCTGTTTTTGCAATAGGAAATCCGGGGAGCCGTTATGCTGACACCAGACACAATGTTGGTGTTATGCTTCTCGATTATTTTGCCCAAAGGTTTGATCTTACTTTTAAGGCTTCAAAAAAAAGCTATTATTTTGCTGAAGGGGAATTGGATGGTTCCCCGTTTATACTAATCAGGCCAAGCACTTATGTCAACCTGAGCGGCGTTGCCGCAAGTGATTTTATCAGGGAACATAAACTGCCGCTTGAAGATTTTCTGGTCCTTTATGACGACCTGAACCTCAGCCTTGCGCAGCTTAAAGTTAAGCTCTCAGGAGGTGACGGTGGTCACAATGGCATTAACTCTATAATCTACCATCTGGCTTCGGATAAGTTCCCCCGCCTTAGAATCGGCATAGGGCGGAATTTCCCGCAAGGCGGCATGGCAGATTATGTATTGAACAGTTTCTCGGAAGAGGAATTTAAGGCTCTCGAAGGCACCTTTAAGCAGGGAAAGAGCATGCTCGAAGAATACATAAAGGGAGGCGTTAAAAAGATGCTCGACTTTTACAGCAGGGTTTCCAGGGAATCCTCCGGGCAGGGAAGTGATCTAACGGGGGAAAATGAATCTTCCTCAGCGTGAAAATTACACCGAAGAGCCCGGACCAGGAAAATAAATTGTATATTATAAGTATTAAATAAAATTTAACTAACTAATTATATAACTCCTGCTCTTGCAAACAGCAAGGGCCTATAGTCCAAAGGAGGTGAATCAGGACAATGCAGAAGAAACATTACGAAAGTGCAGTTATTATTAATGCTGCCATCGAAGAAGAACAGATCGAAGCTACTATCAACAGAATTTCTGAACTGATCCGGGTAAACGGAGGCGAGATATTTGAAGTTGAGAAGTGGGGAAGAAAAAGACTGGCCTATACTTTAGATAAGACAAAAAGCGGCTATTATGTTATCTTTAGATTTGCTGCTCCAACAGATCTGATAGCAAAACTTGAAAGAATGTACCAGCTGGACGAGTTTGTACTCAGATTCTTAACTATAGTTTTGGATAAGTTCGCTCTGGAATATATCGAAAAGACCAAGGCTGCAAAGGCACAGGAAGCTGAAGCCGCACAGGCTGAGGCTGCTCCGGCTGAAGAACCGGCTCCCGCTAACACTGAAGAAAAGACGGATAAGGAAGTATAATAAACTATATCGATAAGTATGGAGGATTTAAGCATGGGTGAATTAAAAATGC
>JAAXKQ010000021.1 GCA_025612245.1 Ignavibacteria bacterium
TAGCAGACCAGACGAACCTCTTAGCCTTAAATGCCGCAATTGAGGCTGCCCGTGCCGGTGAGCAGGGGCGTGGCTTTGCAGTAGTAGCAGACGAGGTAAGAAAGCTTGCAGAACGGACCACCAAGGCGACAAAAGAGATTGCAGAGACGATAAAGGCCATTCAGCACGAGGCCACTGAAGCAGACACATCGATGAACGAGGCCTCAAGGGCAGTAGAAGAAGGCATGAAGCTGACCGAGGCCGTTGCACAGTCACTTCTTCAGATATTAAAAGAAAACCAGAACGTCTCAGACATAGTAACCCAGGTTGCAGCAGCAAGCGAGGAGCAGTCGGGTGCAGCCGAGGAAATCTCAAAGAACATAGAAGGCATATCTTCCGTTACACAGCAGAGTGCAGCCGGAACAGAGCAGATTGCAAGGGCGGCAGAGGACCTGAACCGACTTACTGTGAATCTGCAGGAGATGATCGGAAGATTTAAGTTAAGCGGTGAGCAGGCAGTCATGTCTAAAGACATGCAAAAGATAAAATAGGACAAAAGGGCTTGGGCACCGGTTAAATGTGAATTTGTTCTCTTGACTGGTCCTTAGCTTCGGGTCTATGGTACACACACACACATTTCAGGGCAGAAGTTGCACCCCATGTAAAAGCAAAGCATCTCCGGAATAACGCACATAGAAAATACCGGAGGCTAAGGTTGAGGAAGAAAGGGAAGCAAAGGCCCATAAAGGCAGAGCTGAACTTAATGAAGAATTCCGCCTGTGTTTAACTTACAAAAAAGCCCCGGCTTCATTCGAAACCGGGGCTTTGTTTTACCAATCCGGAAGGGGGTACTCCGGAAAAGTATAATTTATACTTCTTCAAATGTGCTGGTTACAACAACATCCTCTTCAATCTTTTCAGGTTCAGCTTTCTTGTGCGAAAACTTCTTCTGAAACTTTGCCTTTGCATTTTCCATCAGCATATAGACTGATGGTACAAGTATCAGTGTAAGGAGCAACGAACTTGTAAGTCCTCCTATGATTACCCATGCAAGACCGTTTTTGCTTTCTGAGGAAGCGCCCGATGAAACTGCAAGAGGAATCATACCGATAACCATTGCAATTGTCGTCATAAGAATAGGCCTTAGCCTTTCTTTTCCGGCTTCAACCAGTGCTTCAACTACAGAACGGCCGTCTTCTCTCAGCTTGTTTGTAAAGTCAACAAGCAGAATGGCGTTCTTGGCCACAAGACCCATGAGCATTATTATACCTATAAGCACGAATATGGAAATATTCTGCCCCGCCAGAGCAAGAGCCAAAAGGGCTCCTATTATTGCTACAGGAAGCGAGAATAACACCACAAAAGGATATAGATAAGAGTTATACAGCACAACCATTACAAAGTAAACCAGAAGAATTGCGGCAACAAGCGCAAGAAGCAGGCTGGTGAAAGCCTCCGACTGGCGCTGAAGCTGACCAATATATTCAATAGTTACACTGTTCGAATGGATGTTAGCTGCAATAATCTTCTTGATGTCGTCGCCCACGGTTCCTACAGGCCTTCCGAATACCTGGCTCCTTACGGTTAATGAAGACATCCTGCCGTAACGTTCCAGCTTGTTTGGACCTAACGACTGATATATGTTTGCAAACTGCCTGAGCTCTACCATCTCGCCTTTGGAATTTACAAAGGTAATTGAACCCAGGTCGTCAATTTTTGTCCTGTCGAACTTATCCAGCATTACGTTAATGTCGTAATCCGTTCCGCCTTCAGTATACTGCAGGTTTGTATTTCCGGCAAATGCAAGCTGAAGCGTGGTTCCGACGTCTGCAACAGAAAGCCCGAGCATAGACATCTTATCGCGGTCAAGAGAAACGTGAATCTCAGGCTTGCTCTTTTCTACCGAAAGGTTGATGTCGTTAACACCCGGAACGTTCTTGATCAGTTGTGTTACCTTGTCTGCCGTCTTGTAAAGTTCATTCATATCAGAACCGCGCAAGAGTATCTGTATTGGGGCATCGCTTGCTCCTCCGAACATGCTCGTGGCTGCCGCGGTTACTTTTAATCCCGGTATCTTTCTAAGTATTTCCTGCTTTATGTCTTGGGCATACTGGTCGACGGTGAATTTTCTTTTCGTCTTATCGATGATGCTTACCGTCAGTTCTGCTTTTTGCTGGTCGCTGCTGCCTCCCATGCCGGAGCTGGAGTAGCCGATGTTGGAAAATACTTTTGTCACTTCGGGTTTTGTATACAGCAGTTTTTCAACTTTTTCGGTCAGCATGTTTGTCTGCTGAAGGCTGTTCTGTGCCTCACCCTCAAGCTGTATCGTGAACTCCGAACGGTCACTTACAGGCATGAACTCACTTCCAATGAAACCGAAGATCAGCAGTGAAAATGATGAAATAAAAAGTACAAAGACTGTTACAAAAACGATTTTTCTGTGCTTTAAGCCCCAGCGCAGGGCTGTTTCATAAAAGACTACGAGCTTTTTGTACAAATCCTCAAAACCCAGGGCAATTTTACCCATCAGCGTATCCCGTGTCAGCTTTTCAATTTTACTGAACCTGGAGGCCAGAAGGGGAGTAACCGTAAAGGAAACAAAAAGGCTCATCAGCGTGGAGAAAACCACAACCAGTGCAAACTCCCTTATGATGTTTCCGATCATTCCGGAAACCAAAGCCATAGGCACAAACACCACAACGTCAACCATCGTAATTGCCACCGCGGTAAAGCCGATTTCATTTCTACCATCCAGCGCGGCTCTCTTTTTGCTCTTGCCCATTGCCAGGTGCCTGTAAATGTTTTCCAGAACCACAATAGAGTCATCTACCAGGATACCAATTACAAGCGAAAGCGCCATCAGCGTCATTATGTTCAGCGAGAAATTGAATATGTACATACCCGTGAATACCGAAATAATTGACGTAGGTATGGATACAAGAACGATAAATGAGTTCCTGATTGAATGCAGGAACAGAAACATGACTATTGCAACAAGTATAATTGCAAGGCCAAGATCTTCCATTACTGCATCAGCCGAAGCAAGCGTATAAACGGAGTTGTCCGATGCTATATCGAACCTGACTCCGGCAGAGGTGTATTGCTTCTCCAGTGACTTAAGTTCAGCCTTGACCAGCTCGGCAACCATTACAGAGTTGGCATCCGACTGCTTTTGAATCATGATACCAATTGAGTTCTCACCGTTTATTCTGTTAAGAGTCGTATATTCTGCCACACCATCTATTATCTCCGCCACATCGGAAAGCCTTATGTCGCTGCCGCTGGCCGTATGGGCAATAATGATGTTTCCAAGCTGTTCAACGGATGCAATCTTGCCTGAAAGCCTAACCGTGTACTGACTTTTGGTTCCTTCAACCTTGCCGGTGGCAAACTGCATGTTTGAGTTGCTTACGGCGCCAAAGACCTGTGCTATTGAGATCTTGTATGCGGCTAGCTTATCCCTGTTTACGTTTATTCTGATTTCTCTTTCGTCACCGCCTAAAAGCGTTACCTGGCCTACACCGCCAAGCTTGGAAAGCTGCGGCTTGATCTGGTCCTTGGTAAGCTGGTATAACTGCGTAGGGGGAATTTTCCCGTAAACACCCAGCTTAAGGACCGGGATCTCATCGGTAGAGAATTTTAATAATGATGGCGTCTTTGCGTCTTCGGGAAGCTCATAAAGAACGCCGTTTACTTTTCTTTGTGCATCCTGAAGAGCAAGGTCAACATTTGTATTTGCCACAAGCTCCATTATGATAACGGACAATCCTTCCTGCGAGGAAGCACTCATACTCTTTACGTTCTCAAGCGCCGAGAGCGCATCTTCCAGCTTTTTGGTCACTGAGTTCTCGACCTCGCCGGCTGATGCTCCCGGATATACAGTAGTTACTGCTACAATAGGTACGTCTACTTTTGGTATCAGGTCGTAATTAAGCTGCGAATAACACATGATGCCAAGTAAACTGAGAGCCGTAAAAACAATAACTACGAGTGTCGATCTTTTTATAGATAATTCGGTTATAGTCATAGTTTTTTTAGTTATTATTGATAATTTTTATTGATTTATTGTCCGTAAGGTTCACCTGTCCGCTTACAACAACCTGCTCGCTTTCGCTCAAGCCCGAAACTACCTCCAGGTAATTGCTGTTCTGGCGTCCTATGGTAATACTTCTCAGTACGGCTTTACCGTTGGAAGCAACGTAAACCTTAGCGTCCTTAATGCTTCCCTGAAGTGCCTCACGCGGAATGAATAACCCTGTTCCTGAAGAACCTATGTTAACTTCAATGTTTACAAATGTTCCCGCCTTCAGGGGGTTCCTTGAGCTGTTTGTAACCTCAATTTCTACGGGGAAATTGTGAGCGTTATCGCCTTCAGGACTTACAAAGCTTATCCTTCCTTCAAAAGTTGCACCGGGATAAATATCCGTTGTGATCTTAACCCTGTCGCCTTTATGCAGGTAATAAGCGTTGGTTTCGGATACGTTTACCTTAACCTTCAGTTTCGAGATGTCCATTATTGTTGCAATCGGAGTCCCTGCGTTTACATAAGCTCCTTCCTCAATATTCCTTTTTGTAATCGTTCCGTTTATAGGCGCGGTGATCTTTGTATAGGAAAGCTGCCTTTCTGCCTCGTCCATCTTATTCTTTGATGTCTCATAAGCAATACGTGCATTATCGTACGCCTGTTCCGAGGATATGTCCTTCTTGTACAAATTCTCAATGCGCATAAAATCCTTCTTCAGCCTGTCTGCATCGATCTTTGCAGATTCATAAGTCAGCTTTTTGATCTTGTCGTCAATTGTTGCAATGACGCTTCCTTTTTTGAAGGATTCTCCCAGCTCGAACTTGCGCGAGGTGATTTTACCCGAAGTCTCGGCTGGAATGTCAACTTCCTTATACGGATACAATGTACCCGTAAGGTTCAGCGTGAAAGATGATGATTTTCTCTCCACGTTGACAACGCTTACGGAAACAGCTTCAGTTGCAATGTTCTGTTTCTGGGAAACTATATTTTCACGGTTTGCATGTAATCTTACTGCAGCAAGACCGATTATAATCAAAGCTACTACGATAGATATTATTTTTTTCATGTTGTATCACTTAATATTGTTTAGAAAATTAATGAGATTTCCTCTGGACTTTTCCAAATCCAGCTTGGCTATATAAAGGTTCAGAAGTTTGGAAAAATAATTATTCTGAGTTTCACGCAGCGTGCTTTCTGTCTGAATCAGATCCATTGAGGAGCTCACTCCCTGCGAAAATTCAGCCTGTGTGTTTTTATAAACGCTTTCTGCCAGTTCCAGGTTTTCCTTTTCATTCTTGATGTTGTCTATGGCATTGCGGTACTGTATGTAATAATTTGACAGCTCGACCATTATCGACTGTTCGGTCAGCTTCAGGTTTTCTTTTGCTTTTTCCAGGTTCAACTCAGATTCCTGCACCTTGGCATACCTCTGAAAGCCCGAGAAAACGGGAACAGAAAGCTGAACCCCGATTGATGAGTTCGTATACCAGTCCTTGCCTCCCTTGAGAAAATCAAATTCAGAACGCTGCGCTGCGTAATTATAGTTTGCATAAAAAGACAAACTTGGGTAATAAGCCGCAATGTTGTTCTGCCTGTCGGCTTCATAAAGAGAGATTGTCGACTGCTGCATCTGATATTCAATTCTGCTTTCAACAAAATCCTTGCTGTTGGAAGCCTCAGGCAAAGCCGAAAGCTCATCCGGCAGGTCGTCAGTAAGCGCAATTGTGCTGTCAACCGGCATTCCGATGGTGAATTTGAGGTTGTTCAGGGCCTGCTTATAGGCCAGTTCAATCTGGTTTACCTGTGAATTTGTATTGTTGAAGGTGACTTTAATTTTGTCGACTTCTATCTTTTTTACCAGGCCGTTTTCATATTTCTGCTGTGTGGCATCCAGATTCTTCTGAGAAACTGACAGAATTACCTTAAGGTTATCTAACTGTTTTTTTACAACCAGCGCCCTGTAAAAAGCCGCACTGACGTTATAAAGCGTCTGTTCATCAGTCTTTCTGACATTCTGCTCGGACAGTTCACGGCTGAGCTTCGCGGCCTTCAGTGCCACGCCAAGCGAAGGGTCGTAGATTTTCTGCGTCAGCGAAATTCCGGCAGTTGCACTGTACTGCGTTCCAAACTTAACGGGCACAAAAGTCCCCGGGCGACCTGCAATTTCACCCGGCAGCATCTGAGTCGGAATCAGGAGCTTGTCGTCAATTGTCCCGCTGATGCTAATTTGCGGCAGGGCACGGCCTATCTGTTCATTAACAACTTCGTCGCTTACCTTTGAATCCAGGTAAGCCATTTTTATATTGCTATTGCTTTGTTTTGCATAATCAAGACAATGTTTTAGTGAATATTTCTGTCCGAATACTGATGCATAAAAAACAAACGATAGAAATACTATGCTTTTGATTTTTTTCATAATTCTCACAGTTGGTTTTTATTAGTGATTTAAGCTAAAAGTGTTAGGTGTTCATCAAAAAATTTCATCAAAAATAACTAGAGACTGTTAATATATCTTTCAACTACTCTTACGTACATGCTTCTGAAGCTCTCCGGCGTAAACTTTTTTGTATGCTGGCCCGTCTGCAGCATGAAGGATATCGCACCATGGCACATGCACAGAAAACCGAAAATTATTTCCCTGACCCCTTCATCATCTGCATTTGAAATCAGCTTTACGGTTTCCTTCATCAGCTCCATATTGTTTCTCATGGCTTCATTTGGGGCCGGGCGCTCAAGACTGAACATCAGCTGAAAGAGCTCCTTGTATTTTATGGCAAAGTCCAGATGAATTAAGGCTAACTTCGACATTAGCTTCTTTGGGTCCGATTCCTTCTTTTTTTCATCCTCAAACTGACTGTGCAATATTTCGAAGCCCGCATAGGCAAGCTCCTGAAGGAGATTTTCCTTGTTTTCAAAATACTCATAGACAATTGGGGGCGTATATTCAACTCTGCTGGCGATTTTTCGTATAGTTACTGCCTGCCATCCTTCCTCGGAGGCAATTTCCCTTGCTGCATCAAGTATCCTTAACCTTATTTCTTCCTTTTCTCTTTGTCTTCTTTCAATGTGACTCATTATTTCACCGTTATTTTTTCTAACAATGTTAGACGCAACATACCAAAAAATGTTCTATGTAACAAAGATTTTTATGAAATTTTTTAAAATATGTCGGAATTAAGGCTGATTTACGGGGGTATTCCCGAAAAAGAACCCATAAGCCCGGGGCTGAAAGCAATGAGACGGAAAAGTGAATAAAAATTGGGCTAATGCTGAATGCAAAAATTGTTATATTTGAATCCAGAATTTGAAAATTATCGGATTTGTACTTTGAAAGTAAATATCAGCTATTTCTTACTCTTGCTCATAATTCCGTTTTTGAATATAAAAGCTCAGGACGGATTGATAAAAGATTATTACGACAACGGACACCTTAAATCGGCCGTATATTATGCCAACGACATTTTGCACGGAACTGCCCGGTGGTTCCATGAAAACGGCGTACTGAAGGAAGAAAAAAACTACGAAATGGGGAAGCTCAACGGCTGGATCAGAACTTACTACGAAAACAGCGCCCCAAAGCTGGAACTCTTTATTAAAGACGGCAAACGCGACGGCATAGCAAAGGAATATTATGAAAACGGCGGCCTGAAGACTTATTTGGTCTATGTAGAAGGCATACTGAAGGAAAAAAAGGAATATGGCTACGACGTAACGCTACCGGCACCTGATCCCGCGGGAAAAACAAATGATATGCTTATGAAAGGCGGACCAAGAAAGAGTACAACGCTTTCTTCAAATGAAAACTCAGCTGCGCCGGGAGCCGAAAACCTGGTTAAGACACAGAACTCAAAAGAAAATTCTGATGAATTCTTCCTGGCTGTTGAGGAATACCCTCAGCCCGTCGGAGGACTTGATGCCATTACTTCAAAACTCGTTTACCCATCTAATGCCCGTACGGCCGGTATTGAAGGGGAAGTAATCGTTAGGGCATTTATTGACGAGGCAGGCGCAGTTTCAAAGACGGAAATTGTTAAGGGTATCGGCTTCGGCCTTAATGAAGCGGCACAGGAGGCTGTTAAACAAACCATGTTCCACCCCGGCAGACAGAACGGAAAGCCGGTTAAAGTCCAGATTGTAATCCCCGTAAAGTTCAAGCTGTAAAAGGAATCTTCCGAGAACCCCCGCTTTTGAAAATTTTGCCCGGCCGGAAGGAAACAGGAAATCGAAGGATTTCCTGTTTCCTTTTTTCCTGCAAAACATTTCAAAGAAACGTTTTAATTCTCTGCATTTTTATTTACTTTTGCCTTGCTTTAATACTTATAACTGTGGCGCGGAGCCGTTAAGAACAGCATACCCCGCCTTTTTGCTTTAGTTAAAGAGAAAAAAAATCCGGAGAATTATAATGAAGGCACTTCAGTTTTCTTCAGTAATGTTTTTTTTGGTCGTCTTTTTTGGCTTTGCGTGTCCCGTCCTCTCTCAAAATACGGGAAGTAAAGCCCCTGCAATTGTTGTCATGGACCCGGGCAGGGACACAACCGTGACATTTTCTGCGCGTTTTGCTATTTCTGCCAATACTGTTCCCGGCAGCAAGGTTACAATCAACGGCACCCCTTATAAGGTTTATCCTTCGGGAGTTTTTGCCGGACTTTTAACGCTTCAGATGGGCGAAAACCCTTTTACCATTACGGCTCTTACTCCTTCGGGACAGACACTCACCAAGACTTTTCTTATCATCAGGAAAAAGTCCATGGAGACCACTACAAGGGATTCACTCGTAATTGAAGACGCCATGATGGAACCTTCGCGCGAATTGTGGCTTAACACGGGCGATGTTCTTAGACTCAGCTTCAAGGGTACTCCGGGCTGCAATGCATACTTTGGAGGTGGCAAGGGAGCCTGGCTGCCGATGGTTGAAGTCCCCGACTCGGAAACAAACGGTATAAAGGGCATCTACCACGGCCTCTATAAAATAAAACCCATGGAAGTGGTGCCCCCGACTCTTGTAACCTTTAAGCTCGAGGACTCCACGGGGAAAAGCATTACCAAGGTTTCAAAGGCAAAGTTTGCCGTAATGTCAAATGAATTCCCTTTAATTGCAGTTACAAAAGGGGACCGTCCCTATCTTAACTTCGGTTTGGGCGAAGACCGCCTGGGCGGTGCAAAAATGGGCTTCTTAAATCCCGGCATTAAACTTAAAATTGACGGCAAGGCTGGCAACCAGTACAGGGTAGCACTCAGCAGCAGCCTTGAGGCCTGGATCCCGGAGGACCAGTTGGATTTCATGCCGCAGGGCACATACCCGCCTTATTCACTGACCGGCTCATGGAGCGTTTACGGCGATAATAAATATGACTACGTAACGGTAGGTCTCAGTGAAAAGCTCCCTTATACCTCAACCCAGGATCCAATAAACCACAGGCTGATTATTGACGTATACGGTGCTGTTGCAAATTCCAACTGGGTTACTCAACAGCTCTCGACAAAAGAGATTAAAAATGTTTACTATGAGCAGCCTGAAAAGGACGTCTTCAGGATCATCATTGAGCTCAGCCATAAGCAGAGCTGGGGATACGGCATTAAATACAACGGCAATAACCTTGTAATTAAAGTAAAAAGACAGCCTGAAAAGCTTGACATCGGAAAACTGACTTTCGTACTCGATGCCGGACACGGAGGCTCAAGCCTGGGTGCCGTCGGCGGAACTGGCTCTCTGGAAAAGGAGATTAACCTTTCGACAGTGCTTCACCTGAAAGAGCTCCTTGAAGAGGAAGGTGCAACCGTAATTCTTACGCGTAAAGACGACAGCAACGTTCCCAATAGCGAAAGGGTTAAGACAGTCGTTAACTCGGGAGCCGATATTTTAATTAGCATTCATGCCAATGCACCCGGTTCCTCATCAGACCCGACACAGATTAAGGGCATCAGCACTTATTACAAATATATAGGCTTCAGGCCCCTTTCAACTTTTGTTTACAACCAGGTCCTTAAAACAGGACTTCAGGCAAACGGCAACGTCGGTAGCTTCAACTTTACTCTTAATTCACCTACAGAACTGCCTAACGTTCTGGTTGAACAGGCTTTCATGACTAACCCCGAAGACGAAATGAAGCTGATGGATGACGGCTTCCGTAAAGAGCTGGCAAAGAAGATTGTAAAAGGCGTTGAAGATTTTCTGGAATACTGCGAAGAAAATTAAGGATTTAGAGGTAAATTTTCCGTTAACTTTAACGATAATAGTAGCATATTATTTAATTTGGAGGATATTTGTCCTTAAGGATACTTATTGGAGACAGAGATAAAGATACCAGGAATATAATAAAACAGATAATTGACGATTCTTTCAAATGCAAGTTTACGGAAGTTGAGGAAGTAAGGGAATTCATAACGGCAGCTATAAATCAGGAGTTTGATCTGGCTATTTTGGACTTGGATATACAGCCTCAGAATTACGAAAAGATAGTCAGTGTTGTAAGGTCGGTTCATTCGAATGATAAGCTGCCGCTGGTAATTTTAGCAAGCGTTCTGGACAAGGAAAAAATAATTGGGCTTTTGAAGCTTGGTATATCGGACATTATTCTGAAGCCCATTTACCCGAATTCCGCTTCGGATAAAATTAAAAGTCTGTTGAAAGAAATTTCTGCCAGGAAAACTGCGGGCAGGGAAGGTGCGGAGCCTGAGGAAGACGATACGACTCAGGATTCATCGGGGAAGGGAAAATTCCTTCTTGTCGATCACGACAGGACCTTCCGTACGCAGTTTACACGGCTCTTTGGCGAGAATTATGAAATAACAATTGCCGAGAACGGGCAGGACGGGTTAAAGCTTTTTGAACAGCTTCAGCCGGAGTACGTTTTTGTCGGCGAGCAGATTAAAGTTATAAATGAAAGAGCCCTGGTGCAGAAGATTAGAAGCGTACCGGGCGGCACGCAGGCAAAAATATACTTTCTCTCAACCGTCTTAAAATCAACTGCCATGAAGTCGAACCTCTTCAACGGTGTAGTGGAAAAGTCGCCTTCTGTTGAAACCTTCAACAAGGAGTTCCGCAAAGTGGTCTTTGGCGAAGAGATGAACCTGTTCCAGAAAGCCGGCAAAGTCTTAAGGGCAGAGCTGGGTCCCCAGCTTGGCAAGCTGGCCGCAGGGGAATTCAAGCAGGCAATTGGGATGGAAGCTGAGCTGATTCCGCAGAACAGCACCGTTAAAATTGCCAATGAGACGCTGGCTACAGTTGAACTGCTCGATGAAAAGAAAGAGGTATCTGTAACCGTAGGCTTATTCGGAAGCGCAAACGACATGCTCTTAATTGCAGAGAAGGTGACCGGTGAACCGGTACCGTTCAACAGTGCGGCAATTGAAGCAATTGGGGGAGTAGTAGCCTCGATAAGTGAACGGGTGAATAACGTTCTTGGCGCAAGCGGCTTAAAGCTGCTGCCTCAGCCCTTCAAGGTAACCTCGCGACTGGAGAACAAGCTCAATTACGACTGGGACGTGGAAGTAGGAGTAAAAGGGCCGTCAAACGAGCTCTATAAGGTTGCCGCCTATTGTTCGAAGTACGTTTAGCATAAAAAACATTGCTTAAGAACAAAAAGCTGGTTGACAAAGGGGTTAAACTTCTTTAAATTTGTGATATGATTTAGCATTAACTAAATCCAAGACCCGGGGCTATAGCTCAGCTGGGAGAGCGCTTGAATGGCATTCAAGAGGTCAGGAGTTCGATCCTCCTTAGCTCCACAAAAAAGCTCGATTTTAATCAAAATCGGGCTTTTTTTATTTTAAATTTGAACCTCTGAAAAAAACTGGATTAAATTTGGATTACTTTGCCAAACTTTGACTGGTGATGATCTTACTTAGACTTCTTTTAACCGAATTCAAAGAGATTTCTTCGACGGTATTAAATTAGTTAAACGTTCTTGTACTGAAAGTGTCTGAGATACCTCCGTCCATTCACGCTATTCTCATTGTCTGAAGCGACCATAATTAGTTAAATAAAACCTTCAGAATTCTCATTAGAACTGATTCAGCCCAAATTCTTTTCTCTGGGCCATACCTCTAAAACGCAGAAATTCTTTAACTTAGAAAATATGTATTTACTTGCGAACTATTATTTAAGATCCCTCGTTTTCCTTCCTTCCTGACCACAAAACCTGCCTTTTTACCTGTAACAATGAAATACTTATTCCACAGGTTTATTAAAAAACTTTACCCCGCGAAAACGCGGTATTCCAGAGCGTGAAATCCTCGTAATTTGCCAATGGAAACAAATTATATGCAGTAATGATTTGGCAGGTTTTTGAAGAATTCACCAATTTGCAAATGGAAAATAAAAACCCGAAAAGTCTCAACTCTTTCATAAAGTTTCAACTCTTCGGGTTATAATATTGAAAACCAACTGGCTTGCCGTGTTGGTCTCCCCTTTGGGTTTTTAGTTGCAAATGAAAACTACAAAAGGGGAGTTTTAGAAGCAAGCCGTAAATATCTTAAAAATAATACGGAGAGAAAATGGGCAGATTAAACCCCCGTCCTGGATTCCATCTCGAGTTCAGGGCATATGTCACCGATAAGAACGGGAAGAGGCACTATGCATCCTACTATGGCCATAAGGCCTTTCCCATATGGGTCCCTGACGAAGAGAAAGAGACCTCCGAAGAGGATGAATCTTCGGTAGAATAACCTATGGAAGGCTGCCTCAACGGGCGGCCTTTTTTAACAAATAACAAAATTATGTGCGCCCAAAATGTGACAACTCTGCCTATATCGAACCTATTACTCGATGGAAATATTTTTGGATGCTAAAAACAAGCTGCAGCAGAAGGATCATTTGAACGAAACAGAATGTGCATTTGACTTTCCATACAGAACCCAGTCTTCCCGGGTACTGGAAACTCCTGTGGTTCCTAGATCCGGGCGCACGCGGAAACCAGTGGGTAGTGGTTCACATTCCTGAAGCGCATGGAGTTGATCAACACATGCCTCAAGCGCGTGTGCATCGAATGCCTGTATTTTCAGATGAAAATCAGGAAGTACGATACTCCGGACACGCTCTTTTACTGCGACCCGCCTTATGTCTCTGCAGAGAAATATTACGACGTTCCTTTTATGATGGAAGACCATGAGCGTTTGGCCGGTCTCCTGAAGGGAATAAAAGGGAAGTTTGTATTAAGTTACTATGATCACCCCTTCATCCGGGAGCAGTACTCAGGATACAGGATTTTAACAAAAGAGGTCTCGAAACATAGCTACGGGATGACGGTAAATTCCAAGGCAAAGGAGCGTCCCAAAGGGCAAGAATTGCTTATATAGAATTATTAATAAATAAAGGCCCAACTGGGCCATTATTTTACAAGAAAACTAGAAAATATATTTAATAAGATTGGTAAAACAATCAATGTTGGGAACCCATAAGTAACAAACTTTATCCATATATTCCAAGCTTTCAATCTTTGTTTTCCCCTGCCTATTTCGATGGCAGTTCTAGGATAATAAAGTATTATTTGTAAAATTAATGCAAGAATAATCATATATAGATAACTATTACTATTCTTGGCTTTGTAATTCTGAGAGCATTCTTTATAAATATCTTTATATTGATAACCCGTATTTAATGCTAAAATGTACTCGATAGCTTTCGGTTCATTATCTTTTGTAATACCATTTTCAACTATTTTTATAATTCTATTTTTAAGAGCTCCTTTATAAGCTTCATTTATGGAATCATTATTATTCAATAAATTCATACCCCAAATAATCATAAAAGTAATTAATGGAAGTCCAAAAATAGGTAGAATACGGCCGATATTGCACCAATACGTAATTAACTTATTTACTTTTACTTTCTCTATCCAATTTATTATTTCATACTGAAATTCCTGAAATAACGGTAAGGGAGTTCTAAAATTTTTATCTATTTCAATTTTCCCACGGGAATGCCTGTCCAGTTTGATAGCTATGTCAATATCTCCATTCACAATATTGATAGATATTTCATCAGGAATTTCATCCTTTGTGGCTGGATCTGTCAGGATATCCCTAAAATTCTTCCCAATTAATGATTTCTTAGAATGGAAGCGTACACTTACCTCTACTTCGTTTTTTGATTTTAGGTCCTCCATTTGATAAATATATTTGTCAATACTAGAATCATTAGGGGACGGAATTGAACCCTTAAATTTATTCACATTTTCCTTAATGTATTTTTCCCGTAAGGCTACAATCTGTTTTTCGGTGTACTCATTAAAAATTACTACATATTTCGATATGATTTCATCAAGCTTTTCTAAATGTTCAATGGAAATGAAGAATGGTCCAGTAAATTCTTTTTCGATAGGGAATATCAATTCTGCCATGTTGTCTCCTTAATGAGAGTGATGCGAAACTCATAAAATATATTGCAACTAAATTTAAGCAGTGAAAAATGAAATAATTTGGGAAGGGTCTCTTATTATCAAACACTATAAAACAACATGTAAATTATTTATCTACTTAACCAAATGCAATACATCATAAAACATAATGAGACTATATCTTGTGGCCTAATTATTCAATGTCGGGAAATCACACTGGGACAGTTTTGGGACAGTTCGTGCAAAATATCACACAAAAGCACAGAATGATTCTTTGTTTTTGCACGATTATGGCCCTGTAGGAGGCGGAATGCATGAATGGCATTCAAGAGGTCAGGAGTTCGATTCTCCTTAGCTCCACAAAAAAGCTCGATTTTAATGCAAAATCGAGCTTTTTCCGTTTTAAATTTGAGCCCCCGGAAAAGATGGATAAAATATGGATATTTCTGCAATTGATCTGTTTTTCCTGCTAGTATTCAGTTCCAGTCTTTCTTTGTGTTTTTTATCTTTTTCACGGTAACACAGGTATAAATATCCGTCACGTTCTCTTATATATGCGAGTCGTCTTTTGGCCATAATAATTTACTTATTTTATATAAATTTAAGACTTATGTTTCTTCTCCTTAATAAAGGTAGTGTTATAAATACTCTCTTAATAAATCTAAGCAGCTCAATTCCGCTAAGGTTACAGTACTTTCGATAATGCGAACAGGATTTCCATCTTTTGTCCTGGTTAGTAACTTGCCTTTTATTCTGCTCATTTCCCCATTTTTCAGACCTATGGCAGTGGCGTAAACTCTGGCAGTACTATTTATTGTTTCCGGCATCCCGAGCACTTCCAGGTTTTCAGGCGCAAAACCAAATCCGAGAAAGAAAATCCTTCTGGCCTTTGCAATTATATCTTTTATATTGCTTAATCCCAGATCCTTCCTCTCTTCGTGAATAGTCCGAATATTTTTTGTGCCCTGCTCAACTATAGGTAAATTATAGTCACGGCTATATCCCAGATAATTGAAATCTAACTCCTTATATTCATCTTGCCCTTTATTTTCATATTGTAAATCCAGGTCACCAATTTGACCATATACATGGAGAATCGGAATTTTTTTATATACTTCCGTGAGTTTTCCCCAGTCATTTTGGAAGTCAAAAGAGTTTGCAAGAAAAAGGTAAAGGCTGTATTCAAGTGACCTGTCGTAATTGAATGTAATAAAATGCACGTTATTTTGTGTAATCTCTGTCCACGTTTTAGAATCTCTGATCGTATCGCTCATCCGGCCAAATATATAAGAGTACCAGTTTTCATTTTTACTCTCAGCCTCATTAGCTCTGCTTTTCTTTTCAGCTTTCAGTATCTCCATTACTATTGCCATTTTCCCGAAGTTTGCAAACTCACCCCTTCTTGAAAGAAACAAATCAATCGAGGCATTGCCTGATAATCGGAAAGCATTTGCAAATACTGAGCCTTCTTGCCTTTTTTTATTAGTTACAATGTCAGAGATAGGGCCATCGTTATAGTATAGTCTCGCATAGTCATTAGCAAAGTTCTTACATATTAATGTGCGCAGCTGAGCGCCTGTGGGGAATCCATAGGGGAAACTTGCCCCTGCTCCCAAAATAAATACTGTCGGTTCTTTAATCATATCAATAAATAGGCCCTATTATTTCTTCTTCCGGACATATGTCTTTTTGCCTTTGGAGTTTATGTAGTACTGGCCACCTCTCGGGCCGGTGAAGATCTCTCGGGATCCTGAAGAGATTTGTGTATTCTCGCCTCCGTTATACCCCTGGTGCTGCCAGCAGTAGTCGCTTCCTTCCTTGGCATTCCTGCTGCACTGAGTCCCTTTCTTCGTTATGGCCTTGCATTGCGTGGATCCAGTAATGCCAGTGGTACCGGACTTTACGGTTTTACTTTTATTATCAGAAGACTGCAGCAGATTGGCATTGGAATTCAAGTTGCTCTGGGAACCAAGTCTCGTCGAAAGATCCTCGAGAAGGCTCTTGTTAGCTTGGCTTTCCTCGGCCAGCTGATCTAGCTTGCCATTTAGCTCGGTTACCTGACTCTTGAGGCGGGCCACCTGTTCGGTTGATGCACAGCCGAAATGAAACAAGGAGACTGCCAGTAAAAGTGAAAAAAATATAATCCTTTTCATTTTTCCCCACTTTTATTTATAGGTCCAGTATTTCACGCCGCCGTGATGAGAGCATGCTCCGGATCCGGTTGCAGAAGTAGTTGAGCCGTCATTACAAACGGCACCAATTCTCGTTCCTGAGTTTCCGGATGAACTTTCGGACTGTACCGGATTACTATCAGATGAATCGAAACAATCTGTAGACAAAAAGCCAAACATAAGAATTAGTAAGAGCCACCGTTTCAAAGAACCTCCTATTTATTTTGGGGGAAGTAGTCAGATTTCTCCAATTAGAATTTCCAGAACTCATCTATTTAATAATTCATAGACAATTGTTCTGATTATTTTTCAGATTTAGTAAATTCCCATTCCTTTTCATGAAATAATACTGCAACATCCCCGTCATCGTTCCAAACACCTTCATTCAGATTCCAATGAAATTGATAAATTGTGTTAGATCCATTCTCTTTTATAGAATTAGTTCCCTTTCCTGTTACTAAAAATACGGTATCGCCCTTTTTTACTTTCTGGTCAGGAAACCAATAAACATGCCTTAATTTGTTCGAAATCTGCCCGGGGTTTGTATAGGTGGAATCAGCAATTAAATATTCACCAAGCTCGCAATCATTTTCCACGGAGAGACGGACGAATTCACTATTCTCTTTTCCTACTTTTTGCACCTTACTAATCTTTAAGTCCATAATGACTCCTAAGAATATTATTTTGAAATATATTTAGTAATAAATTCCTTCAGGGATCTCTAGGAGACCGGAATTTCCGCATGTCGGTTTATAATCTATTAGTGACTTGATCTTCCAATTAGACTATGCAAAGCACATAAATTGATACAATCCAAACAATTGCATAAATTAAATTGCCTGACGTAAAATATTATTTTCTTTTTTCGACATGCAAATGCCAGCTTTTCCCTCCAAAGGGGCAATTTCCCTAATGTATCAAGTTGCTACTTTTTGAAATTTGGGAAAAATGCTCGCCTATAACAGTTGTCGTTAGTCATTTATAACTCAAAAATTTCTTCTATATATTAATATGGTGACGAGACCCGTTTTCGGAAAATTTTCTGAATTTATTTTATTTATTTTTGAAAGAATATGAATAGTGGAGGCTCTGGCACTCTTTTTGAGGTTTAACTAAAGCGATTTCTGACTTTCATCTTTGCTAAAGTTGACACTCCTAAAGGCATGATAATTATTTTTACTGGTAATACCTGAATCCGTAACAAGATCATAATTACTCCTATTTCCACCAGTTAATACAGCCTGAACACAAAAACACTTATAACTGGCATGCCCGGCAACCAAAATTGTGCTCTTTCCATTTAGGCCTGAAATTTTATTTTATTATTGGTTGCCTGCTGTATCCTTTTTCTTGCAGATGGCTTTTTTTTAGGGGAAATGATTTTTCTTCCTTTCGAACCGGACTTGCTCTTCAGATCTATTCCCATTCCCTTGTCCTCCGGATTTTTACCTCCCCTTCATTTCTTTAATAAAAGGAGGTGAGGCTATGAGAATCTTTACTTCTATATTTCTATTTATCCTTCTTTTTTCATCCCTTTCTCCTCTCCGGCCTCAATGGTCACAGACACCCGGCCTCGTTGGCGACAGGATTACTGCCTTCGGCATTATGGGAACGGAACTCTTTGCCGGCACTGAACGCGCTAAAATATTCCTGTCAACTGATATCGGCTTAACCTGGAGGAGCGCAAATAACGGCTTTACCTGGGCACCCGTAAGCGCGTTTGCCGAAACGGGAGGCTATATTTTTGCCGCAGCCGATAGCGGCGGCGGAATGTTCCGCTCTTCTGACAACGGTCTTAACTGGGAGGCCTCTAATGCCGGACTTACCAGCACCAGGGTCAGCTCACTTGTACTCAAAAATGGGAAACTTTTTGCCGGCACCAGGGGCGGGGGAGTCTTTCTTTCCACCGATAACGGCGCAAACTGGAACACTGTAAATAACGGACTTACCAGCCTTCAGGTGAGTACCCTTGCCGTACTTGGCGATAAACTATTTGCCGGCACTTCAGACTCCGGTATGTTCATTTCTGCCGATGAGGGCTTAAACTGGAGCCAGATCAATAACGGACTTTCAGACAAAAGAATTTTGTCCCTCCTTTCCCGCGGAACCGACCTTTTTGCCGGAACTTTGCAGGGACTTTTCCTTTCTCCCGATAACGGCTCGGACTGGATAAAAAAAAATTCCGGACTTAAGGACACTTCTATTTCCACGCTGGCTTCAATCGGGGAAAACCTCTTCGCCGGAACTGCCAACAGCGGCGTTTACATTTCGTCCGATAACGCTGCAAACTGGAGAAGCATTAACGCGGGTCTGCCCCAAAATACAAGCGTTACTGCCTTTGCCGTAATGGGCCCTCAACTTATTATGGCTTCCTATTCAGGAAAAATTTTCCTTACAACCGAATTAGGCTCCGTCTGGACGGAAATTACTTCGGGACTTACTACCAGATTTATTACCTCAATGGCTACACTTGGCTCCCGTACTTTTGCAGGAACCGATACGGCCGGTGTGTTCCTTTCTTTGAATAACGGCCGCAGCTGGAATAAAGTAAACGACGGACTTTCAAATAAAAAAATTACCTGCCTTGCAACAGACGGAAAGGATATTTTTGCCGGAACAGATAGCAGCGGAGTTTTTCGTTCAAATAATAACGGGGAACTGTGGACCCAAGTCAATAGCGGCCTTACAAATACCGTCATCACTGCTTTGTTCGTTAATTCTTCAAACATTTATGCCGGAACTTCCGGCAGCGGCGCTTTTATTTCAACTGATAACGGGAATAACTGGCGCCCTTCGAACAACGGTATCTCAAACCAGACCGTAAGGGCTTTTGCCGTGAACGGAAAATATCTCTTTGCCGGGGCTTTTGGCGTCTATCGCTCATCGGATAACGGGGAGAACTGGACCGCGGTTAATAACGGCCTCGAATATAAACGCGTTACATCTCTGGCCGTCTTGGATTCAACCGTCTTTGCCGGCATTGATATGGGCGGTGGACTCTTCCGCTCACTGGATAACGGGGAAAACTGGACACAGCAGACAGGTGCCGGCGGCTTTGTCTATGCGATTGCAGTCATCGGGAAATATCTCTTTACCGGAATTGCATGGGATGGGGTGAGGCTTTCAGACGATAACGGCGCAACCTGGAAAAGTGTCACCGATGGCTTCCCGGCAAATCTGTCTGTTTATTCACTTGCAATGAACTCAACCACGCTCTTTGCCGGATCATACCTGGACGGCGTGTGGATGAGACCTTTGTCTGAAATGATTACCCCTCTGCCTCTTGAAGCGCCGGATGTCCCCAGACTCCTTAATCCCCTTAATAACCAGGCTGACCTGAAAGAAGACGTTCAGTGCGTATGGAGTAAATCCGGGCGCTCTGAACTGTTTAGAATTTGCCTGGCCGAAGATAAAGACTTTAAGAACATTCTTTTCTGCGACTCAACCTTAAAGGATACCCTGAAAGAGATAAAGGAATTAAAACAGGGGATGCGGTATTTCTGGAAGGTTATGGCAATGAACACTAACGGCAATAGCGGGTTTTCCGAAGTCTGGAATTTTACCGTATTTTTAAGCGCCCCGGAGGGGCTTAATGCAGAAGTGCTTTCAAATAGCAAGATCAGGCTCAGCTGGAAGCCGGGTGCAAATGAGAGCGCAAGATATATTATTGAAAGAAAACAGGCCCCGTACGCCGGCTTTGATGCAATCGATACTACAAAGGAAGGCTTAACTTACTCATACACAGATTCAACAATTAAGGCTCCCGCTGAATACATATACAGGCTTAAAGCATTTACACCTTATGCAGTTTCGGGCTACAGTAATGAGATTCAGTTAACCGTGACTGAGGTAAGTTCGGTTAAGGCAGTTCCCAAAAGCTATTCTTTGCTGCAGAATTACCCTAATCCCTTTAACCCCGCAACAATGCTTAAATATGAAATTCCCGAGGAAAGCTTTGTTGGGATTTATATATATGACCTGCTTGGAAGGCTCGTTGACAAGCTGGTTCACTCCGTCCAGGCGGCAGGCTACTACACGGTTGAGTTTAATGCGCCCAATCTTCCTTCGGGAACGTACATCTATTTTATCGAGGCAAAACCCGTTAGTGGTTCCAAGGGCTTCTACGAAGCAAGAAAAATGATTCTGCTCAGGTAGGCTGATTTTCCTTTTGCTCAAGTCTGCTCTGAATATTCACATTTAGTGAAGAGGCTTTAGACTTGTTTTTTTTCGGTGGCGAATTACATTGAAAACATTGAGCCGGTTAATTCAGCTTTGTCTGAAGAGTAAAGGCTGTCTCTATGAGTGTTTTTAAGAAATTTTAAGGAAAGGACTGAGTATGAAAACAACGGGTGGCGATGTACTGGTTGAAACGCTGATTGCCTGGGGAGTTAATACTGTCTTCGGTCTTCCCGGCGACGGCATAAACGGAATTATGGAGGCCTTGAGAAAAAGGCAGGATAAAATCAGGTTTATTCACGTCCGCCATGAGGAATCGGCGGCCTTTATGGCGTGCGCATACGCCAAATTTACGGGCAAACTGGGCTGCTGCCTGGCTACTTCAGGCCCCGGAGGGATTCATCTGCTAAACGGACTTTATGACGCAAAAATGGACGGACAGCCCGTTATTGCAGTTACCGGCAGCCACTATAGCGACCTTTCAAACACTTTTGCACAGCAGGATGTTGAACTGGATAAACTATTCATGGACGTGGCAGGCTATAACGTGAGGGTAATGGGCCCTTCGCACATTGAAAATGCAACCTCGCTTGCATGCCGGTATGCATTAAGCCGTTCTTCTGTGGCACACGTTACCATTGCAACAGATTTCCAGTCCATTGAGGTCAGTGATGCTCACCGCTCTAAAAGAAACGTCCCTTCTCACGTCTCCAATGTGTTTGCCAGAAAGGCTGGGCTTCCAGACGAGGAGGATCTTCTGAAGGCAGCCAGAGTCATCAACAGCGGAAAGAAAATTGCCATACTTGCCGGGCGCGGCGCACTTGACGCAACCGATGAACTGGAACGCCTGGCAGATAAACTCTCGGCGCCCATAATTAAAGCCCTCCTTGGTAAGGCTGCCGTCCCGGATGAGAGCCCTTTTACAACCGGCGCAATTGGAATTCTTGGTACGGCTCCGTCACAGAAGGCTCTGGAGGAGTGCGATACGCTTTTAATTATTGGAAGCTCGTTTCCTTACATGGAGTTTTATCCTCAACCGGGAAAAGTTAAAGCCGTGCAGATTGACGTCGATGCCGTAAGAATTGGCCTAAGATATCCCGTTGAAGTGGGCCTGGTAGGTGACAGTAAGAAGACTCTGCTCAAACTGCTCCCAATGTTGAATACAAACAGTCATACCGAATTCCTGGAAGAGATTCAGGATGAAATGAAGCAGTGGCGGAAGCTGATGCATGAAAGGGGAACAAGAAAAGACGTTCCAATGAAGCCCCAGGTGGTAGCGCATGAACTGGGTAGTGCGCTTCCTGCAAACGCAATCGTAACGTGCGATACGGGAACGGTTACTTCATGGTTCGCCAGATACATTCCCGCCAAACGGGGACAAATGTTTTCACTTTCTGGAAACCTGGCTACAATGGCAAACGGCCTTCCTTATGCAATTGCAGCCCAATTGGCTTACCCGGGCCGCCAGGTGGTCGCCTTCGTCGGCGACGGGGGCTTTTCAATGCTCATGGCTGAGCTTTCCACGTGCGTTAAATATAAGCTGCCTGTTAAAATTGTAATACTCAAGAACAATTCACTTGGCGAAATTAAATGGGAACAGATGGTGTATCTCGGTAACCCCGAATATGGCGTTGGCCTGGAGCCGATTGATTTTGCATTGTTTGCAAAAAGCTGCGGCGCGGCAGGCTTTTCAATCAAAGATCCCGGCGAGTGCGGAAACATAATGCAGAAAGCCCTGAAGACCCGGGGTCCCGTCGTAATCGAAGCCGAGGTCGATCCATTTGAGCCTCCAAGCCCGCCCAAGCTGACGCTAAAAGAGACTAAAAATTTTGCAAAGGCACTGGCAAAAGGGGAGCCGCACCGTGGAAAACTTGCTCTTACTCTTGCCTCGGACAAGGTAAGAGAAATGATCTGACTAAAAGATAGTATAAGGCAAATGACATAAACCACCCCGGCTTTGCTTATGCGGGGTGGTTTATGTCATTCAATTGTGGCCCTGCCGCTTTTCATTACTTCAATCATCTCTTTTGTTATGCCGGGGATCTTTGCCACCTCATCCCACGACTTAAAAGGCCTCCGTGCAATGATGTCCTTTGCACGGTAGTCGCCAATCAAAGGTATGTCGGCAATTCTTTTCAGGTCGTCCGTATTCAGGTTAACCGGACTTATGCCGTGTTTACCGTGCTTGAAATTCTCCGGGGTGTTCTGCCCCAGGTAGCTGTGCGACATGAACTGGCTGCCCCTTCCTTTGTCTCCCATTGCGCATTCCTCCTTTCATTTCTTTTATAAACATATTAAGAACGAATCCACTCTATAAAAGCCCATTTTTCTTTGCACGGAAACCGGTAATATTTTAACCTCTTTTGAATGGCTTTTGCAATAAGTTTTTATTTTATATATTACCTTACAACCTTCGGGAGGAGTTATGGACTCTGAAGAATTCAAACGGGTATTTAATAATGCCCTTAAGAACCGGGGTTTTAAAGGGAGCATCATCTCGGCTGAACGCCTGAAGACGGTAGGGCAGGAGATTAACCGGCTTTACCAGGAAAAGGTACTCGACCCGGAATTTTCAGCTGAACGCCTGTCCTTTTTTAATTTTACCCCGTCATTTCCCGATGCAAAAATCATTATCCTTACAGCATCCCCTCAGCCGCAGAAACTGGTCTCTTTTTCTTTTAACGGCAGGCTCTATAACTTTACAGTCCCCCCTACATACGCACACGAGACGGATATGACTGTTGAGGAGCTGCTGCACAGCATACTTGGCCCTGAAGGATACCATATTATCTGGGCTTCACTGCCTGTAAAACTTTTAGCCGTTCATAGCGGCCTGGCTGAATACGGGAGAAACAATATAACCTATATTCCGGGTATGGGCAGCTTCTTTCGGCTCGTGGCTTACTTCTCAGACTTCCCGGCCGAAGAGGATGGCTGGAGAGATTTGAAAATGATGAAAAGGTGCGAAACCTGCACGGCATGCGTGAACAAGTGCCCTTCCGGGGCAATCCCGGAGGACCGCTTCCTGCTGCACGCTGAAAAGTGCCTTACTTTTCATAATGAAAGAGAAAAGGATTTCCCTGAATGGCTGGACCTCTTCTGGCATAACTCTCTTATCGGTTGCATGCAGTGCCAGAGAATTTGCCCCGAAAATAAGGCCTTTGCCAACTGGACCTTGAAGTCGGAAAGCTTTTCCGAAGAGGAAACTTCCCTTATACTTGATGCTGCCAGCCCTTTGCAGCTCCCGGATGAAACGATCGAAAAGCTCGACAAGGCATCCCTGCTGGAAGATCTGCCCGTCGTCTCAAGAAACCTTAAAACGCTCCTGGAACAGCAGTCGTTCTTCTGAGAAAAAAATGTGCATCTATAGTGCAAAGCAAGAAAACCTGCGGAAAGAAAATTTGCGGCGAATCAGGTTCCCAATGGGGCAGTAAATATGCCCTAAAGCTGGAAATTTGCACAAATTCCACGGATTTCAGGGCACTGTTTTTGGCCTTGTTCAGCCGAACCCGTTTTTTTATAATAGTAACAGTTACTGAAAGCCGCATAAGCAAGTAAGTAACTAATAAGACTGGTAAAAGAGCACGTGGCGCAAAAGAAGACGCTAAAAGCTATATAAATAGGAGCTACCAGAGTCAGGTACAAAATTACTAAATTAAATAAAAGGAACAGTTATTTAATTTATTGGTTTTCGCTCAATAGCTGCGGTAAAGAGTTTATATAGCTTAGGTACCATGAAGGTCCAAACCCTTCCATGCTCTTTACCGGTTTTTTATTTTTAAACATCCCTTTTACTTGTAAGACCATAAAGTAACTTCCCTATGGTGGTGCAACGCAAATTGATACCGGTCCATTACCTGTAGCCGCAAATTCAGGAAAAAAAACCGGAACACCTTACATAACGCAATTACCATGTCCCTTTTGAAGGGCCATATGTCTTTATCTCCGGGAAACGGATTTCCCACATTCCCCAGTCCCCAAAAAATCTCTGACCATCTGTAATTATGCACTAACTAAGCCCGCAGCGCGGGCGTAACATCAGTAGCCCGGGGTGACCAAATCCCGAAAGGTATGCGGGACCCCCAGGAATCATGAAATCCACCCATCCATAAAATCTAAACCAATATAATCACGCCTCCCCCAAGCTCCGGAAGGAGCGCTTTGTCTGTAGCAAAACTCCGGTATCCCCCCTGAATTCCAGAGCTCCGGATGGAGCGACTTTTATCTTACTTCCCATATGGATAAATATATCATTGAACCATGACCCCACACACATAAAAACCATCCAATCAAAACAATCGTGAATTATCTTAAATATCCATTACACAAAACGCACAATCAGGGAAATGAAAAAGAACATGCAACCGCTATGGGCGGTAGGGAAAACTTCTTTTGTAACCATTTCTACAAACATGCTACCGCTAAAGCGGTAGAAATCCCAACACATTTACACCCGACCACATTGCTTCCATTCATAATTCCTCTGTGCCGCTCCTGACCGGAGCTTTGTGTATTGTTGGTGGAATCCTTTTTCCCAGGGGTTCAGTCGCCCCCATCCGGGGGCTTCCTCACCCCGGGCTACAAATATCTCGCCCGCGCTGCGGGCTTATTCATTGCACAATTCCAAACTCCCAGCCTTCATTGAGATTTCTTTCTTAACCTAGAACCTAGAACCTTGAACTTTGAACCTCTTTCCCTCGAACCTAGAACCTTGATCTTTGAACCTTCTTTCCCAACTCAAAACTTAAAACTTAAAACTTAAAACTTAAAACTCAAAATCCCTTCCCCCCGGGGAAAAATCCTTTCGGCAATGTTCATGCCTCGTTGATAAATAAATTCTTTTATGCTAAGTTCAAAGTGCTTAATTTATATCAGACCCTGAAAACATTCTTCTCTTTGCGTATGTCAATTACAGGGGAAACGTCCGGCACTGTGAACTTTTTTCCCTTTTCCTTCTTTTGTTTTAAGTATATCTTAGTTGAATAATTCCTTTTCCCGTTCTTTTGCTCGAGTTGTAAGATACTTTTTCGCTTGTAAGATACTTTTGCTGAAAAATAGGCTTTTTCCCTGGTTTAACCCTTAAATTAACAGGAGCATCTATGAATAAAGTAGTAATTACACACGCTAAACGTACTCCTATTGGCTCTTTTAACGGAAGTCTTAGCAGCTTCTCCGCCCCACAGCTTGGTAGCCTGGCAATTAAAGCAATACTGGATGAGTCAGGAATTGACATAAATAGTGTCGATGAAGTTATAATGGGTAACGTACTGACGGCAGGACTCGGGCAGGCGCCGGCCAGGCAGGCGGCTATCTATGCCGGGCTTCCCGAAAAAGTTGAATGCCTTACCATAAATAAGGTCTGCGGCAGCAGCCTTAAAGCCGTTATGCTCGCACATCAGGCAATTGCACTCGGCGACGCAGACGTCATAATTGCAGGCGGGCAGGAGAGCATGTCAAATGCCCCTTACGTGCTCCAACAGGCTAGAAACGGCTACCGACTGGGAAACGGAACCCTTTTTGATACGGTCGTTCTCGACGGGCTCTGGGATGTTTATAACAACATCCATATGGGCAGCTGCGCCGAATCCTGCGCCAGGGACTTTAATTTTTCGAGGGAACAGCTGGATGAATTTGCCGTTACATCTTACAAACGAGCCTTAAAGGCACAGCAGGAGGGCCGCTTTGATGATGAAATCCTGGAGCTGAAGGTAAAATCAAAAACAGGGGAGACTGTTATATCAAAAGACGAAGAACCCGCAAAAGTCAGGTTCGACAAAATTCCTTCACTTAAGCCTGCCTTCGAAAATGGCGGCGTCGTAACGGCAGCCAATTCCTCCAGCCTGAACGACGGCGCATCAGCTTTACTCATAATGTCGGAGGATAAAGCCCTGGAATTTGGGCTTAAGCCCATGGCCGAAATCGTGGCTCAGAGCTCTGCCGCCAAGGCTCCTGTGGAATTTACAACTGCGCCTGCAGATGCCATCAGGAAAGTCCTTAATAAAGCCTGCCTTAAGGTTTCGGATATAGACCTGCTCGAGGTTAATGAGGCTTTTGCCGTGGTTTCGCTCGCTGTAGCTAAAATGCTTGAGCTCGATTCCGGAAAGGTAAATGTAAACGGCGGAGCCGTTGCACTCGGGCACCCCATTGGCGCCAGCGGCGCTCGCATTTTAACGACACTTCTTCATGAAATGAAAAAACGCAGCTCCACATACGGTCTGGCTTCACTTTGCATTGGGGGTGGTGAGGCATCGGCTGTAATTGTTAAAAGGTACGATATAGAATAAATATTGGTCCCTCCTGAAATAAACGGGCCCCGGCATTTATCATAACCGGGGCCCAAACTACTTCTGTTCCAAATCAGGCGCTCCTCAACTTTTTTTCTCATGAATCCAAGGAAATTGAAGCCCTGTACTCTAAAATTCAAAAAATGCTCCGATAATATCAATCAGTCGCAATTTCTTTTGGAGTTTCTGATGAAGCAGGTGCGCTACAGAATCATATTCTTTATCGCTTTAATCTATATTGTATTTCTTGCCGGAATGGTAGTCATCCAGCACTCGGAACTCCGCAGGGTATCTTCATTGATTGAACAGACCAGGCAGGAACGGAATCTCCTGCTCGGTAAAGTAATCGGGCTGCAGGGTAAAGGGCTGGAATCCTATGTGTACGACTATTCCTACTGGGATGACATGCTGAAATTTGTAAACAGGGTGGACCCCAGGTGGGCTGTAATAAATATCGACAACGTAATGCCTACGTTTAATGTGCAGTGCATCTGGCTTTTTAACAAAAACCTGGACCTTGTCTACTCTGCCTCTGCTCTGCCGGGCAAAAAAATGCTACAATTCCCCCTGGCAAAAGACAATCTAAGAGAGATTTTGGGGAGAAAATGGTTCAACCGCTTTTTTATCAGGACTTCTTCCGGCATTTTTGAGGTCAGAACTGCGCCTCTTCAGTCGGGATCCGACGTTAAAAGGGAGTCTGCTCCCGGCGGATTCCTTATTGCGGCAAGGCAGTGGTCTAAAGACTATCTTGGGGACCTCTCTCAGCTTATGGCAGGAAAAGTTAATTTGATCGATCCCATGGATGAAAGCCTGGAGCTGAACCGCCAGGCGGAAAACCGATTTACCGTGGTTACAACAAAAAAACTTCCGGGCTGGGATAAAAAACCGGTTGCAGCACTAAAATACAGCTCGGAATCCGAAGTGCTGCGTAAGCTCCTGGAGGCTTCAAATACTCAGATTACGCTAAACATCATCTTCGGCCTGATAATTCTGGGCGCAACCACGTTCTTTCTCATAAATTTTATCGGGCTTCCGCTTAAGCTCATTTCCGGCAGCCTAAGGCATTCTGACCCGTCCTTGCTGAAAAACCTGAAGGAAAAGCAGAATGAGTTTGGTACACTGGCCTCACTGGTTATAGACTCTTTTGAGCAGGGAAAAAAGCTTACTTTAGCCAAGGAAGCTGCCGAGAGCGCAAGCAGAGCCAAGAGCATGTTCCTGGCAAATATCAGCCATGAGTTCAGAACCCCATTGAACGTGATAATGGGATTTGCCGAACTCCTGAAGTCAGAGGTCCACGACAGGAAATCCAGGGAGTACCTGTCCGGAATTACGGATAGCGGAAAAGGCCTCCTTAAGCTCATAAACGACATACTGGACCTCTCAAAAATTGAAGCCGAAAGAATTGAGATCAAGCGTGAGCCGGTTAACCCTTACTTGCTGCTTAACGAGATTTCAAGGATATTTTCTCAGACGCTCAGGCAGAAGTCCGTTGACTTCAAAATGGAAATTGATCCCGGTGTGCCCGGAAAACTAATGCTCGATGAGGTCAGACTCCGGCAGATTCTTTTTAACCTTATCGGTAACGCCGTTAAGTTTACGAATTCCGGAAGGGTTACTCTGAGACTGAAAGCAAACATTAAAGAGCGGGAAAGCGGGAAAACTGACCTCTTCTTTGAGGTCAGCGATACAGGAATTGGAATACCGGAGGATCAGTTTGAGCTGATCTTCGAATCCTTCAGGCAGCGCGAGGGCCAGAGTACGAAAAAGTACGGCGGAACCGGCCTGGGCCTTACAATAACCAAAAGACTGATAGAAATGATGCAGGGAAGCATTTCCGTCGAAAGCAGACTGGGACAGGGGAGCACATTCAGGTTCAATCTGCCGGATGTGGAGATTATTTCAGGCTCTGAAGACCATGCTATTGAACTATCCGAAGAAGAGTCAATTAAATCCCTTCCTGAGCCGGCAAAGGTAGATGAAAATGCAAGGGAACTTCTCTCGAACGGACTCCTGAACCAGTGGCAGTCGGTTAAGGAGGGAATGCTCATCGATGAAATAACGGCCTTTGCCGCTGAAGTTAAAAAGCTGGGGGAAAGTTGTTCATCGGAGGTCTTGGTGAACTTTGGAGTTGAACTCTCCGAGTCTGCCGATTCTTTCAAGGTCGAAGAGATAAATAAACTGCTTGAAGATTTTCCAAAGCTGGTGGAACAATTAACTTAAAAAATCATTATAATTACCGTGCATTTTTCCGAAATAGATCGGTAGCGAAATAAACTATTTTAATCAGAGTTCATTGGAAATTATGGATATTTCAGAAATAAAGCTTGCTCAAATAAAAAGAAAAAGAATTCTTATTGTAGATGACCTCCCGCAAAACCTCCAGGTTCTGGGTAATACACTCAGGCAGTACGGGTTTCAGATTGCCTTTGCCACCAGCGGCAAACAGGCTCTCAATATAGCCGCACTTAAGCTTCCGCACCTGATACTCCTGGATATGGCTATGCCTGAAATGGATGGACTTGCAGTCTGTAAAAAACTCAAGGAGGATATTAAAACTAAAAACATACCCGTCATTTTCCTGACTGCAAGAACAGAATCCGAAAGCATTGTAAAGGCTCTGAAGGCCGGCGGCAGCGACTATGTAGTTAAACCTTTTGATACAGATGACCTGATTGGAAGAATCCTTTTTCACCTGGGACTGGATAAATCCGACCAGATATTTAATGACGAGGGCAGCCTTACATCTTTAATTGATGCACTTACGGGAGACCAACTTGGGATTTGGGAAAACGTCAAATCGGGACTCTTTATTGATGACGTGATTGGCTTTGCAAAAGGACTTGAAGAACTGGCTAAGGAACATAATTCAAAAATGCTGCTCGATTACGGCGAAGAGCTTTTCTTAAATGCCGACAGGCTAAACATTGCAAAAATGACAGAACTGATAGATCAGTATCCTGTAATAATTAAAAAGCTTAACAGGCAGTAGTATACTGCCTCAGGCAAAATTAGGGGAAAAGAAACCATTCTTTTCCCTTAAAAAAAAGGTATGCCCCGGACATTCCTGCTTTCAATATGCCGGATTTGGGAAAAAATAGAACCAGGGGCTGGAGATAGCTGAAAAAAGGCATTTTAGAAATTACTTCTCAACCATCTTTTCTCCCATCTTTTGTACTTCCTCAATATTTCCCTTTCTTTTGCTTGCCCTTAAAGAAAGCACAATCGATGCGGTGAGTATGAGTGCAATTACGCCAAGTGATATGGCTATTGGTATGTGGAATATGTCGGACAAAAGCATCTTGAGCCCTACAAACATCAGTATTATTGCCAGACCGTAGGAAAGATAAATAAACTTTTCTATTATGCCGGCCAGGGCAAAGTAAAGTGACCTTAATCCTAATATGGCAAATACGTTCGAGGTAAATACTATGAAAGGGTCGGATGAAATTGCAAGTACAGCCGGAATTGAATCCACGGCAAAGATGAGGTCCGTTGTTTCAATAAAAAGCAGTACTATAAAAAGAGGCGTCGCAAACCTGGTACGGTCTCTTGTAACAAAGAATTTGTCCTCTTCATAAGAAGGTGAAACCCTTATGTATTTTTGTGCAAGCTTTAGAACGGGATTCTTTTCCGGGTGTATATCCTTATCTTTCTGCGTGAGCATTTTTATTCCAGTGTAAATCAGAAACGCCCCGAAGATATAGATAATCCAGTGAAATCGTTCAATAAGGGCAACACCGGCAAAGATGAAAATTACGCGCATGATCAAAGCCCCGAAAATTCCCCAGAAAAGTACTTTATGCTGGTACAAAGAGGGCACTTTGAAATACGAGAATACCAGTACAAAGATGAATATGTTATCCACGCTCAGCGATTTTTCAATTAAATACCCCGTAAAGAATTCCAGCGCCTTCTGATGCCCCTGCCAGTAGTAAATCCCCGCATTGAACAACAGCGCGAGTGCAATCCAGACGGCACTCCAGCTTAAAGCTTCCCTGAGCTTTACCACGTGAGAAGTTTTGTGAAATACGCCCAAATCCAGAAAAAGCATTATTAAGACAAATACGATAAAAAGAATCCATTCCATTGAAATCTCCATTTATTCCCCTGTGAATTTAATTATACACTGCTCTCCTTGAAAGCTGGCCGTCATTGGAAAGCCGCCTTTTTTTTTGTCAATATCTGGCGGTCTTTGGGTTTTCAGGCCTCAGGTGGCCGGGGGATTACATCAAAGGCTAAGCTGTATGCCGGAAAGCCAGGTGAATAAGTAAAGGCAAGGGTGGTAATATTGTGAAAAAGAGGAGGTAACAAAACAAAATCATTCTCATATTCATTCATTTCCAAAACGGAATTCTCCCCGGAAGATGTGTTAGCTTTCTGGTCAGTCTGCACAAGGTTTGTTTCCCTAAAGGATTTCTCTTGTGCACTACTCTTCCATTCCCCGCTAAATAGAGAAGGCGCTGCAAGAAAGAAAAATATCAGAATAAATTTTGTCACTTTAAAAATAAACGGATTCCTTTTTTGAAAAATGTCCCATAGAAACTAACGCCTGGAGAACTCAATTTGTTCCCTTTAATTACTTCAGCAGCACCATTTTTTTTATGCTGTAGAAGCTGCCTGCACTGATCCTGAAGAAATATACACCTGCCGTAAGGCTATGGGCCCCGGCGTTGAATCTGACCGTATGCTCGCCTGCAGGCATCTCCTCATTCAGCAAAACTGCTATTTCATTGCCAAGTACATTTACAACCGAGAGCCTCACGTGCACTTCCGCCGGAATGCGGAAGGTAATGTTGGTAGCCGGATTAAAGGGATTTGGGTAATTCTGCCCGAGGCTGTATCCTCCTGCCAATTCGGGCGGCTTTTCTGCACGGTCCAGTATCTGGACCGGATAGGCCATGTATTCCCAAACCCTGGAAAAAACCGGGCTCCCATCCTGGTTTTTGGGCGTCGTAAGATCCATGGCTACGCTTCCGTGATAATCCGACTCCGGGGGATTCATACCGGTCGATAGCATATGTGTGCCCAGGTACGGGGGCAAAGTAGTATCCACGTTTATGAGAGGACCGAACTGATCCATTCCCAAAAGCTTCCATATCTCTTCATATCGTACTATTGCATCCTTTTTGTGCCCGAAGCCGAAGTAGTGACTTGAAGGCGTCAGGTGCGGCTTTCCGAGATAGAAAGCCGGCCTGTTAAAATAATCGCTGTAATCTGTCGGGGAAGCCAGCATGACAACCCTTAAAATATAGTATCTCTGTGCCATTATTGCAGCCATGCCGCCTCCGAGCGAATGGCCAATTACAATAATATTGGACCATTCGGGAGTTTTATCCGGCTTAAGAAAAAGATCCCACTGTCCTTCGGAATAGTTTTCCTTCATGTATATTAAGAGCTTGCTCAGTCGGTTTTCAAGAGAATTTGCACGGCTGACGCTTACGAGCTGCGTGCGGTCGGTCCCGTCCAGAACCTCAAGGCGTACTTTTTCATAACAGGATGAGTCGGTGCTTTTTGAGCAAAGTTCAGCTAAGGAAAACGTATTTGGGTATTTTAACCCAATTACGTTGTAACCCCTGTTTGCCGCCGACCTGAGGATTAAAAGGTAAGATGAGGGATTTAAGCCCGAGCCCGGAAGTAGAATAACCAGCTTACCCATCTGCGGCACGTTTTTATTTATGAATATGTAATTATCCTCTAGCCAGTCATCGATTGCGCTGTCGGTAGTCTTTGGCGATACTCTGAGTTCTGTTTGCGCCAAAAGCGTAACCGAAAAATACAGGAAAAACAAAAGATGGTAGACTTTTTTCATGTAATCTCCCTGATTACTTTCAAAATAAAGCCCCATTAATAAGTTATGAATTCCGCGAAGGGAAACAAGGCAGGGGAAAAGGGAGTATTGACTCTTTCCCGGCCGGAGCGGCATTTCCATCTGTCAATTGCCCCTGGTGCTATAGACCCATATTTGCTGTAAAATATGCTTGTCCCGGGGCGAAATTATCCGGCTGCAACAAGCGACTGCGGGGCAGACTGCTTAATTCTTGTCTTAAGCCAGTTAACCTGACGCTCGGTTTCTTTGACCGAATCCCTGCAGAAATTTTCAAGCTCCTTGTCGCGCAAGGCCTGGCTTGCCTGAAGGATTACCATGTAGCTCAATTCAACTTCACTTGCAAGAAGATAGAGGTCGTGCAGATCCCTGAGAAGCCCGAGCCCGCCCTTTCTTGTCCCCTGAAAAAGCGAATGCTGGAGCTTATCGGGTTCTGATTCTTTATGCTCCTCATATTGTTTCAGGAATCGCTCCAGGTTCTGAATATGCACCTCCGACCAGCTGGCGAGCATCTTGCAGATGTATTCAATGTCCGGCTCATTTTTATGGTGCTCGGCAACCTTTTTGAGGGAATCCCTCAGGTGGATTTCGCTGCCATGAAGAAGCCCCAGGTAATTTGCAATAAACATATCCATCCCCTCCGGGGTAATATAAATTAAAAAGTAAGCGCAATTAATGCACGGGGAACTTCAGTGTTTCCCGCCGATTAGAATTGCGCCTGAAATCGTGTCAATCAGTGATCCTATTGACTGGAATACTCCTCTATGTTTTTCCTTATCCGGGTCTTCCGAAAGCTGCTGCGGGCTAATCTTGCTTATATTTACTGCTGCATACTTAAAATGGGGCTGCTTGCTTACGGGGTCCCACTCTGTAATTGTCAGTTCGTTTGCCGCGCGTGGCCTGAAATCCCCGTCCCAGTATCCGTAATGAAAAGGTATGAAAAGCTGTCCTGGCTCAATCCTGCCAATTTTCGCCTGAACCTGTACCATGCCTCTTCTGGAAGTAACTTCCAGCCAGTCGCCTTCCTTTATTCCCAGCCTTGAGGCATCAGCTTCGGGAATCTGAACAAATGCGTCGGGAGCGGCGTCATAAAGCTGCCTGGAGCGCCCGGTTTTTGTACGCGTGTGGAAATGGTAAACAACTCTGCCGGTTGTAAGCCAGAATGGGTATTCCCCGTCCGGAACCTCATGCGGGGGATGGTAGTCGGCAGCCCTTAGCCATGCCTTGCCCTTGGGATCTATGGCCTTGTATTCCTGTGGGCTCGTAACGGCTCCCGTGTCCAGGTCGTGCCCGAAGGTCTCACAGTTTTCATAGCTGGTATTGAACACAAAGTCGGTATAAATATGGTTTGCCCCATCGGGGAATTTCTCGTTGCAGGGCCACTGTATGCCTGAACCCTGAGAGAGCTTCTCGTAAGTCATCCCGCTGTAGTCGCACATTTTTCCCTTTGTGCATTCTTTCCATGCCTCAAAGGCGCCCTCGGGGTCGCCCCATTTTATGAGCGGCTGGCCGTCTTTGTCCTTGAAATCCATCCTGCGCGCGTAATCGAGGAATATATCCAGGTCCGGTCTGGCTTCTCCGGGTGGATCGACGGCTTTGTGCGAAATGTGAACCGTCCGGTCAACATTTGTAAAAGTCCCCGTCTTTTCTCCCCATATGGCTGCAGGCAGCAGTACGTCTGCCCTGTGAGAGGTCTCGGTCAAGAATGCATCCTGCACAACCAGGAACAGGTCGTGCTTATCCAGTATTGCTCTCATTCTTGCCAGGTCGGGCATGGAAACCGCGGGGTTAGTTGCGCTTACCCAGAGCATTTTAATTGACCCCTGTTCGCAGTACCTGAAAATCTGCATCGCGTGCGTGGGAGGCGACCAGTGGGGAATGATGACAGGATCCACGTTCCAGATTCTGGCAAGCTCCTCTATGTGATCGGGGTTATCCCAGTTTCTGAAGGCGGGCAGCGCCCCGTCGCAGCCGGTTTCCCTTGTATTCTGCGCAGTCGGCTGCCCGTTCATCTGCAAAATTCCGCATCCCTCGCGCCCCAGCATGCCCCTTAAAAGATGTATGTTGTTTACCTGGCAGGCCGAAGCTGTGGCCTGCATGGACTGATATACTCCCTGAAGGCAGGTTGAAACCATCGACTTTGCGCGTCCGATGAGTTCGGCCGCCCTTAAAAGATCGCCGGATGGAATGCCCGTTATCTTTTCCACGGCGTCAGGCGTATAGCTGGAGAGCGCCTTTTTCAAGGCTTCAAAACCCGTTGTATGCTGCTCAATAAATTCCGTGTCGATATTCCCGGATTCAATAAGAAGGTGCTCAAGGCCGTTTAGGACGGCCACGTTTGTCCCCACCCTTGGTGCAAGGTGAACGCTTGCCTTATCGGCAGTCCACGTCTTCCTTGGGTCAATTACAACTATTGCCGGGGGATTCGGACCTTCCAGGCGGTCGAGTATCCTTGCCCAGAGAACGGTCTGCGTATTTGACATGTTATGCCCTACAAGCATTATGAGTTCCGTGGTGTCGAGGTCAGTATACGATCCCGGCTGCCCGTCACTTCCGAAGGATTCCATGAGTGAAGCCGCAGCTGTTGCCGTGCAGAGCCTTGTGTTGCCGTCCATGTGTGGCGTCCCGAGCCCGGCTTTCCCGATGACACCGAGCGTGTAGTATTCCTCTATAAAAAGCTGTCCCGTGGTGTAAAACCCGATTGCACTGGCAGTGTGACTTTTAACGATCTCTTTTGAACGTCTTACAATGAGGTCCATTGCCTCATTCCAGGTGGCCCTTTCCAGCTTCCCGTTTTTTCTGACCATCGGAAACTTCAGGCGGTCCGGACTGTTGTTGGCCTCCCAGCCGTGCAGGCCTTTGGGACCCAGGCGCCCGCGATTTACCCTGTCTACTGCACGGCCCCTTACGCCAACAATTTTTCCGTCCTTTACGCCAATATCCATGGCGCAGTCATTTGAGCATAATACGCAGGCCGACTGTACCCAGCGTTCGGGCTCCTCAAGTGTCCTTTCATCCACCCGTTCCGGCCAGGATCCATAGTAAGGGGTCCTTTCTCCCCAGATATCCTTAATGCTGTCCCTTGTCTGCTGCATCAATGCCTCCTAAGCTTTATAGTCAAAGAACAATGCCGTTTTTAGTCCCGCAATCTGTATAACCTCTCCGCTGCATGCAATAAGTATTACTTAATTCATACTTAAATCGAAGGCCAAAAACAAGGGCTATTTGGGCTGGCCATATGAGTGTGTTATTACCTGAGTAATGTGTCATATAATGCAAAATAATTACATTTCGGGTATAATTGGCTTTATATAGTTTATTATTGAAATCAAATTAAACTCTTTTTTAGGAGGTTAACTCTATGGACGCTTTTGAATTGCTCATTAGGGACCACAGGGAAATTATGGAAGTTTTCAGGGAAGTTGAAATCTCCTCCAGGAAAAAAGACGGAAAGCTGGATGAGAACTTCAACAGGCTCCTCCGGAACCTGGAGCTTCACATGAATATTGAAGAGACCATGTTTTACCCCAACCTTGTAAGTAAAAAAGAGACGGCGGACATTACGCTTGAGGGCATCGAGGAACACCACGTAATAAGAGAAATTTTGAAAGAGCTGAACCTGGACCCCGGGAATACAGCGGAATGGAGGGCTAAGCTGAAAGTCTGCCGCGAAAACCTGGAACACCACATAAATGAAGAGGAAACTGAAATGTTCCCGGATGTGCCCAAAGTGCTCTCAAAAGAAAGACTGAGCCAGATTGCAAACCAGCTGGAAGAGAAAAAACGGGAGCTTCTGGAGCTAAATATTATTTCCTGCTCCTCAGGAAAAAAACAGCGGCGGCAAAGGCTGCCAGAATAATTGTAAGGTAGATGTAAAAGCTTGTGCCGCTGAAGATCTGTGCATCCCGCTTTATGAAGTAATAGTTGCTTAATAAAAGCAGTGTCGAAAAAAATGCAACTGCAGCAAGAAACAATTGTTCGGCATTCATTGTAATTTCCCTAAACTAACTGAGTCCAAAGAGACTGCAGGATTGTGACGGAATTTCAATCAGTTACAAAGGAGAATGCATGCGCATCCGGGCATCCATTCGCATTCCCGAATTTAGAGAATTATCTCTTAAATTGCACTTTATTTCGGGGAAATTATCTTTGGGCTGCATAAAGTAACGCCTCTAGCTTTCAACGTTGCTTTTTATAATGCTGTCCCTGTACTTTGTAAAGATGCTGGACTTGGAGACAAAGCCTACATACTTGCCCATGTTAACAACAGGCAGGTTCCACGACCCTGTTTCGTCAAACTTTTTCATTACCGAACTCATCTCTTCGGTCAGCTCCACTGTCGCCTCCGGCTGGCTCATCAGGTCAATTGCCGGAATTTCCTTGTAGTTCTCCAGCTCAAAGAGCAGCTCTCTTATGCTTTCAAGCGGAATTATTCCAATCAGGTTATTATTGTCGTCTACAACGGGAAAAAGGTTTCGTTTCGAATGCGCTATTATGTGTAAAAGCTCCATAATGCTTGCCTTTGCTCCTACCTTGGCAAAGTCCGTTTCAATCATTTCGGATGTATGCATCAGCGTAAGAATATTCCTGTCCCGGTTGTGCAGAAGCCCAAAGCGAGCCAGTTCACGCGTATCCATGGAGAAAGGCTCAAAGTGTTTTACAATGGCATAAGTAAGAGCCGAGACAATCATAAGAGGTATCATCAGCTCATAGCCGCCCGTTGCCTCGGCTATGAGGAATATACCCGTAAGCGGGGCATACATTACGCCGCTCATGATGCCTGCCATTCCGACAATTGTAAAGTTACTCTCAGGCAGGTGCGTAAATCCCGTGAGGTTAACTACCCTTGAGAAGAAAGAGCCCAGAAAGGCTCCCACGAAAAGCGATGGAGCAAAGTTTCCGCCATTACCCCCGCTTCCTAGCGTGAGACCCGTAGCCAGTACTTTTATTATGGCAATTGCACCGATGAATGCCGCTACAAACCATTCACTCTGCCTGAAAGGAAAGAAAAGGCTGCGTTCAAACAGCTGCGCCGTGTGGCCTTCGGCTAAAAGCAGAATGCTTGAATATCCTTCTCCAAGCAGCGGGGGAAAAAGAAATATCAGTACTGCCAGGGCCAGGCCCCCCAGAACCGCCTTAAGATAATTCCTGCTTTCAAGCGGGCGGAAAAGGCTTTCAATTTTGTAGAACGCCTTTGCATAATAAAGGGAAACTAGCCCTGCCAGAAGTCCCAGCACTACGTAATAGGGAATATTCGTATAGTCAAATGGCTGCCTCAGGCTGAAGGTAAAGAGTATCTTTTCCTGCAGTATAATTTTTGAACACAGTGCCCCCGTTGCGGCAGAGATGATAAGCGGAACGAACGAGGAAATTGTGATTTCAGGAATTAGGACTTCAAGTGCAAACATCATCCCTGCAATTGGGGCATTAAAGACGGCAGCTATGCCTGCGGCTGCACCGCATCCAATGAGGAGTATCCTTTCCTTGTAATCCATCTGGTTGACGCGGCTGTAATTTGAACCTATTGCTGAACCGGTTACTACAATCGGGGCTTCAAGACCGGCCGAGCCTCCTAGACCAACTGTAAGCGCACTGGTAATCATGTGCGAAAACATCGTAACGCGCTCGACAAGCCCCGACTTGCGTGCAATGGAATTCAATATGTGAGCCGCACCCCGCCCGAACCTGCCTTTAAGAAATATATTTATATATGCTACCGTTAGTACAATGCCGAAAACAGGAAATATGAGGTAAAGGTATTCCTGCATCCTGAAGCCGTAATCGTAAGTCAGAATGTGATGGATAAAGTGAACTACCGTCTTCAGCAGCACGGAGAAAAGACCGGCAGTAACTCCAACCAGTACGCTTGAAAAGATTAAAAACTGCCTGGGGCTGAGGATCTTCTTTAACTTTAATATTATTTCTATATATAAATTCAACAGCATTGCACGTAAAAATATTTGTCATCAATAATTTCTAAGGTAAAAAACAAATGAGTAAAAGACAAAATTCCCCCCGGAATTTTACCTTTTTTATGCTTAAGAAGGACTAACCACGCCGGAGCTGTGCTGGGGATGATTATTGAGTTATCCCTTGACGCAGTGAAAAATTGCTCGTTATTTTGCAATCGTGAAGTAGAACGCCGTTCCGCGCCCGGGGGCAGATTCCACGTACATGCGCCCTCCGTGGCGCTCAACTATTTTTTTGCAGATTGCTAGCCCGATTCCTGTTCCCGGGTAAGTGCCGCTGTCGTGCAGGCGTTGAAAAAGCATGAATATACGCTCAAAATACTGGGGATCAATGCCAATCCCGTTGTCTGAAATCTTAAAGAGCCATTCATTATCCCTGGATTCTGCTGTAATGCTTATCTCGGGAGCCTTTTCTGTGCGGAACTTGAGCGAATTGGATAAAAGGTTCTGCAGAAGCTGCCTGAACTGCGTCCTGTCGGCCAGTATTAAAGGTAGTCTCCCGTACTGAATGACGGCTTTACTTTCTTCTACGGCAAACTTTAAGTCCAAAAGCACTTCTTTTAAGACCTCATTGCAGTCTGTCTCTTCAAACGGCCTGGCTTTTGTAGTCACTCTTGAATATGCAAGCAGATCCTTGATTAAGGACTGCATGCGAATTGCGCCATTGACCGCAAAACTAATGAACTCCTTTCCGGTTTCATCCAGCTTGTTCTGATAGCGCTTGGCGAGAAGCTGCGTGTAATTTGCCACCATTCTTAATGGTTCCTGCAGGTCGTGCGAGGCTACGTATGCAAACTGTTCAAGCTCGCGGTTGGATTCCTCCAGCTTATTGATCGTCCTGTTGAGCCTTTCTTCGGATAGCTTCCTCTGCGAAATGTCCCTGAAAATGCTGAGAAGCATGGGTGAGGAGTTTGAAACATTGAGCAGGTTGTTGGAGACTTCAAACCAGATGCTCTGACCGTTCCAAAGATCAAACTTTTCAACATAGCGGGGAACCGTAGTCCCTGTTGCTATCCTGTTGATGGCTTTCCTGAGGAGTTCTTCGTGTGAGCTTTTATATATCTTCGTAAAAGGTTTCCCTTCAAGTTCCTCTTTCTTCAGGCCCACCATTCTGCAGAATGCGTCGTTTACTTTTACTATTATTCCGTTTTTATTTATGAGCCGCATGCCGTCAAAAGAGCTTTCCCAGACTTTGCGGAACAGCAGTTCGGATTGTGCGAGCTCGTTTTCCGCTTTCTTTCGTTCCGTAATCTCAAAGGAGTTGCTTAAAAGGCTGTAAAGCCGTCCGTTTTCGTCCAGCATCGGACTGAAACTTAAGATGAGCGTCCTTTTTGTCCTGAATTTAAGCGTGCATTCCACGCTTTGGGGCTTTAGCGTCTCTATTGCCTTCTTTAGAGTAGGCAGGTAGCAGTTTGTTATTTTGGGAGGGAATACGTCTTCATCCCTTTTCCCTATAAAATCATCCAGACTGAGTCCGCTGATCTTAATGGCGTAGCTGTTGACAAAAACAAACCTTCTTTGCTGGTCATAAAAGGCAATAATATGCGGGAAGTAATCGGCTGCAGTCTTGAAATGCTCCAGGCTCTGCATCTGGTTAAGGAGTGCGGAAAGCTCAGCTGAGAGCCTTTCCTTCTCCTGCTTCAGCGCCATTATTACGACGTCTTTTTCCGCGAGAAGAGCACGTTCCTTATCCCTGGAAATATCTTCCTGTCGCGATTCCCCGGTATTACCATTTCCCATTGATGCTTCGCCGATTTATTTTAAAAAATAAAAGTAGAGCCGGAAACTCTTTTCTACATCAGGAATTCCTTTCAACAATATTTTACGCATAAAATAATATAATCTTTTCCTAATAGCAAGAATTTAGGCCTCTTAAGTGGTTCTCTTTGGAAAATGACAGGAGGGAAGTAAACTTATTTAATAACTTGACATAGCGTCCTATTTTGTGTAGATTTAATTCGGAACTTTTAGTCTGAAATAAGCATTTGGATATATATAGCAAGTAAAGGAGAGATAAAATGGAAGTTAACGGAAATATTAACCAGGATGAATTAAAAAATTTAATAGTAAAGGATATCGTGGCCTCTAATTTTAAGTCCGCAGAGGTCTTCGAAAAATACGGCATCGATTTCTGCTGTAAGGGTAACCGCCCGCTGGGGCAGGCGTGCCAGGAAAACGGGGTGAATATGGAGAGCCTGGCAGGGGAGTTAAAAAATATTTTTGAGAGCGGAAGTTCCGATACTAACCGGTATGATATGTGGCAGTTAAGTTACCTGGCCGACTATATCGTAAATAACCACCACTCTTATGTAAAAACCATGTCGCCCGTAATTTCGGCACGACTGGAAAAAGTCCTGAGGGCTCACGGCAGGAATCATCCGTTCCTACAGGACGTGGCCGACCTGTTCACGGCGGTAAGCCGCGACCTGGAGCTGCACCTGGCAAAAGAAGAACAGGTGCTCTTTCCCATGATAAAGAAAATTGACGAAGTAAAGGCTTCGGGCAATGCAGAGGCTCTGGAAAAGCTTTCCACGGTTTCGGGCCCGATAAGAGTTATGATCTCTGAGCACGACAGGGCAGGAGACATTCTGGATAGAATAAGGAAAATAACCGATAACTACAGGCTTCCTGAAGACGCATGTACAACCTTTGCCGTCGCATACAAGGAGCTGGATGAGTTTGAAAGAGACTTGCATAAGCACGTCTTTCTTGAAAACAATATTCTTTTCCCGAAGTCTCTTGCATCCGCAAGGGCCTGAAAAATAAAGAATATTCAAGCCGGGAGCTCTGAAAATTATAGCCCCCCCCCCCCCGAGAGCTCCCGGTTACATGTTATCTTTTTATGAGCTTAAAGGCGTGAGTCCTGCTCTTATTCATAACTGCATAGTGCACCCACATGGCAGCCAGGGCTTCAAGGTAAAAAGCCTCCGATATATTTCCCATGTCAACTATGTTCTCCCAGCCCCAGCTTTCGGCATAGTGGGCAACGGATTTCTTGGCATCTATGTCGTTCCCGCATATAAAAAGGTCGGGTGCCCCGTCTTTGTGTTCCGGGTGGCACATTAAATTTGCGCCAATGCTGTTAAATGCCTTTACCACTCTGGACTCAGGCAGCCATCTTTGAATCTGCTCTCCCGCGGAATTGCCCGGCGTAACGGAAATCTCTGGCGGTGCTCCGCTCTGTGAAGCTTCAAGCGGGTTGGTTACATCAATTACAGTTTTGTTCGTGAAGTTTTCTTTCCCTGCCGTATTGATGGCGTTTTCAGTGCCGGTCCATTTTGTCGCAATTACTATTAGCTCGCCAAAGCGTGCCGCATCCTCAAAGCCGCCTGCATATGCATTCTCACCCGCCGAGACAACCCAATCCTTGAGCTTCGAGGTGTCTCTTGTTCCCAGCATTACGGAATTTCCTAGGCTTAGAAATCCCTGCCCCAGCTGTTGGCCGACGCTTCCGGATCCTAGAATGCCGATATTCATATTGTTCCTTCCTTCCTGTTTTTTAGGGGATTCATCATTGGTTTTATAGATAAAATAGAAAGTAAAAATGAAAGTGGAAAGGGAAATGAGTGAAATAAAAGAATTGCCGGGGATCGCGATTTATTTCTTTATCCTTGGTATCGAGAAAAAGAATGTCGTTCCGCCCTGGGGCTCCGAGTCTACCCAGATTTTCCCGCCGTGGAGTTCCACAATTTTTTTGCAGAGGGCAAGCCCTATTCCTGTTCCCGGGTATTTTTCCCTTTCATGCAGGCGCTGGAATATGAGAAATATTCTTTCATGAAACTGCGGATCGATTCCAATCCCGTTGTCCCGGACGCTGAAGGTCCAGTCCTTCTGATCGCATTTGGCTGAAATGTGTATCTGTGGAGTTTCAGAACTGCGGAATTTGATGGCATTACTCAGAAGATTTTGCAGGAGCTGCCTGACCTGCGTGATGTCTCCCATTATTTCCGGGAGCTCATCCGAGGTAACCTCAGCGCTGCTTTCACTTATAACCAGCTGCAGGTCCGATAATACGTCTTCCAGAATTTCGTTGCAGTTAATGACTTCAAAAGGCTTAAGCCTGGAGGTAACACGGGCATATTTCAAAAGATCCCGGATTAGTGTCTGCATGCGCCTTGCGCCTTCAAGAGCGAACTCAATGTACTCGTCGGCCTTGTTATCGAGCTTGCCCTGGTAGCGCGAGGCCAGGAGCTGCGTAAAACTTGCTATCATGCGCATCGGTTCCTGGAGGTCGTGTGAAGCAATGTATGCAAACTGCTCGAGCTCCTTGTTTGACCGTTCCAGTTCAAGGAGCGTCTGCTGCAGCTTTTCCTGGTAGTGCCTTATCTCGGATATGTCCACGTTCGTTACTATTGCTCCAAGCTCACCGTTTTCCTTTATCGGGACAGAAGAGAGCAGTATGGTTTTTGTGCTCCCGTCGAAACACTCTATTAATACTTCCTCGTTAATTACAGTTTCACCCTTCAGAAGGGCTCTTGCCGTAGCCCATTCCTCATCCTTGATCCGTTCTCCCGAATGAGCCCACCAGCCCTTGTGCATTGTAAGGTCGCCCCTGTCGCTGTACCTCATTCCGCCCCATATTTCTCTTGCCATCTGGTTGCCGATGAGCTTTCGGCCTTTCTTGTCAAGGACCCAGACTCCCACGGGCACAAATTCCAGGACATCCGTGAGAAGCGCCTGCTTTTCGGCAAGTGCCTGTTCGGCGAGTTTGCGTTCCTCAATCTCGCGCATCTTTTCACCATAGAGCTTTGCATTTGTAACCGCAAGGGCGGTCTTTGAAGCAATCTGCTGAAGAAAAAACTGGTCGTTGGCCGTATATTGCGGGTTCGATTTATTGTGGCGGAAAATTGTAATTACTCCGGCTACTTTTTTATCCATATATAGCGGCACAGACAGCATGCTGAATATTGGAAGCTTCTCCAGGTGCCCCTTGAGCTCACTGCTTATGGTATTCAGAATACCCGGGTAATCGACCTTTGGGACCAGTATTGGAACGCCATTCATGACTTCAGGATAAAGCTCCCTTATAGGGCACAAATCCAAATTTGAAAAAAGCTCGTGCAGAATGTTCCTGGTCCTGATCTCTGGGTTGTAATATGCAATGAGGTTCATCCATTTGTTGTCTGAAAGAAGCCGTATCACACACGAGTCGCCGATCAGTTCTGCAACACGGCGGGCTGTTTTCTCTAAAACCGCCAGATAATCGAAGCTTATTTCAGTCAGTTCCTGTGTCAGAATGGAAAGCATCTTGGAGCGTTTCAGCTCCTGCCGAAGCCTCTTTGCCATCAGTATGCGCTCGGTTATATCGCGCCAGGTGACTACAACGCCGTCGTTGAGCCTGCTGATCTGAATGTCGAAGGCCATCTTTACCGGGCGTGAGCTTTGCTCCTCGTCATAAACCAAAGACTCCTTTGTAATTGCATCGCCTGAATAAACCGTTCTGCAGAAATCCTCAAATATCCCGTTATCGCGCATGGAAGGGAATAAATAAAGAAACCTGCTTCCGAGCAGCTTTTCCTTTGAAGCCTTTAGTGCGCGGCAGCCGGCCTCGTTGATGTATTCATAAATGAAATCCGTTATCCTACCGTTCTTATCCCTTTTTGCCCTCAGTATTGCAAGGGCATCCATCATGCTTTCTATCGATGTCTTAATCAGTCCCGCCCGGCGGTTTATCTCTGTTTTCTTGTGTTCCGATATATCCATCACTGCCGCGCGGATTTCCAGGCAGCTGTTAAGTTCGTCATAAACAGGATGGCATTCCAGCAGTGCATGGAACTCAGGTGCGTTCTTTCTCTGGAATTTTAGCTCGCAGGAATTCCTCCCCGGCATTTTTAAGACTTTCAGCCGGTAGGAATAAAATAAATTCAGGTAGCCTTTCGATATGAACTGCGCCAAGGGGCGCTTTACAAGAAGGTTTTCATTAAGTCCCAGCATCATCTGTGCTGAACGGTTTACAGAGGTGATTATGAAATCGGAATTCATAATTATGTAGCCTGAAGGAGCCCCATCGAAGAGTTCCCTGTAGCGGTAGAACTCTTTTGGAATCCCGCCGGGTTGACTGTCCTTTTCCTCCTCCGTATTCAGATCGAGGTCACCAATTACACCCCTTAGTACGGAAGAATCGGTTCCCGGACGCTTAAGCTCAGTAGCCATTTCAGCCAATTCCTCAGGAGATCTGTTCCCGGCAAGCTTACTATCCTGATGCCCGCTTTCAAAATCACTACTCATTTTTCACCTCTGTTAATAAAAAAGGCAGGGGGTAAAATCAGGTATTGATTATAGCAAATGCAATATATATTCTTCGTTTGAAAAAAGCAAAGGTGGAAATATAAAGCTCAAAAGCGTCTGCTTGCTTGATTAAGAACACAACGGCATCCCGGTCCTAAAAAAAAGATTGCTTTTATTTTATTATTTCCATAAAAATTAGTGAGGATCAAAGAAACTATGGAATAATGAGGGGGAAAGCATGAGCAAGATTATTGTTACAGAGTTTTTATTGTGCAAACACGTGGGCGAAAACCTTTTTGAGGTGAAGAAACGCCCCGTGACTGAAATTGACTTTGAAGAAACTTATAACATCTATTATCATAAAGACTACGGGTGTTATCTGATCCTTGACTATGAGGGGCGCTATATCAACCTGGACGTCATTAAGGCGGGCGCCTGGCAGAATGCGCGGGTCTGCGGAATGCACCTGCTCTGGAGAAAAGACTATAAAAGAACCGTAAGACACGATGAAATGACCGTCTACTGAAAAATCATTCACTGAAAAGCCCCGGGAAAAATTTAATCCCCGGGGCTTTTTTGGTTCTTTAAAAAACCTTTACTTGAGTAAAACCATTTTCCTTACCTGCATGAAGTTCCCTGAGCTTATCCTGTAAATATAGGTCCCGCTTGGATAACCTTGACCGTTAAACCTTACCTCATGGCTGCCGGCTTTCATCTGAGCATCAAGAAGGGTTGAGACTTTCTCTCCCAGTATGTTGAATAGTTCAACCCTAACTCTCCCGTCCTCGGCAAGTCCGTATTTGATCGTGGTCATTGGATTAAATGGGTTTGGATAATTCTGCTCCAGAAAGTACCTGCGCGGCTGAAGCATTCCTTTTTCAGCTATTGAAACCGGCCCGGTTACCTTCAGTGTCCATGAAATTGAAGAAGTATCCTTTGAGTTATAAACGTATGCGCTAACCCTGAAGGTTCCTCCTCCGGTTGCATGGAATGTGAAAGTCGAATCTGTACCCCTCTTTATTGAGTCGACATACCATATATACTTTACTTTTTCCCCGTAAGGGTCAGATGCTTTAAGTGAAAGCCTGACGGAATCCTGCGGATCAAGCGAAATCTCTCTTCTGTTGACTTCAAAAATTTCCCCGTGCGCCGTATCCTTTTCCAGTATGAATGGCTGCCAGCTTTCTATTTCAGGCGGGAAGCCCCCGCGCAGGAATTTCTTGAGTATGTTCATGAATATCTTCTGAACCGTGGTATCTCTCTCAAGGCCGAAAGTCCAGTTTATTGAAGCCGAATTAAATACGGCGCCGCCATTTTTGTTTACGTACATTCCCATCGAGACAGGGCGGCCCCTGGTGTAGCTTGCAGCCTCACACGGGGAGGTGCCGAGTATGCGGTAGTTAAGAGGTGCCTTGTCCTCACCAGTAACAACCGGCAGGCCGTTTTTGAATTCGAATAGTGTGCCGTCAACCTCGTAGCCTACAATTGCACCCGTAGAGTCATTCGGCAGTCGCCCGAAAGAGTCCCCGTCCTTAAGTCCTGTGCCTTTATAAATCCAGCTTTGTGAATTCCATACCGTGTAGTCGCCGTATCCGTGGCTGTAGTTCATTAGGAAATGATGCATGTCGTTCACATATCCGCCGTTAAGGAAGGTGGCTCCGAGAAACTTGGTCTCGGGCCAGTTCAAAGGCGGCATGTACCAGTTTGTAGTAACGAGTGAATCAACTTTGCCGACCATGGGGTCACGCGTGTTGCTTTTGTAGCAGACCATCGTATTGTCGTTATCCTCCATGCGTACCTGCCACCAGCACGTGTTGCCGGAGAGGCTTATGTGCCTTCCGCCCCTCTTTATGAACCTTTCCATGTTCAGCCTTTCAGGCCTTGAGTAATATTCATCGTGCCCGTTTACAATGAGCACGTCGTAGTTATCCAGTAGTGTGGGATCCTTATGCACTTCCATCGTTGAAGTTATTTCAAATGGGATATTGTTTTTCTCAAGCCATTTAAGAAGGAGTTTATTCCAGGCGTGAAATTCACCCATCCCCCTGTGCTGCGAAAAAGGACGGTTTAGGGAGACCCTGTCGGCTTTAATTCCGTAGGTTGAGCCGTCGTTATAGACGTTTTTCCCTCCCCAGAGGTTATAAGCAGTCCAGTCGAAGTCATTCATAAGCACTAATAGTTTTGAAAGTGAACCCGGCACTTTTTGCTTTAATGCAAAGACTGCCCCTTTGGTGGTTGTTCCGTCAGAACTCGGAAACTCAATTCCGTATGCCCCGCTCTTAAAATAGCCTGGAATTACGAGCTTATAGCTGACGGGCCAGTCGACCCCTTTTTCGTAAGCCAAAGTATCAATGGGGCGAAGGCCCTGGCTTTTGACGCCCGAGATGGTCAGCATCCTTTCATATTCATTTAAGCCTATACGGTAGACACTTATGTCATAGACGGGTTTTGAAGTGTTTATATAAATATAAAGCGTGTCACTTGGCGCAACGGCAAGGGGTTTTACATATCCGTTATTGTCCGTGTATCTTTCAACCTGTGCATTTGTCGGAATGAAGGCAAGCAGGATAAATATTGCGGTAAGGGTGACGCAAAAGAACATTCCATTCTTCATTTTATCTCCTATTTCTATTCATCGGTTCTTAGATAAAGCCATTGGATCCGGGTTTTCCCATTGTCACAAAGGATAAGACATGCTATAGTTATCCAAAATAGAATACTCTATTTGGGAGACAGTTGCAAGAAATTCCTGGCGAAGCTTTCTTTTTGTGCGTTGAGGCACAGAGAGGTGGAAAATATGAGACGGAAGAAGGATGCAAAATTTTATGTTGAATTTGTTGACGCATGTTTCGATAATGTGCTTCGTTTTTGAATTAATTGGGAATGCCGGTTCTGTAATGTTAAATATCTTAAATATTACCCGCTTTAGCGTAAAAACAGCTATTACTTCCTGCATAATAATATTATGCCTGGTGCTGTTATTCAATTTTAACAGGGCTCTTTCAATACAGCTATTCCCGCTGATAATGCTGCCAATCGTTGCTTTGGGATGGCTTTGGGGCATTAAAAAGGGTAGGATTGCCGAAGAACGCAGAGAGCAGAGAGCAGAGAGCATGAGGAAGATGCAGGAGAAAAAATCAACTGAAGGGAAAGCTTCCTGGGATGAGCATTTGCTGAGAGTGATAACCAACTCCTCGCCCCTGGGTATGCTTGCAATTAGTAACAATGAAGATGACATACTGTACTGTAACCACAGGTTTTGCGAAATATTTGACGTTGAGGATCATGAGGAAAAAATCCTCAGTGGTGATCTGACAAATACCGGACTGATTGCCTTATGCACAAAAATGGTACGGGATGAAAAGGCATACCATGAAATCTTCAGGTCTGCGTTCAATTTCAGCGCCGGAAAAACTACCTGGACCAATATACAGTTCAAGGACGGGCGTATTATAAAACATCTTACCTCTCAGATCAGGGATGAAAATAAAGAATGCCTTGGCCGTCTTTTTACTTTTGAGGATATTACCGAAAGCAGAACCTATGAAGACCTATTAAAAAAACGATATGCTTATGAACACCTCCTTTATGAAATATCAAATCAGTTCATAAACGTTTCCCCGGAAGGCATTGACGCGGTCTTTACCTCATCGCTCAGGAGAATCTCTGAATTCCTGGATATGGATTCGGGATATTTCTACCAGGTCGATCATGAAAAGGGAATTGCAAGCAATTTATTCGAGTGGCAAAGCAACAACTGCCTCTCGAAAATCAATAGCCTGGAGGTCGAATTCTGGCCTTCTTTTAAGGAAAGGCTCATTAACTTTGAGAAGGTGCTGATACCGGACGTTGAAGCCATGCCTGGTAATAGTTCACAGGAAAAGGAATTCCTAAGGAAACGCGGCGTCAGATCCATTATCATTTCCCCGGTTGTTTCCGGTAAGAGACTTTCCGGCTTTATTGGCTTTAGCTCTTCTATCTCAAAGGAACTTCCCGATGATGCCGATGCAATGCTGAATCTGACAGGTGACATCTTTGCAAACGCCCTGATGCTGAAACAGAAAAATGAGGCTCTGCTTGCAAGCGAGGAACGTTCCCGCCTCCTCCTGCAGCATTCAACCGATATGATCGGAATACTGGATATGGATGGATACGTAACTTATGTAAGCCCTGCATCCAAATCCATTACCGGAAAAGAACCCAATGAATGGCTTGGAAAACTCCTCTACTCGAACATTCATCCCGAAGACGCGGTAAAAGTAAGGAATATTGTCCGTGAATTTATTGAAAACCCGACCCTTCCTCCGGTAAAACTTTCACTGAGGCTTCCTGTTAACGGGAATGAAATGATAGTCCTGGAAAGCATATTTAACGGACAGCTAAATAATCCTTCTATAAAGGGAATTGTATGTAACTCCAGGGATATGTCGCAGCACGTCGCGCTCCAGGAGGCACTCAGAAATTCGCGCAACTTCCTGAATGCAATTATCGACAACGCCGGCGACCCGCTTTTTGTCAAGGACAGCAGCCACAGGTACACAATGGTTAACGAGGCTTTCTGCAGACTCTCCGGCCTCTGTAAGGAACAGATCCTTGGCAGGACGGACTTTGACCTTGCCCCGGAAGAGCTTGCCAGGGATTATTTTGCAAAGGATGAATACCTGCTCGTCAACGGCGGAATGGAAATTTTTGAACTCGAGTTCTTTGACAGGCAGGGTAATAAGCATTTTCTCATAACAAATGAGACACTTTATATGGATGAAAAGGGGGAGAAATATATCATCGCCAGCATACGCGACGAAACTAAAAGAAAGGAGCTGGAGCAGGAGGTAAATAATGCGCTCATGAAGGAAAGGGAGCTGAACAGGCTCAAATCAAAATTTATCTCAATGGTCTCGCATGAGTACAGGACTCCCCTTACGGCAATTCTTTCTTCAGCCGAACTACTGGAGCTTTTCGGCAATGAAATGACTAAGCCTGAAAGGCTCGGGCACCTGGAGAAAATTAAAAGCTCGGTTGACTTCCTGATTTCTATGCTAAACGAGGTGCTGCTTCTAAACAAAGCCGAAAGTATGCGAATGGAGTACAACCCTTCTGCTTTCGATCTGATTGCCTTCTCCAGGGAACTGATGAAAAACCTGGGCGGCAATTCATATTGCAATATTGAACTGGATGCGGATTTCAACTCGAGAAGAGTTGTGATGGATAAGAAGCTTCTTGGGCATATTCTTACAAACCTGCTCTCGAATGCCCTAAAGTATTCGCCCGAAGGAGGCAGTGTACTGTTTATTATCCGCTGCGGAAATGGACTGGTCAGCTTTGAAATCAGGGACAACGGCCTTGGAATTCCTCAGGAGGAACAACCAAGGCTTTTCGAACCATTCTTCAGGGCAAATAATGTTTTGCATATTGCAGGCTCAGGCCTGGGGCTTTCTATTGTAAAACACTGCGTGGAGCTTCATAAGGGCGAAATTTTATTTGAAAGTAAGCCTGGAGAAGGCACTAAATTCATGCTCCGCCTGCCTGATGAATCAGAAGCTTAATGCCGAACAAGGAAAAGTCAAAGACTGCTAATGGGAAAATATTTGAGCTTCTAATTTTGATGCATTTATTTATCTTTAGTACCTGCTTTTTTAAGCCTTTTAGGGCCTGAAAAAGCAGGGGCGTTTTAATTTATCCTCCTCATATAGCTAAAACAAGGAGCATTCACTTAATCAATAATACTCCGTAATTTTTGCTATATAACTGGCTTATTGTAAAGGTTTTAATTTGTATGGAAAAGATACTGGTAATTGAAGATAATTCACCTGTACGCGACAACATCAAACAGCTCCTGTATAAGGCAGGCTATGAGGTGCTGACGGCAGAGGACGGAAATGAGGGTGTGAAACTTGCAGCCCAAAATCTGCCCGACGTAATCATATGCGACATTATTATGCCCGGCATGGACGGCTATGACGTCCTTAAACAGTTGAGCTCCTCCAGGGTCACCTCCTCAATCCCTTTCATTTTTCTGACTGCCATGGCTGAAATGACCGACCTGAGGCTCGGAATGGAACTCGGAGCGGATGACTACCTGGTGAAACCATTTAAGGCAGGCGACCTCTTAAAGGCAATTAAAACAAGACTCGGCAAAAGAGGATTGATCACTAAGTCTGAAAACGAGTCTTTCCAGGCACCCGGCAGGGAGACTGTACTGAAAACCAGCTCTGTAATCTTAGCCGGAAACCCTCCCGAAGTCCTCAGGGTTTCTTCCATCATATATATTACTTCCAGCCAGGGATATTCCAGCGTATTTTCGAAGGATGGAAAAAAATTGCTCGTAAGGAAACTCATGAGAGAATGGGAGGAAATCCTGCCCGAAGATAGTTTTATCAGGATCCATAATTCGACTATCGTTAACCTTGAATACCTGGAAAGGGTTGAAAAATGGTTTAATAATACGCTCAGGATCTACCTTAATGGCGTAAATTACCCCCTTGAGGTTAGTAAAAGATATACTCCAAGAGTAAGGGCAAGGCTAAGGGTGTAAAAATTTCTCCTCCGGCCCTACTATTGCCCGGGTCATACTTCCCTTCGTTTTTCCCGTTTATTTTGAAAATTCCCCGCTTATTGCATAAAAAGGTCGTACATGACATTTATCGAGGCCAGCCCGACAAAAAGTGCTACTTTGAGGCCTCAAGTTGCATTCATTTGCCTAATGAGATTGGAGAACTTAAAAATGGCTGATGTTCTTGTCGTAGAGGATGACTTTTTAACCCGTAACAATTTAACAGAGCTGCTGCAAAGAAGCGGCTATAAAGTGTTTTCTGCCGAAAGCGGGGAAGAAGCCCTCAAATTGCTGCAAAAACTGAACCCGGAAATCATCATCTCTGATATTATGATGCCAGGAATTGATGGCTATGAACTCTTAAGACGCGTCAACGCCGAGGAAAACGAAAACCATATACCATTTATTTTCCTGACTGCCAGAACAGAATTATCGGATTTCAGGCAGGGAATGCTTGCCGGAGTCGATGATTTCATTACAAAACCCTTCAAGGCTCAGGACCTCCTTAAATCAGTTGAAACACGCCTGAAGAAAAAAGAAAAATCCGAAAGAAAAATTGTTCAATTTAAAAACTGCGTTGCCTGCAACATTAGCCACGAATTCAGAACCCCGTTGATACCCATAATTGGCTATTCACAGCTCCTGACGGATAATTATCTGCACCTGGAAGCCGATGAGGTCAGGGAAATCTCTCTTAAGATCAATTCTGCAGGAAACTGGATGCTAAGGCTCGTAGAGAAATTTCTGCTTCTCGTAGAACTCGATGAAGCTGACAGTATAGTTGAGAATTCATACTGCAACACAACTGAAGTAATTCATGCCTGCGCTCGACGGGTTGCCTCTTCAAATGCAAGGCTTGAAGACCTGTTTATTTCTTTGAAACCCGCAGCAGCAGTCAGCCTCCCTCAGCAGGATCTGGAAAGAATTGTCACTGAACTGCTCGAGAATGCATTCAGGTTCTCTAAAAACGGTTCTCCAATTGAAATTTCCTCTCATTCCACTCAGGATTATTTTATCCTGACAATAAGAGATTCAGGTATCGGCATGAGCCACCTGCAGCTTAAAACCGTTTCCTCATTCCTACAGTTCAACAGGCAGGGAATGCACAAGGCAGGTCTCGGGCTTGGACTTGCAATTGTAAAAAAACTGGCCGAGAAATACGGCCTCAGCATTAATATTGAAAGCCAACCGGGAGAGTTCACACAGGTAAGCCTAAGACTGCCTTTAATACTGTGAGCTGTTGAATGAGTGATGAAATGTCCCTGCTGCTTTTAATTTGAGATGAATGTTCAAACTCTGGAAAAATAGACGGAACTAATCGGAAATGAGAATTAAAAAAAGAAATGATACTGAAATAAAAAAAATGAACCAGCATTCCGGAAGAATTGAAGATGTGGATTTGATACTGAATGCACTCTCCTCTGCAAGCGAGGGAATTGCAATAGTGGATGAAAATGATAACCTGATCTATCTGAACCGGGCTTATGCAGATATCTTTGGCTTTGCCTTGGAAGAGCTCCTGGGAATAAACTGGAGAGACCGGGCTGGAAACGGGACTGTTGCCTCCGCCGGAGAGGAACTGCTTAGGGCAACTCTGGAGAAACGGTCCACCGGGGGACAAAGCCTTGAACATAACGGTTTTAGAAATGACGGATCTATTATTACAGTTAAGTCCAGAACGGTTCTAAGACAGGATAAAACCGGCCTTTATAAGGGATTCATTTCTTATGTGAACGATATCACTGAGTTGAAGAAAACTGAACGGGAGCTGTTACTCCTGAAAAGGGCAGTTGAAACCTCGGGCGAAGCCATTTTTATGACTGATGCCGCCGGCATATTTACATTTATTAATCCTGAATTTACCTCTCTCTACGGCTATGAGGCGGAAGAAGTTATTGGAAAATCCACCCCGCTCGTCTTAAGAAGCAATTTAATCAGTCAGGAGGAAGCTGAAAGGGTAGAAATAAAACTGAAAAACCGCGAATCCTGTAGCGGCAGCTGGATAAACAAAACAAGGTTAGGACAGCTGGTGAACGTCGCTTTTACGATTAGTCCAATAATGGATGAGAATGGCCAATTAAGTGGCTATCTTGCAATTCAAAGAGACGTGACTGAAAAGGTCAATGCCTTAGAGGCGCTGAAGAATTCAGAAAGGCTCCTTTCGGATATCATTAATTCTTTGCCCGAACCTACTTTTGTCATTAATAAGGAACACCAGGTCATAATCTGGAATAAGGCCGTCGAAGTCTTCACTGGCATTAAAGCCGAAGACATCCTCCTGAAGGATGATTATATTTATTCCAGGGCAATTTTCGGAAAAAACAGGCCGATTGCAGCCGACCTGCTCCTTGATCCCGATCCTGCATATGAAAACTTATACCTGAGTTTTCAAAGGTATGAAAACCTTGTCATTACGGAAATCAACACCAGGATACCCACGAAAACCGAAGATGTTTACGTCTGGGCCATCGCTTCAAAACTTTTCGATGCCGGGGGTAACCTGATTGGCGCAATTCAAACGCTCAGGGATATAACGGGCCTGAAGAAAATTGAGCAGGAACTCAGGCTGACTAAGGAAATTGCAGAAGAGCACAACAGGCTCAAGTCTCATTTTATCGCCAGTATGAGCCATGAACTTAGAACGCCTCTGGTGGGAATTCTTGGCTTTTCAGAGATCCTTCTGGGTGAGACTGAAGATGAGGAAATGCATGAAAAAGTAAGCATCATCTTCAACAGCGGAAGAAGACTCCTGCAGACTCTGAACAGCATTCTTGATTTCTCAAAGCTGGAATCCAACCACTTTGAGATCCATAAGGAAGAGGTGGACTTGCCCAATCTAATGCAAGGGATCATTAGAATGTATGAACCTCACGCCAGACAGAAAAATCTCCACCTGTCCCTGGAAATCAATGACGAGTATATCGTTACAAGGCTTGATAAATCCATTCTCCTTCACGCACTGAAAAATCTCCTCTCAAATGCAATTAAATTTACTTCAAAAGGGGAAATTAAGGCCTCTGTTTTCAAGGAGTTCGGCAATAACGGGGCAAACTGGGTATCTATTTCCATAAAAGATACCGGCATCGGGATTTCACAGGAGAACCAGAAGTTTATCTTCGAACCTTTCAGGCAGGTTAGTGAGGGCTTTAACAGGAAATATGAGGGAACGGGACTGGGCCTTACACTTACAAAAAAGTATGTCGAACTGATGGATGGGAAAATTACCTTCTGGAGCAGAACCGGCGAAGGCACGACAGTTAAAATTAGCCTCCCCCTTAGCCCCGAGGAAAGCCTGGTTCAAAAAGAGGTGCCCGATTCTGAAAACGGAAATTCAACTGACAGCATTCAGTGTGAAAGAAAACGTGTTGCGCCGGTATTGTTTGTTGAAGATGATTCCGTAAGCCAGACCGTAATGAAGCTTTTCCTCAAAGGGCTATGTGAGCTTGAAACAGCTACGGATGGGGAAACTGCCCTTAAAATGCTCACCAGTAAACAGTATTCGGCCATCCTCATGGATATAAACCTGGAAGGCGAACTTGACGGACTTGAAACTACCGCTGCTTTAAGGGAATTGCCTCAGTACAAATCTGTTCCTGTAATTGCCGTTACTGCTTATGCAACTCCGGGAGAAAAAGAATGGATCCTCAGCCAGGGATGTAATTACTATTTGACTAAGCCTTTCACCAGGCTGGACATTACGGGACTCATCAAACAGATACTGGAAATCTGAGATTTATTAGGCATATCATATGAAGGAAGTCAGGAATACATTAGAAAGCCTTAAGAGCCTGCTCAATTCAAAGGGCAGGCCCAATCTGGTCTTTAAAGGACTTGCGGAAATACTTACTGAAATTGAGGAGGTAAATGACATGAAGCAGGTCAAAGTACTGCTCCTTAAATATGCCTTCGGCCTCGTCAGGTCCGAATCAGGTCTTTTTTCGGTCTGGGAAAATCTGTTCGACGGGATGAGAATTATTGATAGCCAGGGAGTCATTCTTTCGGTGAATTCCGCTTTCTGCAGGCTCGTATGTAAAAAAGAAAAAGAGCTCGTTGGAATGCACTATTTAACCGTGTATGACTTTTCAATGCGCGATGAGCTCCATGTCCTGGGCCGGGAAATGTTCAGGGAAAAAAATGCCAAAGTAAAACTGAAAATTACGCTCTGGAATGGCAAGAAACTGGACCTCGAGATCTCAACTATCAAGCTTGAGTACGAAACCGGCAACCCGGCGTTTTTGACCATGTTCCATGACATCACTGAAAACGAAGCGGTTAAGGAACAGCTCCAGGCTGAAAAAGAGGATTTGAGCATTACGCTGAAAAGTATCGGCGATGGAGTTATTACGACGGATTCTGACGACAATATTTCAACTGTCAACAATGCCGCGGAGAAAATACTGGGCCTAAAGCAAAACCTGCTGAAAGGTAAGACCCTCTTCGAGATCTTTGAGCTTATAAGGATCAAATCTGCGTTAAATTCAGATCAGTATGAATTGCAGGCAATACAGGGAAGTTCTGCAGCAGCAAGACAACAGAATAACGAGGTCTTTATCATTTATCCTCAAAGCGGCAACCAGAAAGTGGTCACTTTTTCGAGCTTTGAGAAGGTGAATCAGGAGGGCTGTGTAACCGGATTCGTTTATGTCTTAAGGGATGTGACCGAACAGATAAAGCTTGAAAGGCAGCTTAACCTGGCTCAGAAAATGGAATCTCTTGGACAGCTGGTCTCCGGAATCGCGCATGAGATCAATACGCCTATGCAGTATATCGGCGACAATAATGCCTTCCTCATGGAGTCCTTTCAATCCTTAAGCAAATTCATAACCGAGATCAATGAGGAAATCCTAAGAATGAAGGATGGCTGCTCAATGAAAGAATTTCTTACTGAGAAGCGCTTTGCATTTGAAATAGGCTACCTGTTAAATGAAATACCGGCCGCGCTGGAGCAGTCACTCAATGGAATTGAAAGGGTGAACGGTATAATCTCGGCGCTGAAGGATTTTGCTCATCCGGGAGGAAAGGCAAAAACTCTTTCCAACATTAACCGCGGCATTGAGGTAACGGCTTCCATATCGAAAAACGAATGGAAGTACGTAGCAGACATGGAAATGATACTTGACCCGGAATTGCCTTTGGTATACTGCTCTATTGATGAATTTAACCAGGTCATTCTTAACCTGATTGTTAATGCCGCACACGCTATACAGGAGAAAACTGGGAAACATCCCGCAGAGAAAGGCAAAATCACCATAAAAACAAAAATTGCCGGGGATAAAATCGAGGTGACTCTTGAGGATACCGGAACCGGGATAGCCCCTGAAAATATTTCCAGGATCTTCGACCCATTCTTTACTACAAAACCGGTCGGAGTCGGAACCGGACAGGGACTTTCCATTGCGCATAACATTATCGTTAAAAAGCATAAAGGTGAACTTTTTGCCGAATCCGAATTAGGAAAGGGTTCAAAATTTATAATAAGATTAAGACATGGGAATAATTAATTCCCGGTGAATTTTTATTCCACTGTGAATATTTATTTCCTGCTTGCAGATACTTTGTACAAGAACTAATTAACAATAATTTGCCGAATGCCAAATTTCTCGTAGATCAATTTCAGGCTGCTATTTTAATAAATCAATAGGAAACGTGAGTATAATGAATTACAAAATACTTTTTGTAGACGATGAGAAAAACGTCCTTTCTGGATACGAACGGAATTTGCGACTGAGATTTGAAGTGGTCTGTTCTCAAAGTGCCCTTGAGGCTGTTGAAATTATAAGGAAAGCAGAAGAGAATAAGGACCCGTTTGCCGTAGTTATTTCGGATTACAGGATGCCCGAAATGGACGGCAACAAATTCCTCTCTCTCTCAAGGCAGATTGCTCCTAACTCGGTACGGGTTATGCTAACCGGGTATGCGGAAGTACACCTGGCTATTGAGGCCGTAAATGAAGGAAACGTTTTCCGCTTTCTTACCAAACCCTGTTCAAATGAAAAACTTCTTCTTACACTTAAAGCTGCCGCTGAACAGTACAGGCTGATCGTTGCTGAAAAGGAACTGCTCGACAAAACCCTCAAAGGAAGCATTAAAGTACTTGTGGACATCCTTTCGATTGCAAATCCCGTGGCATTCAGCAGGGCCGGCAATATTCTTAAAATTGCAAAAAGACTTTCAGGCAACCTCGACCCCGATCTGAAGTGGCAGGTGGAAATTGCTGCGCTGCTTTCCCAGATCGGATGCATTGCCGTACCCGAGGAAATACTGCATAAGAAAAGAGACGGACAGACACTCAGCCTGAAGGAAAAAGAGCTTTTTTTGTCTCACCCGCAGGTTGGAAAATCGCTCATTAAAAACATACCCCGCCTTGAGGATATTGCTGAGTCAATCTCATTCCAGTTCAAGAAGTTTACCGCAATTGATTTCAAGGGCGATGGAAGACACGAAGAACGCGTGGCTATTATCGCCCGCATTCTCAAACATGCAAACGACCTGAATACCCTTATCGAGGCAAACAGATCGGAAGCACAGGTCCTTGCAGAGTTCCAGACTAAATACGATTCGGAGTTTGAAACCGACCTGGAAATCGAGAAGACTGATTTTGAAAAAAACTATGCCCCTAAGAATCTGCTGCTTAAGCAACTGCTCCCCGGAATGATACTCAGGCACGATATAATTGACAAGAACGGACTGGCCCTTGTTGCTCAGGGGCAGGAGCTTTCAGAGGCAATGATACTCAAGCTGATGAGCTTTGCACAGCTGAACAGGATAATTGAACCTATTCCTGTTTATGTCCCGAGAAACGAGGAGAAAATGCCTTAGAATTGGCATGCTGCCCCCGGCTTCGGGACAATTATCCACCCCATATATCCGTAGAATGAAGAAAAATTTCCCGGAAATTTGCCAAACTGAGCTTTTGTAGATATATTTTGGACTTTAATGTCTGGCTTATTATTCTTATTTCTGCAGACAGTTTATTCTCTTTTAGTCTTTAACATTTTTTAAGTCCGCCTTTTCTTTCTAAAAAGGCTGGCAGATTACGAGGAAATTAAATGATTTTGTTCTTAAAACTTGACGCTTCTGAAAAAGATGTTGAAAAGGTCAAGGAAAAGGTCGCTTCTCTTGGTTGCACACCGCACCTGATCTATGGTACTGAGAAATTGGCAATTGCACTGACGGGTCCTACTACAAGCCTCGACGAGGAGGAATTCCTCCTTCTGGATTCTGTGCAGGAGGTGCTCAGAATTTCGAAAAAATATAAACTCGTAAGCCGTGAGGCTAAAAACGAGGATTCAATTATTAAAATCGACGGCCTTGAAATCGGCGGGGATAACCTGACGGTCATCGCAGGCCCGTGCTCAATTGAAAGCCGCCAACAGCTCTTTGATATTGCAGGATCCCTCAAGGAAATGGGAATCCGGCTCTTCCGCGCCGGTGCATATAAACCCCGCACCAGTCCTTATGCCTTTCAGGGACTCAAGGAAAAGGGGCTTGAATACCTCGCCGACATTAAAAAGGAACTCGGTATGCTCATCGTTACCGAGGCTAAGGACACGGAAACCCTTGGACTCGTAGCCGAGGTTTCGGATATAGTCCAGATCGGCGCAAGGAACATGCAGAATTTCAGCCTCCTGGAAAAAGCCGGCTGCATCGAAAAACCGGTCCTGCTTAAACGCGGCCTTTCAGCTTCAATCGAAGACCTCCTCATGAGCGCCGAATACATTCTGGCACAGGGTAACTTCGACGTAATTCTCTGCGAAAGGGGAATTAGAACATTTGAAACATATACGCGTAACACGCTCGACCTGAATGCAGTGCCCGTAATTAAAAAGCTCTCGCACCTGCCTGTATTTGTCGATCCTTCACACGGAATCGGCATCTGGGATAAGGTGCCCGCAATGTCCATGGGGGCAGTCGCCTGCGGGGCGGACGGCCTGATCATTGAAGTCCACAATAAACCGAATGAGGCGCTTTCAGACGGCTTCCAGTCCCTGACACCTAAAAACTTTGAGAAGGTTTTAAGCAAACTTTCACAGCTGGCCCCGATTGTGGATAAAAAATTCGTGAGGGGTTTTGAGGTTAAATCCTGCTAGAGAAATACACCCGGCGGAAATTAAAAAGGGACAGGCCCGATTAAAAAAGCCTGTCCCTTTTTTATATGGTTAATTCTTCTAGAATATGAAGCCAACGCCTGCACCGATGGTGCTGAATTTGGCTACGTTATAATCCACATTCAGGTTAAGGAATGCCAGCTTAAAAGCCACACCCACCGTGAGCTTTGTCGTGTTTTCGCCGTCGAGGTCAAAGGAAACTTTGCTCGAATGACTGCTTTCTCTGCCGCTTGCATCCCGTACAGTATACTCATAGTCGTAGTTAACCGTCATTGTTGAATTCTGGAGTGAGAAGCCTGCATATGGGGTAACGTTTAAAGCCCCGGGTCCGAAGGTTTTGCTGGCATAAAGCCCGTATTCGGTGGCCGAGCTTTCAAGAATGTCGCCGACTTTAAGCTTTTGAGTAAAGAAACCAGCCGACAGGTTTACCGGCATCGGGACAGGAATCCATTGCCCAATGTTGTGCTGAATGCCGAAGCCGAAGTACTTTGCTTTTCCCAGTTCCTCGCTGAAAGTAAGTGAGGGCAGATAGCGCAAAGCCACCTGCGTGCCGTAAACGGTTCCTATTGTTAGCTGCGGGGCGCCAAGCGGCAGCATCGTCATATCATCCAGAACGCCTCCTACGCCAAGGTCTATCTGCTGTGCAGGCACATTAAATTCTTCTCCATTAATCGAATACTTTTTCCCCTCAAAACCAATCTTAATATGGTCGCTTTTCTTTCCTGCTATTGTTGCCCCGGAGAAACCTACCTGAAAATTATCGCTGGTAAGCTTATTCATGATCTGGTTCCTGATCTGGGGATTTGTGATATTCTGCGTCATCTGCAGTGCCTGCTCTGCCGTAAAGGTATAATCACCCGTAAAGCTGAACGTCTTGTTGTCGTTCTTGAACATTGCACCCATTGCAACAACGCCGAACTGTATGTCAACCCCAAAGAGTTTTGCCTGCGGTGCACGTGTTGTCCAGCCTGTATTGAGGTTGGCTCCAAATCCGCTGCTTGCCGGATCCAAATAAGCCCGGGCGGCATTATTCGACAGCCTGCTTAGTGTTTCCTCTAAGGACTGTGCCTTTGTTGTTGTAATAATAATTGAAGAGAACAGCAGGAAAGCTGTAAAACGTAAAGCGTACTTCATTATGACCCCCCTTTGTGAAATGATTTGAATAATTAAATCGATATTTGAATAATGAAGATGGCCCAGTGAGAATTCATGGCGTAAATTCTTCACGGGAAAGGAGAATTTGAAGTAAAATATGGAGTTCGCAGGCAGTTGTCAAGTCCGGCAGTAATAATTTTTGTTTTTATTGAAAAATGACGTGAGTCCTTTCAAAATAGCCCGGGACTAAACCGGGAATTCACCCTTTAAGAGCCGGGGTAAAAGAGAATGGAATATCCTGTATGAAGCTCCCCAGAGCTTATAAGGACCAACCTTGTAGAACTCAATCCTCCGGGGCTCTTTCCATTCTTCCAGCTGAAGCATTCCTTCACTGTGTGCCTCGGGACGTGAAAGCTCCTCGATCGAGACATCCAGCACCTCGGAAACCTCACTTTCCTGTATGACCCATTCCTTCTGTGGAATTATGTGAGCAAGGAAGGGCTTTATCCTGAATTTTGAAGCCATTACATCAACCTCGGGCAGGCCGGCAAGTATCTTTACGTTCCGGCTTTTGAGCCCTATTTCCTCTTCGGCCTCTCTTAAGGCTGTGTACTCAAGCGAGGCATCCGTATCTTCAGCTTTGCCTCCCGGAAAAGCCAGCTGTCCGCTGTGTATTCCGTGAAGGCTCCTTCTGATTAAAATTAACCTTAATTCCTTGTTCCCGCCCCTGAAGACCGGTACCAGAACGGCCGATTCCTTTAGTTTTAACGTATTGTCCGGCAATTTCTAATTCTTTCTTTTTTAAGTTAAACCTTAAAAATAATATACAAAAATAAACCTCTTCGTGCAGCAGCTTAAGCGAGTACGGCTGCAGCCCCTTTCTTCAGAGCAACTGCAAAGATATTATACTTCCTCCAGCTCCCTGGTTTCTTCATCTGTTAATTCAATTTCGGGAGCGTTTATTGTGCCTTTTACCTGTTCTGAACTCCTGCCACCCACGATAGCGGCCGTAACAGCCGGGTTTTTCAGTACCCACGCAATTGCAATTTCACCCGCGCCTGCGCCGTCGTGCCTTTTGCCTATTTCTTTTAACTTTTCAACAACCGAGAGGTTGCGGCTAAGCCTGGGCTCCGTAAAGTCCCAGCTTTTTTTGCGCCAGTCGTCCTCAGGCATTCTCTTGATCCTTTCGCGTGTCATTGCGCCTGTTAAAAGTCCGGATGCCATAGGGGAGTAGACGATCACTCCCAGCCCTTCTTTCTGGCAGTAGGGAAGTATTTCACTTTCAACCTCGCGGTTTAAGAGGGAATACGGGGGCTGCAGCGAAGTAATTGGGGCAATGGCTTTTATCCTGTCCAGCTGTGCCGTGCTAAAGTTGGAAACGCCAATCCAGCGCACCTTGCCCTCTTTTTTCAGCTGAGCCATTGCATCCCAGGCCTCTTCATTTTCACTTTCCCCCTTGTCACTGGGCCAGTGAATCTGGTAGAGGTCAATTGTATCTGATTCAAGCCTCCTCAGGCTTGCCTCACATTCTTTTTTTATGGACTCCGCTTTGTGACTCCTGTGCATCTTTCCCTGTTCATCTCCAATAAGGGCGCATTTTGTAAAAACGTACGGCCTTTCACCCTTCCAGCTCTTGAGCGCCCGGGCTACAATCTCCTCCGAATGCCCGAGGCCGTAGGCCGCTGCCGTATCGATCCAGTTAATGCCGAGTTCCAGGGCAGCGTGAATTGCTTCAATCGATTTCGAATCGTCCTGAGCTCCCCAAGCATATTCCCATCCCGAGCCTCCGATAGCCCAGGCGCCAAATCCCATGCGGGTAATTAGCATATCCGAATTGCCAAGTTTTTTCTTTAACATATTCTTTTTCCATATGTGTGTTGATATATAAATTAAAAATTAAAAACTAAAATGTGAAGCCGGTTGATCTGAAAAAACAAAATTATCTGCATTCCAGCGTTTCCCGGGGGCGTTTAGTGTCCGGCAGCTTATTTTACCAGCATCATTTTGATTGTCTTTTCAAAATGCCTGCGGCCCTGAGCACTGAGGTGGCAGAAGTAAATTCCGCTCGCGTAATTGTCCGCTTTCCATTGCAGTGTGTGTTCGCCTGCTTTCTGACTTTCATCAATAAGTGTGGCTACCTTCTGCCCGATAAGGTTAAATATCTCAATTTTAAGCCGCGACTCCTCCGGCAGGGAGTATCTGAGCGTGGTCGAGGGATTGAATGGATTTGGGTAGTTGTTGTTTAATGCGTAATCCCGGGGAAGAATTGTTGCCTGCGCTTTTTCACCGGTGCCTGACGTGCCTTTGAACTTCCCGACTGCAACGGCGGGTTCAAGCGTGTATTCAGTGCTGTTCAGGCTCCTGTCGTACAGTACTATCTTTAAGTCCAGTGCCGTGGAATCGTAATTTGTCATGGACGAAATATCTGCCGAATAGTAGCACCCGTTTGTCTGGTCTTCCATTATTTTGGCAATACTAAGCTCCTTCCAGATATTTTCACCGTGCTGCCTTATAAGAATCCTGGTGGAATCATCTGGTAGCGGCATAAGGTAAGGATTATACTCGGCGTCCAGCAGGTAATCCCCGCAGGCAAGATATATACTGGCCTTTTCCCCCTTTTCAAGCCTGCTTTCAGGCACACCCTTGGAGTTTCTTATCTGCAGTATCCGGATTTCTGGGGGATTGGCGTCAGAAAGCGAAAGATCATAGACACAGCTCATGAGGCCTTTAGCCTCAAATCCTTCTATGTAGTATCGAATATTGGATAACTCGGTTCTGTACTTCTTTTTCCCAGCATGAATAATATTAAAATACTTCAGCGTATCCTGTGCAATAATATTGTTCCCGTCAAATATCCTGTAGACGGAGTTTTCAGTGCGCCTTAAATAGTACTCATTCATCTGTCCGAAAAGACCCGGGCAGAGGGAGATTGTAGACTCCGACCTGTAGTTATTGTTGTGGCGGGCGCTGGGGTAAATGAGCCAGTTTTTCAGTGATAGTGTGCCTCCCGTGTTCATAAGTATTACCTCAGGCGAAGGCACCTTCTGAAGGAAGAGTCCCATGGTGCCATTAAAGGCTGAAAAGGGGGGAAGATATACTGAAGACACATCGCTCCTCAGTCCGGAGGTGCCTTTGTCCGGGTCCTGGCTGGGAGATTCTGCAATGGAAATTGCAACCGCCGGTTCAGAACTTGTGAGCCCGTTATTATGTGCCGGAATGTAAATCTTGCCTTTCCAGCTGCTCCTGCCCGCTGGCTTATAGCCTTCCAGATAATCCCCCCTGAAACTTAAGGAATTTCCTTCCGGGACTTTAAGTCCGGCCAGAAAGAAGACTTCCGGCTCGAGGAGATCCTGAGGGATATCGAGAGATATATTTCCTTCAATCAGATCGTTAAAGCTGTTCGTAAGTTTTTTATTTCCCGTAAGACCATTTATGGAAAAATCGGCAACGCAAGCCCGGTTGTCCTTGCCTGCAATTACGCCTCCGATATTTATTTTGAACCTGGCGGAAGTATTTGAGCTTTTGAAGAGTTTTTTGAGCGCACTGAAGGTTATGATATCCCTTGCGGCCGAAGAATCCGGGAAACTTACCTGGTAAATCCAGGTGGAATTTTCCCCCTCAAAAAGTTGTCCGTCTTTATCCTTAATTGCAAGCTCCAGGAGGTTTGTGGCATCCTGCGGCTTTAGGTTGAGTGTATCCGATCCCTCAAGCAACAGGTTCTCTCTTGTTATAATCCTTAATGTATCGCTTTCTTCTGCATACAAGGCAAGCAGGTCGTACTTACCGGGAGGAACAGTCAGTTCTGCTGTGGAGCCTTTCCAGACTGCATCGGAGCTGCTGTACACATTTTTATTGTCGGCAAGAATGAAACGCGTATTGATGACGTCAAAATTCATCACCAGGCGGGATGCCTTTTCAAATGCCCACGGCATGTGCAGAATCCCCGAAGCCGACTTTATAAAAACACTCCCCGAAAAACTCATCGATCCGGTATTTGGCTTTGGAAGGGAATTGTTTGACGTGGAAACCTGGAAAATTACTTTTACTACCTCACCTGCCTTGAGGCTGAATTCCGGCGGGCTGGCCTGAAGGCTGATCCAGGGAGCTATTCCCGTAAAAGAGACGCTGTAATGCTGTTCAAAGGAGGAAATATTTTTTACCAGTACCGTATCGCTTTTCTGCCACCGGCCTTTCTTTAAGTCGTCGAGCCCGAAACTCAGGCTGCAGGGGTTAAGGAGGGTCAGAACCTTTGCTGCCTTCAGTACATCCAGCCTTCCGGAGCCTTCCGACATCACTTCTTCTCCGATGTCGCCGGCCGTACTCACCAGTGCGGATTTTATATCCATAGGGCTCCAGTCACGATGTATCTTCTTTAGAAGGGCGCATGCGCCCGAAACGTGAGGCGCTGCCATTGAAGTCCCCGTATTCAGGCAATAGCCCTGACCTATACAGACAGACATAATGTCCTTTCCCGGGGCAAGAATATCCGGCTTAATGAACGAGTTGCTTATATTGGGGCCTTTTGAACTGATTGAGGCCAGGCGGTCTTTTTTATCGGAGGCCCCCGTTGTAATGGCCAGCTCTGAGGTGCCGGGACTGGTAATGGAGTTGAATGTTCCTGAATTGCCCGCTGCAACACAGCACACAAGGCCAAGCTTTACTGCATTGTTGACGGCCGTGGATATGCCGTCTTCAGGGTATCCCTTGGTTCCGAGGCTCAAGTTGGCTACGTCAACCATGTCCTCCGGGTTATCGTCCTGGTTCGGATCAACCGCTCTTTCAATTCCGCTGATTACGGTGGATTCCCACCCTTGTCCGTTTGAGCCCAGGACCTTTAAGGCCATCAGGAATGTCCCGGGAGCCACACCCTTCAGACTGCCCTCGGCAGCAGCAATTCCGGCTACATGAGTCCCGTGCCCATGATCATCCATCGGGTCATTATCTCCGTTGTAGCAGTCGTAGCCTCCGATAACCTTGAAGCCTTTCCCGATTCCTCCCCCGAGTGCCGGATGCATGTAATCGATCCCTGTATCCAGTATCCCAATTACAATGCTGTCACCCCCGGTGCCATACTGCGCCCAGAGTGAATCTGCTTTTATCAGCGGAACAGACTCCTTAAGCATGGCTGAGACCTCTTTATCCAGGTACACTTTTTTTACGTAAGGGAGGCTGTAAAGGGAGCTAGCAACACTTCTGGGAAGAGTAATGCTCAGGCCGTTAAATACCCTGTAGAACTCGTTTTTTATTTCGGGCATTGCGGCACTGATGCCATAACGCCTGGTAAATGTGCCGAATAAGTTCTCCAGGTCCCTGCGGAAAGTCGCAAACTGCGACGTGTAGGCCGTCTTGGAAACCCCCTTAAGAACTTTCTTCCCGGAAAGGAAAAGAGGCTCTGCCTTAAATTCAACTATGACATTAAGGCTTTCACTAAGATCTGTTTCCTCAAGCTGTATGCCGTTATCTCTTGACCTGATTAAGCTGTAAACATGACTTTTACTGCCTGTAGCTGAAACGTCCCTTAACAGGTTGCTTCCGGGGTTATGGCTGGCGATAGAGTAATTCTGTGGCTTCAGGCAGGAACTTGAAAGGAATAATATGAGAAAAATTGTAAAATAAATCTTCATATCCCACCCCCGGAATGACCCATCTATTTTGAGACGGGAAATTCGTGCATGTTTAACATCGCATCTAAGGCTGCTACATTATGATATTAGTATAAAGAATAAGCCTCTTAAGCAATCCGGTAGCGCATAAAGGCAAGGGAAGTGGGCTATGCCATATTCTGCATCACATTGTGGAAGGAAAGTGAGGAAAAAAAAGGGCAGATGGTGAATTCTGCCCCAAGGGATGGTTAAGTTGCAGAAGGATATTACTTCATCAGAATAAGCTTTTTGGTTTCCACGTATCTGCCTGAAGTAATCTGGTACAAATAAATACCGCTTGCAAGCTTGGAGGCATCCAGTTGCATGGTGTAGGGCCCGGCATTTAGGTAACCATTGAAAATATTTTTAACCATTCTTCCGGTTAAATTGTATAATTTTAGTTCAACGTAACCGTTGTTTTTGATGCTAAAACCAATATTCGTGCGGGGATTAAAGGGATTGGGATAATTCTGGGAAAGCATATATTCTGCCGGTACAGGGCTCTGCTCCACTCCCATAATGATGCCTTCTTCCCTGAAAACGGAAATACCCGAACCCGGGGAACCGAGCCATTTATTGCCGTATGTATCGATGTAAATGTTCGAGACAATATTTGACATGATCCCTGAATTTGAAACGTCGTAAAGCTTCCACTGCTCGTCTTTTATTTCCACTAACCCATTGTCTGTGCCAGCCCAAATAACACCGTTCTCATCTATGGAGAGGGCATTTATAAAGTCGGATGGCAGGCTGGAATTGGAGGAATTATATGTGTGCCAGTTGCTTCCGTCGATCTTTGCGAGGCCAAAGCGCGTCCCAAACCACTTATTGCCGCGGGCATCTTCAACCATTGCAGTAACAAAATTGTCCGGCAGGCCGGAATTTGATGAGGCATAAAGCGAAATTGCATCACCTTCGAGTTTTATTAGCCCTCCGCCTCCGCAGCAGATCCATTTAGCATTATTCCTGTCAATTTTTATGAGTATGCAGTTATCATTAGGCATTTGGGGATAACTGGACTTGTCGTAAATCTTCCAGGTGTTCCCGTCAAAGCTGGCCAGGCCTTTGCTTGTAGCAAACCATTTTATATTCTGCTGATCTATTGCAATGGACATTACAAAATCTGAGGGTAAACCGGAATTGGCAGTTCCATATGTGGTCCATGTAGTACCGTCGAACTTTGCCGCGCCTTTAGTTAAGGTGCCGGTCCAGATGGACCCATCTTTGTCAATTGCAATATCCTGCAGGTTATCGAAAGGAATATTGGAATTTACGGTTGTGTATGCCGTCCAGTTCTCCCGGTCAAACATCACCAGCCCGCCGCCTCCCGTGCAAATCCAATGGTTGCCCTTTGCATCTGAGATAATGGGGTGTATGTAATTGTTTGTTAACCCCGAATTGGAAAAGTCGTATGCCATAAAATCATAATTTCCAAGCCTGGCCAGACCGTAGTATGTACCCAGCCATTTGTTACCCCGTGAATCGAAGTTCAGGCAGCAGACCGAATTGCTTGGTAATTTTGAATTTGAAACATTATAGACTGAGGTATTGGTCCCATCAAATTTTATCAGACCTGAGTATGATCCAACCCAGAGGTTATTTTGTTCATCAAATGCAATTGCCTGGACCCCGGTTGTGCCGATTTCGGTGTGCATAGTCCAGTTTGTGCCGTCAAATTTTGCCATACCTTTGGAAGTGCCAATCCAGCAGTTGCCCTGGATGTCGGGTGCTACTGCCTGCACCGAGTTGGAAGGAATAGGGGAATTTGACTTGTCGAAGCTGATCCACGTGGTTCCATCGAATTTTACCAGTCCTGCATCGGTCCCAATCCACTTGACCCCCTTGCTGTCAATTGCCAGGGCATTGATATTACTGAGGAGGATTTTTGTGGTCTCAGTGTTGTAAACAGTCCAGTTTGTACCGTCAAAGACAAATATACCAATATCCGTTGCAATCCACTTATTGCCCTGTTGGTCAATAGTTACAAATTTGATGTCATTTGTTGCAAGTGGAGAGTTCGTTTTTTTATAAACGTTCCATTTCTCTCCGTCAAGAGAAGCAAGCCCGCTGCTGGTGGAAATCCACTTTACTCCTTTTGAATCGATTGTAACTGACCGTACGAGGTTATCCGGAATCTGTGAGTTACTTGTTGTAAGTATTTCTTCCTGTCCCGTGGAAATGTCCATGGTGACAAGACCTACGGCAGTGGCGGCCCAGAGCGTGTCGGCCTCAACTGCTATGGCCTTAATGTCGGGCTGTCCGTAAAAATTCAGCCACTGGATATTCTGCCCCAATAGAGGGAAAGAAAGGACAAGCAGAACAAGGATAAGTCTGTAGACTTTCATCAGGGCCTCCATTTAAGATCTGTTTATGTAACTAATTCGCATGGAATTCCAAGTGAAGCGCAAGCGGGCCATATTCTGTCAACAAATTAAGATATTAAAAAAACAAAAGCAATCAGGTGTTGTCAGACATGCAACTCCCGGGAAATCAGTTCCTTCTGATGGCGGTTAAGAGGTATCTGTTTCAATGAAGTAAATTTGAGGCAGGCTTCAGCTGATAAATTTTTCCCGGATTAGCTGATCCCTCTGTTTATCTTACGGGCAGAGGCGATCATCTCTGCCCGTAAGTTAGTTCTTAATATTCAGCCGGAGACTTTGCCTTTAGAACTCATCTTCTCCTGAATCGTTGTTCCCGCTTTTGCGGTCGCTCTGCTTGAAGTTATTTATCGAATACCTCAGGTTCAGCATGACCATAGGTGCTTCCATGGAGAATTTGTTGAATGAGTAAAGCCCTGTGCTTTCTGTCGTGGATTCATGCCTGTGTGTACCCAGTATATCCCTGACCTGAAGGGTTATTGAAAGCTGCTTATCCATTAAGTCTTTCTTTAAGGCCAGGTCCGACATAAACGAGCCTTTCCTTCTTTCCTGAAGCGATACGCTTGGGCTTTCGTAATTTCCGTTCAGCTGAAGCTGTAGCGTGCTGCTAAGCTTAATACTATTGCTCATCCTGAGGCGCCAGTTAAAGCTGCTCTTCTCAACCGGAATTCCGTTTAAGTCGCTCTTGAGCCTGTAGTCATAAGCATTTCCCATCAGGTCTAGGCTCCAGAGCTTGAGGACGTCGAAGCTTGCCATTACTTCGGTCCCGAGAGAGTAGTCCTTGCCGATGTTGGCAAATGTCTGAAGCGTCACGTCGTCGGCATACGGCGAGCTGACGACGTCCGTCTTACTGTTGTTGATCCTGTAATAACCCTCGGCTGAAAGAGATACCGGCCCTATAAGAGTCTGGAATCCCAGCTCATAGGAATCAATAAGCTCGGGCTTTAGTCCGGGGTTGCCGCGGTGGACGGTATTAGCGTCGACCCAGGTCGTAAATGGTTCAAGCATCCAGGCTCTCGGCCTCTGTATTCTTTTTGCGTAACTGGCTATAAACTGCATCCCTGATTCAAGCCTGTAAGAAAAGTGCAGCGTCGGGAAGAAATCCCATCGGTCTATGTTAAATTCCTCTCCCAGTGAAAGGACCTGGATTTTCCTGTACGTATATTCACCCCTTACGCCCGCCTGGTAGCCGAAGTTTCCGATCATATTGGAGAAGACCGAATAAACCGAATATTCATCAATCCTGGATTTTGTGGAATAGCTGAACTGCGGCTCAAATAGGTAAGTGCCGGATGCCTGGTCAAACTGCGAGAACTGGTTGTCCTCAGTTGAAAGCTCCGTCTGGCCTTCGAGTCCCGATTCCAGCTTCGAGATATTGCTGAAGGGGAGTGTATAATCTATCTTTGTATTAAACTCGCTGCCTGGGCCTCCTTCGGTGGTTCTTTTTCCCTCGGCAATCGCCTGGCTGTTTAGAAGCTCGCTGATGGATTTGTCGTCCTGGTCCTCGGATTCATACTGAACGTCTGCCGTAATTTCGTGCCCTGTTGAATTAAACTTGTGCTGAAAATTCAAACTGGCCGCATAAGAGTCGCCCGAGTGCTCGGAGTAGCTCTTATTTATGTAAAACAGCCCTGCAGGCTCCGTGGTGGAGAATTCGGAGTAATTTGCCCTGGAGCTTTCAGTCATGGATCTGTTATGGTATCTTCCCCCAATTCCGAGTACGTCATTTTCTCCAAGCGTAAAATTCAGTCCGCCCCTGAGCCCGTAACCATCCCTATCGTGGTTGCCGTCGCTGTTGGTGTTGATGTGGGAAGTGCCGCCCTGATAGTCGAAAATCTTTTCCTGCTGGCCGCTGCTGGACATGTTCCTTTTTCTGTAGTTCAGTCCCAATGTTGCCTCAACTAGAGGCGTCTTGTAATTAAAAAGCCCTTCGGCACCATACTTGTCCTTAAGTCCCGCGCTCAGGTTCGTCATGCCCGAAAGTCCCAGGTTCTCATTTTTCTTGAGTACGAGGTTGATTATGCCTGCAACACCTTCGGGATCGTATTTGACCGAAGGATTCGTAATGATCTCAATATTCTGTATCGCGCTTGCGGGGATCTGCTGCAGGGCATCCTGTGCGTCTACAACCGTTGGACGCCCGTCAATAAGGACCGTGAAACTACCGCTGCCGCGAAGGCTTACGTTGCCTTCAACGTCAACTGAAACCGAAGGTATGTTCTCAAGAATGTCTACCGCGTTTCCTGAGGTGGCGGTTGTAATTTTATCCACGTTAATGACCTTTTTATCAATCTCGTAGGAAAAGGGAACCCTCTGCCCTTCCACTACCACATTATCCGTGCTTACGACCTTCTGCTCAAGCATTATTTCTCCCAGATCCAGCCTGGAAGAAGAAAGTTCAACGTCTTTTAATTTTTTCTTTTCATATCCAATGAAAGAAACCGCAATGTTATATTTCCCCGGAAGGACACCCTTGATTTCAAAATTCCCGTTGGGGTCGGTAATCGAGCCGTTGATCTGTTTTCCGCCCGTAGACTTAAAGAGTACGACGGTTGCATATTCTACAGCCTTGCCGGTCTGCGAGTCCAGCACCTTTCCCATAATTGAGCCGCCGGAAGATTCCTGCCCGCCGCCCCGTTTGCCTGGCTGTGAAAAAACTGTAGTAAACAATAAAAGTGAAATGAAAAACGTGACAGTAACACTATATTTCATGAATATCCTCAATAATCTGGTATAAAAATCTCTGAGTTCAAAATAACTTGAAAATCAACCGGGTAAAATACCGCATTATCCGGATACTAAGCAAGCAATAATGGACAGTCTGTGTGAAATTAATTTAATAAAGGTTCGACAAATCATAAATCCCCAAAGTTTAACGTGCCCTCATATGAAAAATGGGCACGGGGTTTACATTTTTTTTTACGCGGTTCCAGTTTCCGGTGGGCGTATATTTCGGCAAGCTAAATGGGTTACTTGTTTTACCTTTTCTTCGGAATTGTGAACAGGAAATCAGATCCTTTTCCGGCTTCAGATTCAATCCATATTTTGCCTCCGTGGCGTTCAACTATCTTTTTACACACCGCAAGACCTATACCCGTACCCGGGTACTGATCCCTGTCGTTCAAGCGCTGGAAAATCATGAATATCCTCTCTGAAAACTCGGGATCAATTCCAATGCCGTTATCCTTGATGCTGAATAGCCACTGCTCAACTTCTTCATTTGCTCTAACTTCAATTACTGGCGCCTCATTGCCCCGGAACTTGATCGCATTTCCTATCAGATTCTGGAAAAGCTGCCTTAGCTGTGTGTGGCTGGCCTTAAGAGTGGGCAGGCTGCCCGCCTTTATTTGCGCATGGCTGCCTTCAACTGCCACTTTGAGGTCCGTTAAAACTTCTTCCATTACCGTATTCAAATCCACAGGCTTCAGGTCCTCTTTGTTGGTTGCCGTGCGTGAATACTGAAGAAGATCCATTATTAAAGTCTGCATGCGTTCTACGCCTTCGGTTATGTAACTGATGTACTGGTCGGCTTTGGCGTCAAGCTGCCCTTTATAGCGCCTTGTAAGCAGCTGCGAGTAGCTGCCGATCATGCGCAAAGGCTCCTGGAGGTCGTGCGAGGCGATGTAAGCAAACTGCTCGAGCTCGCTGTTCGACTGCTCCACGTCAAGCAGTGCCTTGATCAGCTCCTCTTCGGTTTTCTTCTGCTCCGAAATATCGAACCTTATTGCCAGATAGCGCGTCAGTTTGCCCTCGCGGTTTGTAAGTGGGACAATTGTAGTGTCTACCCAGTATATGGAACCGTCCTTTGCGCGGTTCCTGATCTGAGCCCTCCAGACTTTTCCGTTTCCAATGGTACGGTACATTTTCCTGAAGAATTCCTTCGGGTGAAAGCCTGAGTTGATGATGCGGTGGTTCTGCCCAATGAGCTCTTCCGGAGAGTATTTGGATATCTCGCAGAATTTCTTGTTCACATAAGTGATTGTTCCCTTGATATCCGTAATCGCCACAATTGCTGCTTCGTCAAGCGCGTATTTCAGGCTTGCAAGTTCGTAGGAGGTATCGCTTAAAGATTCCCTGAGGTCACTTAATCCCGTCAGTTTATGGTTCAGATTATTAGACTCCGAGCGCATTGTATCTCTTTCTTTCAATTTTTTTCTTTCATGTGCAGGAATTTGGATGCTAATAGCCTTTTCAATATCCCTGAATCCGCAATTAAAATAAAGATACTTTGTCCGGTATTCAAGTGAAAAATAGGATGAATAAAATGTGAGGGCCGGAATGTGAGGCGGAGCACAATTCCACAACACTAAAGAAAAAATAAATTACAAAATATAGTTTGACAATAAATATACAATTTTATATAATGTATACGAAAAAAGTAAATGTATAATAAAATCGTATAATTTATGCCTTTTGTATCAAATATCCCTGATAAACCCAGAAAATTCAGGCACCTGTTTTCCACCGCAGAGGAATTGTTCCAAACATATGGTTTCCGCCGCGTGACAGTAGAGGAAATCTGCCGGAAGGCTTCTGTCAGCAAGATGACTTTTTATAAGTACTTCTCAAACAAGGATGAGCTAATTAAATTTCTGCTTGAAACCTGGTTCTCGGAATCCGAAAGAATTGTCAGGGGGGTGATGGAAATGGAAGCTCCCTTTATTGATAAGCTTAAAATGCTGCTGAAATTGAAAGAGAAGTATTCCCAAAACCTGAGCATGGAGTTCTTCAGCGAATACATCAACCCGGATGAGGAGCTGGCAGCTTTTGTAAGGGAGTTTTACGAAAAAAGCATCAGGATGTTTATAGATTTTGTGAAGAAGGCACAGGAAAAAGGCGAGGTAAGGCGCGGAATAAAACCTGAATTTTTAATTGCAGTGTTAAACCAGATGATGGAGCTCGCAAAAAATAAGGAACTCATAGGATTGTACCCAAGCCTGACAGACTTTTCGCTCGAGGTTAATAACTTCTTTTATTGCGGAATACTGCCGCTTGAAAAAGCCGGGATATGATGTCTGGCATCAATATAAATAGAATACATGCATTTCTGGGATTTGTAGCAATGATTATGCTTCTGTCCGAAGTTAATGCACAGGAGCTGGAATTCAAGGGGCAGCTTTCAGGCTGGGGAACCGGTACGAGGCTCCATGATAAATGGGAAAAGGATTTTGGTTTGCGATATATCCCGCAATTGAGCTACTCTTATAACTTAAATGAAGATGATTTGCTTAATGCCGAGGTGCTCGTTAACTCCTATTATGCATCCGGAATAAATTCCAATAGTTCAGATGTAAAGCTTTATAGGGCAATTCTGCGCTACACGGGCCCCCAGTCCGAAGTTCAGGCAGGCCTGCAGAAAATTAACTTCGGTCCGGCGCAGCTTTTGCGCGCACTCATGTGGTTCGACAGTGTCGATCCCCGCGACCCTTTGAAGCTCACCGAAGGCGTTTACGGACTGAGGTATAAATATAGTTTTATTGATAACTCAATTCTCTGGCTCTGGGGGTTATATGGCAATAAAAGCAAAAAAGGTTTTGAAGCCTTTCCCAGCCGCAGGGATGTCCCTGAGTTCGGCGGAAGAATTCAACTGCCCGTGCTTAATGGCGAGGTAGCGGCAACGGTCCATACAAGGAAATCCGACGCCGGCACCTTTAGCTTCAGGGAAAACCGCTATGCCTTGGACGGACGCTGGGATGCAGGCGTGGGAGTGTGGTTCGAGTCGGTGCTGCAGAATTCATTAGTCAGTCTGCCCGGCTTCAGGTGGATGAAGCTCCTGACGCTGGGAGGAGATTATACGTTTCCATTAGGGAACGGAATCTATTTCCTGATGGAGCATATGTACTCGGCTTCTTCAGACAGAGTATTATCCCCCGGCAGCGAAGGCCAGGTTTCTGCTTTAATGGCAACCTACCCCGTTGGAGTTCTCGATAACCTTGCCCTGCAGGAATACTACAGCTATTCCGATAAGAAGCTTTATCAATATTACCAGGTGCAGCGGACGCACGACAACTTGATCATAAATCTTGCTTTCTTTCATTACCCGGACTCGGGTGGAAACCTGTTCCTGAACAAAAATGCCTTTGCTGCTGCAGGCTACGGCGTGCAGCTGATGCTAATTTTTAACCATTAACGGTGTGAGGATAACTTTAATGAAGGGTTCTGAAATAATAAAAGTTCACGGGCTTATCAAAGATTATTCGATGGGTAAACAGTCTTTCAGGGCTTTGAATGACGTGAACATGTCTGTTTGTTCCGGTGAATTTACCGGGCTCGTAGGACCAAGCGGCTCGGGTAAGACGACTCTTTTGAACATCATTGGCGCGCTGGATAATCCTACTGAAGGCGATGCGGTGGTGCTGGGTAAAGATGTGAATTCCTTGAGCCAGGCTGAAGGGGCTCTTCTTAGAAATGAATCCCTGGGGTTCATATTCCAGACATATAACCTTCTGCCTGTCTATACGGTCTATGAGAACGTTGAATTTCCGCTTCTTCTACTTAAAAAGAGTAAGCAGGAAAGAAATGAGGCGGTCATGAAAGCTCTTGAATGGGTGGGCCTTACGGCCAAGGCAAAGTCAAAGCCAAACCAGCTCTCAGGCGGCGAAAGCCAGAGGGTTGCGGTTGCAAGGGCAATGGTCAAGCTCCCGAAGATTGTCCTTGCCGATGAGCCTACGGCAAACCTCGATGCTGCAAACTCCCACAATATCCTGAAAATGATGCTAAAGCTCAATGAAGAGCTCAACACAACCTTCATCTTTGCCACGCACGACGAGAAAGTCATAGCGTACCTGAAAAGAAAAGTTGTGCTCAGCGACGGGAAAATTATTGACGACATTACGCTGAATTAGGAGTAATAAGATGTTAATTATAAAATTAGCCTTCAGGAATATTACTCATGCCGGCCTGCGCTCCTGGCTGAACGTTTTTGTCCTCTCGTTTGCCTTTGTGATGATAGTTATGACTGAAGGCCTTTACGACGGGATGCTCCAGCAGGTAAAAGATGCTGTTGTAGATTCTGAGATCGGGGGCGGACAGTTCTGGCAGAAGGATTATGACCCCTTTGACCCCTTCTCAATTGAAAATTCACACTCAAAAATCCCGGAAAACCTCCTGCTTGAAATAAAAAAGGGAAATGCCTCGGCAGTCCTTATTGTCACTGCGGCAATATTCCCCAGGGGGCATGTACAATCGGCTGTCCTGAAAGGTATAGACCCCAGCCAGAAAATTGTCAAAATGCCCACTTACTTGCTCAATGACGGCAGCGACACGGCTTCAATTCCGGGCATTATTGGCTCCAGGATGGCAAAAAGTACAGGCCTGCACTCCGGGGATTATCTAAGCGCCAGGTTTAAGAACATAAACGGCACTTTTGATGCAGTGGACATAAGGATTGTGGAAGTAATGAATACGGACGTGCAGTCAATCGACAGGGACCAGATCTGGATTCCCCTTAAATCCCTGCAGAAAATATACAGGGCTCCCGGGGAAGCAACCGTTATTACGCTTAAAAAGGACGTCAGATACTATCCTTCGGGAGAGCCCGGCTGGACATTTAAGAATCACGATTACCTCCTCAAAGACCTTAATGACACGGTAAGACAGAAAAAAGTCACGGCTTCATTTATGTTCATACTTCTGCTTGGAATGGCGCTCCTGGCGGTCTTCGACACTCAGGTGCTGGCCATTTTCAGGAGAAGAAAGGAAATGGGTACGCTCATGGCGCTTGGAATGACAAGAAAAAAAGTGGTTTTGCTCTTTACCTTCGAAGGCTGCCTTCTGGGCATACTGGCACTCATTGCAGGAGCAATCTATGGAATACCTTTACTGGCTTACTTTGCCGGAACCGGCCTTAATGTTCCCCAGGTGGCTACACAGGCAGGAATTTCCATTGGCGCCGTTCTCTATCCCAAATACAGCATTCAGCTTTATATTATAACAAGTTTGATCCTTTTTATTTCTGTGGTTGTAGTAAGCTTTCTTCCTGCACGCAGAATAACCAGGCTTAAACCTACAGACGCACTGAGGGGGAAGATGGCATGATTAAATTTTTATTAGTGGGCTTGCTGCGCGACCGCCACAGGAGCCTTTTTCCGGTTACTGTTGTGTCTCTTGGAGTCATCCTGACAACCCTTCTTTATTCTTTTATGAGCGGCATGATGAATGACCTCATAGACTCCACTTCCAGGTTCGATTCGGGACATGTCAAGATTATGACCAGTGCTTATCATGAACTGGAAAACCAGCTGCCAAATGACCTTGCACTTACTTCTACAGGCAGCTTGTTAGCTTCTCTAAAAAAGTCATATCCCGGTTATGATTGGACGGCCAGAATAAAATTTGCCGGACTTTTGGACGTTCCGGATGAAAACGGGGAAACCAAATCGCAGAGCCCCGTATTTGGACTTGGAGTTGACCTGCTGGATAAAAGCAGCCATGAGGTTGAAAGGCTTAATTTAAGAAAGGCGCTTATTCGGGGACGCCTGCCTGAAAAACCGGGCGAGGTCCTCTTGAGCGACAAATTTGCAAGGAAACTGGCTCTCGGGCTTAACCATAAAGTAACACTCGTTTCCACCTCTTCCGGCGGCGCAATGGCCGTGCAGAATTTTATTCTCTGCGGTACCGTGGAGTTCGGCATTACGGCAATGGACAACGGGGCCATGATTGCTGACTTGTCAGACATCCGATTTGCTCTCGAGATGCCGGACGGGGCAGGGGAAATCCTGGGATTTAACAAGAGCAAATTCTACTCTTCTGAAAACGCCGGAAAAACGGCGGCGGATTTTAATGGAAAATTCTTTAACCCCCAAGATAAGTTTTCTCCCCTCATGCTCACGCTTGAGGATCAGAACGGTATGGGAGAATATATTCAATATGCCGATTCCATGGGCTTTATAATTGTCGGAATTTTCCTTATCGCAATGTCGGCCGTACTTCTTAATGCGGGACTCATGTCCGGCATTAGACGCTATGGGGAAGTGGGTGTCCGCCTGGCAATGGGGGAACCCAAAGGTCATATATACAAAACACTCATCTATGAATCCGTTCTCATTGGCATTCTCGGATCCTTCATCGGGACTTCTATCGGGCTTTTGATAGGATACTATTTTCAGCAGGTCGGCTTTGATATTTCAGGCTCGCTCAGGAATTCATCAATTATGATGTCGAACGTCCTGAGAGCAAGAATAAGCCTTACGAGCTTTTACATAGGCTTTTTCCCCGGGCTTATTGCCACAACACTTGGAACAGCTCTTTCGGGAATCCAGATATTTAAGCGTCAGACTGCACAATTATTTAAGGAACTTGAAACATGAAAAAATTAACTGCTGTCTTTATATTTCTTCTCTCCGGCTTTGCCTTTGCGCAGGCGCCTTCAGGCGAAGAAATCCTGAAACATATAGATAAAAACCTTATAATCGACCGGGCATTGCTCAATACGACCATGGTCATCCATGGCAGGGCAGGAACACGCTCCGTAAAATCTAAAAACTGGATCGAAGGGCGCGATAAGGCTTTCGTGGAATATACAGACCCGCCCCGCGAAAAGGGAAAAAAGATGCTGAAACTTGCCGGTCAGATTTGGAATTACATCCCTGAACCAACCGACAGGATTATCACAATCTCAGGGCACCTCTTAAGACAGTCCGTTATGGGCTCCGACCTGTCTTATGAGGATATAACAGAAAACAGGAAACTTACTGACCTTTATAATGCCAAGGTTACGGGATCTGAAAAGATGAATGGCAGGGATTGTTATGTGGTGTACCTGACTGCAAAACAGGAAGATATAACATACTACAGCCGAAAGCTTTGGGTGGATAAAGAAAGGTGGCTCCCATTGAAAGAGGAAATGTATGCCCGCAGCGGAAAACCACTTAAGATGAGCGAAATAAATGATGTAATGCGCATTGAGGACCGCTGGTATCCCAAAAAAATGACATTCCGGGATCTGATGCAGACGGGAGGCGAGGGGACGGAATACATGATTGATTCGATCAATTTTCACGTTAATATCCCGGCTTCACAATTTACAAAGGCTGCACTTAAAAAATAACAGGTTATTTCGTGCAACGCTGAGCCTTAAATAAAGTACCTTCTTGTATAAAGCTGTTATTGTATTTATTTTTGCGACACTGAGCATTCAGGAAAACACCGGATGCCGGATATTTTTTAACAATTCAATTTTTTTTTATTATGAGTACACAGCTCCTTCAGATATACGGTTAATCTTTAGAACGGTTAAAATTAACCCGCTGCCCTAATATGGCAGAAGGGAAAACTATGTCTAAATATTAACTATTTGAAGGGACTCATAATGAGAAATCATCAGGCGTTACCCGCAATCAGACGGAACCTTCATGCGCTTTGTTGCCCGGTCTGCAAAGAAAAAATGCTGCTGCAGGAAATGCAGCTTAAATGCATAAATGGGCACAGCTATGACCTGTCCAGGGAGGGTTACGTAAATCTTGTCGGTCACGCCGTCAAAACACACTATAATAAACAGCTTTTTACCTCGAGGAAAAGCATCACGCAAAAAGGCTTCTTTAAGCCCCTGCGCGATTTTCTCGTTCATGAAATATCTTTAAGAAAGAATTCGTCTGAAAATCTTTCCATACTGGATGCCGGCTGCGGCGAGGGCTCACTTTTCAGCCAGGTTTTGGAGATGCTCCGCGGAAAATATACTGAACTTAATGCCATTGGAGCCGATCTGGCAAAAGAGGGAATTAAGCTTGCCGGCAGGGATCATCCGGAGGTTTTATGGATGGTTGCAAACCTTGCAGATCTGCCTTTGACTGACAACAAAGTGGATGTAATCCTTAACCTCCTGGCTCCTGCAAGCTATTACCAGTTCTGCCGAGTTCTCTCTCCCCGTGGAATTCTGATTAAGGTAATTCCAGGCAAAGAATACCTTAAGGAGCTAAGAGATCTTTATTCAATCGGCAGGAGCAGGCACGATGAAACGGTTCCTATGGCCATTTCACTTTTTGAAAAACAGTTCCGCTATGTTGAAAACAAACGGATTATGAGAACAATTTCTGTAGAAAGGGAGATTGCACGGGATTTGACCGAGATGACGCCGCTTTTGTGGAATCTGAAGGATAAAAAAGAAAAGATCCTTGAGCTTAAGAAAGTAACACTGGATCTTCACGTATTAATCAGCTCCATGGACCGGCAATAAAGCTCTAAGCCTTAAAAAGGGACGGATTTATTTCTGTCCCTTTTTTTTTGTGTGTGTGAGGCTTCTTCTAAATGGCGCCCCGCCTGAATTTCACCTCCATGAGGTAAGTTAATAGCTCAAGGATGAATAACCTGGGAATCTGTGAAATTTACGTGATATGCTGGCGGAACTGCCGGGAATTATATTGAGGGTTTTAAAAATAGAGATGAGCCCCAAGGATACCGGAATAAATTCTTTTATAATAATTTCCCGGTCCGGCTTGGAAGCTCCTTTATGTGTCCGCGGAAATATTTTATCCGGGTGAACGAGCAGCAGGTGCCGCTGTCTTATTCGTTTGTAAGAAGTACCTTCAGTGCGTTTTCCTTTGCCGCGTTGCCGAAAGTGTCGTATGCCTGCATTACGTCGCAGAGCTGAAAATGGTGTGTTATCAGCTTTTCCGGCTGCAGTTTCCCTGAGGCAACCGTCTTAAGAAGCATTGGAGCCGTTACAGTGTCAACCAGCCGTGTCCTTAGAGTGATGTTGTGCGACCATAATTTTTCAAGGTGCAGCTCAACGCTCTTTCCGTGAACGCCAATGTTTGCAATATGCCCGCCCGGGGCAATAATCGACTGGCAGATATCAAACGTTGCGGGTATGCCAACGGCTTCAATAGCAACGTCAACACCTCTGCCGCCTGTAAGTTTCATAACCTCTTCAACTGCATTCTTGCCTACAACTTTGGTTGCGCCGAAAGTCTTTGCAATCTTCAGTCGGTTTTCATCCATATCGATCATGATAATTTCAGAAGGAGAAAAAAACTGCGAAGTCAGAAGCGCCGAAAGGCCGATTGGCCCGGAACCGACTATTGCAATTACGTCTCCCGGCTGAACCTGGCCGTTAATAACGCCGCATTCAAATCCCGTGGGCAGAATATCGCTTACCATTACGAGTGCCTCTTCGTCAACGTTGGGCGGAAAGTGATAAAGGCTCGTATCGGCATAAGGGATCCTTACGTATTCGGCCTGTGTGCCGTCAATTGTGTTGCCCAGAATCCAGCCGCCGTTTTCGCAGTGCGAGTACATCCCTTTTTTGCACGCGCTGCACGTTCCGCACGCGGTAATGCAGGAGAGCATCACTTTTTCGCCCACCTTAAAGTTGGATACAGCAGGTCCCGCCTCCTCAACTATGCCGGTGCCTTCATGCCCGAGTATGCGCCCGTCTGTAACTGTCGGAACGTCTCCTTTCATTATATGCAGGTCAGTCCCGCATATTGTGGTCTTGGACATCTTGAGTATTACGTCTTTTGGATCAAGAATCCTGGGATTTGGTTTTTCCTCCCACGCACGCTTTCCCGCTCCATGATAAACTAATGCTTCCATTTGTATACCTCCTTTCTTATGAAATAATGAACACATTTGATAATATATATTTTTCAGCAATCTCTACAACTCCCGTTTTTTGCCCGGGGAATGTGTCCTTGACCCAAAGTTCCCCCTGGGGTTCAGTCGCCCCCGTCCGCCGGGGGCTTCCTCACCCCAAGTCTGCTAATGTCTCGCCCGGGCTGCAGGCCTAACTATTGCGTTCTTCTGGATTCTCAGCCTTAAGCATTGACCATTTTTTTGTTTTTCCTTTTCTCTTCCTTAACCTCAACTTTGTTTCCATTAAACCTCGAACCTTCCCACTTCAACCTCTGTCTTCATTCCCTTAATCCCTTTGAAAAACTGCCTGTATTATTCTCAGCTTGTTTTCGTGCATTGCTTTCATTACATTTTTCAACTTTACCGGAGCATCTTCACCCAGAACCAGGGGAAGGCTTGCCGGGGGCAATTCCTGCCGGGATGCTTTTTCTGCCATCATATTCATCCAGCTTACACTTGCCTGCGTAAGATCTTCTTCAGCTACAGGCTTCATGCCGCACTGCTCAAGCAGTGACTTGTACCTGTCCCATTCGGCAAGAAAACTGATGGAACTGGTGGATGCCCACGGAAGAGGGAAGTCAAGCGGCGGGGAACCTGCATTTATGAAAATGTCGTGCAGTGCATAAAATCCCCCGGGCTCCAGTACGCGGTATATCTCGGAAACAAGTTTCTTTTTATTTTCTATATTCATCTGCGCATGCTGTGAGACTACAAAATCAAATTCCCGGTTCTCAAAAGGCATTCTCGTGGCATCACCTTTGCGGAAGGTGACATATTGATCAAGTCCCAGAATGCGTGTAAGTTCGCGGGCTGTCGATACAAACTCTTCTGTCAGATCAAGCCCTGTTACTTTACAGCGATACTTTGAAGCAATAAAACGGCTCGTGCCGCCAATGCCGCTTCCCAGGTCAAGTACGTTTGAGTTCTCATCTATATGAAGGCGCCCGGTGAGCTGCTGCGTGGCTTCGCGCCCGCGCGTGTGTAATTCCTCTAAGGGGATCAGGTCGTCCGGTGTGATTGAATTGATGTCCTTACCGGATGTTTTAAGGACTTTTATTATTTTGTCCATAAGGTCGCCCGGACTGTAGTGCTTTTCGACCGATTTATTTGTGAAGGATACCTCCTCCTGAATATAGCTTCTGTTCATGGATTAAGTCTTTCATATTGTTAATTGTTCTTTCTTTCTAAGGAATCGCGCTGCAATAAGCAACGCTTAAAAAGGGGAATTGAATATTGAGCGGAATTTTGTGTATAATTAATATTCAAAGGAATTTATACCGGCGCGCTCTATACCAGCACGGTGCCGCCTGCAATGTCCAGTATAACCCCCGTAATCCACGCTGATTCCTCTGAGGCAAGAAAAACTGCCGCCTGCGCAACGTCTTCAGGCCGTCCCAGCCTTTTTATCGGGTGCCATCCGGCCATTTCCTTTTGCAAATCAGCTGGTATCCACTGTTTATTCCGCTCAGTCATTATTGTCTCCGGCGCTATGCAGTTAATGCGAATGCCATAAACTCCCAGTTCGGAGGCAAGGTGCTGCGTCATAATCTGTATGCCCGCCTTGGCTGCCGAATATGGCACGGGGGATTTTCCGCTTGTATGGCGTGCTGCGGCAGACGACATTGTTATTATGTTACCGCGTTTCTGGGCTTTCATCCCCGGCAGAAAACTTTTTATTGTAAGAAATGTTGCCGTCAGATTTGCGTCGACGGATGCGTGCCATCCATCCTCTGGTATCTCTTCAAACGGCATCGGTTTCGTGTGGCTTCCGCCGGCGTTGACTACGAGTACTTCAACAGGTCCCAGTTCTTTTTCTATACTCTTGCGCATTGCCTCAATCTCATTGAATTTTGTGACGTCGGCTATGAGGCTAATTACCTCGCCGCCCTTATCCGATATTTCACGCCGTAAAGACTCCAGTGCATCTTTATCCCTTCCGTGGAGCACCACCTTGGCTCCTTCATTGGCAAACCTTCTTGCAATGGCACTCCCTATGCCATGTGAGCTTCCGGTTATTAAGGCAATCTTATCCTGCAGTTTTCCCATAGTGTTTTACCTTTCAAAAAATGTCTTGGAATATGAAGCTTTTCTTATCCGCAACAAGCATTATAAATAAACAACAAACCGGCAAAAAAATATCAATGACTAAAAGAATCTATTCCGGAATAGTAGGGATGAGCCTGAATTTTAATCCGAAATACCCGGCTATGTGCTTTTTCTGTCTAAATGCATTATAATACGGAAAGATGATCTTGATACTTTTTACTGTATAGCCATTTGGAATATTTTCACTTACATTATAGTTTTATAACAATAGTGAAAGAATCCGGATATGCCAGGACCAGCAAAATCCAATGACCCCGGCCTTAGCGAAAAATACTTCAGCCGGACGAAAAGAATTATCAATAACGACGGGTCATTTAACATTATACGCACAGGTACGGGCTTCTCTGTCTGGGATATCTACCAGTACCTGGTAAATCTTTCATGGCCCAGATTTATCTCTGCCGTTCTGGGCTTCTACCTCCTTGTAAACTTATTTTATTCCTTTCTTTACTTTTTTACGGGCGTCGACGGCGTGCACGGCGCAAGGGGAGTTACTGCACTCCGCTCCCTGGAAAACCTCTTCTTCTTCAGCGTCCAGACTATCTCAACCGTAGGCTACGGCAATATGGCTCCTTGGGGAATCCCTGCAAATTTGATCGTTACCTTTGAGACTCTTACCGGACTATTGGGCTTTGCTCTCGTTACGGGGCTCCTTTATGGAAGATTTTCGCGCCCTACGGCAAGAATCCTTTACAGCAAACAGGCCTTAGTTTCTTCTTTCCAGAATAAAAACAGCCTCCAGTTCAGAATTGCAAACCAGAGGTCGAATGCCCTCCTGGAAGTTGAGGCAAAGGCAATGGTAGCTTTCGTGGAAAATGTAAACGGAAACAGCAAAAGAGAATACTATAACCTTACGCTTGAAAGATCGTATATATATTTCTTCCCTTTAAGCTGGACTATCGTCCACCCGATTGATGAGGACAGCCCTTTCTGGAATAAATCGCCCGATGAGCTGAAAAAACTGGAGGCCGAAATCCTCATCCTTATTAAAGGCTACGACGACATCTTCAGCCAGTACGTCCATTCCAGGTTCTCATACCGCTTCAATGAGATCATCTGGGGAGCCCGCTTCAAACCTGCTTTTTTTATCGATCATAATGGCGACGTGATTATTGACCTGCGTAACCTTCATAACTATGAAACCGAAACTGAGTAAACAAGTGAAGGGGGAGGAGAAGTGTTGAGTTTTAAGTTTTGAGTTGGGAAAGGGGTTCAAGGGAGAGAAGGTTCAAGGTTCGAGGTTTAAGGGAGGAAAGGAGGATGAAGGGTTGAGGAATTGGGCTTGGATTCAGCCCCGGAGAAGCGTTTTGTCTGTAGCAGAGAAGGAGAGAACTCCCTTCCTCATCAATAGAGCCCTGGAAGGGCGACTTGTCTGTTTAATGAGGCATATAGGGAAAAGTCAAATCTGGCATAGACTGCCGCTGAGGCTTTTACCCTTTGAACGGACCTTGGGGATTTCTCAAATTCCGGGTGGAAGTTGAGGCAGAACCGGTAAGCACTTTCTATGCAGCCAAATTTACTTTATCTCCTGCAGGGCGGCAATTCTTGCTATCTGCATTCGCTTTCTGAGATCCAGCTTCTTAAGTATATTATGCACGTGACTTTTTATTGTATAGCTCGATAGGTTAAGCTGCTGTGCTATTTCCTTGTTTGTAAGCCCGTCGGCAACAAGCCGTATAATCTGCCTTTCGCGTGAACTCAGGTTTGCCGATTCCCAGAATGAAGACATTTCGCTGCTGTTGTTGTGCTCAATGATCTGCGAGAAAAGCATATTTGTAAGGCGCTGCGGTAAAACTTTTTCCCCTTCAAAAACTGTCTTTACAGTCGTTAAAAACTCTTCACTTGCCGCATCTTTCAGAATAAAACCCTCAACTCCGCAGCTTACCAGCTGTAGTATGTCTTCCTGCTTTGGAAGCAGATTCATTATAACTATTTTTGATTCAGGTACAACAGCCTTTACAGTCTTAACCGCCTCCAGCCCCTTTTCATTGCAATTCCCAAGCTCTAAAAGTATTACCGGCGCCGCCGATAAGGCCCCGGAAAGCCCCGGCTGAATTTCCTCTATGTGCTCGTATGTTGCTAATAACTTGAAATCCTTCTCCTGCTCAATCATGTCTTTTATGCTTTCACGAAGTAGCCAGTTATCTTCTACAACCATAACCGGTATCTTTTTCATAAAAACCTCCACTTTACTTGTAAATACCCTGCATACTCCGAACCTTCTCAACACTGGTTGTTCAGGTTGAAGATACCATATTTGAAATTACATAGCAAGATATAAGGACGTCCTAAATGGATACCCGTGTCCTCTTAACAATAGGCTGAGGGAAAAGCTGAATGGAAGCACAAAAAAAATCCCACATGAAAACATATGTGGGATTTTCTATTGCGCCGGGTCTTGTAAGTCCGCCATTATTTTACCTGCGATGCGTTGATGAAAGTATCATCCGGGATCCTGGTAATTGCCTGGCACAGATTTTTAACAGTTGAGTTCTCACAGTTCTGTCCTATCAGGAATATTGCCTCGTCTCCTTTATCGGTGTGAAGCTGATCGAGTGTTATGGCGGCAAGTATGCGTGTTTCGGTTTCTGTGTTTTTGTCATTTATAATTGTTGCCAGTGGCTCTATCAGCCGGCTGAAGGATTCCTCCGGGAAGAGCTGTTCCAGCTGCCTGATGGTCTGCAGGGCCGAAACTTTCATGTTAAATTCTTTATTTTCAAGTGCCCTGGCCGTCATTTCAATGGATGAAGTCAAATGCGATTTCATGAACGTTGTAATATTATGCTGTTTCTGAAATCTTGAATTTGCATCCTGTGCTTCAAGCCCTGTAAAGGCAAAAGCTGTAAAAAGAAGTATTGCTAAAAAAATGTGTCTCATTGTTTTACCCTTTCATTAAAATGAATCGGTTAAATTTTATTAAAATAAGTTAAATTATATTCCCGGATTGAGCTTATTTATTACGGTTGACCGGGCGGCATTTTGTTTCAGCACGCTTTATCTTCGTGCTGTATTATCATACCTCCATTTACACAAAGTTACAATCACCCGATGGTTGTGGAATTGGATGGCGTTGACCGTAGCCCTGAAAGTAGAAGAAGGATTTATCTCCTCTAATCTCAAGGAGCAGGGGAGGGATTAATACCTGTGGATGATATTGGGGTTAAGCGTTTAACCAAAAGCGTTAAAACCGCTATTGAACCGCAACTGAATCTTTCAGAACGCTGCCGTCAGGCTGATTGATGCTAAGCCTGAAAATCCCGCGCTCTTTTGCTTTATGTTTATACTCTTTCCCGTTAAGGTATACCATTACGGCAGGACATGCATCCGCATAAGACGGTACTTTTCCCCACAGCCAAAGATCTAGCCCCGAAGATTTATCTAAGGCTTCAAAATGGGAAAAACTGTGGCAGCCGTCTGTACCTACTACTCCGTAAAACCTGAACTTTATGGTGTCGTTTAATGAAACGCTTGCCGGGTGAGTGAGGCTGTCTACTTTAATGAGATAATATGTGTCCTGCTTATCGGGTTCGGTACTGCACGAAAAAAATACCGCAACCGGAACTGCAGCAAGAATAAATTTGAGAATCCTGTTCATAAGAAACCCCGCAATGTGTTGCTAAATTTGTGGCCTCCGGCCCAAAACTGTAAAGCCAAGGCTGAATTGACCGCTTTTTTCCCCGTTCAGGAAATTACTGCTTTAGCATAAAATAAATATTTTTCTGCCTGAATTAAAATAACAATATTTCCTGATCGTCAATTCCATCTAAAACCACCGTTTTCCAATTCAGTTTGCAGAGGGAGGACGGGAAAATGAATTTATTTATTTATGACCGCCTCTTATAATACATATAATAAGATCAATAAGATACTTTAATGAGGGCAGCAGTTATTATAAACAAATCGGCCGGTACGGCTTCAAACGGGAAGGACATTACAGAACAGCTGAACAGGCTTTTATGTGCCTGCAGGGTTGAGTCTGAGATATTCCTGATTGAAGCCAGGGAAATAAAAAAGCAAATTGAAGCCTTGATCCCCAAGGGATTTGATACTGTCGTTATTGCCGGTGGAGACGGGACCCTGAGCTCCGGAGCAAGCGTCCTTGCCGGGACGGACATCCCGATGGGAATTATTCCACTTGGAACCTTAAACCATTTCGCCAGAGATCTTGGAATTCCGCTGGAAATTGAAAACTCCGTAAAACTGATTGCCAAGGGACGGCCCCGCAAGGTCGATATTGGTGAGGTCAATGGGAATATTTTCATTAATAATTCTTCAGTCGGTTTATATCCGCGCGCTGTTAAGTTCAGGGATAAACACATCGAGAGGCTTGGCGCGGGCAAATGGCTGGCAATGATTATGGCCTCACTGAGTGTCTTTACCCGTTTCCCCCTGTTTAATATCAGGCTTGAGACCGATGAGAAAATCATAACCCGGCGGACGCCATTCGTGTTCATTGGAAATAATGAATATAAGCTGGATCTTTTTAACCTCGGCAAAAGAGAAACTCTGCAAGGAGGAAAATTAAGCCTATATACTGCTCATATTATGGGGCGCTGGAGCCTGCTGAAAATTGCTTTCCTTGCTTTAATTAACCGCCTTGACCAAACGGAAAATTTCGACCTACAGTTTGTGGAAAATATCAGGCTGGAAACCAGGAAAAGGAAAGTTGCGGTATCGCTGGACGGCGAAGTAATACACCTTGCTCCACCGCTGCATTATAAAATCCGTCCGCTCGGATTAAATGTAATTTTGCCCGAGAAAGACCAGGAACCCAAATGAGACTGCTGGCTCATATTTCCGATCTGCATTTCGGAAGAGAGAATCAGAAAATTGTGTATGCCTTGAGGGAAGATCTGATCGGCAGGGCACCCGACGTTGTGGTCGTAAGCGGCGATTTTACACAGAGGGCCAGGGTAAGCCAATATCTGAAAGCCCGAAGGTTTCTGGATTCTCTTCCTTTCAGGATTATTGCAATTCCCGGCAACCACGATATCCCTCTTTTTGACCTCTTCAGGAGGATATTTTTCCCCCTCCAAAGATACAAAAAGTATATTTCCCAAGATCTTAATCCGCTTTATGCCGATGACGAAATTGTAATATGCGCGCTTAACACCGCACGCTCGTTTGCCTGGAAGGAAGGCAGAATTTCCGTGGAACAGATTTCCTATCTAGGGAATAAACTTTGCTCCTACCCGGAAGACAGATTTAAGATAGTCGTTACCCACCACCCCTTTATACCGCCTCCCGATAACCCGGCAATAAAACTTGTAGGCCGGTCGGGACTTGCACTGGATGCAATTGACCAATGCAAGGCTGACCTTCTCCTTGCCGGGCATCTGCACCTGGACTATTCGGGTGACGTCAGGGGCTTCTATCTTAAAAGAAAACGCTCGGTTATTTCCGTGCAGGCCGGTACGGCCGTTTCAGTCAGGACACGAAATGAACCCAATGCCTATAACCTGATTAAAATCATTCAAAATCGGATCGATATTCAGGTAAGAATATGGAATGGCAGCGCCTTTTTAGATGAGCTTTTAACTTCTTACGAAAAGAGGGGAGATGAATGGGTACATCTGGCATGAGCGACAATGACGTGAAATTTTGCCCCGCGTGATTTAATAATTGAAAATGATGCCTCAAAAACCATGAAGCCATATTGCCCCACTGAACAATATGGCTCCATATCAAGTTTATTTCGCTAAGAGGTTTATTTCATCAGTGTCATCTTTCTGGTACTTCTGAAGCTGCCGGATTCTATGGTGTACAGGTAAACGCCGCTCGTCAGCCCCGTAGCATCAAAACTAACCTTATGCGTGCCGGCATTTTGAAATTCGTTTACAATCGTGGCTATTTTGTTTCCAAGGAGGTCGTATACAAGTATCTTTACCGGACCGGCCTTTTCAATTGAATAGCTGATTGAAGTTGCCGGGTTAAATGGATTGGGGTAGTTCTGCGATAGAGAATATTTCATTTCTCCAAGGCCGTCATGAGCTTCAACGCCCTGAATCTGGGTATTGTCAGGAAGCACCCAATCTAGCTGAAATTCTACTTCCTTGACCTCGCCCGGCTGAACAATTATGTCCAGATATTTAAACTTCCCATTATTTCCGAAGTAAAAGCTGTATTTACTGGCTAAACAGTTCTCGGACTGAAAATGCCCCGTGGAATCAGTTGAGTAGAATTCCATATGATTTGTAATAGTTGAAAATAGGAAATTAGCAGCCGGTTTGCCTGCGGCATCTTTCAGAAATATCCTTATTGAAGCTGTAGCTCCCTTACTGTCATTTTTTGCTCCAATAGTAGGGGAATTGTCTAGATAAAAGAAACCATAACCTAAACAGATGGATTGGTTTAGCTTCGGAGCCGGAATGTGATTATTCCCGTAGCTCAAAGCATCCCACTGTTTGCCGTCTGGGGAATAAAGACCAAGTGAGTCTCCTTTCATGTTCAGGTCCAATCCTCCCTTCAGGCTGTCTTTTGTCAGGACAAGATAATTAGTTCCTGAATTGTAGCCATAATCAGGCTTCAGGTACATCCAGTCTTTGAAGTAGGCTGTATCTGTTCCGCTTACGAGGTACCAGCCCTTTAGCGAAAGCGAGTCTCCCTGCTGGTCGAAAAACGGCTGATTAAGATTCATCTCCAGCTTCCAGCCTGTGGAATCGAACGCGAGCTCGCTGAAGAAGCAAATGCCGATAGGATTTGCCTTCAGGCTGTTTGAGAACAGGACAAATGTTATCAGAATAAAACAGCTAACGTTTAACTTTCTCATGGTTATCCTCTTTCCATTTAATTACAAAATTATGCTGCGGAAGATAATTCCGCTTCAGTGTAAAAAACATTCTGTATTTGCCGGATTTTTTCTTGTTCTCATACTGAGGCTGCATATCAAGCAGTCTGTAATTGGATGGCAGCTTTACGCTGTACTCGGCCATTTCGAAAGAGGTGCCCCATTCTTTTGTAGTGGTTAGTATGTACTCCATCATGTGCATGGGTGTCTTCTGGTAATATTTTACTTCAATTATACTCGTGTCGTGCGGAGCCGCTTCAACCGTAAAAATTAAACCTTTTGCCGTATTAAGACCAGGCAGGGTCTTACCCGTTTTTAGAGCCTTTACTTCAGCCTTATGTGGCAAGGGAAGAGAATCGTTTACTACGTATGGATAATAGAGGTTCTGTGCAACAGGAAGGCCGGAATTATTGGCAAAGTAATATATTCCCGTCAGGATGCATTCATCCTTTTTTACTTCGATCTGTATGTCTTCCCTGTAAAAGCGGAGTGCCTGGCAAAAATAATCTGCCGGAAAAGCCAGCAGAGCAATGCTTAAGGCAAGGAATAATATGCTTGTTTTCATCTGTGCCGTAAGTTTAATTCAGATGTAATTCCTGATCAAAAAAAGAATTTTTCCTGTCTTAAATTCGGATAAGTCCTTTTTTCAGAAGACAATGTAAAACTTTATTCAATAAAATGCACGGAATTATGAATAATTTGTACCAATCGTGATACAGGACCACAGAGGATAGTTATTTTGCCGCTTTTATCAGCCCCAAACCGCTTCCTATCGTCATAAGATCCTCTGCAATTCCAACAACCGTGTCATTTATCTTGAATTCACTGCCTGCCTTTTTCCTCAGGTATAAGAAGAGATATGCTGCTGCAATTGCCCCTGCAGCTCCGGTTGCAGCTCCAATGGCCATGTTTTTGTTCTCCATTGCGCAGAAGGCGGCTCCGCTGAGTGCTCCCAGGGCAGCTCTCCCGGCAAGAAGCGCAGGCTCAATTCGGTCTGGTATGTCGGGCAGCTTGTCCACCACCAGCTCACCTAAAGCGGCAGTCTTAAGAAATGGTGAAAGCTTGCCTTCTGCAAGTACTTTGAATGGCGAATGCATCAGCCTGCGGGTATGGTGGCTCTTCAGGATTTCATTCGTAAAAACCGGGGCCATTAAGCTTCGCATCCCTGAGACGGCTCCAAGAGCAAAGGATTTTAAGTACGTTGTATCCATAGAATTCCAGCTAATGTTTGACATCTGAAATAATAAAACAAAATCGGAGCGTGACAATCAATGTAAAAAGCATGCTTTAATTGCGCAATTTGGGCGATTAACTTGTTGATCCGCCATTTTTTTTAGGCCCCTATGGAAAGGCAGAAGGGGAAAAAATATGGCATTGGAATATTTGTTTACTTTTAGCAAATAAAATTCTTTATTTGCGGTTAAGATAATTATACGCAAAGTAAAAAGCCAAAATTAAGGGAAAAAGTGTCTATGAAAAAAAACGTTACGATATTTAATATTAATTACAAATTCCCCTTCACCTTGTTTTTATTCTGCCTGCTCTTAAGCAGTTATGTTTATTCCCGCTCTAGCGGCGTCAGCGGATACACACTGAAGTCCGGTACTGCCGGGTGCAGCTGCCATGGCGCATCGGTCAGCTCGGTAAGTGTTACAATCAGCGGCCCGTCTACACTTAAGGCCGGCGAAACAGGCTCATATACGGCAACAATAACCGGAGGTTCCGGAACCGGAGTCGGAGCGGACATTGCCGCCTCAAAGGGAAACCTCGCAAACACAGATGGAAACCTAAAGCTGTTAAACGGCGAACTGACCCACACCTCGGCCAGGAGTTTCTCGGGGGGCAGGTACACTTTTAACTTCAGCTACACTGCACCGGCAAGCGCTGGGGTCCAGACGCTTTACGCCACGGGTGTTAGCTCAAAGCAGCAGTGGAACTTTGCTCCCAACTTCAGCGTGAACGTCCAGTCTCCTGTTAGCGGCGGTATTAAGGATAACGGTCAACCGGTTGACAACTATTCTCTGCAGCAGAATTATCCCAATCCTTTTAATCCCGTTACAAAGATCAGCTATTCGCTTCCAAAACAAAGCAGCGTGAAGCTGATCATCTATAATTCAATTGGTCAGGAAATTACCACACTTGTCAACGGCCTTCAGCCGGCAGGGAATTATTCTGTCAACTTTGACGGCTCAGGCTTGAGCTCGGGAATATACTTCTATTCAATTGAGGCAAAGTCCGAAAATGGCAATGAGGTCTTCAAATCCATCAAAAAAATGGCACTACTGAAGTAAACTCCGTACTTTAATTATATGCCGCCTCATCTTGAGCGGCATATAATTAGGCTCACTATAACGAGCCGGCTTCTGGGGTTACAAAATTATAACTTTATGCATTGAACCAATTTTTATTACTTTTTATTATCTGTAACTATTATAAAAAAGGATAAACAGTGAAGGTTCGCGACATAAAAAGGCACATGATTGGCCGCAGTATAATTTTAATTGAAGCAGACAATTTCCCGGTTTATAACGGGATGAGGGGATGGGTTGAGAAGGATGAAAAGTACGGACTTATATTTAATCCCGCAGTAAACAAGCTGCCCAACAATGGAAAATCTTTGCTTCCCATTCCCTTAAAACCCGACGACCTGATTGAGTTTCTTGAGTAGGGAAGCCCGCCTCTAAGTAATACTTCCTCCCTGAAAATTGAATACGGCGGGTCTTTTCGCCGGGAACGCTTTTGCCAGGAACTGACTGATACAGTTAACCCTTCAGATATGCGGTTATTCCATCGCTGTAGGAAGTTGGTTTTATCTTAAAGCACGATTCAAATTTGCTGCTGTCGAAAATGTAATCGTACTCGTTCTGATAAATCATTTCTATGCTTTCCCGCACAACGGGGCTGAATATTCCAGCCAGCTTAATCTGCCACTTCTTTAGAACAGTATATTCAGGCTTTACTTTCAGAACTCCTGCTGCCAGCCTTACAAATCCCTCCCCGGTCATTAAATCCATGTCTGATGGGGCGTGCCAGGTCTGGTTATATGCTTCCGGCGTATTGCCGATCAGTGCCATGGCCTTTGCGGCATCGGGAGTATAAGTGTATGTATGGAGCCTGTCTGCGCTAAGAAGTAAATTGGCCTTCTTACCCGTTCTCAACCTGTCCAGTACAAGCATATTTAGGACGGAGCCCTTGTTGTCGGGGCCATAGAAATCGGCTGACCTTAGAATTGCAGCTTCAATTTCCTTACTTTTGTACGCGTCGATGAGCCTTTGGGCAATTCGGGCGCGAATTTCTCCTTTATGGCTTACCGGGTTAAACGGTGTCTCTTCGGTCATTCTGCCTTCAACACGTCCGTACATATATACATTATCCAGGAAAACAAGTTTCGAATTGTTCTCACTGCAGGCCGTAATGACGTTATTCATCACTATGGGCCACTCTTTCTGCCAGACTTTTGTATCGTACTTGAGTCCTGCAACCAGGTATACTGCTTCTGAGCCTTTTACGGCTTCCATTACCTGTCCTTGTTCCCTCAGGTCCGCAGGGAACAGTTCATCCCCGGGGTTTACTTTTTGGGGATTTCGCGCTACCAGGCGTACTTTTTCAGTATACTTCAGGAGCTCTTTTGCCAGGGGAATTCCTATTGCGCCGCCGGCACCAAGAATTGTTTGCATTTGTTTCCCAATTGTGTCTTAAATAATATCTTTACCGGATAAAGTAATGAAAAAATTTAAGAAACAACAGTTCGCATAGTAAATTACAGGCGTTAAATAAAGAACCAATATGGAAATTTCTGAAGGAATAACACCGGGCTTTAGTATAACGGTTTGCTTATTTTATTGGAGCTTTCCACTTATTTGCTTTAATGCCCACTTATTTGAAAAAAATCCCGTTTGCTACAATTAAGAATGCCCCCCGGGAAATTTTTTTTAACTTCATACGGAAAATTGAAATTTATTTCATTTTTCCTATCTGTATAATAGGCTAACTGGGATTGGCAATTGTCTGGCAAACCGCTGAGAATAATGTATTGCGAGCTAGTATTGAAATTAAACCTGCTAATTAAAAAGTCGCTCTTGGAGTATCCGATTAGAATTTGTCCGGAAACTAAGCAAAATGGGGGAGTATAATGAATTGGTTCTATAACCTTAAGATACAATCGAAACTCATTGTTTCGTTCGGCATCGTTGTTCTGCTTTTAGTTGTCCTGGGGCTTTCTGCCCTTTATCAATTAAATAACGTGAACAATAAAACAAAGGAAATTAGCTATAATTGGATGCCAAGCTGTATGGCAGTTGAAAAACTGACTTCTGATATCTCGTTTGTAAGGCGCATGGAGCTCCAGCACATATTGTCACAGACTCTGCAGGAGATGGATTCTTATGAGCAAAGAATGAGCGTTACGCTGGGGGAAATCAGTAAGAACAGGGCTATATACGAGCCGCTCATTTCTTCTGACGATGAACGTAACCTGTATAACGAATTTTCTAATGAATGGAATAAATATATTGAACTAGATAAATCTCTTATTGCCCTCTCCAGGCAGAATAAGACCGATGAGGCACGCTCGCTCATAAGAGGTGAATCGAAGGCTGCATACGATAAAGCAACTGCTGCCCTGGAAAAACTCGTAACAGTTAACCAGAAAGGGGCAAGCGCTGCCAGCAAAGCGGCAGATGATACTTATGCCTCTTCTAAAACCATGATCTCAGGCGTAATTGCCTTAAGTATAATTTTGGCCATGCTTCTGGCAGTCTTTATTGCAAGACTAATTTCAAAAAGAGTTAACCAGATACTGGACAGGTTCGGTAAACTGGAAAAAGAAAGCCTTGCAAACCTCGAACATGGCGCCTTGAAAATGTCTGAAGGCGAATTGGAGTTTTCGGTGACTTCAAATGTAGAGCCCCTGGAAATTACTTCAAAAGATGAGATCGGACAGCTTGCAGCGAGTGTAAACCAGATCATAAATAAGACGGGTGTTACTGCCTCGGCTCTTGAAACCGCAGCCTCAACTGTCCGCCAGATGGTGGGTGAAACACAGGCCCTGGTCCATTCGGCACTGGAAGGAAAGCTCTCTTTAAGAGGTAATGCCGGTAAGTTCAAAGGCGGCTACAGGGAGGTAATTGATGGACTGAATCAGACAATGGATGCAGTAGTTACTCCAATTCACCAGTCCACAAAAATCCTCGAAATAGTGTCAAAAGGCGATCTTACGGCAAGAATGGAAGGGGAATATTCAGGCGACTTTAAGCTCATCAAAGACAGCATAAATATGCTTACCGATTCAATGGGGAATGCTCTTTTGGAGGTCAACGAGGCCGTACAGGCCACGGCCAGCGCTGCAAACGAGATATCCTCTTCAAGTGAGCAGATGGCAGCAGGGGCTCAGGAACAGAGCCAGCAGACGACCGAGGTGGCCAGTGCAGTAGAGGAGATGACAAAGACGGTCTTTGAGACCGCAAAGAACGCCAACGAGGCGGCCGAGGTCTCCAGAACCTCCAGTGCCGCGGCTGAAAAGGGGGCAAGGAAAATCGAAGAGACGAAGAAGGGAATTGAGAAGATTGTCTCTTCCTCTGATGAGACTGCGAGGATAGTAGCCTCACTTTCAAAGAGAAGTGAACAGATCGGAGAGATCACACAGGTAATTGACGACATAGCAGACCAGACGAACCTCTTAGCCTTAAATGCAGCAATTGAGGCTGCCCGTGCCGGTGAGCAGGGGCGTGGCTTTGCAGTAGTAGCAGACGAGGTAAGAAAGCTTGCAGAACGGACCACCAAGGCGACAAAAGAGATTGCAGAGACGATAAAGGCAATTCAGACCGAAGCCAGGGATGCGGATCACTCAATGGCTACGGCTAAAATTGCTGTAGAAGAAGGAATGAAGCTGACCGAAGAGGTCTCAGAGGTACTAAACGGCATATTGAATGGTGCCCAGAAGGCAACGGACGTAGTCCTACAGGTTGCAGCAGCAAGCGAGGAGCAGTCGAGTGCAGCCGAGCAGATCAGTAAGAACATTGAAGGCATATCATCGGTTACACAGCAGAGCGCAGCCGGGACCGAGCAGATTGCAAGGGCGGCAGAGGACTTGAACCGACTTACTGTCAACCTGCAGGAGCTCGTATCCAGGTTTAAGTTAAATGAAAAACACATGACAGATAAAAATTCAACAGGGTTGTCCTTAAGGAGTAATGGCGGCAGGCTCATCAGGCAGTAACTGAGCCTTTTGGCCGGAACTGGAATGCTGAGAGGTCAGAAATGGCGGCGGCAGAACCTTAAGATCCCCTCGCAACCCTATGGCTTTAGTCACGGATTCAATAATTAAGTCTGGGGCTAAAGCCTGCTGATTTTTTTTTTCAAATTCACCCAATCGCGGAGGGCCGGAGGTAAAACTCTGACTCTCCTTCTTTTTTTTCCGTTTTAATCCTAAAGTTTTAACCCTAAAAATCAATCCGTTGTGTTTCCTTTCATAAAGCGGGCTACATTTAATTTATTGCCCGGAATTATTTTTATATTTGGGGCTGAGTAGCTGCAGAAAAGTCAGTTATACTAATCCGGTAGGTTAAAGGGAAATACTGATGTGAAAAATCTAACAGTTAAATTCATTTTATTGTCCTCACTAATATTCGCAAAAATTGATAATGGAATGAACAATAGAAAACGCCCCGGACATTTCCCGACTTCAAACCCGTATTTCTCATTACTTTCAACCTCCGCCTTTACCTCTGCTACAGAGCATACTGCTGAATAAAAAATTAAAACATTTTAATCTTCTTCCATTTTATTTTTTTTACTCGGCTACTTTAAACCTTTTTTGTACAAAGGTTGACTAATATATACGATAATTACAGACTATTATTTAAGATTTAGGTCGCTATGAAAAAATTCTTTGTTCTGATATTTACTCTGTTTCTGGTTTCAAGTTCTTTTGCACAGAATTTTACAGTCAGAGGACAAATTGCCAGTTCAGTCGATAAAAATTCGCTGACCGGGGCAACAGTTATGCTCATTCATCTTCCCGATTCCACCGTTCAGGGTTCGATTTCTGACGTCAACGGGAAGTTTTTGATAGAAAAAGTTAAATCCGGCAGGTATTTAATTAACGTTACTTTCCTGGGATTTGATAAATATGAAGATAAAATAACCGTACGCGGCAAGTCTCTCGACGTTGGAAAGATTCTTCTTGACCCGGGAAGCGTCAGGACGGGGGAAATTGAAATCATCGGAAAGCTCCCCCCTGTAACACAGAAAAGCGATACGGCTGAATTCAACGCCGGGGCTTTTAAGACAAATCCCAACGCAACAGCAGAGGACCTGGTTACAAAAATGCCCGGAATGGTGGTCCAGGACGGTAAAGTCCAGACCCAGGGCGAGGACGTTCAGCGCGTTCTCGTGGATGGAAAGCCATTCTTTGGAGACGACCCGAGCGCCGTACTGAAAAATATACCTGCCGACGCAGTTGAGAAAATTCAGGTTTTCGACCAGCAGAGTGATCAGGCCCAGTTTACCGGCTTCGACGACGGCAATACTACAAAAACTATAAATGTTGTTACACGGCTTAGAATTAAGGAAGGTACTTTTGGCCGCATACTCGGCGGCTATGGCGACGAGAGCAAGTACCAGTCGGGAGGAAATATTAACTTCTTCAACGATGAAAGAAGAATCTCCTTGCTGGGACTTGTAAATAACGTCAACGAACAGAATTTCTCCAATGAGGATCTCCTGGGCGTCATGCAGGGAAGCGGCGGCGGCGGACGTGGCCGTGGCGGTATGGGCGGCGGCGGCGGCATGAGAGGCGGCATGGGCGGCTTTGGCGGCGGCAGCGCTCAAAACTTTATGGTCAATTCACGCAGCGGTATTACTACTACAAAGGCATTCGGACTCAATTATTCGGATAAATATGCCGATAAGCTCGAGGTATCGGGCAGCTATTTCCTGAATTTCAGCGACAATGATGCCCAGTCAAATATCAAAAGAAACTATTTCATCGGTGGAGCATCGGGACAGAATTATTTCGAAAACGGCCTTTCCGGCAGCGGAAACACCAACCACCGCTTCGATCTTAAAATGGACTACCAGATTGATTCTTCAAACTCCATTACCTTCCGCCCGAGGGTTTCATATCAGAAGAATGACGCAAACTCCAATACACTCGGAAGAACTGACGCTGCTCTTCAAACTTTAAGCGCCATGTCCAATACCTCGTCTTCCAACCGCTCGGCTCTTAATTCCTCAGGCGATCTCCTCTTCCGCCATAGGTTTGAAACACCCGGAAGAACAATCTCTCTGGGACTTAGCGGAACTTATAAGAAGACAACGGGCGACAGCAGACTTTTCTCCGATAATATTTACTATAACGACCTGGTCGACTCAGATACACTCGACCAGATCTCAAATACAGACAAGAATGGATACTCCGGATCGGCTAATATCGTCTATACAGAGCCTTTTACCGAAAACTCTCAGCTCCAGTTTACCGCAAGAACTTCTTATTCAGAGGATAAAAGCAACCAGGGGACATTCGAAAATGGCTTCGGTACTGGCGAGTATTCATACCAGGATACCTCGCTTAGTAACGTCTATAAGAAACTCTATACTACTCAGGCTTTCGGCGCCGGATACCGCTACCAGAAAGAGGCCTTGTCTTTCATGTTCAGCGTGAACTATAACATTGCTCACCTGAAAAATGACCAGACTTTCCCTCATGACCTGGACCTTAATAAGCCTTTTTATTCGTTTCTTCCTTCCATGATGTTCCGTTATAATATTTCAAGGGATAAAAACCTCAGGATATTCTACAGGACGAATAATAACGATCCAAGCGTCGACCAGCTGCAGGACGTGCTCGATAACAGCAACCCGCTTTTCCTCTCAACAGGTAATCCTAACCTGAAACAGGATTTTAGCCACATGGTGTCTGTACGCTATTCGGAAATAGACGTTGCAAACCTGACGTCATTCTTCGTCATGATGGGCGCAACCGTTACGCAAGACTACATTGGCAATAGCTCTTTTATGGCATACCGCGATACCGTAATTAATAACATCCTCTTAAAACGCGGTTCACAGCTGTCAAGACCAGAGAATATGGATGGATATGTAAATTTCCGCATGTTCTCTACATATGGGCTGCCTGTCTATTTCCTGAAATCAAACCTGAATCTTTCACTCTCGGCAACTTACAGCCGTACTCCGGGCATTATTAATGGAATTAAGAGCTTCTCCAATTCCACCGTGCTCGGACCGGGATTGGTCCTTGCAAGCAACGTTGGGGAAAACCTGGACTTTACGGTTTCAACACGCAGCAGCATTAACTTTGTCAAGAGCACACTGAAGGAAAGCTCCGACAACAACTATTTAACTCAGAACAGCAGCATGAAATTTTACTGGATGTTCTGGAAAGGTTTCCTCTTCCAGACAGACTTCCAGCACCGTTACGACGGCGGACTCTCAGAGGGCTACGACAAGAATTCATACCTGCTAAACCTTGCCATTGGCAAAAAGCTCTTCAGCAAGGATCAGGGTGAAATCAGGCTCACAATGTATGACGTTCTGGATAAGAATAGCAGCCTGCAGCGCACGGTAACCGATTCATATTATGAAGATTCCCGTACAAATGTTCTTGGCAGGTACCTCTTACTGACATTTACATATAATCTCAAGGCCTTCTAAATCAGACTCCCCCTCAAAAAAAAAGCAGGAGCAGGCACTAAAGCCTGCTTTTGCTTTTTAATGAACTCCTGCACTTTATTGCCATCTTCTAAAATTGCCTCCTGTCTTATAAAAAATATATTCCGCCTGTTTTATTTTCCGGCCTGAAAATAAATTTCAAAGGTCATTTTAATTTTGACTTGACAAAACAGACTGATTTGACTTCTTTATTGTAGCTGTAAAAAAAGGTCATCTCAATTTCCCTGCTTTCCTCAAGGCAGGAGATCCGGTTATCCTTCAGGAATACTTAATAGATATAACATGGAGCTAAATGAATTATTTCTCTAAAGTTACATGGTAATGAGAAATATTGCATTCGGGAATACTTCCATCAACACTTCACTTTTTTTTCAGGAGCAAGACGAAAGATTCTGTGAATAAGATCAGATACGAATGTTTTAATGATGTACGGATTGATGAGGATACGGATGAAACTTATGAAGAAAGGTTTGGTTCCTGTTTCTTTAATGCCTCTGTGCGGGCAGATTTTAATTTGTCTGTGTAACTAATCATCTGTTTTGGGATAGGTATATCAGGTAAGTATCCTAAAACGGAATTAATATCCCTGTGCTTGTGGCGCGTCCTTTATCCTGCGCGCTCTTAAGCAGGGCTTCGGCAGCAATAGGCCAATTACGCGGCTGATGAATGCATGGAAGTAAGGCAATAAATAGATGTTCTGTTAACATTTAATCCAATTACAAGTATCTAATTTTAATATTTGGAGGATATGATATGAGACGAGGCTACTTGTGTGCAATGCTTGTACTGATATGCTTTCTTCTGCTGTCAGGTTACTCCCGGGCTCAGGTGTCCATTCTGGCAAACGGATCACTGGGAGGTATCGTATGGAATGACGAAAACTCAAACGGAGTTATGGATGAGGGTGAAAAGGGAATTCCGGAGGTTAATGTAAATGTATATATAGATGGTACTGAGACGCCGGATAATTCCACAAAAACGGACAAGGACGGGAAATACAGCTTCAACCTTAATACCAGTGTAGCATGGTTTATGGAATTTACACTTCCTTCCGGAATGACATTTTCCAGCGCTGATGCCGTATCAGACGATGCAATAGATTCGGATGCCGATCCGATTACGGGAAAGACCCCATCATATCAACCCGCCAAAGGGGAAAACAACATGACTATCTGCGCTGGAATGCACGCTTTGGCTGTCTACGGCAGCATTAGCGGACATGTCTGGGACGACCTGAACGGCAATGGAAACCGGGAAGCCGGTGAGCCCGGGATCCCGGGCCTTACCGTAAGGCTTAAAGTCCAGGGAAACCAGGACCTGACAGGTGAGACAAACGGAGATGGAGTATATACAATTTCTAACGTGACTGCGGGTGAAAACTATCACCTGGAATTCCCGCTTAAGACAAACGACTACTCCTTCAGTCCTAAAAACGCCAGCGGTGTTGCTGAAGAAAACGACTCGGACGTAGATCCCGATGGCGGCAATAAGGGGAAAACTGCTGACTTTAACTTTACATCTGGCGAAAATAAGGTTTCTGTCGATGCCGGCATGTATATCCAGCAGCAGAATCCTAACCCGCAAATTAACGGAATACTCTGGCTCGATGCCGACGGCAATGGCTTTCAGCTTGGGGAGAGCTCTGAACCGGGAGTTGGGGGCTGGACGGTACAACTCCTTAATTCCAGCCGCGATGTCGTTAATTCAACTGAAACCAACGACGATTTGGGAAAGGGAGTAATAGGAAGATATTCCTTTACAAGCCTGACCCCCGGCACCTATTACGTCAGGTTCGTAAATCCAGGGAATTATACCTTTACAATTAAAAATGCAACCAATGATAACAGGGACTCCGACGTCAATCCTGCAAACGGGGAGTCGGATGTTGTCGAAATTCTTTCAACCACAAACGAGGAACATATTGATGCCGGTGTAAACCTGGTTAAGACAAATAATGGAAAGATCAGCGGAGTTCTCTGGGAAGATAACGGCGACGGGATCAGGCAAAATAATGAAGCGGGCCTTGGCGGCTGCATCGTAGAACTCCTTAATGCGGCAAACGGCAGTGTATATAAGCAGGCTTCTACGGCTTCAACAGGAGAATTGGGCACGTACAGCTTTACTGACATAGATTATGGGACATATATTCTCATGTTTTATAAGCCGGGAACTCATCTTTTCAGTCCGAAGGACCAAACTGACAATCAGCCAAACCCTGACGAAAGGGACTCGGACGTGGATCCAAATACAGGGAAGACGGCTGAAATTACCGTAAACTCAGGCACTGAGATAACTCATGTGGATGCAGGAGCTTATCTGGTGCAGGTTGATGACGGCAGGATAAGCGGAAAACTCTGGGACGATACGGATAAGGATGGAATTCAGGAAAGCAATGAAGCCGGACTCGGAGGCTACAGGGTTGAACTCCTTTATGCAGGCACGCAGAATGTATATATGCATACTTCAACCGGGCAAACCGGAGACTACGGTTTCAGCAGCATAGCCTATGGCAATTATATTGTAAAGTTCTATAAACCGGAGACCTATCTCTTCAGTCCAAAGGATCAGACTGATAATCAGCCTAATCCCGATGAAAGGGATTCTGACGTGGATCCTAACTCAGGGCAAACAGCCGAATTAACTGTCAGTTCAAATGTTGAAATAGCCCACATTGATGCGGGGGCATACCTGAAGCCCGAACCGGAGAATGGAAAGATCAGTGGAATTCTCTGGCAGGATAATGGCGACGGGATACAACAGGGTGGTGAATTGGGCCTTGGTGGTTACACAGTGGAGCTTCACTACTCGGTTGGGGGAGGCCTCTATAAATCCACTTCCACAAGCACTTCTCAGGGACAAGGAGAAAAAGGAACTTACAGGTTCGACGGCATTGCCTATGGCAACTACTACATTAAATTCTCCAAGCCGGAGGCTTATACTTTTAGCCCTGAGGATCAGGGAGGGAACGATGAGAAGGACTCTGATGTTGATCCCGCAACCGGGCAGACAATGCAGATTACAGTCAGTTCAAATGGTGAGATAACCCATATAGATGCCGGGGCATACCAGGTGCAGGAGCCTGAAAACGGGAAAATCAGCGGAATACTCTGGGATGACTCGCATAATATGGATGGAATCCAGGCCGGCACAAGTGATGAACCCGGACTCGGAGGCTATACGGTTGAGCTGCGTAATGCCAGCCATCAGATGGTTAAACAAGTCCGGACAAACTCCAGCGGGGGATCAGGTACAATCGGAACTTATGAATTTACGGATGTCCTTCCCGGCACTTACTTTATCTGGTTTTCAAAACCGGATCATTATCTCTTCAGCCCCAGGAATGCAGAAAATAACGACAACACGGATTCAGACGTCAATCCTGCCAGCGGAGAAACCGACGCCATAGCCCTGAGGGCAAACGAAGACATACAGCATGTTGATGCCGGTGTGTATAATAATTACGCCGGAAAAGGCAGCATTGGCGACCTGATCTGGTTCGACAGCGATGAAGACGGAATTCAGGACAGCTATGAAGCGGGCGTTGCGGGAGTGAAAGTTGTTCTTTATAAATATAACCAGGGGCAGGCGACTTTCCTGGCCCAGACAATTACTAATATTCACGGTCAGTACGTTTTCAATAACCTGGAGGCCGGATCCTACCGTATATGGTTTGGCCTTGACGGATTTGATAATTATACGCTTAGAAACGCCGGCAACGATGAAACGAAAGATTCTGAGGCCGATATGAGCGGCTGGTCATCTACAATTACGCTGGGAATAGATGAAACTAATATGGACGTTGACGCAGGGCTGGTAAAAAGGGAAATACTTAAAAACGCCGGCATCGGTGATTTTGTCTGGAAGGATTCCGACCAGGATGGAATTCAGGATGCAAATGAACCGGGGATACCAAACGTTATGGTTGAACTTTATAAGTGGGAGGGTAATACACCTCTTATGAATGATATTACGGATTCAAAAGGAAAATACCTTTTTGAGAACCTGATGCCCGGGAGCTACTACGTTAAGTTTATTCTGCCCGAAGGCTTTAAGTTCACAAAAATGAACCAGGACGGAGTTAACCTGGATTCCGATGCCGACCCGGCAACCGGGAAAACAGATAAAATTACTCTTCAAGGGGAAGACGTCTTTAATATCGATGCCGGAATGTATGGAAGCGACTGCATGCCGGTCAGCATAGGCGACCTGGTCTGGAACGACCTTGACCAGAACGGTTTGCAGAATAATAATGAGCCGGGACTTGCTAATATCATAGTAAACCTTTATAAAACCGGTAACACTTCTGTCTTCAGAACGACAACGACAGACCTGAAGGGAGCCTATCACTTCGCGGGAATTTTACCAGGCAGCTATTACGTACAGTTCATTCTGCCTAAGGAATTTGCTTTCACACTCCTTAACCGCGGTAATGATGATGCACTTGACTCGGATGCCGACATGTCCAGCGGAATGACGGGAGCTTATACGCTTTCCTCGGGAGAAGTAATGAATACGGTGGATGCAGGAATATTCAAAGGGCAGTGCCTGCTATCAACGCTAGGGGACATGGTCTGGATTGACGGAA
>JAAXKQ010000041.1 GCA_025612245.1 Ignavibacteria bacterium
GTAAATATCGGCTGCGGAAGCAGGTTCCATAAAAACTGGCTTAATATGGATGTGGTGCCTCTAGACGAAAGCGTGAAACAGATCGATATAATGCGCGGAATACCCATGGAGGCGGAATCCGCGGATGTTATTTATCATTCACACCTTCTTGAGCACCTTCCAAAGCACATGGCGCCAGGTTTTATTTCGGAGTGTTACCGCGTGTTAAGAAAAGGCGGGGTTATGAGAGTTGTGGTTCCGGACCTGGAACAGATTGCAAGATTGTATATCGAATATATGGAAAAAGCCCTGGGTAATGATAAAAAGGCAGAGGCCAGGTACGACTGGATTATGCTTGAGATGTTTGACCAGACAGTAAGAAATTACTCGGGCGGTGAAATGCTGAAATACTGGCAAAGGGAGATCATTCCCGAAGAGGGGTTCATCATTGAAAGAGCCGGTTCCGAAGCCAAATCTGTAATAGACTCCGTAAGGAAAAATGGGAGCCGCGGTAATACCGGTACAGTTGAAACAGATCCGGGAAAAATCGGGGCCTTCAGGCTCTCGGGCGAAGTGCACCAGTGGATGTACGACAGATATTCCCTGGGCAGGCTGCTGAAAGATGCCGGCTTTAATAATATTAAAGTCTGCAAAGCCGATGAATCGCGTATCCCCGGATTTAATGCATATCTTCTTGATATTGAGGCCGACGGCTCCGTAAGAAAACCGGATTCATTGTTTATGGAGGCGATTAAATGAAAGTAGTGCACCTTTCCGCCCTGGACAGCGGCGGTGCCGGAAAGGCTGCCTACAGACTGCATTGTGGTTTGCTGGAGCTAGGCGTTGATTCAAAAATGCTTGTAATGCAAAAATCCACAAAAGATGATTCTGTATCGGCAATAAGCCCCAGGATTTCCAAAGCTTTTGAGGGGCAATGGGAAAGATGGAACTCAGTTCTGCGGCCATACCGGTCAAGGCCCCAGGGGCTTGAAATATTTACGGAATTTACCTCGGGCATTATCTGGAATAAATTAAAGGAAATAGAGGAAGCCGATATTATAAATTTACACTGGGCAGCCGGAATGTTTACTGCTCAGACAGCTCCTCTGTTTTTTCAGAATAAAAAACTGGTCTGGACACTACATGACATGAATGCCTTTACGGGTGGATGTCACTATTCTGCTTCTTGCAACAAGTATTCTGTTTCCTGTGGTGCGTGCCCTCAATTGGGCTCAAATGATATGGATGATTTATCCCGTAAAAACTGGGAATTAAAAAATGACGTTTACCGGAAGATGAAGATCACGGTTGCCACTCCAAGTCTCTGGTTGTCGAAATGTGCAAAAGAAAGCTCTTTATTTAAAGAGAAAGATATTCACGTCATAAAGTACGGCATCCTGACAAACATCTATGCTCCCCTGGATAGAAACAAAATTAGAGCAGCTTTAAATATAAGTAAAAGCAAGAAAGTGATATTGTTTGTAGCTGATTCTGTTACGAACGAAAGGAAGGGGTTAAAATACTTAATAAGCGCCTTAAATCTTCTTGAAGAGGATAATATAACCCTGGCTGTCCTGGGATCAAATAATAATGTGAATTTGAATTGTAAACATGAATTGTTATACCTGGGCTCAATAAGTGATGAAAATACTATTGCTTCAGTATATAATATGGCAGACGTTTTCGTTATCCCGTCTACTGAGGATAACCTGCCAAACACTGTCATAGAGTCGATGTCCTGCGGGACGCCGGTTGTCGGCTTTAATATTGGTGGCATACCGGATATGGTAACCCATAAAAAAAACGGATACCTGGCTGAGTCCGGTAATATTGATGACCTGAAAAACGGTATAGAGTGGATTCTTCATAATAGAGACTATGAACTTATCAGAAAGGAATGCAGAAATAAGGTGCTCCGCGAGTTTCAGCTCCGGACTCAGGCAGAAAACTATTTATCACTATATGAT
>JAAXKQ010000022.1 GCA_025612245.1 Ignavibacteria bacterium
TTGTGTAATGGATATTTAAGATAATTCTCGGTTGTTTTGATGGGATGGTTTTTATATGTGTGGGGGGATTTGGTCACCCCGGGCTAAAGACATGGCACCCCTTAAAAGGGGCTTGGGAATTTCTTTATGTGAGGTGTTCTGCATTTACATTCTTTCATGAATTTACGGCTGCAGGTGATGAACATGTGCCAAATTGTGTGTACACCGTAGAGCTGAAGGTTTTGGGGCGGACTTGAATTAAAAGGCCGGAATATTACAAAAAAGGCAGTCTGCTTATGCAGGCTGCCTTATAAATAACTTCTATTCTTGTTTTAATCTGAATGCCTGCTGTTGTAAAGCAGCTTAAAGTCTTTTTCTTTTCCTTTCTGGTACCATTCCTCAGGAATGACCTTCCAGTTTCCGAAGGCCGCGGGTTTAACGGTTTTTTCTTTTTCAATCCACTTCATGAGGTAGAACCTGAGGTCCTTTTCGGTGGAATTTATAATTCTTTTAGAAAGCTCGTCTTTTGGAATTTTTGCGCCTTCTACCAGGTGACCTCCCCCGCCATTACCCCTGTAGGAATTAACCGCTGCCTTATAGGTCTTATTCATGTCAAATGGGCTTCCGTCGGCCATTGAGATAATGTTAACCCTCTGCCCTTCGGGTTTTGAGACGTCGACGGTATAGATAATGCCAGCCGCGCAGTCGAAGTTGTAGTAAGGGGCTTTCAGCTCATAGATATTATCTCTTGCGTTTTTAGCCGGCTTCCCGTTTTCATCCAGCTTAAAGTTAATCAGGTGGTCGCTGCTGTCTTTCATCTGGTTAAACCAGAGGGAGTATGAATGTTCAAGAAAACCCTTAATTTCCTTCCCGGTCAGTTCCATCGTATAAAGCAGGTTTTCGAACTTGTAGAGTTTGAACATGTCGCGTACGTATACATCACCTTTGTCAATTTTTGTATCAAACGACAAAGGGGCTGCAAAGGATACGTCTGCCTTTGTTAAGTCGAGCTGAATGGAATGTATAAGGTCCATGAAAGGGGAATCGCCGAACATGGACTCTCTTGTTGAAATCGTTTCTGTAAAATTACCGATCGGTTTAGCCACGTAGTCCTTTACCTCCTGCATTGCAGGGGTAAACTTCTGCATAAATTCCTCGTCGGGTTTGTAGTTCCTGATTTCAATTATCTCCCCCTTTGCGGATTCTTTTTTCCATGAGTGCGAGGGTTTATCGTAGTTCAAGACCAGATCGGCGGTGGCAACAGTGCGCGCGTCGTTATTGGGTCCTAACAAAAGTATGCCTTTTCCCTCCGGGTTTTGGATGCTTTTATTCCAGATTTTATGGTCGTGACCGGTAAATATGACGTCAAAACCCGCTACCCTTTCGGCTACGAGCTCTGAGGCGTTCTCATTTTTGGGCATGTCGGCCGTCTGGTTATTATAGTTGTATTCGACGCCTGAGTGGAAGAGTCCCACAATGAGGTCTGGCTTTTCCTTTTCCTTAATTATCTTAACCCATTTGGCTGCGGTCTGAATCATGTCTTCAAACTCCATTCCCGCCCAGATTTTTTCAGGAAGCCAGTTCGGGATGGCGGGTGTAATTAAGCCCAGTACGGCAATCTTTACGCCGTTTCTTTCGATAATGGCATAAGGCTTAAAGTAAGGCTGTCCGGTTTTTTTATCCACCGCATTGGCGGCCATCCAGGGAAAATTGAATTCCCTGTTTACCCTGTCGTAAACAGGGTGCCCGGTTTCAATGTCGTGGTTGCCTACGGATGCGGCGTCATATTGCATGAAGTTCATGGCCTGTGAAAGTATGTGCGGCAGGCTGGTTTTTTCGAAGTTATAGTAATAAACGACGGGCTGTCCCTGGAGTATGTCGCCATTATCCAGGAGCACGACCTGCTGGTCCTTATTATTCCTTTCCTGTCTAACATAAGAACAGACCTGTGCAAGTGAAGTGCCTGAAGGTTTGTTATTGCGGAAGTCGAAAGGAAAGATGGCGCCATGGACGTCGCTGGTTTCAATTATTTTCAGTTTTACGGTCTGTGCAACCGAAAGCGTGGAAATAAGTATGTTTAAGATAAAAAGAACGCTGAGGAACGTTTTACCTGGGATATATTTTTTCATAAAGTATCCGGTTTGATCCTGAAATTAAATAATAGAATGACTAAAAATTCGTCTTAACCGATAATGATCTCATCAAGTGATCTTTTGGGTACGTGATGCGTGCCCTGAGGGTCGCGCCAGTAGTAGATATCCCCTGAAGGAGGCAGTTCCTCGAGCACCACGGTTTCCCTCGGTCTGCCTAAGGCAATTACAAGAAGCACTTCCAGTTCAGCCGGTATCCTTAAGATTTCGCGCAGCTTTGGTTTCTGTGCCGATGCGATAATGCAGCCCCCGAGGCCCTTTTCCGTAGCGCCAAGGAGTATGCTCTGTGAAGCAATGCCCTGGTCACTTCCGAAAGTCTTGCTGATGGATGTATCCCCCAGCATAATAATGTAAGCCGAAGGCCTTTCCCCTTCTGTAGGACCGGGCCAGTCCTTCAGGTATCCGGCCCAGGCAAGGCACTGGAAAATTTCAGCGTTCAGTTCCGCCACATTTGAAACGATATATTTAAGCGGCTGCAGGTTTTTTGCTGAACCTGAAAGCCTGGCAAGGTCAATGAGTTCAAGCAGTGTCTGCCTGTTTATCTGTTCGTCCTGAAAGAATCTCCTGTAACTGCGGTTTTTAACTATTAAGTCTTTAAGCACTATTTCTCCGTTGATTTAGTTATGTCTTTTTCTTTTGAAGCTCCTGCCCTGCGCTCGATGATCTCGAGCATGGTTTTTGCAAGCTCTTCGGGAATAATTTCTGTATAAAGGAAGCGGCTTCCGACGCAACCCAGTGCGCCAAGCGTGCAGGCAAAGGGCAGGAGGTACTTCAGGCTGAATTCGGCCCAGAAGTAAACTACGGGTGCCCAGCCGATAAAAATTGCAAGCGTATTAAGTAAGATTGTTCTAATGGCAATTCTGCCCGCCCTGGAACCGTACGTAATTCTGTAATAGGGAAAATTTATAAATACAAAAAGTACCATGAGGGCAACCGTAAAGGCTACGCAGATTAAGTATGTTTTTACATCCATAAAATTCCCCTTTTATTCTTTGCTGCCGGAAAGGAGCTTATCCGCCTTAAGAATGATCAGGCAGCTGGGATTGTGCGTGATGCTCCCGTCCATTACCATATTAACGGCGTCCTGAAGACTCAGCTTAATGGTTTCCATTACCTCGGTGCCTTCAGGCCTGGCTGGAAAAAATTTCAGTTCCGTTGCAATAAACATGCTCAAAGGGCATTTGATAATTGAGGTGTCGAGGTCCGTCTGACCCAATTCTATCCATTTGGACGCTTCAATCCCGAGCTCCTCCTTCAGCTCTCTTTTTGCTGCATTCAGTTCGGGTTCGTTTCCCTCAATTGATCCGCAGGCACTTTCAATGCTGAAGCCGCCAAGAGCGTAGCGGAACTGTTTTGTCAGGTAAACGTTATTTTCGCCGTCAACGGGGAGTATGCAAACCCCGCGTTCCATTTTGACGGTTGCATATCTGCCCTGGCTCCCGTCGGGTTTTATAACCTCGTCCTCATTTACCTCAATGAAATGATTTTTATAAATGAGCTTTGTATCCCCGATTTCCCAGGGGCCGTTCTTTCTTTCCATAATACATTCCTTTCCTCTTCATAGCCATAAAAACAAAACCCAAAAGGCAACATTAAAACTCTTTTGTAATTCTAGATCTTCCAGTAAATTTTTCTTTTATTGCACCACAGGAGCACCACCCATATAAGTGCAGTCCAGATGAGGCCGAATAACATACCGTCCCAGCCGCTATGGTTGCTGAAGAAAGGCTTAAAGCCTAAAGCGGTTGTAAAGACTCTTACAATCGGCTGCAGGAAATAGCCTAAAAGAGCGTTGGAGCCGAAGACCATAAAAGGCCATGCCCACTTCTGGATTTTCCAGAAGTCCATTACAAGATAAAATATAAGAAAAGTAAATGAGGCAACTCCGGAGGTAAAAACTGCATATGAAGGTGAAACGTTCGGCTTATTCATTGCAAAAAGCGGCCAGTGGTAAATATGGAGCAGGTAACCTGCCGTGCAGAGCACCGTACCCATAATGAGCGCCTGAGTAATTATTTTTCTGGGTTCGCGCGTAAGAACTGCTTCGCCCAGGAAAGTGCCGATTACAGTAATCAGACCGTAGGATATTGAAGCCCAAGGGGTGCAGTGCACGGTCAAAGGGCGCAGAGGGTCGCCGGCAAGGTTAGTAATTGTTAAAAACGGCTTCGAGGGATCTCCGAGCTGAAGCCACCAGGGAAAAATAATTGACATAAACTGGTGAAATGTTCCAATTAATATTACCAGAACCCAGCGCCATCCGGGCTTAAGGAGCATGAGCGAGGCCCCCATGAAATAAGCAATTCCTATTGCCTGAAGTATGCCCCACCAGTAAGAGAGGTTAAGAATTAAAGATATATAAAGAATACCCAGAGCAATAAGAAGCAGCGTTCTTGTTCCAACGTGTTTCCAGAATTCGCCTCCGCGTTTACGCATGCTTAAGGGGAGCACCATGCCAACAATAAAAACAAAGAAAGGAGCAACGAGATCCGTGAAAGTAAGTCCTACGCCGGTAACATTTCCTATTCCGTCACCCGCGTGATGGAACTGTGAGACCGGGGTGCTTCCAAACCAGGAGCCCATAAAAGGCAGATTTGTATAGCCTGCCACCTGAATTACAAATATCATTGATAAAACCGTAAAGCCCCTGAATGCGTCAATTGAAGCTATGCGGGCTTTCTTTACCGGGACTTCCACTCTATTTTCCTGAATTTCTGCTGCCGGGGCAGTTTCTAATGTGCTCAATGTATTTTCCTTCTTTTTATTATTCCTCTTTTCAGTTAAAGCAGGACAAGAAGAGCTGCTTTGCAATATGGCAAATCTAAATAATTATGGGAATAAGTAAAACACTAAAGAAAAAAAATAGGCACCCGTAAAAAGCTTATACTTGGGTTGAGTAGAGTGAACGTGCCCTTTTTGCCCGCCTGCGGCTCGCACCGTGCTATTTTCTGACCTCGGGCTTTATCTTTATTTCGCCGGCATGCCTGAAATAAAGCGTCACTTCGGCTGAGGAGCCTTTTCTAAGATTCTGTTTGAGGTTGATAAACATTACGTGATGGCCCCCGGGCTGGAACTTAAAGGTGGAATTTGCCTTAATTTCCACGGCCTTAGCCGGACGCATACCCATCATGTCGCCCTGCATGTAAGTCTCGTGCACTTCCACCCTTTCGGCCAGTCCGGACTTTGCATCGTATAATGTATCTGCCTGGCTGGAGTTGTTTTTAACTTCGAAATAAAGGGCTGTATTCATATCCTTTGCACCGGGCCTCATCCAGGCATTTTTGATCTCTATGACGCCGGCCTGCTGCTGCAAGGGTAAAATCATCATAAGCATAACTAATATAAACACCTCTCGCGTCCTCCTCTATTGTGGAAAGTTATTTTTCGGAACCATTAAATTTGAATTATCGGCTAATTCTCCAGGGCTTTTATATCTTTAATTACATCCGCCGGGTTGAGGCTGCTTCCCTTGTACTCCTGTCTTACCCGGCCCTCCTTGTCCATGAGTGTTATCCTGTCCGTATGGACAAAAAAGTATGAGGGTTCTCCTGACGAGGAATAAGTGGTGTCGCCTGCAATGGCAACGTAATGGAGCTGTTTTTTCAAAGAGTCAATCTCACCCTGCCTGCCGGTAAGGAATATCCAGTTCTTCGTGTCAATTTCCCTTACTTCGGCATACTCTTTCAGGACTGAAGGTTTATCCCTCAGAGGGTCGAAGCTGATGGATACAAAGGAGACCCCCGGGAGGCCTTCTTTTTTTGCTTCCTCCTGAATGCGTTCCATGTTATTTGTTATAAGGGGGCATATGTCGGGACAGTGAGTAAAGATAAGTCCCACAACAACAACGTGCCCCTTCAAGTCCCTGGGAAAGGTAAAAAAGCTGCTGTCCTGTGTCACAAGGCCGTAGCTTATACCTGAAAGGTCGTCTTTTACGGGCAGTTTCTCTTTGCAACCGGCCAGTAAGAGAGCAAGTATAAAAAGAAAGAAAGACAGGTTATGGAATTTTTTCATTTTTGTTTGATTCATTATTCTTTTGACAACTTGTCCTTAAGCCCGTTTAGTTCATCTAACTGTTTTCCTTTTACCTTGGGGAAGGATATATCCATGGACGTCATGGTCTGCACGATCACTTCGGAAACTGTAAGGTGAGCAAACCATTTCCTATCTCCTGGAATGACGTACCACGGTGCATTTTCAGTACTGGTGGCGGAAATTGCCTCCTCGTAGCACTTCTGGTAATCGTTCCAGTACTGTCTTTCGGCAATATCTTCCCCGGTAATCTTCCAGTTTTTTGCCGGGCTTTCGATTCTTTTAAGGAATCTTTTCTTCTGCTCATCCCTGGAAATATGGAGGAAGAATTTCACGATATATGTCCCGGTTTCATAAAGGTAGCGCTCAAAGTCATTAATCTGCCTGTAGCGCATTTCCCAGATTTTGTCATTGAGCACCCAGTCGGGCAATCTTTCCTGCTTTACCAGGTCGTGCACCTTTACGATTAAGACCTCTTCGTAGTGAGAGCGGTTAAAGATGCCTATTCTTCCTTTTTCGGGGAGGGCTTTGCTGATTCTCCAGAGAAAGCCGTGGTCCATCTCCTCTTTTGAGGGCTGCTTGAAGCTGAAGACCTGTGTGCCCTGCGGGTTAAGGCCCGACATTACGTGCTTTATGGCAGAGTCCTTGCCGCCGCCGTCCATGGCCTGAAAAACCAGGAGGAGCGAGTACTTATCCTGCGCATAAAGTTTAGCCTGCAGGTCATCCATCCTGAGTATGTTATCTGCAAGCTTACTTTCGGCCTCTAACTTTGACTTAAAGCCGCCCGTAAAATTTGTCTTGTGATCCTTCAGCTTGAGTGGAGCTTCAGGCTTAATGAGAAACTGTGAAATGTCCATATTTACCGCAAATTTAGTTTATTTTCAGCTATTTAGAGATTTAGTTCCTCTTTTCCTTTCAGTCCTTCAATTCATCAATCCAGAAGTTGCGGACCCTGGGGATATAGGCCGTTTCAATAGAGCCAATGACGTCATCTACGTACCTCCGGTTTCTCATGCCGACCAGTGTGCTTGTAACGCCGGGCAGAGAGTTAATCATCAGGATTGCCTTCTGTGAAAGGGAAAGCCCGTCTGTACCTCCGTTCAAGTAAGGCTCAATCATTTTATGTACCTTGAGGTTCCGGTTATTTGATTCCTTTGCAAAAACGCTTTCCATGGAATCAAGCACTATGTTTACGGTAGTGGCGTAATAGTTCAGCTTTGAGATTACGTCTTCTTCCTCGTCGTAGTGCTTATAGATCTCGTTTATGGCGTAATTTGCCCTGGGAATAAAGAACTGTTTTTTAATTTCAATAAACTGATTTGCGCTTTCAAATTTCTCGAATGTGTTCTGCAGGACAGTTGCCAGAGACATGGACTCGAGTATTGCCTGCTTATCCTTTGCCTCAATTGTAAGGTCGGTTACGTATGAATTCTTAATGGTTTCTTCCTGCTTTTTCATATCCCCGATCATGCGGTTGATCTCAGGGATTGTCCTGTCCTCTTTAATGGTAAAGTCAGCAAGGCGCACGATTTTATTTTCCTTAATTGCATTAAGCGGGCGGTTTACGAGCACTCCGAGGTCTTTTTCAGAAGCAAGTTCAAGAAAAGTCTTCTTCCCCTTCATCTGGTTAAAGTTTCCGATGCCCCCCTTTTCCAGGAGGTTTAAGGGAAGCTGAACGACGGAGAAGTGGTTCTCCGGGCCAAGCTCAGATGCCGCCTTGAGGACTTCCTCGAGCGAAGTGAAGCTCCTTTTGTCTGCCTCCTCGCCGAATGTATTGGAGGAAATTCCGTAGTGGAGGATTCTTCCTTTCTGCACCTCCTCTTCGAGGTACTCGAAAGCCTGCCTGATTCTCCTATAATATTCCTCCCTTAATTTCTGTATCTCCCGCGTTCCGGTATACATCAGGAAGTACTCCGGGTTATGCAGGAGGTAGACGTCTATGTACTGCAGCTTCAATCTTTCCAGTGAAGAGGTAATCTGTCCGGAAAGGAATTCCGGGTGAATGCAGTGCCACAGGTCGGGTGCGCACCTGACAACTTCCGGGTAGGGTTTACCCAGGCGCTCTTTTTCCTTTGCCAGTTCCTGGTTTTCTCCCTGTATATATCCTCCCTTGGAGACAATTACAACTTCATCCCTTTCGAGTCCCTCATTTTCAATAAGTCCGTTTATAACGTTACCGACTAGGATTTCGCTTCCTCCGTCTGAATAGTTAGATGAGGTATCAATCAGGTTAATTCCATTTTTAACGGCATAGCTGAGTGTCTTAGCGTGTTCCTGTATCCTGTAGTCGACCCTGTATGTACCGAAGCCGCAGATGGAAACCTGGTAGCCCGTTTTGCCGAGTCTTTTATATTTTATATTTGAATACTTTTCTGAAAACTTATAAGTTTTTTCTAATGTCGACATAAATAACCCTCTTTGTTTCCGGATAAAACATAAAGAAGCCTCCGGAAAGCTGTTTGAAAAAAATAAGTCCAAGGCTTTATAATTTAAAGATTAAATAAAAAAAACTGGAAATCCAAAAATGTGCAATTTTGAGTCCCCTTTTTTGTACGCAATATCGCTTTTTTTTCATCCTGAATCTTTTTATATTTGTGGGAATAAATTCAATGGAGTAAAAGATGGCTAAACAACAAACCTTTGGCGACAAGGCGAAAAACAAGACTAAGTCCACCGGAGTTAATGTTAAAGTTATTAAGGCATTCAAGTCCGATGAAGGCAGCACAAAATTCCAGGAAAAGTTTGTCCGTCTTGATGACGTCAGCAAAGTAACTGATATAAAGTAATTATTGAATAGACTTACTTTGAAAGCGGTTTAGCACCGCTTTTTTTATGCATAAAATTAAAGCCGCATTTAAGACGAGTCTTAAATGCGGCTTCTTAAAAGCAAACTATTATCCTTTAGCCTGGTATAACCTCAATTGCCGGGTTAATTTCGCGCTTAAGCAGGTTTTCGATGGCGTTAAGTGTTCCGCTAATTGCACTCGGGCAGCTTCCGCACGCGCCCTGGTAACGGATGCGCAGCATATAGCCGTCAATTCCAAGCACCTGAAGTCCGCCGCCGTCGCCGGCTAAAGCCGGGCGCACCCTCTGATCGAGGAAAGCATTAATTTTCATTAAAAGCTCGTTTTCCTCTTCTTTTCCCAGAGCTGCAGGTACCTCTTCTTTTGGAAGCAGTGACTTGTCGAAGCCCTGAACGAATTTAATGAAAGGCATCTGTATTTTACCCCAGTCAACCGAGGGATTTTTTTCAACAGTGACGAATTTATCCATATAAAAAACAGATTCAACCCCTTCGATCTCAAAAATGCCCTTTGCCAGGGGATCCGACTGGGCTTCTTCTTTATTCTTAAAGTGTCTTGTTTCTCTCTTAAGCAGTTTTTCGCTTAGAATGAATTTCAGAGCCTGGGGATTTGGTGTTAAATCCACATCCTGAACTCTTAGCATGTTTCCTCCAATTATTCTATTTTAGGCAAAACCTGGTTTTGCAGTTCAAAGTTCAAAAGTTAACACTATTTTATCAAAAATTTGACGCTAAATCAATGGGAAAAGACAACTTACCCGTAGAGTTGTGTAATTTAAGGGCGCCTGGAGAACCTTCTGTTATTGACAATAAGCACAAATTCCCCCTTGAGGGATTTTTTCTCTGCCACTTCGAGTACCTGCTGGACGGTTCCGCGGTAGAACTTTTCATCTTTCATTGTAAGGTTATATGCTAGTGCCACCCTGAGTCCCGGCCCGAAAGCTTTCTGCACGTCACCGAGCAGCGATTTTAAGCGGTAAGGGGTATCCATGATGACAATCACGTCGTTAATTCCTTTCAGCCTGAGCAGTTCGGAGCGTCTTTCGTCTTTTTTAGGTGAAAGCCAGCCGTAGAAATAGAATTTTTCAAAGTCGAAGCCTGAGGCTGTAAGTGCCGGAAGGAGTGAATTTGCCCCGGGAACGGGTACGACGTCAATTTTCTGGCTAATGCAAAGGTCAACTAAAAGATGTCCCGGGTCCGAAAAAAGAGGCGTCCCGCAGTCGGAAATTAAAGCCGCCGACTCTCCCTGAACGATTCTAAGGAGAATATCGTTAGCGGAGTCATCCTCATTGTGCTCGTTGAGCGAGAGGAGTTCTTTTTCAATTTTATATTCAGAAAGGAGCCTGCGGGCCTCCTTGAACTCCTCGCAGATGATGAAGTCGACTTTTTTGAGTATGTTCAATGCCCGGAGCGTAATGTCGTCGTAGTTGCCGATTGGGGTGGAAACGAGGTAAAGTTTGTTATCCATAAAGTTAAATTATTTTCTTCTGCTTTTTTTCTTAAGTGGAGCGCTTTTTATATGGAGGCACAAAGCCCCTGTAGGTGTCGAACTTCGGTATATAATGGACGATGTTCATTTTTTCATCTCTGAGCGCTCCGCCGCTTGGATAGAGGTAGAAGTAGGAAATGGTATCTGTCTTTTTCTCTGCGGGGCGTCCTTTTTCTGTATAGAATCTGACTTTGTAGTAGCCGAGCTCATAGGCTCCGGAATCAATCTGCTTAAGCAGGTTTTCTTCAGAATAAATAAAAATGTCGTCCATTAAGATAAGTTAAGTAAAGTTCTAAGGTATAAGTTACAGGGCATAAAGGAACTCTCGGATCCTTTATGCCTCTGTATTAGATTAAATTAATTCTTTCAATTTATCATAAAGTCTGTCAATTTCAATTGTAAACCTTTCCCCTGACTTTCTGATCTTTACTTCAACCTTATTTTCCTTCAGGTTCTTGTCGCCTACAATTATTTGGACGGGGAGTCCGAGCAGGTCTGCGTCGTTAAACTTAAAGCCTGCCTGTGCATCCACCCTGTCGTCGAAGAGCACCTGGTAGCCCATAGCCTTAAGGTCGTCATAGATTTTGTTTGAAGCTTCTATGACCTCCGGCTTTTTCATGTTAAGTCCCATGAGGTGCAGCTGGTATGGTGCCAGTGTTTTATCCCAGATAATGCCTTTTTCGTCGTTATGCTGTTCAATATAGCAGGCAATAACTCTTTCGACTCCAATGCCGTAGCTGCCCATGATGATGGGGTTAACCTTGCCGTTTTCATCCAGGAATGTGGCACCCAGGGCCTCAGAATACCTCGTACCGAGCTTAAATATGTGTCCGAGTTCAATTGCCTTAAAGACGTCCAGCTTCGAGCCGCATCTTGTGCAGGTTTCTTCGGCCTGGACAGTCCTTAAATCAAAGTACTCCAGGTTTGGAACGTCTCTTTTAAGGTCAATTCCGCCCAGGTGGCAGTCATTTTTATTAGCCCCGCTATAAAGGTTATTGGCGTCTTTTAAGCGTAGGTCCGCAATAATTCTTCCCTTGAAGCCAATAGGTCCTATTGATCCGGCGTCAGCTCCCGTAATTTCCTTTAGCTCGTCCGGGTGTCCTGGTCTAAGTGCTCCCGGGAGCACGGAGGCGAGTTTTGTCTCATTAACTTCGTCGTTTCCGAGCATAAGGACCAGTACGGGCTTATCGTTATGAATATAAACCCTGGATTTTGCGCACTGTGTTTCATTAATATTGAGGAAGCGGCAGAGTTCATCAATGGATTTTACGTTTGGTGTTGAGATTTCCTTTAATTCCAGGGAATTTTCGTTTCTTGGGGCTCCCTCAACAACCGAAGTTGCAACCTCCACGTTAGCAGCGTAGCCGCACTTTTCGCAGTGAGCCACGGTATCCTCGCCTGCCTCGGACTTGACCATGAACTCCTCGGAGCGGTTACCTCCCATAGCTCCGCTGGAAGCGCCAACGATAAAGTACTTAAGGTCGCAGCGTTTGAATATATTTCTGTAAGCCTGGTCGTGCAGTGCGTAGGATTTATCCAGGTTTTCCCATGAAGTATCAAAAGAATAAGCATCTTTCATTAAAAACTGGCGTCCGCGTATGACACCGCTCTTGGGGCGCGGTTCATTTCTGAACTTTGTCTGAATCTGATACCAGATCTGAGGCATATCCTTATAGGATTTGACGACTCCCTTGGCGTGATACGTCATAATTTCCTCGTGAGTCGGGGCCAGGACGTAGTCCCTGTTCTTAATATGGAACATCGTGTCGCCGAAGGCCTCAACGCGGTTTGTCTCCTCCCAGATTTCCTTTGGGTTTAATGCCGGGAGGTGGAATTCCTGTCCGCCGATAGCGTCCATTTCCTCGCGGATTATTTCCACTACTTTTTTCACCACGGTGTAACCCAGCGGGAGGAATGAATAAATTCCTGCTGAAAGCATGCGCACCATTCCGGTGCGGAGCATGAGTACATGGCTCGGAATTATTGCGTCAGCCGGAACCTCTTTCAAGGTTGGTATAAATGCTTTGCTTAACTTCATAGCTCTGTAAATTGTTTATTTTAATGATAAGTCTGTTTAGTATAATAAGCAAAGATAAGGAATTGAAGGGGCTAAATCAAAAAATAGTAGGAATTTGGGGGCGAATTAAGACGCGACGGATAAAAGCCTGATAAAAAATTGATAGCTGTTGCGCACACAACAACAGCTGTCAATTATATTTGTAAAATGCCCCCCTCTGCGCCTACTTTGCCGGGACAACCTTATAGACCATGTCCTTCGGGCGTATAGTTTCGCTGCACTTGAATGTGACCTCGTCGCCTTTTAGAGCCTCTGTTACAGGGACCTCGTTATTAACCATGCCGGGGAGCTTAAGTTCAACAACTCCCGTAGTCTCTCCTATTACAAGGAGTTCCTCGCCTACTGTAACTTTTCCCGTTTCAAGCTTAACGTGCGCGATGCCGGATTTTTTGTAATAGTTAATGACCTTCCCTATGTACTCTTTTTTTGTTGCAGCGATGCTGCCGTATATGTTTGCATACTCTTCCGAGCTTGGCACGCCGAAATAAAACCCGGAGGAAAACCCGCGGTTATAGACTTTCCCAAGCTCTTGGAGCATCTCTTTTTTAATTTCATCCGTAAGAGCGCCCTCAAAGTAAAGGTCGATTGCCTTCCTGTAAATGGAAACCGTTTTGGAGACGTATTCGGGACTTCTTTTACGTCCTTCGATCTTAAAGGAATCTATTCCGGCCTCAATGAGCTTATCAATATATTCAATGGAACAGAGGTCCTTGGGTGAAAGTACGTAATCCTCACCCAGAAGCATGGATTTATTTATCTGATTGTCGGTAATTTCATACTGTCTGCGGCAGGGCTGGATGCATTCGCCCCTGTTGGCGCTTTTGCCGAAGAGGTGGTGGCTCATAAAGCACCTTCCGCTTACTGCGATGCACATTGCTCCGTGAATGAAAGCTTCAATTTCAAGATCTGTTTTTGCCCTTACTTTCTGGATTTCCTCCAGGGAGCACTCGCGTGCAAGCACAACCCTGCGTGCTCCCAATGCCTTGAACATATTTGCAGAGGCGGAGTTTGAAATTGATGCCTGAGTGGATACGCAGAAGGGCATTCCGTGCTCCCGGCATTTTGCGGCAACGGCAAAATCCCAGCAGATTATCATATCCACGCCGGACTCTTTTGCTTTGGGGATGATTTCATCCAGCGCCGGGATTTCCTCTTCAAAGATGATGGTATTGAGCGTTAAGTAGGTTTTTACATTGTGCTCTTTGCAGAAAGATACAATTTCAGGCAAGCCTTCGAGCGTAAAATTCTTTGCCTTGGCCCTCATGTTCAGCTTTTCAATGCCGAAATAAACCGCATCAGCTCCGCTTTTTACGGCTGCAGTAAGCATGGTCCAGTCGCCTGCCGGAGCCATTAGTTCGGGTTTCTTCATTTATAACCGCTTTCTCTCTTTAGAAATAATTAGTGATTGGTGACGGATACAAACATAAGACGATTTGGAGAAAATTAACAGTCAGTAATTTTTAAATAGAAAAGAAACCGGGCGGTATTAGGAAAGTAAAGGCCGGGGCTGTGGTGCCCCGGCCTTAAGAATGAAGGAAAACTATTTGCTCAATCTGAGCGTTGTAGTGCTTTTTTCACTTTCATTGAAAAGACGGTCAAGCGCCGTAACTATATAGGTATATTTAGAGCCATCGGCGGGCTTAATTTTGTCTTTGTAAGTTGTTTTCTTTGCCGAGATTACTTCAAGGAGAAACCGTGGGTCATCCAGATTTATTTCATCTTTATCGGAGAACCTGTAGATTGCGTAGTAGCTTGCACTCTCGCCGTCACTTGCGGCCACAGGGGCTGTCCATTCGAGTGTAACTCCTGTAGTGTCCCCTTTTACCGAGAGGTTCTGAGGAGCAAGCGGTGGCACGGTTTCCTTCCAGGGCATTATAGGAGGGAAAGCGGGGTACTTGTAGTAATTGTTCTTAAGTGAATCCATAAAGCCCGAGAAGTTTTCAGTAATGGATTTGGAGCTGAAGAATACCTCGCCCTGCACGTTCTCAGTTGCGCGGTTTAGCTTTATCTGGTCCTCAAGCTCGGTTTTCTTTCCCTTATACCTATGTGAAGCCATCTGGCTTGAATACTGCCCGATATAGAGGTGTACATCCTTTGAAACAGAAGCCCACCATGGAAGGAGCTTTGCATAGCCGGCCTTTGCGTGGTCCATTTCCCAGTAAAGCTGCGGGTTTACATAGTCCACGCTCTTGTTTTTGATCCATGTAAGGGGATCGCAGTAAAGGATGTGATAGGATTCAAATGCGTTTGTTCCGGCATACTTATTTTCAACGATGCCGAAGGGGCTGATGCCGAACTTTACCTTTGGCTTAACGACCTTAATGGTGTCGTAGATTTTTGCCATGAGGTCGTTAATGTTGTTTCTTCTCCAGTCGTCGATATTGGTAAAAGAGCCGTGATACCTGGCAAAGGTAACGGAGTCCTCATTTGAGACCTTAGGTCCGTATGGGTAGAAGTAGTCGTCGAAATGGATTCCGTCGACGTCATAGCGTCTGAGGACATCGGAGACGACGCTGAGCACGTAATTTTTGACTTCGGGAAGGCCCGGATCGAGCATCGTATAGTCCTTAAACGTCAGCAGCCATTCCGGGTGAAGCTGTGAGACGTGGTTTGCGGCGGCTTTGTATTCCCCGACGGTTTTAACCGCCCTGTAAGGGTTGAACCAGGCGTGGAGCTCCATGCCGCGGATGTGAGCCTCGGAGATGGCAAACTGCAAAGGATCAAAAAACGGCTCGGGTGCCTTGCCCTGTGCGCCTGTAAGCCAGTATGACCAGGGTTCAATTGAAGACTGGTACAAGGCATCGCACTCGGTTCTAATCTGGAATATAACGGCGTTAACGCCGGCAGCTTTAAGCTTATCCATAATGGAAACCAGTTCTGAGATCTGTTCGCCGGGGGTGGCGTTCTTATTTGACGGCCAGTCAATGTTTGCAACAGTAGCCACCCAGGCTCCGCGGAATTCCCTTTTAGGCGGGAGTGTCTGTGCGAAAACTCCCGAAGAGAATAAAACCAGAAGAAAAAGAATCAGTTTTTTCATGTTAAGATCATTTCCTGATGATTAATAAAAATGACGATTAATAAAAAGTGACAGGATGCGTTTTTGCAAAGCTACTTTTACAAATAGCTTTTGCAAAGGTAAGTACTTTGGAAGAAAAAGTCACAAGGCTTTTTTGACAAAAAAATATGTTATATTTCATAACAACAGCATCAAGGGGGTTAAAAATGAAAATCCTGGCTCTGGAGGCTGAAAGCCCCGGAATTGAAAAAGGCCGGTTCAAACCATTCCTTAAAGAAGAAGCCCTGAAGATATGGGAATTATACCAGAATGGCACATTGCGTGAACTTTATTTCAGTGCTGAGGCGGATTCTGCTATACTAATTCTGGAATGCAGCAGCATTCAGGAAGCCGAAAGTGTGCTTTCAGTGCTTCCCCTGGTTAGAGAAAACCTGATCAGCTTTCAGCTCATAGCCTTAAAACCATACCCGGGTTTCAAAAGACTGTTTGAGGAAGAGGCTTTCAAAGCGTGATAATTGAATATATATTCTCCTTTCACTAAATTAAATTTCAACAGGCACCCGGGCTATTCTCTCACATAAAAATTCAGGTAAATTAATGAAAAGAAAGTATATCGTCATTATTTCCCTCGTATTCATTATTACCGTTTACATAGTATATAAGGCTTTCTTCAACCATGAAAAGGTTCAGACCGTTGCGGTTACAAGGGGCAATCTCATCACACTAATTTATGCAACAGGAACCGTAACGGCCGATTCCGTTGCAACCCTACGCTCTGAAGCCGGAGGAATAGTAAAATACATAATCGGCAAGGAAGGGATGTTTGTCAAAAAAGGCGCCGTTTTGCTGCGTACGGACAGAAGCGACCAGGAGCTGAGGCTAAAGGATGCCGAGAACCAGATTAAAAGTGCGGAGCTTGACCTTGAGGCCCGCGAAAGGGACCTTAAGAGAAAGGAGAGTCTCTACAAGACAAACAGCATTACAAAAAAAGACTACGAGGATGCAAAACAAAGCTTCGACCTGGCGAAGGTGAGCCTCAGCCAGAAGAAACTTTCTTTGGATATAGCCAGGCAGAACCTTACAAAAACCGAAGTTACGGCGCCTTTCCCGGGCGTACTGGTGAACGTCCGTGTAAACCTTGGCGACAACCTTACGCCGAACGCCGAATGTTTTGAAATACTTTCTCCGGGTTCCATAGTTGTTCAGGGCGAAGTTGACGAGCAGGATCTGGGTAAAATAAACTACGGCTTGCCGGCTCTTGTGGCTTTTGACGCCTACCCGAATGAAAAATATGAAGGAGTTCTTGAGAGGATCGTGCCCAGAACGGATGAGGCTACAAAAACATCCAGGGTGTATATAAAGCTTAAACAGTCCCCGGAAAAACTTAATCTCGGCATGACTGCTACAATTAACATCAAGGCTGACGAAAAACAAAACGCCCTTCTTCTTCCCAGAACGGCGATACTTGAGGAGAACAGGAACCGTTACGTCTTTAAGGTTGAAAATGAACGCCTGAAGAAAATTCGGCTCAATACGGCAAGCATGGACGGGGGGAGGTTTGCAGACGTCTCGGAAAGCGGCCTTTCTGAAGGGGTCAGGATTGTGGACCAGCCCAAGAACAGCTATAGCGACAATATGAAAGTTGACGTAAATTAAATGGACTTAAGTCACAAAATGATCTCACGCCTTAAATCAGCCTCACGGCTCCGTTTTGTGCTTTCTGTTGCCTTAAGGTACCTCGAGGCAAAGAAAAAGCAGACTGTGCTGGTTGTTACCGGCGTGGCAACGGGCGCCATGGTAATGATCATTACCTTTGCGCTTACCCGGGGGATAATAAGCGACATTCAAAGTAAGATCATAGAAATTTCCCCTCTTGTTACGATTAAAGGTGAGAAGCTCCAGGGAAAAGAACACCTCCTCTTAAAATCCTCCCCGGCGGGCAGTGATGAGTTTTTTATAGCCAGCAGAATAATTCCCGATGAAAAAAAAGAGATCAAGTCTTTCCGCCAGGTGATTTCAATTACCGAAGCAATACCGGAAATTGACGCTGTTTCACCTTTTGTTGAAACGCGCGGGGTCTTAAGGGAACGGACGCTTACCAGGACAGCCATAATAAAAGGTATTATACCTGAAAGGGAGCGCGGAATTGCAAGCCTTGAAAGAAATGTGAAAACAGGAAGCCTGAGTGAGCTTAACTACACGAAAAACGGAATCATACTGGGTTCAGGAATGGCAAAGAAGCTTAAGGCCGGGTACCACGACCTCATTCAGCTTGCGGGGGAAAATGGCGAAATTTACAACCTCAGGATAACCGGAATCTTTAACAGCGGCTTCAGCGCAACCGACGACAACTTCGCCTACGTAAACCTGAGGCTCGCACAGACGATTAACGGCTTTAGCGACAACGTTGTCTCGGGCATAGGAATACACACCAGGTCCCTTTCCGCCGTAAATGATGTTGCCCATAGAGTGGAAAGGCTAACCGGTTATAAGGCGGAGACGTGGGAGGAAGCCAATTTGAACCTGCTTACTCTTTTTAAGCGCAACAACAACATAACGCTTTTCCTGGTAATCTTCGTCTTTCTCGTCGCTGGCTTCGGAATTGCAAACGTGCTGATTACGATTGTACTGCAGAAACAGAAAGACATTGCTATAATGAAGTCTATGGGCGTTGAACGCACGACGATAAAGCTGATATTCCTTTCAGAAGGGGTGATGTTCGGAGTAACCGGCGCAATAATAGGAATGACAGCCGGACACTTCCTTACAAACTTTATTGCCTCCCTTCCCATCTCCTACGGGGAAAGCGCAGTCGTAAGGGGCGAGCACATTGCCATGGTGGAAAGCGTTTCTTCATACGTAATTGTTGCCCTGTTCTCAGTTGTTGTAAGCGCGCTTTCGAGCTACATTCCCTCCAGGCGCGCAGCTAACCTTGAGCCGGTGGAAATTTTGAGGGCATGAAGGAAAAGGAAAAATTAAAAAGGAAAAAGTAAAAATTAAAAAGGAAGAAGTAAAAAGGAAGAAGTAAAAAGGAAGAAGAAAAAGGGATTTTGAGAAACAATTATCAGATATTGAATATTGCGCTCAGGCAGCTGACATCAAGGAAGCGGCAGACACTGCTTACCATTTCAGGCATTGGTGTGGGCGTTATGGTGCTTATCTCGGCTGTCTCCTTAATGGACGGACTTCTTAGCAGCTTTATTGATAAGATTGTAAATATAGCGCCACACGTCGTGGTCTCGGGCGAAAGGATGTATTCGCTTGTAAGCGATACGCTTTTTGAGGCAGAGAAAGGAACGGCGGTAAACCTGATCAAAAATGTCGAGCGCCAGGATGAAGAGATGATAAAAAACTTTAAGCGCGTTGAAACATTGATTAAGTCCGATCCTCAGGTCAGCGTTACATCTCCGGTGGTTAATGTGACTGTAATTGCAAAGTTCGGCACAATTTCACAGCCCCTTGAGATATTCGGGATTGATCCGGACAGGCAGGATGAGATAGTTAAATTCAGCTCCAATATGATTTCCGGTAGGTTCTCTGAGCTTGAAAAAACGCCCGACGGGCTCATGCTTGGTACCACGGCTGCAAAAGATTTCGGTCTCAGGCTTGGCGACAAGCTTCAGTTTGTTTCGAATCTGGGAAAGACTTTCCAGGTAAAGGTAGTCGGAATTTATTCAACCGGCATAAACGACATTGATAATAACGCTTATGTAAACTTAAGGGTGGCTCAGAATATTGCAGGCTACCGTCCCGACGAAGTAAGTCAGATATATCTGAGAGTAAACGACTTGAAGCAGGATTACGCGGTAGCGCGCACAATTGAAAAAGAGACAAATTACAAATCAAAGACGTGGGAGGAAATCTCTTCAAGCGTAATAGCGCTTTACAAAATGATTTCAATGATGGTTTATTTCCTGGTCTTTTTTGTAATACTCGTCGCCGGCTTCGGCGTAGCAAATGTTCTCATTACAAACGTGCTGGAAAAGTACAGGGATATAGCAATACTGAAATCCATAGGCTATAAGAAAAAAGAAATTACAGTAATTTATATACTCCAGGGAACGCTCGTTGCTTTAATAGGTGCTGCCATAGGGTGTCTTTTAGGGTACGTTTTAATAATCATAATGAGTTCCATACAGATTACCCCGTCGGAGTCGAACACCTCCATGCGAAGCGATCGCCTCCAGATGGGAAAAAGTCCCTGGTACTTTGTTCTCGCATCACTGTTTGCGCTTGTTGTAAGCCTTGTTGCATCCATCGGTCCGGCCCGTGGAGCCGCCAGGGTAAATCCCGTGGAAATCCTGAGAGGAGAAAGATAGGTATTTCTGAATTTATAATTAAAAATGTAGGAATGGGATTAAATTAAATGCCAGAAGCAATAATCCGTTTTGAGCACGTCTCAAGAACGCTAATTTCAAAGTCGAACGGGGTTGAAGTGGATACAACCATTCTTCCCGACCTGTCCTTTGAGATTGAAAGAGGTGAATTTACGGCCATTACCGGTCCCAGCGGGTCGGGTAAAACCACGATGCTTTACCTAATGGGAGGCTTGGACAAGCCCACAACGGGGAAAGTGTTTCTGGAGGATCTTGAGATATCTTCAATGAATGAGGATGAGCTTTCCGAGGTAAGAAACGCAAAGCTGGGTTTTGTCTATCAGTTCCATTTTCTCCTTCCCGAATTCTCATCTCTTGAAAACGTAATGATGCCCATGGTTGCGCGCGGCAGGTATTCAGCCCAGCAGGCAAGGAAAAAAGCAACTGAGCTATTGAGTGACGTGGGGCTTTCGGATAAGCTCAACAGCCGACCCAACCAGCTTTCGGGGGGCCAGCAGCAGAGGGTTGCAATTGCTCGAGCCCTTGCAAATGATCCATTGGTGCTTCTGACAGACGAGCCGACGGGAAACCTCGATTCCAAAAATTCGGCCATGGTATTTGACCTTTTTAAGGAATTAAATGAAAAGCATAAGCAGACAATTGTAGTAGTGACGCACGATGAGGCCTTTGCCTCGAAGACGCAAAGGATAATTCACATTTTGGATGGAAAAGTTCATTCTGACACACGCATGTAAGAGTGGAGGAGGAATTTTAGTTCTAAGTTTTGAGTTTTAAGTGGGGAAAGAGGTTCGAGGTTAAGGAAAAGGTAAAGGAAGAGGGAGAAAGGTTTAGGTTAAGAAAGAAATATCCATGAAGGCTGGGAGATTGGAATTGTGCAATGAATAAGCCCGCACAGCGCGGGCGAGATCTTTGTAGCCCGGGGTGAGGAAGCCCCCGGATGGGGGCGACTGAACCCCTGGGAAAAGGATTTTCCCACAATACACAAAGCTCCGGTCAGGAGCGGCACAGAAGAATTATGAATGGAAGCAATGTGAGCGGGTGTAAATGTGTTGGGATTTCTACCGCTTTAGTGGTAGCATATTTGTAGGGTTGCATGTTCTTTGTATTTTCCTGATTGTGGTGAATATTGTACGTGACGGATATCCAACTTTGGGGCCGCGAATATTTAAGCCCTGGCAATCAGGGCTTAAATAGAATAGCTTTAAGGTCGTACAAGTTCAGTAGAGTTTCAGCTTTAAATTAAAGTGTAAATGAACCCTTAAGCCTTATGTCTTCCGAAGAGGAGCCGATAAGAACCTCAAACTTCCCTGGTTCAGCTACCCAATCCTTCAATTTCGGGTCGAAGAAAGACATGGCTTTTTTATCAATGGTAATCGTAACAAGCTTTTTCCCGCCCGGTTTAAGATAAACTTTCTTAAAGCCTTTCAACTCTTTTACCGGCCGGTCGATTGAGGATTCAACGTCTCTTAAGTATAGCTGTGCAACTTCGCTTCCCGCAGTTTTCCCGGTATTCTGAATGCTGAAGCTTACCTCAACTTTGCCGTCCCTGGATACAGGTGAGATTTTCATATCGCTGTAACTGAAGTCTGTGTACGAAAGTCCAAATCCGAACGGGAAAAGTGGTTTAATGTTATTTTTCTCAAAGTGGCGGTAGCCAACATAAATTCCGTCTGAATAGTAAGTAATACTGTCCTGTGCTTTATAAGTCGCGTGGGCTGAACAGTCCTCCCACCTGTAGGGGAATGTAACGGGAAGTTTTCCCGAGGGGTTATATTTACCTGTCAGCACGTCCACTATGGCATCCGACATCCGCTCGCCGCCAAACCAGGTTTCAAGAACACCCGGAACGTCATTAAGCCATGAATCCATCACAACAGAGCTTCCGGTGGTAAGTATGACAACGACATTTTTATTTACTTTTGATACCGCCTGAATAAGAGTGTCCTGTCCTTCAGGAAGTAAAAGGTTTTCCCTGTCGTAGCCTTCACTTTCAATGTTATAGTTTGTACCGGCAAAGATGAGCGCAAGGTCGGAATTTTTGGCGGCATTAACGGCTTCACTTAGGAGCTTTTCACCGGGGAGCCTCCAGCCCAGGCGTGCAATTGCACCGCCGCCTTTTTCATAATACTCCATGCGTATCTTATAGAATTTCCCCGCCTCAAGCCTGGCCTTTGCATAATGCGAGACAACTGCGTGATCGGTCCAGTCGTCAATCAGCATCTTGTCATCCAGGTAAAACCTGGCGCCGTCATCGGTAGCAACTTCGAAAACATATTCACCCGTCCTGGCGACCTTAACGTAGCCGGTCCACCTGATGGAAAAGTTATCTTTTGGGAAGTCTTCCTTTGGACCGCTGTCGCCAAAGTCAAAGAATATTTCCTTGTCAACTCTTGTAAAGGCGGGTGTGCCTGACAATTCCATGTTGCTGAAAAATTCCGCCTTAAGGCCGTGCTCTTTCTCCGACTTACCGGTAAAGAGGTAGGCAGAAGGAATCGGGTTTGTATCGCCCGGAATTTCAGCGCCTTTTGCATAGTTGATTTTCACCTTTTTGCCGAGGATTTTCTCCAGTGCCTGGAGCGGACTAAGAGAAGTAAGCGGTGTTACCATTGAGCTTCCGCCTCCGCCCGTTCTTAAAGATCCGGCGTTAGGGCCAATGACGGCAATGGACTTAATTTTATTTAGATTTAGAGGAAGAATGTTATTGTTGTTTTTAAGGAGCACAATTCCGGCTCTTTCAGCTTCATAGGCAGCCTTTCGGTTCTCCTTTGTTCCGAGGAGGTTTTTATTTATGCTGCCGGGATTTTCAAAAAGTCCCAGCTTGAATATTACTCTCAAGATTCTTGTAACCTTGTCGTCAATTGCGGATTCCTTTACGGTGCCATTTTTAACTGCTTCCAGAAGGGAATTGGTGTTAAGGTATTCCCCGGTAGGCATTTCAAGGTCAAGTCCTCCGTTAGCAGCGGGAAGAGTGGAGTGCACGGCGCCCCAGTCGCTCATAAGGAGCCAGTTAAAGCCCCACTGTTTTTTCAGCATATCCAGGAGCAGATAATCGTTTTCGCTGGCATAGTGCCCGTTTAGCTTATTATATGAGCACATAACAGCCCACACGTCCGCATCCTGAACGGCAGCCTTAAACGCAGGAAGATAAATTTCGTTAAGTGCTCTTTCGTCAACCTTTACGTCCACAAACATGCGCTGGTATTCCTGGTTATTGCATGCAAAGTGTTTTACGGTTGCAGCAACGTTTTCCTTCTGTACGCCTTTAATATAAGGGATGGTAATGCTGGAAGTCAGAAACGGATCTTCGCCGAAGCTTTCAAAGTTACGTCCTCCCTGTGGGATGCGGGCGATGTTAACGCAGGGGCCTAAGATTACGTGGCGCCCTTTGGACTTTACTTCACGAGCGATTGCGCTTCCAATTCTTTCAATTAGTTCCGGCTCCCAGGTGGAAGCCAGTGCAATGCCGGAAGGGAATGCGGTCGATTTTTCCCACCTTACGCCAAGCGGCCCGTCAGTCATCTTAAGTTCGGGGATCCCAAGCCTTTCAACTGGCTTTGTTGCGAATCCGGTTCCGCCGAGCATCTGGAGCTTTTCTTCGAGCGTCATTCTTGCAAGCAGGTCGCTCACCCTCTGGTCAATCGGAAGTCTGGGGTCCTTATAAGGCTCTTTTTTTTGCGGCACTTTGCTTCCCGTAAATATTACCAAAGAAAATGCTAATAAAGGTAATATTTTAATTCCTCTGAAAAATTGAAGTTCCATTTTCACCTCATAATTGTTGTACATCCGATGGTATTTCTGGAACCGGGCTTTTCGCGGTATGTGTTATCTTGCACTGTACAGCAGAACCGATGCTGCAAACTCAGCGTTGCACCAGGATAAAGGTGAAGCCGGGCTGCAGTCCGACTGGTCCAGGTAAATTCTTTCAGGCATAAGTCCGTATATGTTTGAGTTATTAATCATCCAGTCGATATGTATTTTTGCGAGCTTTTTATCGCCATAGAGCATCTGGTACTGTGCCGAAGCCGGAGTTGTAAAGAAGAACAGGTCGCCGCCATAGCCTGCCAGGCCCTTGTCCGGTGCTTCAAAGTACTGAACGCCTCCATTGGCCTTTACATTGTTTTTCTGCATGAACTCATTTGTTTTTTTTAGCATTTCATTGTCTGGAAAACCCCAGAGAGCCCCAAAGTTAAGCGAGGTGTCCCAAAGATATAACGTATCCTTTGATGGTGACGTTATGCTTACGTTACCTTCTGCCTTTCTGCCGAAGTATCTTACGTCTGCGAGTATTTCCCTTTTTTTATCGAATGTTTTAACGAGTGAAGTGGAGATGAGATCCGACGCCTTTTTGTAGGCTTCTTCTCTGTCCTTATCGCCCAAAGCCCCGGCAATACGGGAGGCTGTCAAAAGCGCGCTCGAAGAGGTCATGTTTGTAGATGGCAGGTAACCGGTCCACTCCACGATGCCGCCTTCATAAAGAAGTCCGCTTTTATCGATGTGACCAAGAAGAAAATCGGCCATTTCGTATATAAAATCTTTTTCTGCAAGCCACTGGTTTGTAAGATTGTGGTAATCATCAAGGAGTTTTATCATGTATCCGTTTGCATCCCACTCCGGTTCGTCGTAACGCGCTCCGCTTCCGGCATCGACTGCTTTAGCGTAAGCGTCGTATCTGGCAAAGAATTCCCCTTTTGATTTTTGGGGAATGGAAGGATCAGTCCAGAACTTAATTACGCCTGCAGCCTCTTCATAGTGGCCCGTAAGAAGGAAAACCCTTGCTGCCATCATTGCATCCCTGGGGTAAAGCTGTGGCATGTTGTTGGTGACGAACTGGCCTGTAATGTCTGCCGGAATCATGCCGTTCAGGTTAGCCGACTTTACGGCATATAAATTCCTTTTGTAGTATTCGAGATATTTCCGGTTTTCATCCGTCGTAGCTTTGAACTCCGGCATTTTGCCCTTTTCAAGCCACTTTGTCCAGTAGTCAGAAGCTGACTTGCTTAGGTCGGTTTCCTCTTTGAGGGATTTGATTTTCCCGAGGGCATCCTGGATGTTATCTGCCGCCGTAATGATTACTTCCAGCAGCTCTTTATTCTTAACCTTTCCGTAAATCGAGATCGTGGAGTCGCTTGTTTCCAGTATGTGCTTTGAAAATTTTGGTGCAACGGCTATGACGGTTCCGTTGGACCATGAGGCAAGTGCCGTATTGCCCTGCTTTCTCAGCGATACGAGGCTTGTCTTGCGGTCGGTTATGATGGTTTTTCTCAGGAGCATTTCGAACTTCTGCGCCACTGAAAGTTTTGCGCCTTTAACTTCCAAAGACAGAATAACTGCGTCTTTCGGGTGGACGAAGCACCTTACGCTTGCAAGGCTGCCGCTTTTAACTGCCGTACGGGTTATGGTGGTAAAGAAATTTTCCATTCCTATGGTTTTGTTGTCCTTTCTCTGAAGGAAGCTTCCCACGGGTACCTCATCGATGAGGCTGAAGGAGGTAGTGGCTATGTAATCGGCCGTATAGTTTTTATAGTAGAAGTGCTGAATGCCTTTAAGTTTTGAGATGGCCGTAATTCTCTCGTCGTCGGAATAGACGGCGCATATGTTTCCGTTACCCAGTATGGCGCTGCCTTTCCATGGGCGTTCTGAAGTCTTAAGTGTATCCGTTCCGGCGTTTAATGATGGTGGCATACAAATAAATAAAAAATTTACGAGAACAAATAAAAATGCAGAGCTCTTTTTCATCTGGTATAATTCCCCCAAAAGAAAAGTTTAAGTGTAAAGAATGATTAAGCGTTAAAAAAAAGAAAGGCCCGTAAAAATATGGCCTTCCATTGTCTTTTAATGATTATTGGTCTGTTTTAACATCCATTCATAAAGTTTGGGATTGTTGTAGGTCTCGGTCCAGGAATCGTGCCCTGCATCGGGATAAACGGTAAACTGTACATTACCGCCACACTTTTTTAGGGCATCTACGAGCTCCTCAGTTTTTGAAAAAGGCACCGAGCGGTCCTTCTTTCCGTGGAATGTCCAGATGGGCAGGCTTTTCAGGTTGCAGACCGTGGAGACGTTTCCCCAGCCGCATATAGGTGCAATTGCCGCAAACCTGTCGGGGAAAGTCTCGGCCATTTTCCACGTGGCGTAGCCGCCCATACTGAGTCCCGTAACATAGAGCCTTGCGGGGTCGACCTCATATTTATCCTGGATTTCGATTATCAGGGCGTCAAGCGTTGCAATGGACCACATCTGGTCCTCAGGGCACTGGGGAGAGACGAGTATAAAAGGGAATTCCTTCCCCTGTTCAACAAGCTTGGGAGGCCCGTGTCTTTTTACAATATTGATGTCGGAGCCTCTTTCTCCTGCCCCGTGCAGGAAGAGTACCAGTGGCCACTTTTTGTCGTCTTTGCCATAGTCCTGCGGCAGGTAAAGAAGGTAGTCCGTCGATACCCGGGTTTTAACTACTTTGGTAAAATGTTTAATCTGCTGGTGAGAAGCTTTCATATCAGTCTCCTCCTTTGCAGCCGAGCAGCCATAAAAGAAGTTCATGCCGGTTAATAATAACCCTGCAACAATTATTTTCTTCATTAGGGTTCATCCTTAAAAGCCTGTAATTATATGTCATAAAATAGTGCTCCCCTGAAAAGTTTTCAATCATTTGTCCTTTCCTTTTTGCGCAAATTTCCCTCACAACAAGTAATATCCGCAATATTGCAGAATTAAATTATGGAAAAATTTGGCGGTAAAACCCTGCCCAATTCAGAAAAAGCACCGGAAAAATATCTTCATTAGTTTTAATTAAATACACTGCCCCCGTAAAAACTTACGGAGAAAGGCACTCCTTTTAGTAACTCAACCCGAAGCCGTATTCAAAAAGAGGCCTGGCGCTGCTTCCGGCATTAACCGGAATATCCTCCATTTTCCCGGGCCATGAATGCGAGAGTTTTCCCTTAAAGTTATAATCCCCGAATAAGACGTCTGTAATGCCTTCAGCCTGTGTCCCGGGCAGCCAGGCTGCAACAAAGGCGTCAGTCCTATGGATGATGTCTTCAATGATCATGGGCCGGCCTGAAAAAAGTATTGTAACGACGGGAAGGCCGGCATCCTTAAGTCTGGAAACAACCCTGACGTCCTCATCGGAAATCCTGAGGTCCGTGCGGTCACCCATGCCTTCGGCGTAGGGTTTTTCCCCGATTACGGCAATTGCAAAGTCGGCCCCGGGGTCTATATTGTCGTCTTTTAAGATAGTTACTTTTGTATTGGGTGAGACGGCATTTTTAACCGCCTGCAGGATTGTTGTACCATCTGTAGTTTTGCCGCTTTCCCCCTGCCAGCTTACGCTCCAGCCGCCGCACTGGTTTCCGAGGTCATCGGCGCTTTTGCCGGCGAGGATTATGTGTCTGGCATTTTTTTTCAAGGGAAGCATTTTATTCTCGTTTTTAAGGAGGACAACCGATTCCCTGACGCATTCGCGCGCAATTTCCCTGTGTTCTTTGCAGCCGAACATTGAAATTAGCGACCTGTCGGCATATGGTTTTTCAAAGAGGTGCATCTCAAGTTTTACTCTCAGTATCCGCCTTACGGCATCATCAATTCTCGACATGGGAATGACCTTTTCGCTAACGAGCTCTTTCATTACGGAAATAAATTCTTTCCAGCTATTTGGTACCATTGCCATGTCAACTCCGGCGTTAATGGCCGTTGCAACCTGCTTCTTAAAGTCGCCTTCAAGCTGCTGAATGGCATCCCAGTCGGAAACGAGGAATCCCTTAAAGTTCAATTCATTTTTCAGTACGTCAGTAAGGAGGTATTTATGCGAGTGCATTTTCTGCCCGTCCCAGCTGCTGAAAGACACCATAATGGAGCCGACGCCGGCCTTTATGGCTGAAACGTATCCCGGCAGGTGAATTTCCCTTAATGTAGCCTCGTCAATTTCCGTATTGCCCTGGTCGAGTCCGTTTGTAGTTCCGCCGTCTCCAATAAAATGTTTTGCGCACGCAAGAACGTAAGGATAAGTGGTGTAGCCATTTCCCTGGTAGCCTTTTACGGCGGCCTGTGCCATCAATGAAGTAAGCTCGGCAGTTTCGCCGAAGCCCTCGTAAGTGCGCCCCCATCTTTCATCCTGCGGCACCGCAATGCAGGGAGCGAAGGTCCAGTTAAGTCCCGTTGAAGCCACCTCTTCGGCGGTAGCCCGTGCAGCTTTTTCAACCAGCATCGGGTTACGTGAACAGCCAAGTCCGATATTATGTGGAAAAAGTACGGCTCCTTTGACGTTATTGTGCCCGTGAACGGCGTCAATTCCGTAAATCATGGGTATTTTAAGGCGGGTTTTCATGGCAGAGGACTGGAAGCCATTAAACATTTCAGCCCATCCGGAGGGTGAGCTGTCCCAGGGCACCGAACCGCCTCCGCTGAGTATGGAGCCGATAAAGAATTCCTCGACTTCCGCGGGCTTTATGGCGGCACGTTCGGCCTGCGTCATCTGCCCAAGCTTCTCCTGCAGTGTCATTTCCTTTAGAAGGCTTTCAACTTTCTGCTCAATTGCTGCATTTTCCGTTTGCATAAGGTTTTCTGCTCATTCTGTTTTGAATTTGAAAAATACCGGTAAGATCGACGGACAAAAAGAAAGTAAAAGAAACCCGTATAATAGTTCAAATTTACATGAAAGGAAATACTTAACTTGTGAAAAATCCTTATGGAGAAACTTAAAATAAAGATGTGCGGCATAAGAAATTGCGGGCAGTAGACGCTATCAGGCAAAAGTGGCTGGTTTTTAGCGATAAAAAAAGAGGGCTCTTTTAAGCCCTCCTCCGTGTAGAAAAACATTGGCTGTTTACTTTTTCTTCAGCTCATTCCATATTAAAGCGCTTGCGCCCAGAATTGCCGTATTGCCCATTGTGAGGCCTGAAGGCAGAAGCTTTACCTTATTCTTAAATATATTAAGCATATATTTTTCCATATAGCGCTGTACGGGTTCAAAAATCAAGCTGCCCGAAGCTGCAAGGCCTCCGAAGAGAATTATAGCCTCGGGACTTGTATGCGCCACCGCGTCGCAGAGCTTTATGCCGAGTACTTTTCCCGTAAAGTCAAAGGCTTCGAGTGCGAGCCTGTCCCCTTTTTTTGCCGCCTCAAAGATCATCTTAGCCGTCAGGCTGTCAAAGCAGACACCTCTAAGCTCACTTTGAAGCGTCGTGTTGCAGATTAGTTCATATACAGTCCTGCATATTCCGCTGGCAGAGGCATAAGTCTCAAGGCAGCCCTTTCTTCCGCATCCGCACTGACGGCCTTCGGGATCATATATTGTGTGTCCTATTTCGCCGGCAAAGCCGTCGTGCCCGTAGACGAGGCTCCCGTTTACAACGATGCCGCTGCCAAGGCCTGTGCCGAGCGTAATTACGATAAAGTCCTTCATTCCCCTTGCGGCACCGAACTGCATTTCTCCTATTGCCGCGGCGTTGGCGTCATTTGTAATGGCAGCCGGGAGATTGTAGTATTTTCTTACAAGTTCCAGTACATTTACGGTTCCCCACCTGAGGTTCGGGGGCTGTTCGACGGTCCCTTTGTAATAGTTGGCATTGGGAGCCCCAATGCCGATGCCTATGAAATTACATTTTCCCGAGATGCCGGAGTACAATTCATCTACTGCCTGGTTTAGGCGTTCAAAGAGCCTTGGGGCTTCTTCGTGAGCATGCGTGGCAATTGAGGATTCGGCCAGGCAGTTGCCATGGCTATCCACAAAACCGAATGCAGTATTCGTCCCGCCAATGTCCACGCCCAGAGTTACGTCAGTTTTTGCCATATCTTTTTAAGCCTTTGAAGTTTTAATGTGAGTCGGGATGTGCCCTTTTAAGCCATAGTAAGCTATGAACAGGTAGCAGACTGCGGGCAGGAAGAATGCGTGGTGAATGCCTATGTTGTCTGCAAAGAAGCCCTGCAGAAGAGGAAGCAGTGCACCGCCGACGATTGCCATGCAGAGGATTCCAGAACCCTGTCCGGTGTGTTTGCCGAGGCCATCGATTGCAAGCGTAAAAATTGTAGGGAACATGATTGAATTAAAAAGTCCTATTAAAAGAATTGACCACATTGCAACGTGTCCTGAAGTAAACATTGAGACTAAGACCAGTGCCGAGGCAACGAAGGCATTAAAGGCGAGCACCGCGCCGGGCTTAACCTTTCTGGTTATTGCGGAACCTGCAAAACGGCCCAGCATGGCGCCGCCCCAGTAAAATGAAACAAACTTCCCGGCCTCCGCCTCCGGAAGTCCTGCAATAAATGGCTGTCCGAGATAACTGACCAGGAAGCTTCCGATGGAGACTTCAGCGCCGACGTAAACAAAAATTCCTATTGCGCCTAAGACCAGGTGTCTGAAGCCCCACGCGCTTTCATGGTGTATGGCAATGTTTTCATTGCTGCCGCCTCCGGCCTCTGAAGCCGAAGCAGCCTCAATTACAGGAAGTTTAAACATTGCAAAGATGCCTGCAATGATGAACAGGGCTGCTGCAAGGCCGAGATAAGGTACCTGAACGGCACCGGCTTCGGCTGCCTGGTAGACAGAGAGTTCGCCAGGACTAAGCTTGTTTATATCAGCGGCGCTTTTTACTGCAACAGAAAGAATTAAAAGGGAGCCGAAGTAAGGCGCAATTGTAGTACCAAGGGAGTTAAATGCCTGTGTCAGGTTCAGGCGGCTTGATGCGGTCTCGGGTTTTCCCAGTATTGCCACATAAGGGTTAGCTGCTACCTGGAGGAGTGTTATTCCCGCGGCCAGTATAAAAAGGGCCAGAAGGAACATCGGGTAAGAGCGCAGGCCGGCAGCAGGATAAAACAGCAGGCAGCCTATACCCGCCGTAACAAGGCCTATGATGATTCCTTTCTTATATCCAATTTTCTCGACAAGAATTCCCGATGGGAGTGAAACTATGAAATATGCTCCGAAGAAGCAGAACTGTATGAGCATAGCCTGTGTATAGTTAAGGGAAAATACCGCCTTAAGGTGGGGAATGATGATGTCGTTAAGACAGGTCAGAAATCCCCACATGAAGAACAATGAAGTCAATACGGTCAGAGCCGGTGTGTAATTAACCTGGGACTGGGGCACAGTTTTTATTTTTTTAACGTCAACCTGTGGACTTGAAACAGCCATAATAATCTCCCTTTATTAAAGATTGTAACCATGGTATAATTTACTTATGCAAATTTATATTACTTCCGGATTAAAAGCTTTCTTTTTCTTAAGTACCCAAATTTCCCTTTGGGATGCCTCCAAAGCTGGGGAAAGTGTGCTTCCCGGGGGGGGAAGAAACGTGCTTTGGCGGGAAATACCAGGTCTTAGATGTATTAAGTTCAAGATATGAAAAGAGAGTTGTTTTAGGAAACAGCGCCTTCAAGGCGGTTGCTTTTTACCCTGCTCTCTTCAAAGGAGATTTCTGAAGGAATGAGGAATAAAGGATCAGCTAAAATTCATTCCACACAATTACCGCCTTTATTTCATCCGGGGAGTGCTTCCCCAGCAGGCTTTCAAAATTCGTGTATTTAACCTTATGCGTTATCAGCTGGCTCATAGCATCCGGCCATTTGAGGTTAGCCTCTGTGAGGTCGTCAATTGCCATCCTGTAGTGGCGGATAGAGGCATTGACGCTGCCCAGAACTACCTGGTTCATTAAAACCATGCGGCGCATCATTTCGCTTCCAAGAATAGAGACCGGGCGCTCCCCGCCCGGAATTCCTGTTAGGACGTATATGCCGTTAATAGCAAGAACATTTATGAGTTCAAATTCCAGCTTTGCAATTCCCGTTGCTTCGACAATAATATCCATTGGATGATATTTTTCGTCAATTTTTGCGGTCTCCAGCTTTCGTCCGTCAATATACTTTCCCCCAAGTTCTTTAAGGAGTGAAGGCCTGTGTGAGTTTTCATCTACGATGTCGAGCCCGTAGACCTCAGCGCCGCGGAGTAGAAGGATTGCACTGGCTAAAAGCCCAATGGGTCCAAGACCCGCGACAAGAGCAAATCTGTCTTTAAGCCATCCGTTTGAGGAGAAATCCGCTTCAGGGAGGCGGGCTGCCTGAAGGTTTAAGGACTCGTCAATTGCCTTTTCCACCACAGACATCGGTTCAGTAAGGACTCCAATGTGCCTGATTTCATCCGGCACATTGACAATAAATTCCTCCTCGTCCACTACAAATTCCGCCTGGTAGCCGTCGCGTCCTTTGATACCCCGTTCGGTATATTCGCCCGTATAGCACATGTCGCTTCTCATGTGGCCGCAGGGGTAGCACTTTCCGCAGGGCCTTCTTACCATAAAAAGCGCGTAGTCCCCTTCTTTGACCGATGCTACGGAAGTCCCGGTTTCCACCACGCGGCCCAGCATCTCATGCCCTATTACAAGCTTTTCATGCCCACTTGCAGCCTCTGCCCTGCCACCCGAGACCTCCTCGCGGTCCGTTCCGCAGATGCCGACATTAAGGACCTGGAGCTTTACCTGATTGGGGTTTGTAATTTTGGGTTCCGGGAGCTCAATTATTTCCGGGTTTCCTTTTCCCGGCGTTATTGCAATTGCTTTCATATTATTATGTTCAGTCATAGTTTGGGTTTTGTTTATTTCTCTGGTCGTTGAGCTGGCTGTTCAGGTTGATTGCGGCGCTTATAAGTCCCAGGTGCGTAAAGGCCTGCGGGAAATTTCCCAGGTGTTCGGCCTGGAAGCCCAGCTGTTCGGCATAAAGCCCGAGATGGTTCGCGTAGCCGATCATCTTTTCAAAATAGAGTCTTGCTTTCTGCAGCTGTCCTGCGCGCGAGAGGCATTCAATGTACCAGAAGGTGCACATTGAGAATGTGCCTTCGCCGCTTTTAAGCCCGTCGGCTGCGGCTTCTTTATGCCTGTAGCGGAAGACGAGTGAATCCGAGACCAGTTCTTTTTCAATTTCCTTCAGCGTGGAAAGCCACATCGGGTCCTTGGAGCTGATAAACCTCATAAGCGGCATCAGCAATGCCGCGGCGTCTACCGTATCGGCGCCTTTGTACTGCACGAAGGCTTTTAATTTGTCGTTCCAGAAGTCGTTAAATATGCTATTAAAGATTTTATTTCTTTCTTCGACCCATCTTCCGGGTAAGGGGAAGGAGCGCATATTGGCGAGTTTTATGGCGCGGTCCAGTGCAACCCAGCACATGAGCCTGGAGTAGAGGAAGTGTCTTTTGCCTCCTCTTACCTCCCAGATCCCCTCGTCTTCTTTCTGCCAGTTATCCAATAGCCAGTTGATCTGGTTTACGAGATCATTCCAGAAGCTGTAGGAGATCGGTTCGCCGTATTTATTATAAAGGTAAACTGCATCCATGAGTTCCCCGTAAATATCGAGCTGAACCTGTTTATAGGCGTTGTTGCCAATCCTGACGGGAGAAGATTTCTTATATCCTTCCATATTTTGCAGTACCATTTCCTCCGGCGTATTTTCCCCCGAAATTGTATGCATGAGTCCCAGGTACCCGGCGTTACCGATATCCTGGCATTCCTTTTCGACCCATTTCATGAAGGCTCCGGCTTCCTTAGTGTAACCGAGGTTGATCATGGTATATATGGTAAATGAGGCATCTCTGATCCAGGTGTAGCGATAATCCCAGTTTCTTTCCCCTCCGATAAATTCAGGAAGGCTGAAAGTTGGTGAAGCCACAAGCGAGCCGTATCTGCAGGAAGTCATGAGCTTGAGGACGAGTGTAGAGCGGTTGACGATTTCCTGCCAGCGTCCCGTGTACTTGGATTCTGCGATCCAGTCTTTCCAGTAGTTCATTGTTTCATAGAGGTTTTCCGTAATGAACTGTTTGATGTCGTCAATTTCTATGGTGCTTTTCCTTACGAACTGCAGTATAAAGTCCGCTGTTTCGCCCGTTTTAAGCCTGAATTCGGCAAAGCCGTCGCCGTTTCTGACCTTCAGATTTACGGTGCTCAAAAGCCTGAGGGCTGTTTTGTCTTCCCCCTGGCTTCGGAAGTAGACAACGTTATTGCTGATTTCAGTTGAATGGCCTGAACGTGCGTAGTTAAACCTGGGGCTGCAGTTCATGGTAAAAGTCAGTTCACCGCGCACGGCGGTGACCCTTCTGATGAGTATGTGTCCTTTTAGGAGTTCTTCAACGGGCATGAAGTCTGTTATCTCTCCGACGCCATCGAAAGAAAGGAAGCGTGTAAGGAGCACATTTGTATCCGGGATGTAGAGCTGTTTATTTTTAACGTTATCCAGCTTTGGGCTTATGCAGAAGCTGCCGCCATTGCTGAAGTCAAGCATGGCTGCAAAGACGCTGGGGGAATCAAAATTGGGGAAACACATAAAGTCAATTGAGCCGTTGAGTCCCACCAGTGCCACTGTATTTAAGTCACCAATAATGCCATAGTTTTCAATCGGCTGATAATTCATAACTGTACGATCCTTATAGAAGCTCTGGACGCTTAATTTTTCTGAGTTTTCCGGTTACCTTCCAGGAGTTTAACCGTATTTAGCCCCTTTATGTAATAGTGCCGGCTTTTCTTTCTGCCTGAAGGCGCAAGCAATGGGTGTTTTCCGGGGTTAAGCATCCAGAACAAGGTTTTGTAATAGCAGAGCATTCTTTCAAAGAGCCATGCCGGGGCTGCGAGTGAGAGCCTGACGGGAAAGAATCTGTTTCCTCCTCTGAAGCGCCCGAGAAAGGCTATTGTAATAAAGCTGAGTAGAATTGCCGAGGTGTAGAAGATGAGTGCCTCTGCTCCCAGGAATAGCCAAAGCGCAACACCCAGAGGGAACATGAGAAGAAAGGTCACGGGCTGAATTCCGAAGCTGAAAGTCCTGTATGTTTCCCTGAAGCACTTGCCGCACCAGTCGCTGAATGTGGATGAGTTTTTTTGAATAAGAAAGTCGAGTGCAAAGCAGACCTTAGCCCTGTGGAAGATGAACTCGCGGGTCAGGTCTTCAGAAGAGTCAAAACTCCTGTCCTTGCGGTTGCAGAACTTTTTGAACGAAGTGCACAGAAAGCCGAAAGTTTCCGGTGAATCTCCGCCCGGGAGCACGGTGCGGTTGATGAGTATTCCGGCAGATTCAATCTGGTTCCACCAGTGGAGCGGGTAGAGGTAGTTCTGAGGGCGCACGAGTTCGAAGTGTTCCAGGAGTTCGCACATCCGCAGTATGTCTTCGGGGCTGTACCTGACGCTCTCCGAGGCAGCAATAACCTTCTGGCATGCAGCCTGAAAGACGCCCGTATAGATGCTGTTAATAAAAGGGTTCCAGGAAAGATACCTGGAGTCGACCTTAACGTGCCTGCAGAGGCTGAACCAGGCGCCCTCGTGTGCGGCATAGACATCCAGAGGCGAGGCGTCTACAACTACGACGTCGCAACCGGTGGAATTAAGCAGGGCCAGGTAGCCGGAGATTTCCTTTACATCGGCCTCCGAAAGGCCTGTCCGCTGAATGATGAAGAGATAAGTGCAATGCTTTTTCTTCGACATTTGGAAAACCCGCCTGAATCCATTGTGGTATATTAATTATTAAATAGGTGCCTATAAATATATTATAGTAAAAACCGCTATTTCGGCAAGTCATACCAGAATGCAGCGCGAAAAAAAATTAAGCCGAAGAAAATACCTCTGAATAAATATTAATGAATTGTAATTAACCGGGATTTTTAAAAATATAGATTGAGAAAACTTTTGAGGTTAATATGAGTACGGTAAACATTGGGCAAGATACAGTGCTGCAGGAGGAAGTCTTTCAGGTGCCGAACCCGCCCGAGCCCGGTCCAAATCCGCAGCCGCAGCCGGAGCCCCCGGCGCCGGAGACAGTACCTGATCCTTCGCCGTATCCGGAGCCTGAACCGGGGCACGGTCCGGAGCCGAATCCGCAGCCGCAGGGCTGAAAAAAGGGCAAAAATCAGGCAACATGGAGCTTAATGGCACTTTCAGGGAGAATTCCACGGATATTTCTGAAAAAAGCACTTGACATTTTCAGGGAATCAGATTAGTTTGATTTCAGGATTGCACAAACGTTTGTGCAATCCTGAGGATTTTTGAATCGTTCTTCAAATATGTGCTGAAAAAGACGGAATTCCTGAGGGCAGTTAGATAAAGGTTTTTTAAATCATTGTAAGGTTAAAATTCCTTGTTTTTCCCGAATTTCGGGCTTTTTTGCGCATTTTCACTTCTATTTATTTTATTATTAAGATTTTATTGCTGAACAGTTGCTGAGGGCCGGACTAAATTAAAGTTGCACAAACGTTTGTGCAAAATTGTCTTTTAGAGTGACTTTTTAGGAAAATCCGGTAAGTTTTACCGGAAGTATTAATTAAATCAAGAATTATAAAATAATTTCCGAGCTGCCTATAATGCTTGTTACATTGAACGACATCGCAGAAAAATCCGGAGTATCCGTTACTACGGTCTCACGCGTGCTTAACAACAAGCACGAAAAATACCGCATCAGTCTGGAGACCAAGAAAAATGTGCTCAAGGCAGCCAAGGACCTCAATTACCGCCCGAATGAACTTGCACGCGGGCTCAGGCTTAAAAAAACCCATACCGTAGGACTAGTAGTACCAGATATCTCAAATCCCTTCTTCGCACACATCACACACACGATCCAGTCTTATATGTACCAGTCGGGCTACAGTCTTATAATATGTGTTACAAATGAAAACATTGAAACCGAGATCAGGCAGATAGACCTTCTCAGGAGTAAGGGCGTTGACGGCTACATCATCATGCCCGTGGGCCAGGAGTCGGGCCATCTGCAGGAGATCTTAAACTCTAACAAACCTCTCGTACTGCTGGACCGCTGCATAGAGGATATGAATGCCAATGCAGTGGTTGTGGACAATTATGCCGGAGCCTATAAGGCTACAGAGCACCTCGTTCAAAATGGCCACAGGCGCATTGCAATTGTGCAGGGCCTGTTAAATACTTATACAAACAATGCGCGGCTCAATGGTTATAAAGATGCCCTGAAAGACCACGGAATTGCCGTACATGAGCGCTACGTTGTAGGCAACGATTTCAGGAAGGAAAACGGATATATAGAGACAAAACTGCTCCTTAACCTTGGGGATCCTCCGACTGCAATATTTACCACGAGTGATCTGATTACACTGGGAGCAATGCAGGCAATATTCGAAGAAAAGTGCACAATTCCGGAGGACATTTCAATTGTCGCCTTTGATGACGTGGACTTTGCGCCTTACCTGGTCGCACCCCTGACGGTTGTCAGGCAGCCTAAAGAACTCATGGGTGAAGTAGCTGTAAAACTCCTTATAGAGGAGATGAGGGCAAAAGGCAAAAAAGACAAGAAAAGAATTGTACTGATGCCGGAACTGGTGATCAGAAAATCGGTACGCAACATTCTTTGAACGCTTTTGGGTTAAATGTGCAAACTTAAGCTTTGGGGTAAAATAGTTTTTCTAGTTGTTCCTGAGTAGTATCCGCATATACTGGCAATACTGGCTGTTCCATTCATTACTTCCGTGCAAGATGGGAGTAAGGTGCAGGAACTGTGCATAAAGCAACACTGAAATTGTTCTAACATCCTGAAAATCTTCCGGCAGGCTCTTTTGCCGGTTTTAGATATAGATTCTCTCTGTAGAAGTTTATTATTCCGGTACAGTAAATTAAAACAGAAAAGGGGTTAGGCCTTGAAAGCAGTATTAAAAATGGTTGCTCTTGTAGCAATCGCATCCGTATTATTCTTCAGCTGTGGAAACAAACAGCAGCAGTCCGGCGGCAAGGTTGTTGTAATTTTCTGGCACAGCTTTGTTTCCTCAACCGTACCAGCCTTAAACGAACTGATTGCCCGCTTCGAAAAAGAACATCCCAACATTGAAATCAAAGCACAGTACGTGCCTACCGGCGACGCACTTATTCAGAAGCTCGTTACGGCAATACAGAGTAAAAGCGCTCCGGATATTTCGTGGATCCATTCGGATTTCATGGAGGACCTGGTAAAGGCCGACGCCATCTACAAGATCCAGGATTTCAGCGAGGGTAAAAACGGCATCTCCAAAGAAGATATGGCCGACATCTATCCCGCTCTTCTGCAGTATGCATCCTGGCGCGGTACACTCTACAGCATGCCAATGGAGGCTACCAACCTGGCACTCCTTTACAACAAAGATATGTTCCGGAAGGCAGGCCTCGATCCCAACCATCCTCCCAAGGACTGGAATGAGCTGCACGAATATGCAAAGAAACTCACGCTTGACAATAACGGCGACGGGAAGTACGAACAGGTTGGAATGTTTCTTCCCATTTATCCTGCCGCGGGACCTTTAAGTGCCTGGATGGTATGGCAGTTTCTTCCCTACCTCTGGCAGGCAGGAGGAGACGTCATTACGGACGAGCAGACGAGGGTGCTTTATAACGGTGCACCCGGGATTGAAGCCCTCAGGCTCTGGCAGAATATATATAACGAATTAAACCTTTCCACATTTACCTCCGACTACGACGTTGCATTTGCTTCAAGGCACCTGGCCATGGCAATGGACGGCCCATGGAACCTTCCGCGGTACAATGAAATCCTTAAGAACCTTAACTGGGCATTTGCCCCCCTGCCCGCAGGACCAAACAAACAGGCAACAATCGTTGGCGGCGAGTACCTGGCCATATTCAAGCAGAGCCAGCATCCGGATGCCGCCTGGGAGTTTGTAAAGTGGATGACAAAGCCTGAGGTCCAGGCCTTCTGGTCCATGCGATCCGGCTACCTGCCAATCAGGCATGCGGTCAGGAATGTTCCGGAGTTCCAGGAATACCTGAAGAAAAACCCGAACTTCAAGGTCTTCGTTGACCAGATGGAAGTGGGCCTGGCAGAAAAGCCGATTGATTACGGGGGGCTTCAGATTACGCGCCACATTGCAGAGGCAATTGAAAAGGCTACGGTAGGAAAGATGGACGTAAAAAGGGCCCTCGACGAGTCGGCCGCCAAATCGGATAAACTGCTGAGCTCGTATTCGAAAAAGTAGGAAAAAGAGTTAGAATTAAAAAGTAAAAAGTAAAAAGTAAAAAGTAAAAAGTAAGAGCAGAATAAGTTGGGGCAGAAAGAGAATACACAGTATGAATGAAACAGAAACTGTAGCAAAGAAAGATTTATCGCAAAAGGCCGGGCTTTCAGGTAAAGAGAAAGATCAGGCTAAAGTAAAAAAAACGGGCAAAGGCACTTACAAAAAAGGTGACGGCCTGAGCGCCCTGCTGTTCTTGTCGCCGACGCTCGTGGTGTTTACTACTTTTATATTGTTCCCTGTCATTTTTTCTTTTTACCTGAGCTTCCAGAGGTGGAATATGTTCAGCAGCCAGACCACCTTCGTGGGCTTTGAGAACTATATACGCATGTTCCAGAGCGAGGAGTTCTGGCAGGTGCTGAAAAATACAGCAATCTACACATTCGGCACCATTCCGCTTAACATGGGATTTTCGCTCATGGTTGCCTATGCGCTGAATAAAAAAATAATAGGCAAGAAGTTCCTTCGCACCGCATTTTTCGCTCCCGTCATTATTTCCCCCGTTGCAGCGGCGGTTATATGGAGGTGGCTCTATGACCCGAACTTTGGGCTGATAAATTATTTTATCGGGCTTTTCGGAATAGGCGCCATTAACTGGCTTAATGACCCTACGGCTGCAATGTTCGCACTCATTATCATGGGAGTCTGGAAAACCTTCGGCTACAACATGGTGCTCTTTTCAGCCGGGCTGCAGGGCATACCTGAAACTTATTACGAAGCCGCGATGATCGACGGGGCGGGAAGGTGGACGCGCTTCTGGCGAATTACAATTCCGCTACTGAGTCCAACGACCTTCTTCATCATGGTCATGTCCATGATCGGCTCTTTCCAGGTCTTTGACATTGTTTACGTGCTTACTTCGGGAGGCCCTCTTGGCTCTACAAAAGTTCTCGTCTTCTACGTTTATGAACATGCATTTAAGTTTTTTGAAATGGGCTACGCATCGGCAGTGGCTTATGTGCTCTTTGCAATACTGTTCGTTTTTACGATGCTTCAAATGAAATACATGAAATCAAAAGTTTTAGGAAACTAATTATATGTCCGGCAAAGGATTAAATAAAACCATAAAGATATCCAAAGGTATAATATTCCATTTGGTTATTTATGCCCTGGCGCTGGCCACGCTGGCACCTTTTATATGGATGGTGTTGACCTCGCTTAAGGACATGAACGAAATTTACGTCTATCCGCCCAGGTGGCTTCCTGAGAAATTCCGTTTTGAAAATTACAAGAACGCCTTTGAGGCTGCTCCCTTCGGGCGGTACTATCTTAACAGCATCATTGTATCCCTGTCGGTTACACTTGGACAGCTGATCACATGTTCGATGGCGGCATTTGCCTTTGCAAGGCTTCGCTTCAGGGGAAGTAATATTCTTTTTTATATCTTCCTGGGCACGATGATGATCCCTTACAATGTGACTATGATACCAAGCTTTATGATGCTCTACTGGCTCGGATGGATTGATTCCTTTAAGGCACTGATTGTTCCGGGGCTTGCAAGCGCATTCGGGACGTTTCTACTCAGGCAGTTCTTTATGACGATTCCGAAAGAACTGGAAGAGGCCGCCTACATAGATGGTGCAAGCCGGTTCAGCGTACTGATGAGGATAATTATACCGCTTTCAAAGCCAGCGCTGGCAACGCTCGCAATTTTTACCTTTATGGGAGCATTTAACGACTTCATCTGGTCCCTGATCGTTCTGAACTCAGAGGAGATGCGGACCGTACAGCTGGGTCTTGCAATATTCAGGGACAGGTATCTTACGCAGTGGGATCTTTTAATGGCGGGATCTGTAACTGCTGTGCTGCCGATTCTGCTGGTTTTCTTTTTCGCACAGAAATATTTTATAAAAGGTATTACGCTAAGTGGACTCAAAGAGTAGAGGCCAAATGGGCCTGAAAGAACTGATAATTATTTTATGCCTTGTTCTCCCCTGCCTGCCTTTAAGGGCACAGACGGCAGACATACCCCAGGCGGGCAAAGGCAGCCTGCAGTTTTACGTAGATCATGCGGGCTTCAAGGGAGCTGCCGGAAAGACATTTGAGGAATTCTACCTCATGGTGCTGGCAGACCAGATAAAGTACGTGACAAATAAAGACGGGCGGTCATCGGGCATAATAAAGCTTACATTCCGCATGAGAGATGAGGAAGGAAAAACAGTTGCAGACAAAAACTGGACAACCGAGGCCCTGAGGCCCCAGGATACTGCCGGCATGAGGACAAAGGTTATATACGACCAGTGGCAGAGCGGGGATTTGAAGCCCGGTGTTTATACGGCAGAAGTAAAAGTTGAAGATCAGAACAGTTCCAACTCATCCTCGGCTTCATTTATGCTTTCTGTCCCTTTATACCAGGAAGGCAGTTTATCCGGCAGCCAGATAGAGTTCGTTTCGGGGATCGAAAGGGCGGGCGAAAACAGGACATTCCAGAAAGGAAACAGTTCCGTAATTCCTAGTCCTTCGAGGCGTTTTGGGATACTGAGTCCTGTACTGTATCTCTATTACGAGCTTTATAACGTTCTTCCGGCCGGGACTGACAGCATGATTGTAACATACAGTATCAAGTCGCCTGAGGGCAGAACTGTAAAGACATATCCTCCTATGAAGGTCAAAAAAACTGCCGGAACCACGGCAGTCATGCACGGGGTCAGTGTCTCGGCAATTCCTTCGGGCATCTATGAATTTGTCGCTACGGTATCCGACCCGGCTGAAAAAAAGGAGCTAAGCCTTACCAGGAATTTTGAAGTAATACAGATGGACTATGCACGCAAAAAGTCCATAATAACGGAAGAAGATGCCGAGATAGCCGGGCGGATTTTGAAGTACATAGCCACGCCCGCTCAATACAAGATCTATCAGGGACTTAACCTGACCGGAAAGGCAGAGTTTCTCATTCAGTACTGGAAACGGCTGGACCCGACGCCGGAGACGGATACGAACGAGCTGTTAAAGAAAATCCAGCAGAGGTATAACTACGCAAATCAGAACTTCAGCTGGGGAAAGCAGGAAGGCTGGGCTTCAGACAGGGGGAGAATACTGATAAAGTACGGATTTCCCGATGACATTGAAAGGCACGTCTATGAAAGCGACACGGTGCCTTATGAGATATGGATTTACAACCAGGAAAAATCTTACATCTTTGTTTTTGCTGATGAGCGTTCAGACGGCCATTACAGGCTTCTTCATTCCTCAAGGGAGGATGAGGTGCATAATGAAAACTGGATGGAGCAGCTAAGAAAAATGTAGTACTGTTTTGAAAGTTCTTAAAAAGGGCGATCGTTATGAAGAAAAATATTTTGTTCGGCTTAATTTTTTCTACCGGCTTAATTCTTGCCGGGATCTTCAGCGCGTGCAATAAAGAAGACGGAGCACTTGCTCCGTATATAGGAAGTCCCCAGCTCTCGGGTATATCCGTCGAGAAGCTTTCTTTCCGGCCGCACATTGAATGGCTTGGCGGGTATGTATCTGTGCTGGGAATAAACCGTGGGAGCAAGGCGGCTCTGGACTCAACGCTGGTCTGGCTCGTTTATTCTCCCGGCAACAGTCTTCATTACCCCATTCAGTTCGGAATGCTTCCCTCGGGGGCACAGGATCTGACGGCACAATATGGCGGAGTAAAGCCGGACAGCCTGAGTGAGGATGTTCAATACACCTACTGGCTGATGAAAGAAGACGCCTGGAAGCAGGTTACGGCTGCCGCAAATAAAAACATTCTTGTCGATTCTTCGCTTGCCGCTTCTTCTGTAATCATAAGCGGTGATTCCGTAAGGGTTACTCCGATGAGCCTGGTCAGGTCGACCGAGAACATGGATGCATTTGTAAACATCAGTTCGGTTGAAACGCGCGGAAACCTGGCAGATATAACCGTCATACAGCCTACAAAGAATAATTATCCCCTCATCCGCTGGAAGATAAAGCAGGCCGGAGTAACGGATTCCACGATTTCCGCAATCGGAATAACCGAAGGCAACCAGTACAATCCGGCAGGAATACGCTGGGAAGTATGGTCGGTAGATTCTTCGACGGGTAAAAAAGTTTATGGCAAAAACGACGTCATTGCCTCTCCGCTTCTACTGGGACCAAAAATTCCCGGGACGCAGACTTTTGTGGAATTTCCCGCGGAGGGACTCAAGAGAAACATAGACTACTATATCTGGATAGCCAACAAGGGCTGGGACCAGCAGGGCAGGACGAGGTTTACGTCCTACTATGCTTATGCAATAGTTCATACCAAATAACAGAAATTTCAAATTGGAGAATATGGGCATGATGTTCAGAAAGTATTTAATAGCTGCGGCATTATTTGTTGCAATGCCCGGTTGGCTCTGGGCTGGCGGCACCGGCCTTTATCCTTTGTTCAGCGCCCGTACAATTGGACTGAACGGGCTTTATTTTGCCGGGTACGACGGCGTGAATTCGCTTAATCCTGCCGCACTCGGCAATCTGACGGGAATGGGGCTGACGATTTCCGGAGCCGACATATTGGACCAGCAGGAATTCAAAGGTGATAAAGAAGGGCTCTTCAAGGCTTACAGGAATGACAACATCAGTCTTTCGGCCGGATTCTTCTGGAACATTCAGCCTGGCTTTAGCGCAGCCCTCACTTACCAGCCCTATATAAACTATGAAGTCGACTGGCCTTTTACAATTTTCAGGATGCAGGATTCAAACGCCGTAATACTTGCCTTCGACATGACAAACCGCATCAAGGCCAGTGCAATCAGCCCGTCCGTAGCATACAGTCTTGGCAGTCTGACCCTAGGCTTAAGTGCGAATGTCTATTATGTGCAGCAGTTTAGCGCCTTCCCGCTTCAGAACGACAGGGGAAGAGGCGATGCAGCCTATCAGTTTGAATATGACCAGAATGCCTGGACTTACGGGTTCACCTTAGGTGTAATGGCGGACATGACGGAGGATCTGCGCATCGGTGCTACTCTCAAAAGCGGTTTTAAGGCCAAGCTCAAGGGCACGGCAAAAAGCATCATGTTTGCAGACCTTGATTCAACTGCCTATCAGACCGATGTCTCCTCTGAGTACTCCGCACCGTGGGTGGCTGGTCTAGGCGTGGTCTACAGGCTTAAGGAGAACATGTTCTTAAATGCAGACGTTTCATACAGTCTTTGGGGCAGCATAAAAAAGACGATGGATTTTACGCTGGATAACCCCGTCTGGCAGAGTGGGCTGAGCGGTTCCGACTCTTTGGTTGGCATTAATCCTTCGAGCATAAACCTTAACTACAGAAATACGATCAGTGCAGGACTTGGTTTTGAGTACTCGGATGGTGAAGGCATGGCATACAGGTTCGGCTACAGGTTTTCTCAAAGTCCAAACTCAAATGCAACATACAGCATGTTGTTCCCTGGGGTGGATCAGCACTGGTTTTCATTTGGCATAGGCTATACCGGGGAAGGCTACACGGTTGACGCCTCGCTGGCATATTCTTTAGGTGTGAGTAAAAACATCAGTTCCGGCAGTTTGCCGGCGCTCGAAGGCAAATACAGCTCGAGCGGTATTGTTCCGGCAGTAAGCATACACTTTGTCCTCTAGTTTTCCTGGGGGAGAGTTCAATAGGCAAATAGAAAGAGAGACAATGCTCAGGTTTTCCACGAATGATTTTGTCCGGTGTGAAAAAAATAAATAAACGGTTAAAAGCAAAACAATTTGTTCTTTAACCAGCAGTAACACAAAATAAAATCAGGAGGCTTATATGAGAAAGTTGAGTGTACCGTTTCTTGCACTTTTACTTTTGTCGTTTATGTCTATGAGCTATGCGCAGACTGAGTATACGCGCAAGCAGGTGGATGTACCGAAAGTAACGGGAAAAATTACCATTGACGGTAAGATGAATGAAGCTGATTGGTCGAAGGCGGCGCAGGCAAACATTCTTACTGCAAACGGGTCGGAAGGGTTCTTCAACAAGTACTATGACTTCGGTGAAGCATTAACCGAGCCCGACTACAAGGAAATCTACGGCCGCATGCTCTGGGATAAGGATACACTGTATCTTTTCTATCACGTTCAGGAAGTAGTCAATGATTCCATGGTTCTTTACTTCGGAAAGAAGTTCGAGGCGGACCAGGTTTTGGTAGGCCTGTCAAACCGCCAGGGAATAGACACGCTTCAGAAGCCGTGGGACTACAACGGCTCACCTTTTACGGCTCCTGACGGACCTTATCTTTATTTTGTCCTAGGGAAAAATGTAACGCTCAATGGCGGAGATTCGACTGACGTTCCGGAGGCTTACAGAAGAGACTCCACGATAAAAAAGGAGATATTTGACGCCTCAAAATATGCACGCTGGGCTGCAACAATCGATACCCTTACAGGCATCTATGAAATTGAAATGGCTATCTATAGTCCGGGAATAAACGCCCAGTCGAAAATCGGCTTTAATTTAGGCGGCAGCAACGGTCAGAGAAAGCTCGATTTCTATGAAGGCGACCGTACGTATGAATATTACGCCTGGCAGCCTAATGTGCCGAATGATCCGTACAAAGACCCGATTGGAGAAGGAAAAGATCCTGGATATTATAACCTGGTTATTTCCAAGCACTGGGCAATTCTCAACTTCCTGCCCGGAGCCTCAGATACACTGGTAAAGAAAGTCGTAAATGTTCCTCCTGTACAGGAAGGAGCTCTAAAGATCGACGGTAAGATGAATGAAGCCGAATGGAACGCAGCGGCACAGGCAAACATTCTTACTGCAAACGGTTCGGAAGGGTTCTTTAACAAGTATTATGACTTTGGGGAGGCTTTGACTGAGCCCGACTACAAGGAAATCTACGGCCGCATGCTCTGGAGCAAGGATACTTTATATTTATTCTATCACCTCCAGGAAGTAGTCAATGATTCCATGGTCCTTTACTTCGGAAAGAAGTTCGAGGCAGACCAGGTATTAATCGGCTTATCCGACCGCCAGGGAATTGACACTCTTCAGATGCCGTGGGACTATAACGGCTCGCCTTTCAGCGCCCCTGACGGACCTTATATCTACTTTGCTCTCGGGAAAAATGTAACGCTCAATGGCGGAGATTCGACGGACGTTCCGGATCAGTTCGTGAAAAATTCGGTTATGAAGAAAATATTCAATGCAGCGGATTATGCGCGCTGGGCCGCAAATATCGATACCGTAGCCGGTACGTATGACCTGGAAATGGCAATTTATAATCCGAACATCGCCGCAAACACAAACATTGGTTTCAACCTTGGCGGCAGCAACGGTCAGAGAAAGCTCGATTTCTATGAAGGCGACCGTACCTATGAATATTACGCCTGGCAGCCGAACGTAGCGAATGATCCGTACAAGGACCCGGTTGGAGAAGGAAAAGATCCTGGATATTATAACCTGGTTATTTCCAAGTACTGGCCGGTATTGAACTTCGTTACACAGCCGCTTGACGTCAGGAAAGAAGCTTCGAAGTTTTCGCCGTCAAGATTTGGCCTGGAGCAGAACTACCCGAACCCGTTTAACCCGTCAACTACAATACGCTTTGAAGTTCCACAGGTAAGCAAAGTGACCATAAAGATCTATAACGTTGTAGGACAGGTAGTTACCACGCTTGTAAACGGGCAGGTAATGTCGGCCGGAAGGTATGAAGTAAGCTGGGATGCAAGCCGCCTGGCAAGTGGTGTTTACTTCTACAATCTTGAAGCGGGCAATGTTCATTTGACAAAGAAGATGATGCTGCTCAAGTAGTTTTAAGTCTTGCATGTATTAAAGCTGCAGGCCTGCCTGAAATACGGCAGGCCTCTGCGGTAGTTAAATTTCAGAAATTTGAATTATGGAGATTAAAATGCGGTCAGCTATTCTTTACGGAGCACATGATTTCAGGATTGATGAGCTCCCTACGCCGGAGATAAGAGAAGATGAATGCCTGGTAAAAGTTAAGGCCTGCGGCGTCTGCCATTCGGAACTTCACCAGTGGGACAAAAGAATTAAGGATCTCGACTATCCACGCCACATTGGTCACGAGGTGTCGGGTGAAGTGTTGAAAGTCGGGAAAAACGTAAAGGATTTCAAGCCGGGTGACCGGGTGGCCGTATGGGCTGATGGTAAAGGATACGCCGAGGAGCTCGCCGCAAAGGCTGAAAGGCTTTGCCTGATTGCCCCTGAGATCCCCTACGAGCTGGCATTGTCCGAGCCTATAATGTGTACGACAAACGGCGTAATGAAGGCCAACGTGCAGCTCAACGATACGGTAGCTCTTGTAGGGACGGGATTCATGGGGCTCATTCTAATGCAGGAGATTAAGTTAAGAGGGGTTAAGCAGCTAATTGCAATTGATGTGCGTCAAGAGATGCTGGACCTGGCAGGAAAACTTGGTGCAGACGTGGTAATCAATCCTTTGAAAGAAGATCCGGTAAAAGCCGTCAGAAAGCTGACGGGTGACAAAGGTGTTGACATCGGTTTTGAGGTAGGCGGCGTTCAGGCAACCTTTGAACTTGCGCCCGAACTCATCCGCATGGAAGGAAAGCTGGTAATTTTCGGCTATCATCCGGGACCCAGGCAGATCAAGGACCTTGGGTACTGGAACTGGATGGCCTTTGACATAATAAATGCACATTTCAGAGACATGAATACAATTCTCAGAGGTGCCCGCATAGGCATGGCGCTCTTAAATGACGGGAAGATCAACATGGAGCCTCTGATTACGCATAGATATAAGCTCGAGGAAATTGAAACTGCATTTTCAGCCGCAAAAGAAAAGCCTAAGGGCTTTGTGAAATCGGTTATTATGATGGAATGATTAAGAAGTTATTCTTGCACCTCCGCATGAGCTAAGGAGAGAAAACAATGCGGAGAGAAGAGAAGTTTTAAGTTAAAAATAGAGAGAAACTTATGTCTCGAGTTAAAATTCAGACAGGATTATTTTGGGCAGCAGTAATAGCTGTCTTACTGCCATTATATTTAAGTAATGGCGTATATGCCCAGACCGGGGGTAAAATTTCCGGAAAGGTAATCGATGCCGGTACCAGGGAGCCTCTGCCGGGAGTTACAATCCGCGTTGAGGGATCAAAACAGGGTGCTGTAACCGACGTGGAGGGGGACTATTTCATCTTAAACGTCACTCCGGGTACGGTAAGCCTTCAGGCCTCTATGGTAGGCTACCAGGGAATTGTAAAGACGAACGTCAATATCAGTGCAAACCACACCACTAATGTCGATTTTAGTCTTGAGGCTACGGTGGTCTCCGTCGGGCAGGACGTTGTGGTTACGGCAGAAAGGCCACTGGTTGAAAAGGATCAGACTTCAACCAGGCACTTTGTTGAAGCTACGGACATAGCCGCAAGGCCGACCACACAGCTGACTGAAATTCTGACTACACTGCCTGGCATAGACATGAGTAACGGGCAGGTTGTAGTGCGCCGCGGCTCACTGGACCAGGTTTCGTTTTTAATTGACGGCATAAGGGCCCGCAACCCGCTTGACTTCCAGCCCTATACAAATATCAATATTACCTCCATCCAGGAGCTGGAAATCATTACAGGCGGCTTCAACGCAGAATATGGTGAAGCTCAGTCGGGCGTATTTAACATTATTACAAAGGAAGGCGGGAACACCTATTCCGGCACCAGCGAATTCCGCTGGACACCGCCGGGGCTTCATCACTGGGGAACGGCTTTCTATGATTATTCTACTACCCGCTACTGGGAGAACACCCACGCAAGGCACCTGCAGTGGTGGATCGACCATCCGGATCAGTGGGTTGACCCCAACGGCATCCCGGGAAATGACCCCAGAAGCAGCTGGACCCCCGAACAGGCATACCAGGATTATATGCAGACGCATCAGCCCCTGACCGACTACACTAACGAGAGCACTTATCAGGAAGAGCTCTCCTTCGGAGGCCCGGTACCGTTTGTGAAAGACCTGTTTTTCTTTGCCTCCGGCAAATACCGCACGGCACCTCCCATTACGGGAAACAGCATCAGGAGGATGGGCAAGTGGTTCGACGGCACGGCAAAACTGACTTATCGCCTGAATGACGCAATTAAACTCATGTTCTCGGGCTTCTACGGCCTGCAGAACTCAAACCAGGGAATGGAATATATGGATGCCGACTGGGTAAGCGGTTACGGGCTGCAGAACAAATATGCCTACTACGACTTCCCTGGTTATCCTGAAAACAGGACTGACGGACAGACACTGCAGATGACGCACGTGCTTGGCGTAAGCACGTTTTACCACATACAGTTAAGCAGGGTTCACAGATACCGCAGCCAGGGCACTTTCCCGAACGATCCCAACGGATGGGACCTGGGTGTTGCGGCCTATGACCGCCTGAGGGCATTAGATGAGTTCGGAAACCCGCTTATTGAAGCATCCAGCAACCTGATTGGCCTTCATACTACGGGCTATTACTACAGAGGACGCGACAACAACACGGACATGTCCTTATCGGGTGACCTTACGAGCCAGCTTAACAAGGCCTGGCAGGTAAAGACGGGCGGTGACTTTACTTATTACACGCTCAAGCGCTTTCAGGAATCCAAGGCCTGGAATGCAATTGAAGATGCTACGTATCACCCGTACGAAGGAAACATTTACGTACAGAACAAGCTCGAGTTCGGTGGCCTTATTATGAACCTTGGCCTGAGATTTGATTTCTATAACGCCAACGATAAGATATACCTGGATCCTTTTGATCCTTTCGACCTCATAGCCTCGGCAAAGGAAGGACGCGCACCTAATCCGAAAACGGCTCATACAAAAACCTACGGGCAGCTTTCGCCAAGAATCGGTATTTCTCACCCGATCTCTGAAAAAACGGTGCTCCATTTCTCATACGGGCACTTCTTCCAGAGAGCCAGCTTTGGCGATTACGGCGAAGGCACCGACGTAACTGGCATATTAAATACCTATCTTGATTACAGGACAGGAACGCCGGTTCCGTATAACCTTGGGAACAGGGACCTGAAGCCGAGAAAAACGGTCGCCTACGAGCTCGGTATTGAACACAACTTCGGCGGCCTGGTAGCCGATGCAACGGCTTTCTACAAGGACATTACAAAAACCATACGTACCATAACCGTTTACACAAGAGACAAGGCGCATTACCTCACCTCGGGTAACGGGGATTACGGAGATGCCAAGGGAATTGAAATCTCAATTAACAAGCCCTTGACCGGCTACTGGGGCGGATACCTTAATTATTCATGGAGCACGGGAATAAACGGCTATTCGGGTGACCCGACTATCATTACCCCGCCCGGAATGAGATTGCCGGTCACACAGACCAACTACGTAGGAGACCAGATAGTATATGATCCATCAAGGCTTAAATTCGGTTTTACGGTTGCAACGCCTAAAGACCTGGGCTGGCTTGCCGGCATATTCTCCGACCTGCAGATTTCGCTCGACTACCAGGTCTATTATCCCAATTCCAACATTCCCGATGACGTATTTCCCGAGGCAGGAAAGCAGTACATACGCACTGCCAACAGGAATGCCGACATACGTATAAGAAAAGAGATTGATTTCAAGATACTGCGTCCGGCCTTGTTCCTTGAATTAAGGAATGCTTTCAACGACCAGTGGGTTAACTTAAGTGCCGTTAAACAGGCCTCACCCGAGGACAGATCCCGGTTTATCAACTCGGGGCTGACCGTATTTCCTGAAAAGAACATTAACGGCACCCCGTTCCCGGACGTAATTGCCTACTCCAATCTGCCGCGTCAGGTTGTTTTGGGTCTGGCAATAAGTTTTTAGAATAACAATTTAATCGCGAGTTGCAAAAATGAAATTCTTTAGAATTAAACTTTATCTCCCCGTGCTGCTTCTGCTTGCAGCGGTTTTCTCAAACCCTGTTTTTGCACAGCAGAACTCGGCAACACACACGCGCGGAAAGTTATGGGAGACTTTATATAACTGGGGGTTTATTGGCGACCCGGGTGCCTGGGATTATACGGAAACAACGGGTATCGGTTTTTATCCCGGTTTCCCGGGCTTTACATACCCGAACAATGAGGAACTGGCCAACGGTTTTATAACCGACGCAAATTTTCACAATTTCCGCAGCGGTCCCTGGATCATCGTTAAGGACGTCCAGGTTCCGGTAGCCCCGAACTTCGACCCTGAGCAGAAGGATTTTGCAATGTATCACGCCTCACTGGCTACAGGTGATAACGGTGTTTTGAATACTATTCCCCCCTTTAGCGTAAAGGAGAATTTTGTCGGCTCGGCCGATTTCAATCCCCTTCTGCCCGAGGAAATGAATACAATTACATTTAACACTTCGACCGGAATTACGGTAACGCAGCGCTCTATGGCATGGAGCTATCCCGGATACCACGATTTCATCATTTATGATTATACTTTCAAGAACACGGGACAGATGGTTGTATCCTCTGTGAATAAGACCTTCAATATTCCACAGACGCTCAAGGAAGTATGGTTTGTTTTCCACAGCGGAATTAACGTTTCTACCAAGGGAATGCTTAACTTCCACTACAACAGCAACTTTCTTGCCTCAGCTGCTCCGGCAGGAGGCTTCGGCTGGCACCCCGGAAACGGCTACTTTAATTATTATAGCGTGGAAGACGAAGCTCCCAACGACGGCAAAGGACTTCTTTACTACAGCCGCCACTATAACGGCGGCAGGGAGCCCGCCCCGTGGGATAAATACGGATTAAAAACCAACTGGCAGGACCAGTTAAAGGTGAAAAAAGAATGGGCTCCGGAATTGCAGGACCCCTCGGCATTCGGTTTTGAGTTCCTTTACCGCACTCCCCCGCAGGGTGCTGCAAGTCAGGACCCCTTTGACGCAGATCCTTCGTTCTTCAATATCTATAGCGACGAGGGGGACAAGTTTGCGGGCAAAACCGTCGACTTTGAATCCTTCGGCCTGAACACGTTCAGTCTTAAAGAGCTTTATGACTTTGCACGCCACGATAAAAGGCCCGCCAACAAAGGAAACCTTTACTGCTGGTATACCAGCTCTTTCGGCCCTTACACGCTAGCCGTAGGCGACTCGGTCAGGATTATTTTAGCTGAAGTTGCCGGGGTAATGGACTTAAAGCAGGTGCAGATGGGAGATCCGAATCACTGGTTTCCCGACAGTACAATTGCCGCAATCAGAAGGAACGCCGCGGCTGCAAGAAACGCGGTCAGATGGGGCATGGGTGCCACGGTCCAGGGAATTAACATTGCAGCAGACGTTCCCGATGCTCCACCTGCTCCAAACTGTTCGGCTGCCAATGCGTCAAAGGGTTCCGACACGGCAATAGTTGCAATTCAGTGGGATAAACTGGCTGAAACAACACAGATCAACGACGCCTCGGGCCAGGTCTTCTATGACGGCTCGACGGATCTTGGCGGATACAGGATATTCAGGAGCAACGATAAAAGAGGCATATGGGACCTTGTTGCCGACATACCAAGGGCACAGATGCAGGATTACTGGAGAGCGGACCTGAATAAATATGAGTACCTGGACAAGAACCTCCAGTTCGGATTTGAGTTCTACTACTATGTTCAGGCCTACAACAGCAAGCCCAGGTCATGGACTTCGGCAAACGGGACAAAGGTTAACACGCTGCCCGAATTAAAGAGCGATGACTATAACCGCACGCCTCTGGTTAGCGCAAAGCCGGGGCCGGTGGATGTAAGTGCCGGATGGGACGTTTTTGCAGCGCCTAACCCGTATATTGAAGGCGACCCTGATCACAGCTTTGGTGCCCCGACGCCGATGAAAATTGAATTCAGAAACCTGCCTGAAAAAGCAACAATTAAAATCTTCAGCCTTTCGGGCGACCTGATCAAGACCATACATCACGGCCCGGATGAAAACGGTAACCTTTCGGGAAGTGCCAGCTGGGAACAGCGCTCTGAATCAGGGCTGCTCGTTGCACCCGGCTTGTATATTTACGTTGTCCAGTCAGAAGCCGCGGGATCTGCCGGGAGTAAATTTACCGGCAAGTTGATGATTATACGCTAAACAAATATCCGGGCAACGGCCGGGTATAAAGTAACTGGAGGAAGAAAATTGAAAAAGCTAATAACAATAACAATTGCGCTGCTGCTGGGAATTTCCGGCCTCATTCCGGCGCAGTTTAATAAAGCCGGACGCACGACTTTTCAGTTCCTTAAGATAGGCGTAGGCGGGCGTGCTGCTGCTTTGGGCGAAGCAGTCATTGCAAATACACAGGATATCAACTCCGTGTACTGGAATCCTGCGGGACTTACCGGCATAGAGAACCTGGAGGCGGGAGTAAACTATACAAAATGGATTGCAGACCTGAGCGTTACCTCCGGGGCCATTGGCTATAACTTCGGGCCTGCCGTGATTGCCTTTAACTACATGGGATTGAACTATGGCAACATACAGGAGGCCCTTACTACCAGCTCTTCGGGCAGGGTGGATACAAGGACGGGCTCCACATTTACAGGAAGCGATCTGGCGCTCGGCGTTACGCTTGCAAGGCGTTTTACGGATCAGCTCTCAATTGGCGTTAACGTGAAGTACCTGCGTGAGAACCTATTTACCTACTCCACGTCGCTTTGGGCTGCGGATGTTGGAACTTACTACGACACTCAGTGGAAAGGCGTACGCATTGCAATGACGGCGCAGAACTTCTCGAAGCAGGCACGCTGGATGTTTACAAAAGAGGAAACGCAGCAGTCTTATGAGCTTCCGCTCGTCTTCCGCATCGGGACCTCAATTGACCTCCTGGGCGGAGAAAACCTCTTTCTGGGCGGAGACGGCGCGGTGAACCGTTTTACTCTGAACGTCGACGCAATTCATACGAACGATTATGCCGAAAGGCTTCACATAGGCGGAGAGTACGTCTTTATGAATATGCTTTCCTTAAGGGCCGGTTATAGGATGAACTACGAGGAAGGCAACCTGGCCCTCGGTGCAGGCTTTAAGACGGAACTCTCGGGCATTAAGATGGAATTTGATTACGCATACGTTAAATACGATTTCCTGGAATCACCGCACAGATTCTCACTGATTTTTGCATTTTAAGAAGTTAATATAGAGAGGAAGAAACCGATATGGCATTTTCACAAAAACTGATTACCGGAGAAAAACTTACACCTGAGAGTTTCAAGAACCCTCCCAAAGAAATGGGCATACTCCCCTTCTGGTTCTGGAACGGCGAGATGGATGAAAAGGAAATGGAATGGCAGATGAAAGAGTATCACGACAAGGGAATTCCGGGACTTTTCATCCACGGGCGTTTTGGCGAAGAAATAGGCTACCTGTCGCAGCTGTGGTTTGAAAGAGTAAAGTTTGCCGTAAATAAGGCCAAGGAAATCGGCCTCGACATCTGGGTCTACGATGAGATGAACTGGCCGAGCGGCACGGCTGAACGTCAGGTAATTAAAAAGTACCCGCACCTGTCGCAAAAATATCTTGAGCTTGTAGCCCTTAACGTGGATGGCCCATTGTTTACATTCCTCGAGGCAACAGATTCGAGATACGTCAACACAGGGGATTCCCGCCCGATTGCCGCCTTTGCATGTTCGGCAGATGAATACAAGAATGGGATCAAAGAGCTAATAGACCTTACTCCCAACCTGTCCTTCAACAAGGTCATTCCATGGGAAGCTCCCGCGGGAAAGTGGAAACTCCTTTATTTCCTGGAAAAGGAAGTGCCATACTATATTGATGCGCTCAACCCTGAATCCACGAACAGGTTCATTGAGCTTACGCACGAAAGATACAAGGCTTCCGTTGGAAATGACTTCGGGACAATTGTGCCGGGTTTTTATACCGATGAACCCGCAATGCACTACTACCAGGTAGGCGTGGATAACTACGTGGTCCCCTGGTCGAGCCAGATGTTTAAGATATTCAGGCAGAGGCGCGGCTACGACCTGAAGCCTTATCTGCCTGCCCTTTACGTCAATATGGGAGAGATTACGTCCAAAATCCGCTATGACTTCTGGCGAACATTAAGCGAGCAGTATACGGATTCCTACTACAAGAGGCTTCGGCAGTGGTGCGATGAGAACGGCCTCATATTCACGGGCCACGTCCTTTTCGAGGAATGGCTGAGGCTGCAGGCAAGGTGCGAAGGCAACATATTCAAGCACTTAAAGCAGATGCACATTACGGGCGTAGATCACCTTTATCCCAAGATCGGAACCGAAAGAGAGCCCGATCAGCACGTGGCGCTGAAGCTTGCCAGTTCGGCTGCCCACCACTACGGAAGCACGAGGCTGCTTTGCGAATCGATGGGCGGGGCATACTGGGACTGTACGCTCGAACGCATGAAGTGGATTGCAAACTGGGAATACGTTCTGGGTGTAAACCTATTCAACAATCATGGATACCATTATTCAATTGAAGGCGAAAGAAAGCGCGACTGGCCGCCCTCGCAGTTCTATCATCATACATGGTGGAACAATTACAGTGAGTTCACGACTTACATGTCGCGCCTTGGGCACCTTCTTTCGGGCGGAAGGCACGTTGCAAAGGTGCTCGTACTGTACCCTCTTAACAGCATCTGGACAAACTACACCCCGCAGAAAAGGAACAACGTGAGCAAGACAATTGAAGACAACTTCAATTTCCTTACGGATTCACTCTTAAGGCTTCACTGCGATTATGACTATGTGGATGAAGACGTGCTCATTTCCTCAAAGTTAAACAGGGATGTAATTAAAATTGCAGAAGAGGAATATTCGCTTCTTATACTTCCTCCTCTGACGCACATAAAAAAAGAGACTTTCGAAGTCATAAAGAAATTTGTTGAAAACGGCGGCCGTGTGATTGCCGATACCATCCTGCCAGTAGAGTTCCTTGAGGCTGAAACGGACGGCGCCGCAAAAGAGGTAAGCGGGATTTTCGGGGTCAACCCGGAGGATTTGCTGGAGCAGTTTAAGAACGGCTCGCAGTTCAAGGGGCTCAAATCCAAAAAGAACGTCCATCTCTTTGGGGCAAAAGGAAGAACAAAAGCCGAAAGGCGCGAAGAACTCGGAAAACTGATAAATAAACTGATTGAGCCCGACGTGATAATTGATAATGAAGACGTCTTCTACCTGCACCGCATTAAAGACGGCTACGACATTTATTTTATCGTCAATACGGGACAAAAAGAAATTGGAAGGGTTGAAGTGTCATTTGAAAAAGCAGGAAGCCCTGAACTCTGGGACCCCGATTCAGGTGAGGTTAAGCCCCTGTTTGTCTACCAGATAAAAAACGGAAGGACAGTAGTAAGCCTGGACTTTGCGGCAAGCCAGTCGCACGCGGTTATAATAAAAAACGGGCAGAAAAAGGTTTTTATCAGTGAGACCAACCTTGTAGTGGAAAATTTCGACGGCAGGAATGCTACGGGGTACCCCATAGATGACTCAAAAGAAATCTTCCTCAAGGCTGAAACGGCAGGGGGAATAAAAAAGTTCAGGCAGGCTCAAAAGAGGCATTACGCTCCTGTAAGGCTCGGCCGAACGTTTAAGTTTGATATAGAAGAAGACAACGTCCTTTTAATCGGAAGCTGGAAGATGAAGGTGGAAGAACAGGAAGCGGGAACTGACTATTCGCAGGCCTCATTTGACGACACGGAATGGCTCAGCGTGACAAACGGTGCCTGGGAGATGCAGCTTCCGCAGGAAAGGGACGTTGAAAGCTACCCGGTAAGCCTGTGGTACCGTACTAGCTTTGAAATCGAAAAGATGACGGAAGGAGGTGCCTTAAAGCTCCTGATTGACGGCTTTAGCGGCAAAGAACACACCCTTTATATAAACGGCACGGAGATAAAAGACAAGGGTACAAGAAGCTACCTCGATGCCGAAATCAAACAGGTTAATATCAGCAATTTTGTGCACGAAGGCACTAACACGGTTGCCGTGAGGCTCATAGCACAAAGAAGGACAGACGGAATCCTGGACCTGTTAAAGATAACCGGGAAGTTCGCCCTAGCAAAGGCTGAGAAAGGCTATAAGATCGTAAGCAAGCCGGATAAGATTAAAGTCGGCGACTGGACAAAGCAGGGCTTTCCGTTCTTCTCGGGAACGGCCACCTATGAAACTGAGTTTGTGGTGCCGGAAGACTACACAAACGGCAAATTCTTCCTTGAGGTCAACCCGGGTGAGGACGTCCTGGAAGTCATACTAAATGACAATGCAGGCAAGGTTGTGCCATGGCATCCATACAGGCTTGAGGTTACCGGGATGCTTCGAAGCGGGAAAAACACTCTAAAGCTCAGGGTGACAAATACGCTGATAAATGTGCTTGAGGCAGTCCAGAAAAAGTCGGGAATATTTTCTGAACCTGAAATTACCTTTAAGCCCCTTTATGTCGTTACAATATAATTCACAGCAGTCGAGGAAAATTCAATGAATACGAGCGGAGTACTTGTTGTAGGCAGTGCCAATATGGATATGGTAGTAGTTTGTGAAGAATTTCCCAAGCCAGGCGAGACGATTCTTGGCCGTCAGTTCGGTATGTTTGCCGGAGGCAAGGGAGCCAACCAGGCTGTCTGCAGCGCAAAGCTAGGGGGAGATACTTTCTTTGTCGGAAAAATGGGCAACGATATCTTCAGGGAGAAACTGTCGCAGAATATGAAAAGTGACGGCGTCAGGCTGGACTATCTTTTAATTGACAACGCCGAGCCGACCGGCATAGCCCTCATTACGGTTAATGGCTACGGGCAGAATGAAATTGTGGTCGTATCCGGAAGCAACATGAAGCTCACGCCCGAGGACATAAATTCACATGAGAAGGCTTTTCTTGAAGCCGGTGTGGTAATTACGCAGCTTGAGATACCGCTTAAAACAGTAATGGAGACGGCGCGCATTTCAAAAAAGCACGGGGCCGTCTTTATTCTTAATCCAGCTCCGGCAACTAGGCTTCCCGATGAACTCTTAAGGCTTACGGATTACATTACTCCAAACGAGATTGAGCTTGAAATGCTTTCAGGCATTCCTGTTTCGGATGCCGGATCTGCTACAACTGCGGCTAAAAGGCTTATAGACAAGGGAGTAAAGAACGTAGTTGTGACTTTAGGCTCAAAAGGTGCGCTTCTAGTAAACAGGGACCGGAGTGAAATTTTTACGGCAAGAGAAGTTGACGTAGTCGACAGCACTGCTGCAGGGGACGCTTTTAACGGGGCACTGGCCTTTGCCATTTCCGAGGGAAAGACTATAGACGAGGCAATCAGGTTTGCCAACATCGTAGCCTCTTACTCCGTTACAAAGCTTGGGGCACAGACTTCCATGCCTACGATGGATGAAATCAAAGCGGTAAAAATGTTATAAAAATTAGGGGAATAAATATGAAGAAAAACGGAATATTAAATTCAGAGCTCTCCCGCGTGGTTGCCGCAATGGGACACACGGATAAACTTGTCATCTGCGACAGCGGTCTTCCGATACCAAGGGATGCCGAGCTCATAGACCTCGCCTTAAGTACCAACCTGCCGGGTTTTATTGACACGCTTAAAGTCATCTTAGAAGAGCTGCAGATCGAAGAGGCCATCGTGGCCGAAGAGATGCTTGACGTAAGCTGCGGTGTCTTTGATGAGGTAATGACGCTTCTGCCAGAGGTGAAAATACAGAAGGTTTCCCACGAGGAATTTAAGAATATTACGAGGAACCCCGAGGGAAATATCGCCTTTGTGCGCACGGGCGAAGCCACTCCTTATGCAAATATAATACTGGTCTCCGGCGTAACATTTAACTGAAGAATCCAAAATAATTTCAATTAACCGGGAAACTCAATGCAGTACAGGAAATTTGGAAACCTTGGATGGGAAGTCTCCGAAATTGGCTTCGGGGGCTGGGCAATTGGAGGTGACATGTGGGGAAGGCAGGATGACAGGGAGTCCATAAAAGCCCTCCATTCGGCGCTGGATAAAGGGATCAACTTTATCGATACGGCACAGGGATACGGCAAGGGCCATAGTGAACAGCTTATAGGCAAGGTGCTCAAAGAACGCTCAGAGGAGATTTATGTTGCAACAAAAGTCCCGCCTGTTCCGGATACCCCGTGGCCGCCGCCTGAAGATTTTGACGTGAATAAATCCTTTCCTGCCGAATACATCATCAGGCAGTGTGAAGGATCGTTAAAAAGGCTGCAGAGGGACTATATTGACGTCTACCAGTTTCACACGTGGGCTACAGCATTCAACCTCAGGGATGAATGGTTCTCTGCAATTATGAAGCTTAAGAGTGAAGGCAAAATCCGTGCTGCGGGTGTTTCGGTGCACGACACAACGCCCGACAGCGTAATAGGAGCCCTGGCGCTGGGAAAAATTGACGAAGTGCAGGTTATATTCAACATCTTTGAGCAGTACCCGAAGTGGAACCTCTTCCCTGTCTGCCAGAAGCTGGCAGTTGCAGTTGTCGTCCGCGTGCCGCTGGACGAGGGGGCGCTGACGGGCAAGTATACGCCTGAGACGAAATTTGCCGAAGGCGACGTAAGGAACCACTATTTCAGGGGCAACAATCTTCTTTCTGTAATAAAGAAAACCGGGGAGATAAATGGCGTTAAGGAAAAGCGCCATCCCGGTATGAACATGGCGCGTTATGCGCTTAAGTACTGCCTGAGCCATCCGGCAGTCTCCACCGTCATACCCGGCATCAGGAGCGAGCAGCAGGCAGAAATGAATGCCTCTGTAAGTGACGGCATACTATTAAAAGAAGAGGAATTAAGGGAGTTAAATCAGTTTGCCTGGCGCAAGGATTTCTGGAAAGAAGAGGTCAGCTTATAGAAAGCCTGAATCCTGGCCGGACAAAAGAATGACCGCACGGGAGAACTTTTGAAAGTCCTTTAGCCGCTCTGTAGAAAAGAGCCTGAAAATATTTTTATTCAGCGGCATAAATCACGCATGAAACATTTTAATATTAACTGTGGAGAGAAAATGTTCAGAAGACCGATACTAACCGCACTGCTACTTATTGTTTTTACCTTTAGCGGATACCCCCAAGGTAAAAGGACCATATACGACCAGCTCCTCAAAGTCCAGGACGGTACGGCGTACTACCACGTCCCGGTAGGATTGTGCGAGGACTATCCGGAAGAAACCACCACAATGAAACTGATCCGTGATGACATGGAATTCCTCAAAAAGTCGGGTGTAAACCTGCTCAGGATTTCATTCGGATGGGATGCAATAGAAGAAGAAAAGGGAAAATTTAACTGGCTTTTCTGGGATGACTTTGTAAAGATGGCTGTGGATGAATACGGCATAACCCTGGTCCCTTATGTATGCTACATGCCGAAGTGGAATTCAACCGGCGCGCAGGATACAATGTTTTTCTGGAACTACCCGCCGAAAGATTACGAGGAATTCGGGGTTTTTATGAAAGAGCTTGTAAACCGCTACAAGTCCTGGATAAAATCCTGGGAACTGTGGAATGAGCCGGATATTTCTATCTACTGGCAGGGGACGCCGGAGCAGTTTGCAAGAATGGTTAAAATCGGCTCCAAAGCAGTGCGCCAGGCAGACCCAAAGGCAATTATTGTGCTGGGCGGGCTTGCAGTAAGACCTGAATTCTTCCGACAGCTTTTCAGGGACTACGGCATTAGTCCTTACGTAGACGTGGTAAATATGCATAACTACTACGAAACCTGGAGCAATAATCCAATTGAAAGGCTGCCTGACTACGTAAATGAAATATCCGAAATTGTAATGCGCTATGGGAACAAACAGTCGCTCTGGATGGCCGAGGTCGGCTACAGCACCTGGCGCATGAAGCCGAACAAGGTTTCCAACGACTACAACCCGTATTACGACTACGAGCATACGGCGCGCTACCAGGCAATTGAGCTCTTCAAGACCCTGGCACTTGCGCTCAGCTCCGGCAAGCTTGCCGCCATATGCTGGTACGAGGTAAAGGACCTGCCGCCAACGGAAAACGTCATTGGCGACAACAATAACCGTAACCTTGGCGTGGCTTATTACGACCATTCGCCTAAGCCGGCAACAAAGGCCCTGTCGTTTTTTAACACACTCTTCTCGGAGAAGAATAAGCCTTTGGACCGGGCGGTGGAAGTAAGAAAAAGTGTGGGCTCCGAAAGCTACGTAACAACCTTCCAGGATGAGGACGGGGACGTTACGGTTGTGGGCTGGCTTAAGACAAATCTGCCCGGAGAGCGCAGGGATACGACCGGAATGGCAAAGGATACGAGGGAGGAAAAGATTGACCTTACAATTCCCTTAAGCCTTAGCGGAGAAGCGACGCTCTACACGGAAACCGGAGAGCCCCGGAAGTACACAAACCTGCAGAGGAAAGACGGAGCGCTAGTGCTGAACGGCGTTACGCTTAAGGGGGGAGAAATATTCATTCTGAAAATTAAGAAGTAAGAAGTAAAAAATTAAAAAGTAAAAAGTAAAAATTAAAAAGTAAAAAGTAAGAAGTAAGAAGTAAGAAACAGCATGAAAATCAATACGGAACATATAACGAAAGAGAATTTCCAGAAGTTTGGAAAAGTTGTAACATATCCCGAAGGAGAGCCGACTTCACAGGCCGGGGATTATAAATTCTGGTCCGACATTGCAAGCTACTACATAGACGGCGAGACCGAAATTGGTATTTGTACCGTATTCAGGCAGCCAAAGCGTGAAATTACCGGAATGGAAAGGCATGTGGATACCCCAGAGATACTGATTCCAATCGATGCTCCTTTCATATTGCCGCTTCTGCTTGAAGGCAACCCGGAGGAAGAGGCAGAATCCTTCCTTGTTAATGCAGGTGAGGCTGTTGTAATAAACAAAGGCGTCTGGCATGGAGCCTGCCTTCCGTTTAAAGTGGATAAATCCTCATACTTTGTCATCTTCAGAAGAAGGACGCCGTATGAAGATGTGGAGAAAAAAGACGTCGGGACAATTGAAATAACTGAGGAATAATAAATTAAAGCGGACGAATTTGCTTACAATATCGAACAATACATTACAGATAAGCCTTGAAGAAAACCCCTTTTTAATCCGTGAGGTCTTAAACATTAAGACAGGGCAGGTCTTTTCCACGTCTGGAAGCCAGGCCGTCATAGTGCGCATTCCCGGGCACGTCTCGGAGCCCGCAATACTGGATAAGCTTGAAGAAGCTGAAGTCCTGAATACGGGCATAAGTTTCAGTCTCATGGACGAGACCCGAAGCTACAAGGCCCGTCTCAGGCTTACACCAAAAGACGAGGGCATCAGTTTCCACCTTAAGGCTTCAGGACCGGTGCCCATCTGGATTACGGAGTGGAAGATCTCAGGGCTGGACTTTGAGAACGTAATCATTCCTGCTCTTGGCGGGCAGATGCTGAAGCGGCAGATGACGCCCGATACCACGCTCAGCTACAAGTATCCATTCTGGTGGAATGCTCAGTTTGTAATTGGAGAAGGCAAAAACGGAGGCATCTGGATTTATACCAGGGACAGGGAGCCAAGGTTCAAGCTTCTTCGCGTCGGCAGGGCGGAAAAATCTTTCAGTCTTACGCTGGGCTTTGAGGCCGATGCTCCCATTGAAAGTAATAGCATTGAAGCTGAATGGTTTATGGAAGGCTACAAAGGAAGCTGGAAGCGTCCGGTTGAGCGTCACAGGAAATGGCTTGAAGGTGAATTTGGGCTCGTCAATATACAGCATAACCCTTACTTCCCTGCCTGGGCAGAAGAGATCAACTTTATACTGGAAATCTGGGGAATGAGGAAGGATACAAATGAGCCTCATCATACATTTGAAGAAATGAAAGAGCGCCTGAAGGAGTTCAGCCTGCTGCATCCTCCCCGTGAAACGCTGTTTTATATTCCGGGCTTTGCCGAGCATGGGATTGACTCAAATGCTCCCGACTACAATCCAAGCCGCTTTCTGGGAGGAGAGGAAAAGTTTAAGGAGCTTGTGGACCTTGCCCATGAAATGGGCTACCGCGTCATGATACACACCAATGCGCTGGCAATGACTTTTACTCACCCGCTCTATAAAGGATTTAAAAAGTTTCAGGTAGTTGATGCCTTTAAGCGGCTTCAGGGCTGGGCTATGGATATAGACGGCGACTGGCTGAGCGAGGAGTACTTTGCCTACATGAATCCCGGCTTTAAGGAGTGGGGGGATCTTATGGTTCAAGTGTTAGGAGATCTGATAAAAAGATACAGCCTGGATGGAGTATTTCTGGATCAGACGCTTCTGGCATTTAACGTGAGCGAGGGGCCGAACTTTTTGCTTGGAATGAAAAGCCACATTGAGCGACTTAAAAGTGCTTTCCCCGAGGTTCTCTTTTCGGGCGAAGGAATTCATGAGCAGGTACTGCAGGCACTTCCGATGGCACAAATCCACGGCATAGACAGCCTTATAGATGTGCACGGTATGGAAGGGCGAAAGCGCTGGAAAAAGGTGCACCCGGTTTCATCTTACCTTTTCGGAAGCTACACCAGGCTTACGGCTCACCTGCTTACAAAGTATCCCGGGCACTTGGCCTTTAAGCTTCAGGAAACCTCTTACGGGAAGCTGGGCGTTATACCCGCATTGTGCCTGTATAAAAAAAGCCAGAAAGTAGATACGCCGGAAGTAAGAAAGATGATCGAAAGAGCGGATTTGCTGAAGGAAAAGTTTTCAGGGCTCAAGTCTCTTAAGCCGGAATCTAAAAAATGATTGAATCTTAAAGTAAGGATAAACTGATGGGAAAACTTAAAACAGCAGTAATCGGGACGGGGTTTATTGGTCCGGCACACATCGAAGCCTTAAAGAGGATAGGCAACGTTGAAGTCCATGGCGTTACCTCGCTGGACGTGAATGCGGCAAAGGCGCTCGCCGAACGATATTCAATTCCCAGGGTATATGAAAAGTGGCAGGATGCGGTCTGCGACAAGGAAATAGACGTCATACATAACTGCACGCCAAATAATCTGCACTTTGAGATTAATAAGGCTGCGCTGAAGGAAGGCAAGCACGTCATATCCGAAAAGCCCCTTACGCTTACCTCCACAGAGTCGCAAGAGCTCCTTAATCTTGCAGAAGAAAAAGGGCTCGTTAATGCTGTAAACTTCAACTACAGGTTTTACCCGCTGATGCAGCACGCAAAAAGGATGGCTGAAAAAGGGGAGCTCGGTGATATTTATCTCGTGCACGGGCATTACCTGCAGGACTGGCTTTACTATGAGACGGATTATAACTGGCGCCTTGAGCCCGGTATTTCCGGAGAGTCGCGCGCTGTTGCAGACATCGGTTCGCACTGGTGCGACCTTGTGCAGTTTATTACGGGAAGCAGGATAAAAAGGGTCTGCGCCGACCTTCTTACAGTACACAAAAAGAGGAAAAGGCCGCTTGAAGAGGTAGACACATTTAAGGGAAAGGAAGAGAAAACCAAAGGCGGTTTTGAAGACGTTGAGGTTAAGACCGAAGACGCCGCCTCGGTTCTGCTCCAGTTTGAAAACGGCGCCCGAGGAGTCTTTACGGTCTCACAGATAAGCGCAGGAAGAAAAAATAATTTCTGGTTTGAAATTGACGGCAGCAAAAAAGCAATCTCCTGGGATCAGGAGGAGCCGAATGAGCTCTGGATTGGCTACAGGGAAAAGGCAAATGAAGTGCTGATAAAAGACCCGTCGCTCTTAGACGAGTATGCACGCCGCTACGCCCATTACCCCGGAGGCCACCCGGAGGGATACCCCGACGGGGCAAAGAACCTATTCATGAACGTCTATGACTTTATAAGTAAAGGGAAAGACCCGCGGAAGGATAAGACGGAATTCCCGACATTTAAGGATGGGCACCAGGAAATTAAAATTGTTGAAGCCATACTAAAAAGCAGCAAGGAAGAAAAGTGGGTGGAAGTGGGAAGTTAAAGGAAAAAGTAAAAATTAAAAAGGAAAAAGTAAGAAAGTAAGAAGGGAAAATTAAAAAGGGAAAATTAAAAAGGAAAAAGTATGAAGGAAAAAGTATGAACGGAACAAACAGTAAAAATCATTTTCTGGAAACAAATACGGAGAAATAAATGAAACTGGGGTTTTTAACTGCCTGCCTTCCAAAATTAAAGCTGGAAGACCTTGCAAAGTGGGCTTCGGAAGAAGGCTTCCGGAGCCTGGAGCTGGCATCGTGGCCCGTAAAATCCAAACGCGACTATCAGGCGCGCCAGATCGATGCGGCAAGCTTTAAGGCTTCCGATGCGGAAAGAATCAATGAGCTTTTCAGCAATTATAACCTGACTATTTCTGCACTGGCTTATTACGACAATAACCTGCACCCCAATCTGAAGAAAAGAAAAGAATACCACGACCATCTGAAAAAAGTCATCAATGCTGCTTCATTGCTTGGAGTAAAACTGGTTGGAACCTTTGTCGGGGGAAGGCCCGATAAATCCCCGACGGAGAACATGAAAGAAATAGGGAAAGTTTTCCGCGGCTTGGTAAAGTACGCAGAGGATAAGGGTGTCCGTCTAATGATAGAAAACTGTCCAATGGAAGGGTGGCTTAAGTTTGCAACTCCCGGCAATTATGCCTACTCGCCTGAACTTTGGGATGCCCTGTTTAACGAGGTGCCAAGCGAGAACTTCGGGCTGAATCTGGATCCTTCGCACCTTTACTGGCTTGGCATAGATTACCTGCAGGTAATAGAAGACTTTTCAGAAAAAATATTTCATGCGCACGCAAAGGATACGGAAATACTGTCGCAGGGGCAGTATGAATACGGCTTTTTCGGGCGCCAGATTGAGCCGGTCCCATGGAAGTCGGGCTGGTGGCGCTACCGGATACCGGGGCTCGGGGAAATAGACTGGAACCGCTTTATCTCAAAGCTTCAGGCAAACGGATATAACCATGTAATTTCAATTGAGCATGAAGATCCTGTATGGGAAGGGACGGAGGAAAAAATTAAAAATGGCCTTAGGCTCGGCTTCAGGCATCTTTCGCCTTTTGTCATTTAGAAAATTCAAAACATAAAAGAAACGGAACTATAATGCGGCATCTCATAAAAGACACGTATTTCCCCTTTGGTTCACAGTACTACCGCGCTCCCTCTCCCATGGAAGAAGACTGGGAAGATGATCTGAAAAATATGGCCAGTCTGGGCTTTAATATGGTTAAGTTCTGGATACAGTGGAGATGGAATAATCCTGCCGAGGGTGAATATTATTTTGACGATATAGACCGCCTGATGGAGCTGGCCTCAAAGCACAACCTGAAAGTAATGCTGAACACAATATTTGACGTGGCACCTGCATGGATTTATACTAAATATCCGGATGCCTCAATGGTTACTTTGGATGGCCGGAAGATCGGGCCGCAGACTCAGCCCCACAGGCAAATCGGAGGGCTTGGATACTGCTTTAACCACGACGCTGTCCTTGGGCACCTCATAGCTTTTCTCAAAGAAGCTGTAAAGCGCTATAAAGATCACTCCGCGCTTGAAATATGGAACGTTGCAAGTGAACCCGAGCTTACGAGCAGCATGGCAGAAATGAGGCTTTACGCGGATAACGCCGAAAAAATGGGCGACATGCTCTGCTACTGTGATAACTGCAGTGTGAAGTTCAGGCTTTGGTTAAAACAGAAGTACGGGGACATAAAAAAGTTAAACACTGCCTGGAATCGCAATTACCGAGCTTTTGACGAGGTTGAGCTTCCAAGGACACGCAATACTTTTAACGACGTAATCGACTGGCGAATGTTTTTTGTCAATACGATAGGTGAAAATGTAAGAAAGCGTTTTGACGCCGCACGTGAAATTGACGAAGGCAGGCACCCGCTCATGTGTCATCACGTCTTTATTCAAGGCTTTCCCGTTACATCAACTGCAAGTGACCCGTGGAACGTTGGCCGGTATGGCGACCTGCACGGCTTTACGCAGATGGATGACGCTATGATGATTGACGTTTTGCGTTCATGCTCAAAGGGTAAGCCGGTCATCTCAGCCGAGATGCTAATGCTTCCGGGCTATACACTGGACACACCCAGGTTTATAGACAATAACGACGTAAAAAGGCTCATTTTCCGCGGCGTTGCGGGAAACCTCAAAGGTTTCATCTTCTGGCAGTACCGTCCTGAAATTCTTGGGCGCGAGGCGCCGGCCTGGGGGCTTACGACACTGGACGGGAAGCCTACCTTGTGGCTCGATGCATTTTCTGAGACGGGGCGTGTTCTGCAGAAAAATGCCGGGTTCCTGCTTGATGCAAAACCGCTTAAGGCTGAAGTAGCAATACTTTATAACCCTGAAAACCAGGTCTTCGCCTGGGCCTCTACGGGGAATGAAAAAACGGCAACAAACTCACTCCTTGGAGTTCACCGCGCGCTTTATGAGCACAACTTTGTGGTGGATTTCATTCACCCGATGGAATTCGACGCAGACATACTGAAAGACTATAAGGCTCTTTATATACCTTTCCCCTACTACCTGGGTGAAAAAGTCTGCAGGGCACTGGAACAATGGGTAAATGAAGGCGGGGTGCTTATAGGAGAAGCTTACTTTGCCGGCTGGAACGTTGAAAAAGGGCACCACGAAAGGATAGTCCCGGGATATGGCCTGGATAAAGTTTTCATGGCGCATCAGGGTGTTGTTGAGCCTGCGGCAAAAACTTCGGTCTCGGAAATAGATATTATTAAGGACCTTTCGTTTATCCGAAAGGGGGAAAAGATAAAAGAAAATGTTTCAAAAGAAGTCCTCAGGTTTCAGGCAGGGCTATTGGATCCTTTGAGCGGCAGCAATTCAGTTGAGATGGAAGTGGTAAGGGACCTGCCTTATCTAGACCAGGGTGATAAGCTAAGAGGTGCAATAGTCAAGGAGACGCTCATTACCGAAGGCGCCGAAGTTATTGCTCGCTTTGCAAGCGGTGAACCCGCAATAACGCAGGCGAGCTACGGAAAAGGGAAAGCCGTTTTAATCGGTTCTTACCTGGGGCTTCCGTTCCTGAGGAATGAGAACCTCCTTAATGGCGAGGCTATTGCAAGCCTTGTTGAAATGAACGTTAAGATTAAGAAGCCATATGTCTACGGAGGCGCAAGGCTGAGAGTTGACGTGCTTAAGGGCGGGGATGAAAAAATTATGGTGATCGTTCAGAACCTTAAGCATCAGAGCGTGGAAGCGATGATTCGCATTCCCTTCAAGGACATCAGTTGCATGAAGGAGCAGTTTACGGGAGAGGAAATAACTTTTACGCCGGACGCTGAAGAAGAAGGGGTAATTGCCCCAATTAAACTTGAAGCAAAGGAAGTAAGGGTATATTGTGCTTAAATGGTTTCGTGAATACAGGTCGGACCCATGGGTAAAAAGGAATTTTCTTTGCAACACGGCAGACGGCGCACTCTACGCCTTTGCGATGAGCTGTATTTCACTCACGGTTGTACTGCCGGTTTTTGTAAGAGAAATCGGAGGCAGCAACGTAGCCGTAGGGCTGATACCGATTTTCTGGACCCTGGGTTTTAATTTTCCGCAGATACTTGTTGCCAATTATTCCGGCAGGTTTCCATTTAAGAAAGTCCTGCTCTTAAGGACGGCCTTAGGGCAGAGGCTGCCGTGGCTCCTGCTTTCAGTATTAAGTTTTTTTGTCATTTCAAAGGTAAGCCGCAGCACGGGTTTAATGCTTTTTTTCTTCTGTTTCGTTCTGGCTGCAATTGCCGGAAGCATTAATCTTCCGGGCTGGTTCGATCTCGTCGCAAAGCTGACTCCGGTAAAGCTGCGCGGGAGGCTCTTTGCAAGCAGGATCATTTTAGGGGCTCTGCTTGGAATTTTGGGAGGATGGCTGGTAAAGGCGGTTTTAGGCAGGTATTCCTACCCGAACAACTTTTCCCTGCTTTTTTTGACTGCTTTTATTGTCATGATGGTTTCATACGTTTTCCAGGTATTTCTAAAGGAGGACAAAGCCGACATTCAGAAAAGAAATCTCGGGCTGACGGAATTTTTCAGGCTGCTTCCGGGCATACTGAAAAACGAAAGAAACTACAGGAATTTTCTTATTGCAGACGCGCTGCTAATAATAGCGCTCATGGCAGAAGTTTTCTACGGGCTTAATGCTCTCAGCAGGTTTTCGCTTGCAGACAGCTATGTGGGAAACTTTACAATTATTTATATGAGCTTTTCCATCGTTGGGAACATGTTCTTTGGATATATGGCAGACCGCTTTGGGCACAAACTTAACATGTTTTTAGCCGCGTCTTTTACTGCAATGGCTTCCCTTGCGGCACTTTTTGCGTCAGACGTTACAACCTACTCGTTAGCCTTTATTGGTTCTGCATTTACGGCAGGGCTTTACCAGCTTTCGAAACTTCCTATTATAGCTGAACTGTGTGCCGAAGAAAACCGTCCTACGTATGTGGCACTTTCCAATATGGTTACCTCCCCTTTCAGCCTGGCAGGACTTTTAGGAGGGTGGATTGCCAACGTGTACGGCTACAATATGGTTTTTATCCTGGCCTGCATCTTTGCCGGTTCTTCTGCACTGTGGCTTTTATTTGCCGTTAAGGAGCCAAGGAAAAGTGCGGTTGCGGAGCAAGCAGAAAAAGCCTGAAAAATGAGGTTTGACAAAAATTAACTTTATCAAGTATGGGAGTTAAACATTGTGAAAATTAGAACTCTTGCCTTAATTGTTATTTTTATCTCAACGCTCTATGCACAGGAAGGTCAGCTCAACAGGAACATAAAGCCCGATGAGCGCTATAAGGCAGACGTGCTTCTTGTTGTAGCTCATCCGGATGACGAGACTGCCGTAGGAAGCTACCTGGCAAAGCTGATCTTTGACGAGCACAGGAAAGTAGCCGTAATTTATACAAATCGCGGTCAGGGCGGCGGAAACTCTATCGGGATCGAACAGTCGCAGGCCATGGGAGAAATCCGCGAGATTGAAGCCAGGAAAGCCCTTGCAAAGTTTGGAATTGAGAATGTCTGGTTCCTAAACGGTTATGACACTCCGGGGCAGGACGTTCTGCATGCCCTTAAAAACCTCAAGCACGGGGCCGCGCTTGAAAGTATGGTAAGGTTCATCAGGCTCACCAGGCCGGAGGTAATCTTTACCTGGCTTCCGCACTTTGTCGCAGGTGAAAACCACGGTGACCACCAGGCCTCGGGCGTCGTTGCAACGGAGGCTTTTGACATGGCGGGTGATCCGACGGCCTTTCCGGACCAGGTAGCAACGCCAAGGGAAAGGATGGACATAGGCAACTTTAATGAAGGCCTAAATCCATGGCAGGCAAATAAAATCTATTACTTCTCAGATGCCGATGAGGAAGTAATTGCGCCGGGTCCAAAGTTTGACGCTTCGGAGATCTCTCCTTCCAGGAAGCTTCCTTATTATGAAATTGCCTCGGAGCTGAATACCCCTCACCTGACGCAGGGTGACGTATCCGAGTCCGGCCTGAAGGCACAGAAAACGGGTGACTTTACGGAATTCAAGAACTACCACAACAGGTTTCACCTCATATTTGGGAAATCTGTCGTTAGGTGCAGTCCTGAAGGTGATGTATTTGAAGGCGTTACAAGTGGCGCGCACCCATACGTTGCCCCGAGAGGATATGAGCCCCGGAAACCTGAAGGCCTCGGCATTCAGCTTGGCGGGCCCTTTTCTTTTTACGAGGACTTCTGGCGGGCGCATAACATTGAAAATGTAGGTCCCCTTATAAAGCCCGAGATAAACGTGGCCTACGGGAGCTACCTTAATATTCCGGTAATCATAAGAAACAATACAAAGGATTCCGTTACTGTTACGCTTCAGGCAAAGCTTCCCGAAGGATTCAGGCTTTCTTCTGGTGAAGGGCGTTACTTCCTGGCGCCGGGAGAAACATATCCGATAGAGACCTTCGTATTTGCTCCTGCGGAAGCTTCCCGGGGTCCTTATGAGGTTATTTGGAACGCTTTATCAGACGGAAAACAGATCGGGTCTTTAAGCATTAAGACCTTTTTAAGCGAGTGGACACTACCCCAATAACAGGAAATTCTATGAATATAAGGAAAGTCCATATTACAGGCATTTGCCTTTACCTCTGCCTTTACCTCTACCTTCCCCTTCAGGCCCAGGTACTTGATCCTTCAATTGACCGTGAGGGTGAGCCCTTCTGCTATTTCAGCAAGCCAACGGACGTAATAGGGGTAATGGACGGCAAGGAAGCCACACTGGTTACGCCCGAGGGCTATTTCTATACGGGGTCGGGTGAACTGATGTTTTTTACGGGCAACCCTCCGGTGCCGGTAAACCAGAGGGTTAAGACGCTTCTTAAAGGTTATCTTCCTGTAATTGAGTATAAATTTGAGCGCAGCGACTTAGCCTACTCTGTGGAGGCATTTGCCGCAACCCTTGACGGCAACCCTGAAAGCCCGCTTATTAACTTTATAAGGGTTAAAATTAAAAACAACGATTCAAAAGCCAGGACGGCATATTTCTCAAGCGGCATAAGGTATCAGAATGATGAAAATACCGACTGGGGTGTAGGCGACAACCGTTTCGGGCGCCCATGGAAGGCAAAGAAACTGGGGGAATTTGAGCAGGGGGGCGACACGTTTAACGTCCACTCCGAGTATTCTTTTTCCGATGAGGCATTCTTCAAAGACGGGCGCCTCATGTATACCTTTCCGAAAGAAAACATGATTGAAAAAGTAATGACGCTCAAGACGGGCTATAATGAGGCGGGAAGCCAGGGGCCGGCAAAAATGCTGATACTTCCTACAACTCCCGTCGGAATCGTTCACTACAAGGTTATGCTCGAGCCGGGCAAGGAAGTGAGCCTCGACTTCAGGGAGCCATATGTTGCAATTGACAAAAATGACCCCGTTTCTGGCCAGATTGAAAAGGCTTCGCACGATGAATACTTAAACAGGACTGTTAAATTCTGGGAAGACATCCTCTCGCGCGGCATGGAGATAACTCTTCCCGAAGAAAAGGTAAACAATACGTTTAAGGCAAACCTGTTCTATGACCTGATTGCGCGCAATAAACACGGGGAGGATTACGTCCAGAACGTAAATGAATTTCAGTACGACCAGTTCTGGCTGAGGGATGCGGCTTCAATATTAAGGATGTACGATATCTCGGGCTATCACGACTTTGCGCGTCAGGTGCTGGACTTTTTCCCGCGCTGGCAGCAGCCGGATGGAAACTTCGTCTCGCAGGGAGGACAGCTCGACGGCTGGGGGCAGACCATGTGGGCCTACGGGCAGCATTACCTTATAACCGGCGACAAACAGTTTGCCGAAAAAGTCTACCCTTCCGTTCAGAAAGCATTCGTGTGGCTTAAGAATACGCTTGAGAAAGATTCACTGCACCTATTCCCTGTTGCAACGCCGGGTGACAACGAGGATATAACAGGACGCGTAACGGGGCATAACTTCCTGGCACTGGCCGGACTTAAAAATGTAATCGTCCTTGCAAATGCCCTGGGAAGAACTGAGGACGCAAAAACATACCAGGCGGAATATGATAACTATTTATCAAATCTGATGAAGCGCCTTAAGGAAGTGACTTCCAGAACTGAGGGCTACATCACCCCGGGACTCGACAGACAGGGCGGAAACGACTGGGGCAATATGCTTACGCTTTATCCTGAAATTATCCTTGACCCTTTTGATCCCATGGTAACAAAGACTCTGCAGGTTACAAGGTCAAAGTATCAGGAAGGAATAATGACTTATGCCAACGGGCGGTATCTCCACCATTATCTTACGATGAACAACACACAGTCCGAGCTGATTCGCGGCGAGCAGGAGAAAGCCCTCGGGGAATTCTATGCTGTACTCATGCATACGGGCTCAACACACACGGGTTTTGAATACACCATATTTCCCTGGGGGAACAGGGACTTCAGCATGAATCTTACGCCGCACGGCTGGTTCTCGGCCGAATTCAGGACTCTTCTAAGGAACATGATGGTGCGCGAGGAAAACGGGGAACTGCACCTGTTCTCGGCTTTGTCACCGGAATGGTTAAAAGAAGGCGACATTATAACTGTCCACAGGGCGCCGACAAATTTCGGGCAGGTCAATATTGATTTAACGGTAAAAGAAAGCGGGGCAAACATCAGGCTCAACAATAAATTTAACAGCAATCCATCCAGAATCATTCTTCACCTGCCCTACTTTATGAATGTTGGGGTTATTAAGGCTGACGGAAAAACGGTTCCATCAAGCAATAACAAAGCAGAGCTTCCATTAAATACGAAAGAAGTCACAATAGAGTGGGTAAAACAGAAAAACTATCCCGCAATGAATTATAACAAGGCAGTAGATGACTATAAAAAGCAATACAGGCAGAAGTACCAGGAATCTTTGAGTAAATAAACACGTGTAACATTTTTTAAGAGAGGTAAGCCATAGACCGCAGGGAATTTTTAGCAAAAACAGCCGTGGCCGGAGCCGGGGCGCTTTTAATACCAAAATGGCTCCAGGCAATGCCGGAGATACTTACCCGGGGCAGGACGGCCACAAGAACCCTTCAGGGAGAACTCCTTTTCAGGCCGTACTACGTTCAGAAAGGACGCGGGCCGAACCTTCTGGACTGGGCATATGCAAGTGACAAAAACTGGGACGCATTCCATTCAAATATTACCTCGGGAAAAGACGGGGTAAAGATTTCAGATACCGAAGGAATAGATAAATTCGGTATCGACGTCAGGTGGAACGTGGAGGGTTTCGGCTACATTTATATTACGGCCGATAACGGGGGTGAATACTACAGCCTTCCCAAAGAAGGGGCCACGGGCGAACTTAACCTTAACTACGAGCTCGCAAAAAGCAGGGTCTACAGGAACAGAAGACGCCTTAAGAAGTTTCTTGAGGAATCGCCCGGCTGGAAGCCTTCAAAGGACTCTCAGGCTTTCATTGACCTCTCGGAAGATTTCCTTTCCGATGCCGGTAAAGTGATGCAGGAGGCTCAGAAGTGCGCCGAGTTTTCACAGGCCGCACTTTATTATGCTATGTGGGGAGGCGAAAAGCTGGAGCTCTCCAGGGCTGAAAGCGAAATAGAAAAGCGGGGTTACCGTCCCAACTTCTTTATCGGCTGCGATGCAAGGGGCTTCTACCAGATGGACCCCGATACGTTTATGGAGGACTTTGCAAGTCTGTTTAATTATGCAACAATTACGCATTACCTTAAAAGCAATTCATACCAGGACTTTGAACCTCAGGAAGGAGACACCAGGTATGACCTCAGGGATGCGGTCCTAAGGCAGCTTAAAAGTAAAAACATCACGGTCGAAGGGCGCCCCTTGTTATGGTTTTACGGTTCCGTTACACCCGACTGGCTCAGGAGAAAGTCGTACGATGAGCTGAGGAAGTATGTCGAAAAGCATGCGCGTGAAGTTGTTTCGCACTATGGCGAGGCGATGTATGCCTGGGAAGTGGTAAATGAAATCCACGACTGGGCAAATGAGCTTCAGCTCAACAACGAACAGATAGTTGAAATTACGCGCCTTGCATGCGAGGTTACAAAAGACACTAATCCCAGGGTAAAAAGGCTAATCAACAACTGCTGCCCCTATGCCGAGTATGTGCAGCTCAAAAAATGGGGGGACCTGGATGCAAAGTACCACCAGAGGACACCGCACCAGTTTATGCAGGACCTGGTGGATGCGGGCGTGGACTTCAACATTACCGGGCAGCAGATGTATTTCCCATACAGGGACCTTCAGGATACAATAATCCTGGTTGAGCGCCTGGAGAAGTTCGGCCGTCCGGTGCAGCTTACAGAAGTAGGTGCCAGCTCGGGCCCGACAAAGGATTCCATATTCTCAGGGAGGCTGGACCTGCCGAAAGAGCCCTACGTATGGCACCGCCCGTGGGACGAGGAACTCCAGGCCGACTGGCTCCAGGGAATTTATTCAATGGCTTACAGCAAGCCGTGGATTGAGGCGGTAAACTGGTACGACTTTGTTGACCCGTATGCATGGATTAAAAACGGGGGACTGCTTTCTTCGCCGCAGGGGGAAAGGAAGCCCGCGTTTGACAGGCTCCTGAAGCTAAAAGAGTACTGGAAATCACTGCCGGCAAAGTCCTAAAGGCTGCCGGGAATCAGACATTAAAATAGTTACTTTTCAATAAAAATCTGGAGGGGCAAGTGATCAGCCGGAGAGAATTTATAAAAAATACAGCGCTTGCAGCTGCGGGAACTGTCCTTGGCGCCAGTGCAATTTCCCCGGCACCAGAAATACTTACAAGGTCCAGGACCCGGTTAAACACTCAAAAAGGAGATCTCATTTTCAGGCCCTACTTCGTGCAGTCGGGAAGGGGTCCTCACCTTGGACTCGTAAAGTCAATTGACACGCTGGGTGAAAGCGACTGGGATTTCCCGTGCTGGGCATTTACAAGCGACGAACAGTGGGATGCATTCCAGTCAAATATCTACTCGGACTCAGCCGAGGGAGTAAAAGTCTCCGACGTTCAGGATAAGGAGCACTTTGGAATTAACGTGCGCTGGAATGTTGAAGGCTTCGGTTACATATACATGACCGCGGACAATGGGGGTGAGTTTTACAGCCTTCCCGCAATGGGAAAAAGCCGCACGCTTAACCTCAACTACGAGCTTGCAAAGTCGCGCGCGGCAAGAGTAAGAAAGCGCCTGGCAGAATTCAGGAAGGAGGGCTTTGAGCCCTCGCGCGAACTGGAGCCTTTTCTTGAGCTTTCCGAAGAATTTATCTTTGAGGCTGAAAAGGCCATTAGGGACAATGAAAAGTGCGCAAGGCTTGCACAGAAGTCTCTTTACTACTCGATGTGGGCCGGGGAAAAAATGGAAGTGGAAAAAGCACGCAACGACATTGAAAGCCGGCAGCCCAGAAGGGATTTCTTTTTCGGCTGCGATACAAAGGGCTATCCGCATATGGATAAAGAAGTCTTCCTGGAGCTCTTTACAAATGTGTTTAATTATGCTACTATTACGCATTACCTGCCCTCGTTTGAAAAAGAGGAAGGTCGCTACATTTTTGAAAACCGGGATGAACAGTTTAAGGAGTTAAAGAAAAAGAACGTTACGGTTGAAGGGCGCCCCGTCTTCTGGGCCGATGAATGCTGCACCCCGGAATGGCTTTCAAAGAAAAGCTATCCCGAGCTTTTGAAATACGTTGAAAACCACACGCGCGCACTTTTAAGTCACTACGGAAGTGAAATGTATGCCTGGGAGATAATAAACGAGGCACACGACCCGGGAAATGTGCTCCACCTGAATCCCGACCAGATGGTGGAAATTGCAAAGATTGGATGCGAAGTCGCAAAATCCGTTAACCCCAGGGTTCACCGGCTCATAAACAACTGCTGCATTCAGGCAGACTATATACAGCTGAAGAAGTGGGAAAAAGGAGAAAAACGCTATCCGCCTGTTACTCCCCACCAGTACTTAAAAATGCTTTACGAGGCGGATGTGGATTTTACGATCACCGGGCAGCAGCTTTATTATCCTTATACAAACCGCGACCTGATGGATACAATCCTTCTTACCGAACGCATAAAGAAGTTCGGAAGGCCCGTTCAGATTACCGAGCTCGGGGCCTCATCGGGCCCTTCAGTTGAAACTATTACCTCGGGTAAAATGGATATCCCAAGGCGCCCGTACGACTGGCACCGTCCGTGGGACGAGGAACTTCAGGCCGACTGGCTCGAGGAAATTTATACAATCCTTTACAGCAAGCCGTGGATTGAGGCAGTAAACTGGTACGACTTTGTTGACCCTTATTCATTTATAAAAAATGGTGGACTGTTGTCTTCGCCAAAAGGCGAGGTTAAGCCGGCCTATGAAAGGCTTGAAAGCCTCAAGATGAAATGGAAACTGGTAAGGTCTTAAGAGAAGCTTCCTAAAAACATCATACCCGATAAACCAGCTAATTAAAAGAGGTCCAATTTGAAAACAATTTCACGAAGAGAATTTCTGCGCTATACGGCTCTTGGAGGTGCCGCCCTTGCAGCCTCACCAATCTATTCAGGCTTTAACAGGGTTTTTGCCCGCGCTTTGAGATCCCGGGCGCTCGTTCCATATCCGCACTCCTGGATGCCGAAGATGGATTTTGTGTACCTGGCCGATGAAAACGAGGATCCTTTTAAGTCGCAGGTCAGCATAACGCAGGATGGAATTGAAGTCCCGGAGGATTTAGGCAGTAAGAAGTATTCCATAAATGCGCGCTGGTTTGTTGAAGGCTTCGGTTACATCTGGCTTTCGGCCGACAACGGAGGCGAGTTCTTTACTTCAGCGGAATTTCAGCCCCAAGGGAGCCTCAACTTTGAATTTGCACGCTCAAGGGTTGTCAGGAACAGGAAAGTCAGGTCATCATATGAAAAAGAAGGCGCCGTTTTCTCAAGCGAAGTAAAGCACCTTACTGCAGCCTCCGAAGAACTCCTTGAAGACGCCGGGAAGAAAATAAGGGATGGCGAGAAAAGTGCACGCCTGGCTGACAAATCACTGGAATATGCTCTATGGGCGGGAGAAAAAATTGAGCTCGAGAAAGCAGCCCTGGAGATAGAGAAAAAGTCGCGCAACAACGTGGCCTTCGGGTGTGAAAGCCGGCAGTACGTATGGGCAAAAAGTGAAGAGTTTACGAAGAGGTTTGTTGAGCTTTTTAACTTTGCCACCGTAACGCATTATGTGTGGGACTCCTGGTATGAGCTTTTTGAACCGCGTGAAGGTCACTATAACTGGGGAATCAAGGACGACATCGTAAACTGGCTTTTGGAGAATGATGTTACAATTCAGGGAAGGCCCCTTTTCTGGTTCCACCCCACGGTTACACCCGACTGGCTTAAGAATAAAAATTTCGACGAGCTGAAGAAATACGTGGAAAAGCATACAGAGGACCTGGTAAGCCATTACGGCGATAAAGTGCTCCAGTGGGAAGTTGTAAATGAATACCACGACTGGGCAAACGTTCACAACCATACGCCGGAAGAGATAACTGAAATTGTACGCCTTGCCTGCAACAAGACAAAGGAAACTAACCCGAAAGTGGTAAAGATACTTAATAACTGCTGTCCATGGGCCGAGTATGCCGCAAGGGGCAGAATGGCAAGGATGGATGCAACGCGCCCTTTGAGGTCCCCGAGGAAATACCTTGAAGACATAACTCAGGCAGGTGTTGACTATGACGTCCTCGGAATCCAGATATACTTCCCTGCGCGCGACCTTTCGGATATAGTGCGCCTTTTAGAAAGGCTCGAGAAGTTCGGTAAGCCGATCTATATAACTGAAATCGGGGCCTCGGCCGGTCCCACGAACAAGATGGTTGCCTCGGGCGACATGAAAGTTGCGGATGGCCCTTACGAATGGCATCGCCACTGGGATGAGGAGCTGCAGGCAGACTGGCTTGAGCAGGTTTATAACCTTTACTATAGCCGTCCATTGGTGAAGGCCGTAAACTGGTACGACTTTTCGGATTTCCGCCCCTTCATACCAAGCGGAGGGCTTGTAAGGGAAGACAGTACGCCAAAGCTCTCATTCTTCAGGATGAAAGGGCTTCTTAATGCATGGGGCAAACTGCCCCGCGGATCTAAGATTTGAGACCTCGGAATTTTTTGAGACCTGAGAAATTTGGCCCTGAAATTTAGGAGAAAAACATTAAAATGACAGCAAAGGAAAGAATACTGAAAGCCATGCGCGGGGAAATAGCCGACCACGTGCCGGTAAGTCCCGACATATCCGTAATGGTCCCGGACCGTCTGGCCGGAAGACCCTTTTATGAGATACACCTGGATGGCAGGGAGCACAACGGCTGGACCTCGGCTACGCACAGTGAGGCTTACGTAAGTGCGGTAAAGTATTTCAACATGGACGGCTTTTATATGTACGGCGGACTCAAGGAAATACGTCCTGAAGGAGCCCCGGAATTTATGACGACAATTAAGGACGTTCCCGAAGGAAAGCTGGCCGAGAGGATTTGCCGCACGGAAAAAGGCGACATAAGCGAAAAGGAAATTTATTTTAAGGATGAACCCCCATGGAGGCTGGAAAAGCCGGTAAAAAACCTCGAGGAGGATTTTGAGAAGCTTCAGCTTTTAATGGGCCGCGGAGGCTGGAAATGGGAGAAGCAGTTTAACGACCGCGGGCGCATGGGAGATAATGGGATTTACATGGGGATGGTGCCGGTATTTCAGGACTGGTGGTTTTTCTACAGGGAAGGCGGATTTGAACAGATGTTTATGGATTTTATGATGGAGCCACAGTTCATGGAGCGCGTGCATGAGTTCTGGATGGAGTGGGTCCTTGCAAACGTGAGGGCGATGATTGAGGCAAAGCCCGACATTATCATGCTCGGGGGCTCAAGCGCAAGCCTTAGCGTAAGCTCCCCGCAGATATTCCGCAAATATGAGCTCCCGTTTATTAAAGAGGCGACGAGGATCTGCAAGGAACATGATACAATTTCACACCTGCACATATGCGGGAAGTCGTGGCAGCTGGTGGAAATGGTGGCCGAAGAAACTGACCTCATGTCAATGGAGCCTCTGGAGGAGCCCCCTTGCGGGAATGTGGACTTAAAGGAAGCCAAAAGGCGCGTCGGAAATAAGCTCTGTATCAAAGGCAACATCAATACAACAGAGTTCATGCTCAATGCTACGGCAAAAGAGGTGGAGGAAAAATCGAAACGCCTGATTGATGAAGCGGCAATGGACGGAGGATTCATTCTTTCAACCGGGGATCAGTGCGGGCGCGACACGCCGGATGAGAACCTATTCAAAATGGTGGAAGTAGCAAAAACGTACGGCAGGTATTAGCAGAAGCAGAAGTAAAAAATTCCGAATGCACATGGGAAAAGATGGCACCGGATTTTGCAACACCTTTAGAGAAAACCGGAGTAGTAAGACTTAAAAACAGCTTAAACATAAAAATTAATAGCGGGTAGGGTATATAATGAGAAAGTTGATTTACTTTATGATGCTTTTCGGTTCAATGCCGCTTTTTGCCCAGAAGGTAGTGCTTGATGAAATGTCGGCAACGGTCTGGAGCCAGCAGCAGCAGATAAAAGGTCACATCGAAGGGCTCGCCGCAAGCAGTGCCACGCTTTTTCTGAACGGAAAGGGGCAAAATGTTACTGTGGCAGCAGACAGCTTTACCTTTAGCGCACAATTAAAAATAGGTGAAGGCGTAAACACGGTTTATGTAAATGCCGACAGCAGCGGAAAAAAAGCCTACTCGGATACGCTGAAACTTACCCTTGGCTACAAACTCCGCCCGGACATATATGCCTATGCGGAAATTCAGGGAAGAACTGTTACGCTTAAAAGCGAAGTGGTGGAAAACCCCGACAGCGCCGGGCTTACATACCTCTGGAGCGAGGACGAGTTAAACCCTGTGACAGGCGTGCTTACTTCTCAGCAAGGAAATACGGCCACCTTCAGCATGCCGCAGGACGCGGCACGCGGGGAGTATTATTTTAACCTTACCGTTGCAGCTTCAGACGGCGATACCGTAAAAGCGCGTACTTATGTTACCGTGGATTCGGCAGGGGTAAAACCTTTTAACATTAGAACCGACCATGCCGCGTGGATAGACAGGGCGGTCATTTACGAAATTACGCCGTACACCTTTACTGAAAGCAACCAGTTTAAGAGCATCACGGCAAAGATTCCTGAGCTGGCTGAGCTCGGTATTACGGCCATCTGGCTTCAGCCTGTTTACAGGACCCACGGCGGCGGAATGGGCTATGACGTTACGGATTATTTCTCCCTTAGAGGCGACCTGGGCTCCGAGACCGACTTGAGGAATCTTATAAAGACTGCCAAAGCTAACGGCCTTAAGGTGATGTTCGACTTTGTGGCTAATCATACTTCCATTTATCACCCCTATGCACAGAACTCGGTAAAATTTAAGGAGAAGTCACATTACTGGAATTACTACCAGCGGAAGAAAAGTCCCGCAGGAACCCCTTACGCGATGCATGAGAATACGGCAGACGGCCTGTTCTGGAATTATTTCTGGAGCGAGCTGCCGAATCTGAACTTCGACAACCCCGAGGTGCAGCGCTGGATACTTGAGGCCGTAAAGTACTGGCTAATAAAGTACGACCTTGACGGTTACCGCTTCGACGCCATCTGGGGTGTAACGGCCAGAAAGCCTGAATTTACAAAACAGCTCCGCCTCGTCCTAAAAAGAATAAAGCCCGACTGCTTACTTCTTGCAGAAGATAAGGCCACGTGGCCAGAGGTTTTTGACGAAAGGTTTGATGCTGCCTTCGACTGGGCTGCCTCCGAGAGCTGGGTTTCACAGTGGGTCTGGCAGACCGATTATGATCCGTCCAAAAATCCCACGATATTTAACACGACTTTCACCAACGGACGCTCAGCGCCGCTGCGGAGTTCACTTAACAATAACGGCAAGGGCTACGGCCAGAACGCAAAGATATTAAGGTTTCTTGAAAATAACGATACATATCATTTTATAACACACCACTCGCTGGATCAGACTAAGATGGCCGCAGCACTGGAGTTCTCATTAAACGGAATCCCGATGCTCTACAACGGCCAGGAAGCCGGCATTACGGGGCATGCATACGACGATTACCCGATTTATTCTTCGGGCAAATCCATTAAGTCGACCGACAAGAGGGGGCTCTTCCCATACTATCAGAAGCTGATCAGTTTCAGGAAGTCGGTTCCTGCTCTCTATGGTAACAACTACGAAGAAGAAAGTGCAAGCCCTAATAAAAATGTTTTTGCCTTCCGAAGGTGGGTAAACAGCCAGAACATTTTTACGGTATTAAACATGGACTCAAATCCTGTTACGGCACAGGTAAATATTCCTGTAGCGAAGCTGGGGCTTGATTCAACGAAGACGTATTATATGAGTGATCTTATAAGCGGAAAGGTTATTTCAGGAAAGCTAAGCGAGCTCGCGGCATTGAAGCTGTATATGGTCGGCTACTCGGCCTCAGTTATGCTTCTGGCGGATACGGCAATGGTGGTCTCAGGAGTTGACGTGGCCTCTTCCAGCACGGTGCCCGAGTCGTTTGCCATGCAGCAGAACTACCCGAACCCGTTTAATCCTTCAACTACAATCAGGTACACAATAGACAAAAGCGGTCCGGTAAGCCTCAGAGTTTACGACATATTAGGCAAGGAAGTGGAAGTGCTTAATGAGGGCTATAAAAACGCGGGCAACTACACGGCCGTATTCAATGCCTCAAGGTACGCAAGCGGAATTTACATCTGCCGCCTTCAGGCAGGAGGGCACGCACTTACAATGAAAATGTTACTCTTGAAATAAGTGCGGAGCTAAAAAAAATGACAAAGAAGGAGAGGCTTTGGGATATCTCATCGATAGAGTTCCGGGGTGAACGACTTGTTTGTAGCACAGAGGGTAAATCCCTACCCCTCTTTAAGGGCCTAAAAGAAACATAAAAGTAACATTGCTTTATACTCACACACTACTCTAAACAAAACCTTGGTATAACATGGATATACTTGTAATTGGCGGAACGGGACTCATCAGCACTTCGCTCGTGGAAAAGCTCCTCGATAGAGGCCACCACGTTACGGCTTTTACGCGCGGGGAATCTGAAAACAGGCTTAAAGCCCATGAGAACCTGACACTCCTTTCAGGCGACCGCCGCGAGGAAAGGGCACTTAAAAGCTTAGTCGAAAACCGCACCTATGACGCCGCCTACGACATGATCTCATACCACCCAAAAAGCTCCGAACAGGCGGCAAAAATCTTCCGCGGCAAGGTCGGGCGCTTTATTCACTGCAGCACAATATCCGTCTATATGGTTTCCTACAACATTCAGTGCCCCATTACTGAAGGCCAGGATAAGGGCGAACTCATGCCGCACTTCGAACGCAACCCCTTCGGCATGGATTACGGCATTAAAAAACGTGCCTGCGAGGACGTCCTTTGGAAACTCCACGACGAAAAGCTTTTCCCCGTCAGCATGATAAGGCCGACTTACATTGCAGGGCCTCACGACTTTGCAATGCGCGACTTCTTCTGGATAGAAAGAATTCTGGATGGAGGACCCATCCTGGTTCCCGGAAGCGGCGACCACGCATTCCAGGAGGTATATGTAGAGGATGTGGCACGGGCTTTCGCAAGCCTTCTGGAGAGCGAGGCCTCAATTGGACAGGCATATAATGTTGCGGCTGAAGAGATATTTTCGCTTAACGACTACATCAATAAGCTTGGGAGCCTCTTAAATAAAAAGCCCGAACTCGTGCATGTGGATCAGGAAGTTTTTGACTCGCTCCCTCTTAGCCGCCATATGTACGGGGATGTGTTTCCCTTTAACGTAAGGCGTACGGCAGTCTTCAGCCTGGACAAAATTAAAAAGGACCTTAACTACCGATCCACTCCTTTTGATGGATGGATGAAAGCGACAATCGCCTGGTTTACGGGCGGCTTTCAAGGGCACTCCTTCGGGTATGAAAAAAGGCAGGAGGAAATTAAGTTCATTGAGGGATGGAAAAAATTCAGGCAAAATTTACTGAGGGAGTACGTACAATGAAGGCTCTTAAAAATGCGCTTTTCTTTTGTATGCTGGCAATGTCAAACATAATCTTATCGGGTTACGCCTTGTCTCAGCAGGTGTCACTGGACGGCAGGTGGCTTTTTGCCGTCGATACGGCGGGAAGCTTTACTATTGAGAACCTGAAAAGCCAGGCTAAGTGGCGTGAGGCTATAGCGCCCATGTCGTGGCAGGTACAGTTTCCTGAACTGCGCGACTACCAGGGAGTTGCCTGGTACAGCAAAACCTTCAGCCTTCCAGGCCAGGCTAAAGACGGGCGCGTAATAATTCACTTTGAGGCCGTTGACTACAAGGCAGACGTATTCATTAACGGGAGGCCCGCAGGCAGCCACGAAGGAGGCTACACGCCTTTTGAATTTGACGTAACAGGGCTCGTAAAAAAAGGCAGTAACGAGGTTACGCTCAGGGTAATGGACCCGCTTACAAATGAGACGGGTACTGAAGGCATCAGCTACTGGAACATTCCGCATGGAAAGCAATCCTGGTACGTACAGACAAGCGGCATCTGGCAAAGCGCCTGCATTCAAATGAAGCCTGAACGCAGCATCAGTTACGTCCACATTACACCGTTAATTGACGGGACAGTTTCAATTGAAGGCGTACTGGAAGGAAATATTAAGCAAAGGGATGCTGGGAAAGTCCTCATCAAAATTAAGGACCCATTCCGGGAAACTGTTCTTAGTGCAAGTGCCCTGCTTTCAGAAGACGGAAGGAGTTTTCACTACGGGGGAAAAATATCAAACCCAAAACTCTGGAGTTTTGAGCAGCCAAACCTTTACCAGGCGGAGTTTTCTCTCGGTAAAAGCAAGTCTTCAGAGAGTTTCGGCTTCAGGAAGATTGAAGCCAGAGACAGAAAACTTTACTTAAATGGGAAACCATTTTATCTCATGGCGGCACTGGATCAGGATTTTTATCCCGAGACCATGTATTCCGTTCCATCCGAGGAATACATAAGGGATGAAATGCTGAAGGCCAGGAAAATGGGCCTTAATATGCTCAGATGCCACATCAAGGTGCCGGACAGGAGGTACCTTAAAGTAGCCGATGAGGTTGGGCTGCTGGTCTGGTATGAAATACCGAACTGGGACGTCTTTACGCCGGAGGCCGCAAGGAGGGGGGAAGAAACGCTTTCTTTAATGCTGAAAAGGGATTGGAATCATCCTTCGCTCGTAATAATAAGCCTCATAAATGAAAGCTGGGGAATCGACATGCAGAAGGAAGAACAGAGAAGCTGGTTAAAACAGGCCTTCGGCCGCGCAAAAGAGCTCGCTGCAGGGCGCCTCGTTGTGGATAATAGTGCCTGCTTCGGCAACTTCCACGTAAAGACAGATATCAACGATTATCATACTTATTATTCCATTCCGGATAACAGGCGTCAGTTTGATGAAACCATCAAGTCGGTAGCTAACCGGGGCGACTGGCTTTTCAGTAAGTTTGATGATGCCGAAGAAACAAAAAACGAGCCGCTGCTGATATCGGAATTCGGCAACTGGGGCCTTCCGCTTCTTCCGGAAAAGCTCCCCTGGTGGTTCAGCCGTAAATTCCTGGACGTAGACGTATCAATGCCCGAAGGGGTGCATAAAAGATTTAACGACTATAAGTTTTGGGGTACTTTCCATTCCTACGACGAGCTTGCTGCTGAAAGCCAGAAAGCACAGTTCATGGCCCTGAAATATGAAATTGAGCAGATAAGGCTTCAGCCTGAACTGCAGGGCTACGTAATAACAGAGTTTACGGATATTAACTGGGAATCCAACGGACTCCTTGACATGTGGCGCAACATGAAATATTCGGCAAGAAACATCTCGGAAATCCAGCAGCAGGACGTCATAATCCCCCGCCCCGCAAGATATACTTACTGGGAGGGTGAAAAGCCGGAAATAAAAATTTTTATCTCACACTACTCCTCGCGCGGGCTTGAAGGGGCAAGGCTCATGTGGAAGGCTACGGGAGGCCAGAGGGGAAATATTCCGGTCAATATTTCAGGGGAAGCATCGGTAAGTGAAATTCCAACTCTCCGGATTACTTTAGACAGCCTCAGGAAGCCAGAAAAGCTGACCGTGGAGTTTGAGCTCGTGGACAGGGCAGGCGCTCTTTGTGCCAGAAACTATACCGAAATATTTATCTATCCATACCCTGATAAAACAGGTTATCCTGAAATTACTTTTTACGGCAACAGTGAAAGCCTAAAGGAACTGGCAGGACAGCTTAATAGTCACGGGGGCGCTTCCCAAGGGAAGCTCATTGTTACAAATACGCTGGATGATAGCGTCTTAAATGAATTAAAGGGCGGCGCTTCTGTGCTCTGCCTTGTGGACACGCTGACAAAGCTACCGGATTCGCTTAAAGTTAAGGTCATATCAAGAAAAAGCGAGTGGTACGACGGCAACTGGGCCAGCAACTTCAACTGGATCAGGTCCGAAAGAAAACCATTCAAAGACATAAGTTTCGGGAAGTTCCTGGGGCTTGAGTCTTCAAATTCATCGCCGCAGCTTGTGCTTGGCGGAATAGAACCTGAAGACTTCGGGAACGTTTTGTCGGGGATGTATGTGGGCTGGCTGCACTTAAACTCGGCTTACGTCTACCAGATGAACCTGCTTAAAGGCAGGCTTGTTTTGTGCACTCTGCCTGTTGCGGAAAACTTCAACAAGGACCCCTTTTCAAAAACTCTATTCTACAGCCTTGTGCGCTATGCTGCCGACACGCATCAGCTTTAGCTAAACGGAATTCCTTTTGGTGGGAAGTTTCTTATGCCAGAGATAAATCGCCTCTCGGAGGCTCCGGAGACAAAATTTGTAATACAATTATACGGGAGAAAATAAATGGAAACAACAGAAGTTAACATTAAAGCGGTTGTTGAACGGGAAATTAAGAAAAAAGACGGGATCTTGAGGCTTGAGCCCGCCTGGGTGGCAAGGGATTTCCTTCCACCGGGAAGAAGGCTTGGACTCCCTGAAAGCCAGTATGAGCTGGGTGAAAGAGGCGGCATTTGTGAGCGCTGGATAGGATCCACTACAAAGGCAGATAACAAGGTGGAAGTGCCTTTTGAAGGTTTAAGCTTCCTTATGCTCTCTTCGGGCGAGCGCATAACGCTTAAAGACGCGGTTGAAAATGCGCCCGAAGCAATAATGGGCAGCGAGTATTCAAAAACGCACAAAGGATTAAACCGCCTTCCAAAAATATTCGACTACGAAGAGCGCCTTCCCTACCACATACACCAGATGCAGGAGCATGCAAAGCTCGTAGGCTGCAACTCCAAAGAGGAGGCTTATTACTTCCCCGAGGAAGTTGAAATGGGCAAAAGTCCCGAAACCTTCTTCGGCGTGCACCCATACATCGCTCGGGAGAAAAAGTACGACCTGCTCCTTCCGCACCTCATTGAATGGAAAGACGATTCCATACTTCAGCACGCAAGAGCCTTTAAGCAGATCTCGGGCGACGGATTCCACGTCCCTGCAGGCACGCTTCACGCTCCCGGCACCGCACTTACAATTGAGCTGCAGGAGGACTCGGACGTGTTTTCAATGATGCAGGCAAAAATAGGCCGACATAAAATAAGTAAGGATCTCCTTTATAAGGACGTGCGTCCGGAGGACAAGGAGAAATTTGGCGAGAAGATAATTCTTGAAATGATAAACTGGGAGGTAAGCGGCGACCCGTACTTTTATGAAAACCGCCACACACCGCCTGTCCTTATTGAAGAGACTAAACAGGCCGGGGGCGAAGAGTACTGGATATTCTACAATACGCTGAGCTTCAGCGGAAAAAAGCTCATAGTTCATCCGGGAGGAAAGTTTACTTCCGAAGATAATGGCGTCTACAATATCCTGGTCTGGAAGGGCAAAGGTCTTTTTGCGGGTCTTGAGATTGAAGGGGGAAACTTTGAACGGGACGAGCTCCTGGTTACGTCAGGCAGAGCTCAAAGGGAGCTGAAAGTTGAGAACAGGGGTGAAAGGGATCTCATAATATATAAGTTTTTTGGACCCGATATCAATACAGATCTTCCGATGCTGAAGAAATACGGGCGCTGAGAATATCGTTCATTGGGTGCTCATTAAACATAAAATGGAAAAATTAGGGGAAACTTTATTATGGGTATACTTGAAGATATCAGTAATTCTATAGTTAAAGGACACGTGAGTCAGCAGTCGCCTTATCCGCCTGAGATGCAGGGAAAAGATGGAGTAATTGAACTCGTAGAAAAGGCTCTGGCGGAAGATATTGAAGTCGGCCTGATTCTAAAAGAAGGGCTCATTCGCGGGATGGATGAGATCGGGAGGAAATTTTCTTCCGGGGAATGCTTTGTGCCCGAAATGCTCGTATCGGCCCAGGCCATGAAAGCCGGATTGAAGCACCTTGAGCCGTTTCTTAAGGGAGAAGAAAAAAGAAAAATGGGAACCGTAATTCTGGGCACGGTCAAAGGCGATATGCACGACATAGGTAAAAACCTGGTCGGGATGATCTTAGAAGGAGGCGGCTTTGAGGTAATTGATCTGGGCATCAATACCCCGGTTGATAAATTTGTAAGCAAGGCAAAGGAGAACCCCAATGCTGTAATCGGAATGTCGGCTCTTCTGACAACTACAATCGGAAATATGAAGCTTGTTGTAGAGGCGCTGCGTTCAGAAGGGCTGAATAATAAGGTCGTAATAGGTGGTGCAGCCGTAAGCCAGAAATTTATGGAAGAAATTAAAGCCGATGCTTATTCAAGGGATGCGGCGAAGGCTGTTGCGATTGTAAAAGAACTGCTTGGAATTAAGTCAGTTTAGAGGAGGAAAAATATAAATGCCTGTTTTGGATCCGTGGCCTTCAAGGGCGCCTTCATGGAGCGAGGTTGAATATTATGAAATTCTTGAAGTGCCGCCAAATATAATTCTGAGCCTTCAGAAGCGTTCTGAAAAGGAAAAGCTTTTTGCGGGTAAAGGAAGCTGCTCGGTAATGATTGGAAATGAAAAAAAGGATCTTACGAATGGCAGCAGCGTAGAAGTTACTTCAATGCTATTTCACGTTTCAGCCTCTGAAGAGCCTGTTACACTAATACGCATAGGGGGCTCCTGGGAAAGTGATTGCGGAGGCTGCGGTGTATTCAGTATGGATAAGAGTGCTGAAGCCGAAAATACGGGTGACCCGGCGGATTATCCAAGGAATACTTTATTTGACAATCACTTTCACGACTGTGATGAATTCTGGATAATATTTAAGGGGCGGGCTCTCGTATACTCGGAAGGAAAGCCGTATACCATTAGTGCGGGCAGCTGTATAGCTACAAAGCGCGGCGATCATCACGACATAGCGGAGATTTATGAAACTCTGCAAGGCGTGTATTTTGAGACGACATTAAAAAGCCCAAAACGCCCGGGGCATTTGCATAATCCGGATGGCCTCTGAGTATTTCCAATTCTCCAAACTTATCACTTTTTAATTTTCACTTATCACTTTTTAATTTTTAATTTTTACTTTTTAATTTTTTAACTGCTCATGAACTACAGAATGCTTGGAAATTCGGGCCTTGAGGTTTCCGAAATATGCTTTGGGGTTATGACCTTTACGGGTGAAAATGGCTGGACGCACGTAGGAAAGCTCAGTCAGCACGACGCCGATGAACTGACTTCCGTAGCGCTTGATAACGGAGTTAACTTCTTTGACACGGCCGACAACTACTCGAACGGAGCCTCGGAAGAAATGCTGGGCCGTGCCCTGGGAAACAGGCGTAAAGATGCCATAATTGCAAGCAAGTGCGGCTTCAGGACCTCTGAGGGGCCAAACGGAACGGGCCTGTCGAAAAAAAGAATAATTGAAGCCTGTAATGCGAGCCTTAAAAGACTCAATACGGATTACATCGACCTTTACCAGGTGCATTCATTTGACTTTATGGTGCCATTGGAAGAAACCCTTTCTGCCTTTGAGTTCCTTATACGTGAAGGTAAAGTGCGCTATGCGGGCTGCTCCAATTTTATGGCCTGGCAGCTGGTGAAGTCTCTGATGCTTCAGGAGAAAAAAGGCTACGAGAAGTTTATTACAATTCAGGCCTACTACTCGCTTGTAGGGAGGGATCTCGAGTGGGAGATTCTACCGGCATGCATTGAGGAAAAAATTGGTATACTTGTCTGGGGCCCGCTGCACGGCGGAATTCTGACCGGTAAATACAGGCATGGAAAAGAATGGCCAAAGGATACGAGAATAAAAACTCCCGAGAGCCACCTTCCTTATGACGTAAGGAAAGGGGAAAAGATCCTTCAGAAGCTGGATAAGATCGCCTGCCGGAGAAACGTTTCCATCAGCCAGGTATCTCTCAACTATCTTCTGAGGAAACCAGGCATCAGTTCGGTCATAATAGGCGCAAGAAATAAAGAACAGCTCCTGGACAATATCAAAGCCGGCAACTGGGAGCTTTCAGGCGAAGAGATGCGTGTGCTTAATGAGGTAAGTGCGCCCGGGAAAATTTACCCCCACTGGTATTTTGAGATATTCAGAAAAGACAGGAACTATACCTCTACACTTTAAGCGGGATAATTATGGCTGTAAAAGTACTTCTGGATACAGACATCGGCACGGACATCGACGATGCAATTTGCCTTGCCTACCTGCTTGCAAATTCCGAGTGCGAGCTTATGGGAATTACCACCGTTACGGGTGAGGCCGAAAAAAGAGCGATGCTGGCAAGCGCGCTCTGCAGGATAGCCGGAAAAGACATCCCGATTTTTCCCGGCTGCGAAACTCCCCTCCTCATTCCTCAGAAGCAGAAGCTGGCCCTGCAGGCAAAGGCGCTTAAAAACTGGGAACACGATAAGTCTTTCCCGAAGGGCGAGGCAATTGGATTTTTAAGAAAAACCGTGAGGGATAACCCCGGCGAAATTATTCTCCTTACCATCGGTCCCCTTACAAACATCGGCATCCTTTTTTCTATAGATCCGGAGCTGCCTTCGCTGCTGAAGGGCTTGGTTTTGATGTGCGGATATTTTGAAAGGCGCTACAGGTCGATCGGTCCTTTGGAGTGGAATGCCCGCGGCGACTATCATGCCACTGATATAGTCTTCAGGTCGAGACCCCCGTTTATCCGTTCAGTGGGGCTGGACGTAACATCGCGCGTTAAGATGAAGCCGGATGAATTCAGGAGAACATTCACTTCTGAAATACTGCGCCCGGTGCTGGATTACTCGGATTACTGGTTTAAGAAATTTAAGAAGGTTACTTTCCATGATCCCCTGGCGGCAGCAACGATTTTTGACGAGAAAATATGTATTTTCAGGAAAGGGAAAATTAAAATAGAGCTCGACAAGAAGGGGCATAGGGGCCTTACAGACTGGAAAGAATCAAAACGCAAAGGTTTTCATGAAGTGGCATTAAAGGTGGATAAGGAGCGCTTCTTTGAGCATTATCTTTCCATGTTCAGATAATGAATAACGGTAACTGATACTTGTGTGCCTGTCCGGGAAATTTGTGTTAAATTAAATGCAACGAGGACTAAACATGAGAAAATATTTCGTACTGTTCATTCTTGTATCCACATTTTCTTTTACACTTGCAAGCTGCGGAAGTAAGAGCAGGGACGAAGGTAAAATTGTAATTACTTTCTGGCACAGCTTTGTCTCCAATACAATTCCTGCCCTGAACGAGCTGATAGAGAGGTTCGAGAAAGAGCATCCCAATATTAAGATTAAAGCACAGTACGTTCCGAGCGGCGACCCGCTGATACAAAAACTTGTGACCGCAATTCAAAGCCACACGGCGCCTGACATCGCATGGATACACTCCGATTACATGGATAAGCTTGTTGAAGCAGACGCCATATACCCGATGGACTATTTCACTAAAGGAAGTGACGGCCTGACGAGGGATGAATTAAACGATATATTCCCTCCCCTGCTGCAGTCTGCCAGGTGGCGCGATACTTTATATGCCCTCCCGATGGAATGCACCACGCTTGCCTTACTTTACAATAAGACGCTTTTCAGGCAGGCCGGGCTTGACCCAAACCACCCGCCAAAGGACTGGAATGAGCTGCGTGAGTATGCAAGAAAGCTTACCCTGGATAAAAACCACGACGGGAAAATTGACCAGTACGGCTTTTATGTGCCGGTGTTTCCGGCCTCGGGACCTTTAAGCATCTGGATGATACTCCAGTGGGAGCCTTACCTGTGGCAGGCAGGAGGAAGGGTTATAAATCCCGAACAGACAAGAGTTGAATTTAACAGCCAGGCCGGCGTTAAAGCCCTTTTGCTTTGGAAGGAGCTCTACACGGGACTGAATCTTACAAACTATACGCTGACGCACAACATGGGCTTTGCCTCCGGGAGCCTGGCAATGATAATGGACGGTCCCTGGGACTTACCCGAATTCCGTAAAATGAACAATAAGGACTGGGCCGTGGCCTCATTGCCCGCGGGACCGGTTAAAAAGGCAACCTACCTTGCAGGCGAACACCTGGCAATATTTAAGCAGAGCAGGCACCCGAAAGAGGCCTGGACATTTCTTAAGTGGGTGATCAGTCCCGACGTCCAGGCTATGTTTTCAGAAGCTTCCGGGTACCTGCCGGTAAGACGTTCCACGCTGGAATTGAAAGCATATAAGGATTTTCTTGAACGTGACCCTGCCATGAAGGCTTTCGTTGAACAGATACCGCTTGGACAGGCAAGAGGAGTCATTGATTACCACCGCGTTGAAATCAACCAGATCATAGCATCAGCCGTGGAAGACTGCATCATTGGCAAAACCGACATAAAAACTGCTCTGGATGCTGCAGCTGAAAAATCCAACAGGCTTCTCCGGGCAGCAAACTAATAAATTTTATTGGGGAGACATAGCTATATGGGTAAAATATTGGTCCTTTTTGACAGCACTACGGGTAACACAAAAAAGATGGCGCGCTACGTGGCACAGGGAGCGGAAGAAAACCTGCACCACACAGTGCGCCTTAAAGCGGTTGAGGAGGCAAAGGCCGAGGACATACTCTGGTGCGACGGAATTGCAGTCGGAACGCCGACACAGTTAGGACTCATATCCTGGAAGATGAAGCGTTTCTGGGACGATATGGAAAGCGAGCTCTGGGGTAAGATCGACGGGAAAATCGGCTGCGCATTTTCTTCTTCCGGCGGTTGGGGCGGCGGAGGCGAGATATCCTGCCTTTCGGCCCTGATCATGCTCTTAAATTACGGCTTTCTGGTCTTTGGCGTTACCGATTATGTTGAGGATAAGTTTACACTTCACTATGGAGCGGTAACTGCAGGCGAGCCGCGCCTTGAAAGGGAGATTAATGCCTGCAGAAAGCTGGGGCAAAGGCTTTCTGACTGGGTGGATATACATAGCCCGAAAGAGAGCTTTTTAGCCATGGAGGAAGATTATTGAATGAAAAAGGTTAAAGAATAGAGGGATAGTTAAAAAGAGGGACTGAATCATTATTACGAAAGGAGAAACTATGTCAACATTAACGGAATTCCGTGTTTCGGAGGAGCAGAAAAAGAAATACCAGGAAGACGGTTTTTTTATTTTAGATAAGGTGATCCCGGACAGGAGTCTTGAAATCCTGCGTTCTGAATGTGCCGAACTAATACGTCAGCAGGATGAGGAAATGGACAGGCAGAAAACGGATACGCTTAACTTAAGCCGCAGGAACAGCCGGTATTTTGTGTTCCTGGCTTATAAGGACCGGCCCCAGCTGGGGGAATTTATTTTCAGCGACCTTATGGCCGAGGTCTGCCGTGCTACAATAGGCCCAAATGCGATGCTCTTCTGGGAGCAGTTTGTGGTTAAAGGCACCGAGAAGAAAGGCTCCGAATTCGGCTGGCATCAGGATTCAGGTTATGTGGATTATCCGCATAAGTCCTACGTCAACGCGTGGATTCCATTAGATGACGTAAACGAGGAGAACGGAACTGTTTATCTTCTTCCCTACTCGATTGCCGGAACACGCGAAAAAGTTGAGCATAAGCCGCTCCCCGGTTCAAACGACAGGGTGGGATACTTTGGAAAAGAATTGGGCACGCCTGCCATTTGTCCGGCAGGATCAATTGTCGTCTTTTCAAGCACAGTATTTCACCGCTCGGGTCCAAACCTCACAGACAGGATGAGAAGAGCCTATGCAATACAGTATTCGCCTGAACCCGTCTTTGAGGCCGAAGGGGCGCTCAAGGGATTGGCCGAGCCGTTCCTTAAAGACAACAGAAGAGTACGATAAGCTAAAAGGGAAAATAAATGTCTTACTTTATCGGTCTGGATGTAGGTACAACGGGTGCCAAGGCACTTATAATTGATCAAGACGGCAGAGTTTTGGGCAGTGCCACAACTGCATATGAGATGTCTACTCCCCGTCCCCTGTGGGCAGAGCAGAATCCCGAGGATTGGTGGAATGCTTCTAAAATTAGCTTCAGGAGGCTGCTGGGTGATTCCGGGATAAGAAATCAGGATGTCAGGGGCCTGGGGCTGACAGGACAGATGCACGGGCTTGTGCTGCTCGATGAAAAGGGCAATATTCTGCGGCCGTGCATCATGTGGAACGACCAGAGGACTATTGATGAATGCCGTGAGATGACGGATAAAGCGGGCTTTGAAAGGCTGCTTAGGATTACCGGCAACCCCGTTCTTCCGGGCTTTACGGCTCCCAAAATCCTCTGGGTAGGAAAAAATGAGCCGGAAATTTATAAGCAGATTGCCCACATACTTTTGCCCAAGGATTACATCAGATACCGCCTTACGGGTGAATTTGCCACGGATGTCTCCGATGCCTCGGGTACTTCGCTTCTGGACGTAAACCAAAGGAACTGGTCCGGTGAAATACTTTCCCTGGTGAATATCCGCAGTGAATGGCTGCCGAAGGTCTATGAGTCCCCTTTTATTACGGGAAAAGTTACCTCTGAGGCCGCCTCAATGACGTTGCTCTGTGAAGGCACACCTGTTGTGGGCGGCGGCGGCGACCAGGCCGCAGGCGCCGTAGGAACAGGAACCGTAAGGCAGGGAATTACTTCTGTTGTGCTCGGAACCTCAGGCGTGGTATTCACACACACCGACAAGCTTAAAATTGAGCCCGAAGGCCGCCTGCACGCTTTCTGCCATGCGGTACCCGGCACGTGGCACCTGATGGGGGTAACGCTTGCCGCGGCAGGATCTTTCCGTTGGTTCAGGGACGTACTGGGTGACACGGAAATCTCGCTTGCCCGCCACACAGGGCAGGACGCTTATGAAATACTAACCCGGGAAGCCTCACTTGCCGAAAGAGGATCCGAGGGGCTCTTGTTTCTTCCCTACCTTTCAGGTGAGCGTACGCCGTATCCCGATCCCGATGCAAAAGGCACATTCCTGGGGCTTACGCTCAGGCACTCAAAGCCCCATCTTGTAAGAAGTGTTCTGGAAGGCGTGGCCTTTAGCCTCAGGGACTGCCTGGAACTCAACAGGAGCATGGGAATAAATGCCGGCCAGATACGTCTTTCAGGCGGAGGTGCCAGAAGCAGCCTCTGGCGCCAGATATTAGCCGATGTATTTAATAGTGAGATCGTAACTCTTACTTCAACCGAGGGCGCCCCTTATGGCGCGGCCTTGCTGGCTGCCGTGGGTACGGGTGAATTTAATACTGTTGAAGAGGCCTGCGACAGATGCCTCGCCGCGGCAGACTACATAGAGCCTGATGCTGAAGGGGTGAAGGTGTATGAGGATTATTACGGCATATATAAAGAGATGTATCCAATGCTTAAGAATACATTTAAGACCATTTCGCGCACTGTAAATAAAGAATTCCATAGTAAAACAAAAAATTAAAACTACTACCAGATTCATTAACTTTAGAGAAAAACAATGGCAGAAGTAAGCTTAAAGGAAGTAACAAAGGTCTATGAAGGAGGCC
>JAAXKQ010000005.1 GCA_025612245.1 Ignavibacteria bacterium
CGTGATGATCTATAACATTATCCGGCTTCCAAAGCGTTTCCCGAATTTTGACTTTATAATGGAATACAGCACTCCTGAAAAGGTAAGCTAAAAAAAAAGTCAGTCCGATTAAATAAAAATGCCGGCTTAAGTGCCGGCATTTTTGTTTTTACACCATTAAGGGGAGAGTAAATGGATTTTTACTTGAGGAGTACGAGCTTCTTTGTTATTACGTTTCCTCCGGCTTCAAGTCTGTAGAGGTACATTCCGCTGGTCAGCTTGCTTCCGTCAAAGACCACTACGTGCTCACCGGCAGATTGCTTGCCGTCTACAATTGTTGCCACTTCGCTTCCCAGAAGATTAAATATCCTCAGCGAAACGTACTCCTCATTTGGAATCGAGTATTTGATTTTAGTTGAAGGGTTGAACGGGTTGGGATAGTTCTGCCCGAGTGCAAAGGTTACGGGAACCCTTTTCTCTTCCTTCATGCTCGTGACGCTGATGGAGGCGGCATTACTGTAACCCGATTGAACATCTTTTGTAAACGCTCTAACCCTGTACTGGTAGCTGCCCGGTGCTTTAGCGGTTGTATCTGTAAATGAAGTCTGGTTAGGTCCGGTAGTACCTATCTGGCTGAAGTCAGCGTCTGATTTTCTTTCTATGGTGAATCCCGCCTCATTGTTCGTGTTGTCTTTCCAGGTAAGCACCACCATTTGGGATTCCACGGCTACCCTGAGGCTGTCCGGATTATAGAGCTTTGTGGTGAAGCTCCAGACAGTAGAATATGGGCCTGCACCTGTTGCATTATTGCCGCGCACCTGCCAGTAGTACCTGAGGCCGTTCTTGAGGCCCTTGAACTCCTTGCTCGTTGAAGCAAGACCGGAATCGGAATAGGCCAGGCTGCTGAAATTCTCGTCTTCACTTATATTGATTCTGTATGAAGCAGCATTCTGTAAGCTGTTCCAGGAAAGAGAGGCATTCTCTTCAATGTTCAGGGCATTGTTGGCGGGCGACTTTAACAATGGAGCTGCCGGAAGCGGTAGAATCGTAAAGTTGCGGACTTCGGACCATGGGCCGGAGCCTCCGGAAATTCTGGCCTGTACTTTCCAGTAGCACTTCATGTTGGTGCTGAGATTCAGCAGCTGAAGCATGGTATCGGCGGCTGCCGGTTCATTTATTAAAAGGACGGTAAAACCGGTATCGTTTGATACTTTTACCGCATAGCTTTCGGCTAAGTCGGTTTTCTTCCATTTCAGCACTAACTTTGAAGGGTCAACTGACGCTCCGCTCTTGGGGCTAATAAGAAGGGGAGTCTTTAAGATAACGATGCTGAAATTTGAAGGACTTACTCCGTAGAGCGCAGTGTCAGCGACAGATTCCACTTTAATTCTGCACAAATCTGACTCTCTTGCGGGCACCGTGATATCCTCGGCTCCGTCGTTAGGGGTGTTTGAAGCCAGGGTGATGGGGTAAGTTGCACCCTCGTCTAGAGAAAGTTTTATATTGACGTTGCCGCTGATGCTCTTGCTCGTCCAGGTTATTCTCTGGCTGCTGCCGGAGGCCCATTTGGCGCCTGCTTCAGGCCCGTTAAGGCTGAGGTTTTTTAAGACTATGCCGTTTTCGTTATAGATGAATAATCCTTTTGTATAGGTGCCAATCCATTTGTTGTTGTATTTGTCGACTGCAACGGAGACAACGCAGGTATCATTTACGGGTGAATTCAGCGAGTCGAACTGTGTCCAGGTTTCCGAGCCATTTACCGTCTCGAATTTCCAGAGGCCGAAATTGTTCATGCCGACCCACTTTGCGCCGTTTTTATCCAGTGCAACGCCGAGAACCCATTTATGTTCCAGCGGGTGAGAAAAATGCGGGAAGTAGCTGCCCCAGCCCCACTTGGTGCCGTCGAACATCTCAAGTCCGCCGTTATAGGTTCCTGCCCACAATACACCTTTGGGGTCAAATACGAGTGAGATGAAAGAGTTGCATGCCGTATATGAATTAGCCTTGGTGTAGAATGTCCAGTTTACGCCGTCGAATTTTCCAAGTCCGCCGCCGCTGGTTCCGATCCATTTAACATTATTTGCATCAACGGCAACGGTATTGATAAAGTTGACGAGTCCCGGAGTATTGGAAGCATCAAAGATCCTCCAGTTATAGCCGTCGAACCTGGCGACGCCTGCTTCCTTTGTGCCGGCCCAGATAAAGCCGTCTTTATCAATGGCTACGCCGCGGATGCGGTTATCGGGAAGAGAGGAGTTGTTTTTTGTAAAAACGGTCCAGTTTTTCCCGTCGAATTTTACGAGACCGCTGTCTGTCCCGATCCATTTATTGCCCTTGGAATCGATAGCCAGGCCGCGGACAGTATTGTTTGGCAGGCCTGAGTTGGCCTTGTTATATGAGGTCCAGTTCGTTCCGTCGAACCTTCCCAGACCGACGCCTGTAGCGACCCATTTTATATCCTGATTGTCGATGACTACCTGGTAAATTGTATTGTTTGGAAGACGCGAGCTGGCACTGTTGAAATTTATCCAGTTCCCCTGTCCTAAAGACAGAGAAGAAATCAGTAAAACAAAAAGTACAGAAAGTTTATTCATATGGACCCCCGAAGTTTGTTCATCATTATCTTAATTAGTGAAATGCATATGGCGAAGTGTTTGTGCATCAATAATAATATAGAGTATGCGGGGATACTATCAAGATGCTGTGATTTGCAGCAACAAGGAGTTTGGAAAAATGTACGGGACCTGTAAAAGGGAAACCCGTTTTATAAAAGTTTTTTTGCCGGGACAGAATGAAGGGGAAACGGGGCCGGCTTTACGCGGGCTTAAAGGGGCCCCTGCGTAAAGCCGTAAGAATTATTTGCCTGAAGAAAATCTTTTGTTCCATGGAATATTCGGGACACTTATATATTTGTTATTTTTCCACCTGTAGAGCGTTGCACTTACAGGAAGTATCTCTTTTTCCTTTGTCTTTCTGTTTTTAACCAGGTCGACGTTTGTAATCAAAATGCTCAGGTCTTCCGAGACCTTGTTCTCGTAGAAAAGTTCGGGATATGACTGCGAATATCCTTCCAGCACATTTGACACCCTGCCGTTGCTGAAATTGTATACGCGGAAGTTGTATGTAACTCCCGACTCCCAGATTGTCATTAGATTGCCTGAATTGTCCCTCATGGGAAATACCGCAATGGGGAAATTTCTCCCGCGCTGTGAAAAAATTAAATAGCTGTTTTTTATGGAGTCCGTGTAAAAAGAAATATTATTGAGCTTATAGCCCGCGCTGTCGACTTCTTCAACTACGCACTGAATGGTAGTCTGGTTATTTACCCAGGGTACAAGGAAGCTGATTTTCCCGGATGTTGTCCCGGCCTTCAGCACGCTATGGTCCTCCGCCTGTTTTAGCGGAGCCGAGCATCCGTTAAGAACGAGGGAGGCAGAGAATACAAAATATATGATGACGTAAGTGAGGTTCTTCATTTTTCCTTTTTGCTTGATTTTAAGTTAAACGTATTTACATGCACAATTCCTACCATATAAAATAACGAAAATCCGGATAAAGAAGGGAGTAAAGAAGTACTATATGAACCGGTATTCTTTATTCACACGCGCACCAGGTTAAATTCCTCTTTACTTCTGCCGGGAGCGAAAAATTACTGCACCTGTAAAGACTTTTATAATTCGGGAACAATCTTTATCTTTCGGAGTAAAAATAGGACATGCTGTACTAATTAATGAACAAGCCTGGAAATTACTACCGTTAAATCCTACAATTTGAGCAGGCAGCGTCTTTGGCATCAGTTTTGCCTCATAATAGTTGTGAAGAAAATAATTCATTGATTATTATGAATATAATGATGAGTTTCTAAGCGTACGCAAAATGAGTAAGAATAATTAACTTAAATTAAGCTAACATTTAACAAAAATGGAAGGAATATGAAAAGTAGAAATCTGGTTCTCGCAGCTTTGTTTTCAGTGTCTGTTTTAGGTTCAGCCGCATTTGCGCAGCAGAAGGACGGCGACGGAAAGAAAATTTTTGAAGCAAATAAATGCACAATGTGTCATTCATTAAAGGCGGAAAAGATTGAAGCAACAGGAAAATCAAAAGCTCCTGATCTTTCGACTGTCGGTGCCAAGCAGAAACCCGAGTGGATTGAAAAATTCCTGAAGAAAAATGAGAAGCTGGAAGGGAAGCAGCACCCGATGGCATTTAAGGGAACTGATGCCGAACTGAAGACACTGGCTAGCTGGCTTGCTTCACACAAGAAATAAATGGTATTCGAAATATTGTCCTGAAAAAGCCCTGTAACTTATAACTGCAGGGCTTATTTGTATCCGGAAAAGCTTTTCAGATCATTCCTTTTTCCTTCATTTTCACGGGATTCAGGAAACGTGCCATTCCCGTTTTCATGGCTGAGAAGCCCAGTTTAGAATAAAAGCCCTCTTTGCCGGGGCTGGCATAAAGTATTATGTTGCAGGATTCGACCTTCTCAATTATGTGTGAGATGATGAGCCTGCCTAAACCCCTGTCCCGGAATTCGGGCAGAACCACGACGTCATATATGGCCGCCTGGTAGGCTCCGTCGGAAATTGCCCTTCCGAAGCCTGCCAATTTTCCGGCGTTGAAAACAAATACAACTGCATAGCTGCTCCGGAAGGCTTTCTCGTGCAGGTGGGCTTCATAGTACCCCATACCGGCATCTTTAAGGTATTCTCTTACCTGAAGCCAGTCAATTCCTTCGCAGTTTTCCTGAATTCTAAAATCCATTTAACGACGTTCCCAAATTAAATTTTTCAAAAAGACTATAGTTTTCCTGCCGCGGCGGCCCCGCTGGTTAAAGCGGCCTCAACGGTACCCATTGCAGGGCCTTCATAGAAGGCTTCGCCTGCAAAGTAGATTGTATTTTGTACGGGCTCGGATGCCTTCTCAAGCGCTTCTTTTGTTTTGACTGTCGTATAGGCGTAGGCCCCCAGGGAAAAAGGATCCTTGTTCCAGTTTACGGCTTTTGAAGAAACAAGTTGTGCTTTAAGGCTTTCAGTCTCCATTCCGAAGATGTTGGACAGGGAATTGAGTGCCCGGGCGATAATTTCCTCTTCACTCATTCCGGCGAGTTTATCGGAGTCCGGTCCGGCAATCCATCCCGTCAAGACAGGCACACTCTCAGGAAGCTGCGTCCACCAGGTCGGGATTTCGGCCTCTGAAAGGAGGAATCCTAGCTCCGGGGCTTTAAGCTTGTTCCAGAAGGGATCCTGAAATTCCAGGAATAATTTTATTGCAGAACCAAATCCCATGGATTTGAAAGCTTCAAAAGCCTCCGGAAGTCCGGGCCGGAAGCGGACGTAAGCCCTGCTTTCTTCGGGTGCCTGAAGCACCCCAAGGGGGATGGTAAAAAGAGCCTTCCGGGCTGAGAACCGTTCACCGTTTTCGCAGAAGACTTCAACGGAGCCGGCCTGCCAGCGAATTTCTTTAGCCACGCTTGAAGTATAAATTCTGCAGCCAAGGCTTTTACTTTCCCCGGCAAGAAAATCGACAAGTTTTATGTATCCTTCTTTAATTCTCACTGGTGCGGTGCTGCCTTCACTATCCCATTCTTCACGAAGTGCAATGCTGCTTACGCGGCTGATATCGGAAGCGTCATAGCCCTGGGCGTATCTTGTGACGGAATTTCTCAGCTCAGCGAATTTTGCGTCCGGGAAATGGGCCTCAAGAAAGTCAGAAAGCGTCATATCCGTCTTCAGGCTTTCAAGCTTTCTAAGGAGCTCCCGGAAGCCTTCGATGAATTCGTCACTTTCCCTCAAGGTGCCATTTTGCGCCTGATAAGTTTTCCCCTCCATAGGGACCGGCGTAAGTCCGGCTTCTTTTAAGAGTGCTCCGGTTAAGGGCAGCTCTCCGTGCACAAACTCGGCGCCTTTTTCAACAGGTGCGCTGAAGCCCTCGCCTGAAGAAGTAAAAATACGGCCTCCGATGCGGTCGCGTGCTTCAAGCAGGATGACACTTCTGCCCTTTTTAGCCGTCTCACGCGCGGCCATGAGGCCGCAGATTCCGGCACCAATAATAATTACATCTGAATGGGTCATATAAACTTAAATAATAATTCAAAAATCTGTTATTCAATAATAAACCTTAAATAATCCTACTTTATCAATTCCTTAAATTGCGGATTATCGTGCAGGCCTTTAAGGTCGTTATCGCCTTGGGCCTGTTGCTTCAGTTTTGGGTTCAGCGTGAGTGCCTTTTTAAGTGTTTCCAGGGATGCCTCTTCTTTACCGGCAGCAAGCTCTATAACCGCAAAGTCGTATAAGAGTTCTGGGTTTGCGGGCTGAAGTGAAACTGCACGCTCCACGTAGGGAAGCGCCTCCTGTGGCTTTTTTTGCGTAAAGAGTGTCCATGCCTCATTCCATGCGTAATTCATCTGTGCATAGTCGAGCAGTCGGCCAAGCTCTTTGAATGGCTCCGGGTTATCGTCTACCCTGATATCGATAGCCCTGTCCGTATAGCCGCCGTAGCCGGCCTTGTCCTTTACCACGATAAGGGCAGCGGACTGCTTTCCCCTTGAGTCGCCTCCTGCCCTGTCGCCTGCAACGAGTGCCGCGTACATTCGACTGGCAAGTGTGCCTTTGGTTGTAAGGAAAGCTTTCTCCATATTAATGACAACGTCTTCACCCGTAAGGATATTTCCCTGAACGGCATAGTTTTTCCCGCTCCTGCCGCCAGCCCAGGGGAGGCATTTGGAGCCTGTATAAGTAACGGACTTGCCATTAGCCGAGACAATGCCAAGCTGCCTTTGCTCAGGGTTATCATCATCCTTAAGGAGTGCCTTTAGCACCTCTTCGGGTGTTAAGCCATTACGCAGCATTTCGAGGCCGCGCGGGCCGAAAGAAGTATTTGCAAATGACTGTGTTGCGACGGCTCCGGTATTGGCACTGGCCCAGGGAACCACGGTGCCGACGGCAAAGAACCTTGAAGCCACGGCAACTCCAAGTTCGCCCGTAGCCGAGTCCCTAGCTGCAATTGAAAACGTGCATACGAGCCTGCCCGTGGGCGTCTGTGCCGTTAGAGAGGAATTCAGAGAAAGGCCAAAGACGCAGATAAATGCGATAAGCCAAGTCAGGGTTCTGTAATTCAGTTTCATGGCAAAGCCTCCTTTAGTGATAAGTAAATATTTCCTTGCAGGCGCCGGAAAGGAACTTTAGAACTTAATTTATTAAGATACTGATTTTAATTGACAGATGAATCCACCTATGGCAACATTGCCTGTGCAGCCCCAAATGAATTTATAATCATAAACAAAGCCTCCTCTTGTTAATGCCAGTGCCGTTTTATATTATTTATAATAAGCTTTTTATGTAGGAACGCCGGTGAAAAGGACCGTACTGCTTGCAATAATATTATTATTATCCGTTTCCCATGCGCAGGATTTTGACTCCCTGAGGGCGCTCAAGAAAAGCTACATACAATTAAGCGGTGAGTTGTTCCGGGATGTACAGACTTCGGGAGTTTTTACTGACTCCAAGACATTTGTCGACTGCCTGCCCAGAAGAAATCCGGCTTTAATCAGGAAGGAATATGATTCAGTCAAGGTGCTTCCGGGATTCAAGCTGAAAGAGTTTGTCGGAGAAAACTTTTTCCTGCCTGAAAGTAGATACGATTCCATCAGGCTTCCAAAGGGGCAGGCGATGATGCCTCACATTGAAACGCTCTGGGGGTATCTCTTAAGAAAACCGGATACCGTGGGAAACAGCTACAGCACGCTGATACCATTAAAGTATTCTTACGTTGTTCCGGGGGGAAGGTTCAGGGAAGTTTATTACTGGGATAGTTACTTTACAATGCTTGGACTCATCTCCGGGGGACACTTTCAGGAAGCGGAAGATATGGTGCGTAACTTTGCATATTTAACCCAAAGCCTGAAAATGATTCCTAACGGCAACAGGCTTTATTATGTTACGCGTTCACAGCCCCCGTTTTTTGCGCTCATGGTGGACCTTATTTCCTGGTACAAAAAAGATTATTACTGGGGCCTTCAGTTCCTGGATGAACTTTTAACGGAATACCGGTTCTGGATGCATGGCCTGGAGGAACTCTCAAACGGGAAGAACCGGTCGCTTTACAGGCTGGTCCTTATGGACGATGAGGCCGGCGTGCTGAACCGGTACTACGACTCTGACACCATACCGAGGGAGGAATCCTACCAGGCAGACTACAAGGCATCACTGAAAATCCCGGACTCGCTGAAAGGGTTATTTTACAGGAACATCAGGGCAGCCGCAGAATCGGGATGGGACTTTTCAAGCAGGTGGTTTAAGGATGAAAAGTCGCTGCTTGCTATTCAGACAACCGATATACTGCCGGTTGACCTGAACTGTCTGCTTTATTTTCTGGAAGACAGGCTGGGTTATCTCTATGAACTATCGGGCAGTCTGGAAAGGAGTGAATTCTTCAAGACAAAGGCATCTAAAAGGTTCAGACTCATAAATAAAATATTCTGGAATGAAGAGGACGGCTTCTACCACGATTACAACTGGAAAGAGGGGAGGCAGACTAAGGTTACTTCACTTGCCGGGTGTTTCCCTTTGTACTTTGGAATTGCCAGGCCCGAATACGCCGAAAGAATTGCTGAAAAAATCAGGAAAGAATTCCTCATGCCGGGCGGACTCGTTACTACGCTTAAGGAGACCGGTGAGCAGTGGGATGCCCCGAACGGCTGGGCGCCATTGCAGTGGATTGCGGTAAAAGGGCTAAGGCAATACGGTTTTGATTCACTGGCAGAAGAAATTAAAACCAGGTGGGTAAACTTAAACGGCAGCGTTTATAAAAGGACGGGCCGCATGCTGGAAAAATACAACGTTGAAAACCTGGAGCTTTTTGCCGGCGGCGGTGAATACCCGCTGCAGGACGGCTTCGGCTGGACAAACGGCATCATTGAAGCATTTTTCAATAATCTGGACGAACACTTCTCAGTGAAGATCTTAAAGAATAACTATTAACTTTTCTTTTCGATCAGGTATAGAAGTCTGAGGAGCCTCAGGTCGTCGTAGCTTATCTCTCCATTGAGTTTTTCAAAGACCGGGGCAAGCCTTTCTGTACCTTCAGTGGCGAAAAGAGAAAATATATTATTGCGCATTGCTCTGGGCAGTATTGTAAATTCCTCAATGCCCTCTTGCCTGAGCAGGTTGCCTTCAAGGAAATACTTTAAGAGATGGTCCAGTATTGTGATTTCCTTGACTTTATAGTTTTCCATGAGTCGGCTTATGGAAGTGCCTTTATTAAAGGCCTCGCCGATTTCCACGTGTCTGGGCTTTTTCTGTCTGGAGCCTGCAGCTAAGGAAGGCGCAGGTTGTAAGGCAGTTTCTTCAATTTCATTTTCCCTGCAGTAGTTATCTATTACTTCTATAAATGTGTTGCCGTATTTCTCAGCCTTAAACTGCCCGACACCCTGGACTTTAAGTAACCGGTCGGTTGATCTGGGGAAATTGGCAGACATTTGTATAAGGGTTTTGTCGGAGAAGATTACATAAGGGGGCACGTTTGCCTCTTCGGCAAGGTCTTTTCTTTTCTTCCTTAAAAGTTCAAAAAGCACCGTGTCGTAATTCTCCTCGTCCGTCTTGGGCTTTTTAGGCTTTGCTTCTTTCTCTTTAATGTCGGCATGTACCTTAGCGTTTTTAAGCAATACCTCATAGGCTTTTTTAGTCAGCTTAAGGCTGCCGAACTGGAGGCCCTTTACGATTATATGGTCTGCAAGAAGCTGTCTGGAGAGCTTAAGCCATTCGATTCTTGTAAATTCTTTTCCTATGCCGTAAACGCTCAGGTTCTGGTGCCCGAAGCTGAATATCCTGTCTGTCTCGGCGCCAAGAAGGACGTCAATCAAGTAGTTAGCCCCGAAAATCTCGCCCGTCCTTTTTATGCAAGAAAGGAGCTTCTGTGCTGCAACAGTAACATCGGCGAGTTCTTTTTTTTCTGAAAGGCAGTTGTCGCACATGCCGCAGTATTCTTCCTGGTATTCCTCGCCGAAATATCTTATTAGCGGGATCCTGCGGCATATGCTGGCTTCGGCAAAGCGCACCATGGACTCCAGGTGCAGTTTTGCGACTGTTTTCTCGACGTCGCTATATTTTTGCTGCACGAAATAGTTTATTTTGCTTATATCCCCGTAGCTGAAAAGCAGGAGGCATTCGGACTTCAGGCCGTCGCGCCCAGCTCGCCCAATCTCCTGGTAGTACGACTCCAGGTTCTTTGGAAGGTCGTAATGAATTACAAAGCGGATATTGGATTTATTAATACCCATGCCGAAGGCAATGGTTGCAATTATTATCTGGATCTTGTCTTTAAGAAATAGTTCCTGGTTCTCACTTCTTTGTCCGGCATTGAGTCCCGCGTGGTAGGGCTTAACGGAAAATCCAAGAGAAGCAAGCTTATCTGAAAGAAGGTCGACCTGTTTTTTAGAAAAGCAGTAAATAATTCCGGGTTCATCCGTGTGTTCATTTAGGAAATCGAGTGTCTGCTGAAAAGCGTCTGTCTTTGGAACTACTCTGATAAAGAGGTTCTCGCGGTTAAAGCTGGCAAGAAACTTGGTAGCTTTTACGAGGTTCAGATTTCTTTGTATGTCCTCCTGGACTCTCGGCGTAGCGGTTGCCGTCAGTGCAATGCACACGGCCTGCGGGTATTTTTTCCTGAAAAGGCCAAGCTGCCTGTATTCGGGGCGGAAATCGTGTCCCCACTCCGAGATGCAGTGGGCCTCGTCAATTGTAATGCAGTCGAGTTCCACCTCTGCTAGAAGCTGCTGGATTTCGTCCTTAAAGAGCGATTCGGGCGCAAGATAAAGGAGCTTTGTTTTTTTATTTCTTACTTCTTCATAGTTTAGCCTGTATTCACGGGCGCTTAACGAGCTATTGAGTAAGACGGCCTTAATGCCGAGCTCATGAAGCTGCTCTACCTGATCTTGCATGAGTGCGATCAGAGGGGAAACGACAATTGTAAGTCCTTCAAATACTACGGCCGGGATCTGGTAGCAGATTGACTTACCCCCGCCTGTTGGCATAATAACCAGTGTATCTTTCTTTAGAAGCACATTTTGAATGATTTCGCTCTGAAGAGGTCTGAATGTATCGTATCCGAATACGTCTTTTAATATTTTTTTCGCCCGGTCCATCTATAAATTCTTATTTTAAGAAAAAAGCAATCCAATATACGAAAAAGGCCTGAAAGCCCCCTTCTTTTGAAGCCAGTTAACATTGCAATAACAGTGAAAACACCTTTAAAGTTTATATGAATCATCCATTATCCGGGGTAGAAAAGGAAATTTGGGTGGTAAAAATGGGCGTTTCCAAATATCTATATTGTTCCGGATATGGAAAAACTTATTATTTATTAAAACTTCAGGAGGATCATGTCAAAAGAGAAGCTTTCAAAAATCAACAAAATCCTCATAAAGCACTATGGTCTGCCCAGGCAGGAGAACCCGGAGCCGGATCCCTTGGATATACTCATAGCAACAATTCTTTCTCAGAATACAAACGACAGGAACTCTTATAAGTCATTTCTGAACCTGAAGAAAAAGTATCCCGACTGGAAAGCCTGTGCGCGGGCTGAGATCACCTCTTTGGAAGAGCCCATAAAGTCTGCAGGCTTCAGTCATCCTAAGGCCAGGGCAATTAAGGAAATACTTAACTATCTTTTGGAAAACTACGGGAAAGTATCGCTGGACTTTCTTAAAGACATGGATACTGACAGGGCAATTGAAAGCCTTACCTCGCATAAGGGAATAGGAATTAAAACAGCGCAGTGCGTGATGATGTTTGCCTTTCACAGAAATGTATGCCCTGTAGACAGGCACATATTCCGTGCATTAAACAGGATTGGTGTAATTAAGGCAACGACACCTGAGAAAACCTCGCTTCAGCTGAACAAGATTCTTCCCGAAGCCTCGGCGCACTCACTGCATGCAAACCTGATACGCTTTGGAAGAGAGATTTGCCGTCAGACGCTGCCAAACTGCTCAATATGTCCTTTGCTGGAAATATGTGAATACGACAATAAGAACCTCACGGAAGTAAATGAATATAAAGGTGGCACATTTCTGTTACTGGATCACGTGGGCTAATATTGAAATATGGGCGGGAAGACAATCTTTCCGCCCTGAAAAGTTTAGGGTTAAAGGCTATAAGCCGGCTCTTTTTATCAGTTTGGGGTCGAGTGGTTTCATGGTCCCAATTACGCGTTTGGCTTTGAAGGCAAGGAGGTTACTATCCTCTTTTTCAAGCGTTCCCTGGAACGTGTTTTCCATTGCCTTAGCCTTAAAGGTGTGTTTTACCTGCCTTTCGCCTACATTTCTTAAAACCGAAAATTCGAGCGAGTCGCCGTCGAGCTTTGTATTCATAAGCTGGTAAGATTCTTTCCCGATGCGGAGTGTTCCGCTGACCTTCTGGAACTTCTGGTTCAGCTCCAGGACGTACTTTTCATCTGAAGTGCCGTTTGGAATTATCCACTCCCAGCGCCCCGAGGTATTGGCAGGAATTTTCCAGAAGTAGAGCGTGCGTCCGTTGACCACATTTATGCGGTCTGGCTCCCAGTCATCCATGTCGAAGCTGTTTGAGACCACCCTGCTTCCGGGTCTTAATTCATCGAAGAGTTTCGGGCGGAGTTTTACATTTATGTCGCTCAACAGGTAAAGCGTTACAACGGTAGCCTTGCTGAGGTTGGTCTTAAAGAGATTCTCCTGAAGGATTTCGACCTTGTCTTTAACCCCGTTCATCTCGACGTTTTCTCTGCTTTCTCTGACCCTAATGGAGTCGTTATCCACTCCGAGTCCATGTGCTCCGAATTTTGTGGCGGCAGTAACAACTATCCTCCCGTCGCCGCAGCCCAGGTCGTAGACTAAGTCGTTTTCCGTTACATTTGCAAGCTTAAGCATACCTTGGACCACGTCATAGGGGGTGGGAACAAAGGGCACCTGTGAAAAAACGACGTTCTGAAGTAAAAAAATGGCAAGTATGGAAAAATAATATTTTCTGGCGTATCTCATTTTTGCTCCTCCTTTTTTTCTGTTGTGTCATTTTTTATAAATAGAAATGGAATTCCTGCAAGAAGAACACAAACACCAATCAGTGCGCCTATTCCTGTATAGCTGAGGCTAGAGTGGAGCATATAGGCTGCACTCAGGCAGAAGAGTATGGGTACAAGGGGATAGAGCGGGACCGTAAAGGGGCGGAATTTATGGGGCTCTTTATAGCGCAATATAAAAAGCGTAATGCCTGCAAGGAGAAAGAAAAACCAGAATACGGGTGCCGTATACTCGACCATTGTTACAAAGCCGCTTCTTGTAAGGCTTCCAAGAACTATGAGCAGGAGTGCAATTGCGCTCTGGAAGAGGAATGCATTCTTTGGCGATTTTTCATCCGGACTCCACCTGGCAAGGAATCTGAAGAATCTGAAATCCTGGCCAAGCGCATAGTTCGTCCGGGCCCCGGTAATCATCACTGCGTTTACGGTGCTCAAGGCCGAAGCCGAGATTAAAAGGCTGATCATTTTTACCCAGTTTCTCCCGAGCCGGGTCATTACAAAATCCGCTGCAACAGCTTCCGAGGCGGCTACATTGCTGAAGCCGAACCCTTTCAGGAGTGAGAAATTTATGATGAGATAGGTAAAAGTAATTATTCCGGTGCTGTAGAGCAAAACCCTCACGATACCGTTTTTATTTCTTTTTACGTCTGCCGATATATAAGCTGCCTCATTCCAGCCCCCGTAGGTAAGTAAGACGAAAATCATTGCCCTGCCCGGTGCCAGGCTTGTCTGAGCTGGGAGAGCTGCTGCTGCACGGACTCCGGCAGAAGGAAGGTAAGAGGAATAAAGGCCCGTAAGAACAATAGTCATAATACCAAAGAGCATTCCAGAGAGAAGCAGCATCTGAAGCCTGCTGCTTGAGCGGAGGCCGGAGAGGTTAATTCCCGTTAAGACCAAAACCGTCAGGGCGGCATAAATTGAAGATGAGTAAGTGCCAAGGCGAAGTGCCTCGGAAGCATAGTCGCCGATGATAAAAGAAAGCATTACGATTGAGCCTGTTTGAATGACAGTCATGCGGGCCCACGCAAACAAAAAGGCTAAACGTTTGCCGAAAGACTTTGAAAGGAAGTGGTATTCCCCTCCTGCATGTGGGTAAGTGCTGGTAAGTTCCGCATAACAAAGCGCGCCAAGCAAAGAGATTACGCCGCCCAGGAGCCAGAGCCCTAGTGTGAAAATTTCACTTCCGGAGTTCGCTGCAACAATTGAGGGGGTTTTGAAGATTCCGGGGCCGATTACCATTCCGCTTACAATGGCTACGCCTCCGGCAACGGATATCTGCTTTGAGGTAACAAGAAATTCTCCCGCGGAGTTATTTTTTCCCGATTCATGCATAAGCCATAACCAGGGTAAATTTTTAATAATTACCTTTAAAACTGCATTTAGGGAAATTCTTTTTCGCCCGGGGAGAATCCTAAGAAAGCGAATTTAATGTAGGAGCATATATTGGATGGAAAGAAGCGCTATTTCTTCCCGGTAATTAAACCGGGGCTGAATATAATTCCATTAAAAAGTTTCTTTTAAGTATTCTAAATTTTTCCTCTTAAATATCAAGCTTCTTTCCCGTCGCCCCAGGGGTAAGTGAAATTAGCTTCCGGAATTTGAAGAACTAAATGCCGGAATTAAAACCGACACTTTTCCTGATACCGTACAGGTCGAAGTTAAGGGCATACCCCAAAATCACCGTCAGGGAAACAGGAAGGAATAAGAATGCAAACATGATCAGTTTATCGCGGAAGAACTGTTTGAATTCTTTTTTTTTTGAGATTGCCAGTATCCTGTTCACTGCGGGCATGGAATGGTGCAAGCGCAGGAAAGATGAAATTGCTATAACACTGCTTGCATGTAATTCGTGACGGGATTATATTTCCCTTCGTCGATTTTACCTTCTGCACTTTTGTTCACTTAAAATGGCTATAACATTAAGCCGCATATAGCTAAAAATCTTACGTTGTCGCTCAATTAACTATCATATACAAAATAAGGTTAGGGGGATCTATATGGAAAAGACTAAACACGCCATTTTGTTCTTTACAGTAGCAATAGCCATTAATTTTATGTTTTCGGGTTGTGCTCTTGTCTACAGGTCTATGACAGGTTATAAATCTAATGTACAAGTAATATCAGCACCTGAAAACCTAAAAGTAACCGAAGATGGAAAGCCGGTTCCTATAGTTGACTATGAAGAAGATATGAGGGCAGGGGACTGGGTATATACTTATACAAGAAAAAAACTGGAGCTTGACCCGCGTGTAAGCCATAAGCTGAAATTCAGTTCAAGGGGCAAAGAATTTGAGGCAGAACTCGTGCCAAGGATGAACTGGAACTGGATCTGGGCGGGCTGGGCATTTACGGCAATTGACTATGCTACAAAAGCCGGATACAAATTTGACGATTTTAACCTGGCAGACCACATGGACGTCTACAACAGGTATGATTCCAAATTTGCCAGCACAAAAGAGCAGGAATTTATTTATGCCGCCATGGAAGGCAAAGAAGGCAAACTTGAAGATATGTTAAAAGAAGGCGGCATCGACATGAATGCAATAGACCCGACTTTTGGAATGGCGGCCCTGCACTGGGCAATTATTGCAGAGGAGGATGATGCAGTGGAATTTCTGCTTGAGAATAAGGCAAATCCCGATATAAGGGATGACGAAGGTTATACCCCTCTTCACCGTGCTGTAATGATGAAAAGCGAAGACATGGTGAAACTTCTGAAAAAGTATCATGCCGATGTGAACGCTAAGGGGCCTAACGGTACAGCTATTGAAATGGCTAAAGCGTTGGACGAAGATGACCTGGTTGAAGCTCTTACCAATTAAGAGACATTTGTCACAAAGAAGGCGGGAAGGTAATAAGCCTTCCCGCAGATTATGATCCTTTCCCGATAGATAAAATCCGCAAAAAATAAATTTCTGCTTTCTTAATAAAATAAATTCAGCTAATTTGAAGACCCGGTATCTTATTACCGCGCATGGGGTGGTATTTCTAACAATAACAAGAGGAGTATAAATGGAAGTAGTTCAGCAGGTGCTTGAGACGATGAAAAAAGCACAAAAGGCATTATCGGCAGGCCAGATTTCTGAGATTTCCGGCATAGAAAGAAAAGAAGTAGATAAGGCCATGAAAAAATTAAAAACCGAGGGTAAAATAGTTTCGCCGAAGAACTGTTACTGGGAGCCCGCAAAATAAAGAGCTCTTCCGGAAAAAATTAGTTTTTGTTCATGCATTGGCCGCCTTTCTTAAAGAAAGGCGGCCAATGCTATTACACTGTATATTCATTTTTTTTTAGGAGTAAAGGAAATGATTAAGCTAAAACGCATTTATGAAGGCTATGACGAGCAGGATGGCTTCAGGATACTCATCGACAGGCTGTGGCCCCGGGGGATAACTAAGGAAGATGCGCATCTTGACCTCTGGCTAAAGGAGATAGCACCAAGTAATGAATTAAGAAAATCCTTTCACCAGGAAAATATTAGCTGGGAGGATTTTAAGAAGAGGTACCTCCTGGAACTTTCAGCTAAGAAAGATCTGCTGGAGGAAATAAGGCAAGCCGAAAAAGAAAACCCGGTTGTCACGCTTCTTTTCGGTGCGAAAGACCTCAGGCAGAACCAGGCGGTTATAATTGCCGAAGTGCTCAAAGAACATGCCTGAAAACTCCAGGATATGTTTTATAACAACAGGTTAAAAAATCTCACAATCCTTTTCTTACCATAATGTAATTACGTCAGCATTGTTGTTACTGAGAGTTAATGTATCTATATTAGCATTAAATTTGAATCCGCTTTTATTATTGTTCCCGTGGAGATAAAAAATGTACAATGCTTTATTTATAATTCTTCTTGCCATTGCTGCTTTCCTGTTCTTTACAGGCGCCAAAAGACAGATAAAGGTAAGGATGTTTACGGGTGCGTTACTTGCCGCACTGACGATTCTTTTTTTCTGGTTCATGGACTTCTGGGGTGAGGCCCTGTGGTACGAAAGCCTGGGCTATGGCGACCGCTTCTGGATAATTAACACATCAAATATAGGTTTTGGGATTGCAGGAGCCGTTCTGGGCTACCTGCTGGTCTACCTTTTAATGCTCCCGATTCCCAAAAGGAACAAGGTGGTCCACAGGCTTGCCGGATTGCTTGGTCTCGTAATGGGCGGGCTCTGGGGGTATTCCAACTGGGAGGTGATCTTAAAATTCTGGAACAGGGTTGATACCGGAATGCGTGACCCGATACTGGGAAAGGACGTCGGGTTTTATCTGTTTTCACTTCCTTTTTACGATTCGCTTTACTGGCTTTTAGTGCTTACTTCAGCTATAGCACTCATAGCGGCACTGGTAGTGTCATTTACGCGTTTCAGGGAAAACAATATATTTCTGTACTTCCCCTATGAGTTTGAAATGAACAGCACTGAATGGTCTTCCCCGGTATTCCTTACTGCCTCGGTTTTTGTTTTTGTACTTGCCCTGGGAAGGTTTTTAGAGCGCTATCACCTCATGTTTTCCACAACAGGTGTTGTTGCGGGTCCCGGCTGGACGGACGTGAATATTCTCCTTCCTGCCTACGCTGTTGTAATAGCGTTACTTATTGTAATAGGAATATTATTACTTGTCCCTTATACAAGAAGGAAGGCGGGGGAGTTCTATTCAAGGAAGTTCCGGCTTTTCCCGGACCGCCCTTATATCGGCGTGCTTGCATTTCCGGCGGTTATCATTATAGCCATATGGATAATAGCCTTTGCCGCGCTGCCGCAGGTTTTCCAGTGGCTTGTAGTTGAGCCCAATGAAATAACCTTTGAGCGCCCTTATATACAAAATAACATCAAGTATACGCGTACGGCGTTTGGACTGGACAGAATTGAGGAGAAGGAATACCCTCTTACGGGCACTTTTACGCAGGAGACTGTTGCAGACAACCCAAACATCTTTAACAACGTCCGCCTCTGGGACTGGAAGGCGCTTGACGCAGTTTACAGACAGTTCCAGTCAATTCGCTTATACTATGAATTCTCGGATGTTGACGTTGACCGCTACAACATAGACGGGAAAGTAAGGCAGGTGATGGTTTCAGGAAGGGAAATTAACCTGGATAACCTGCCGCCTCAAAGCCAGACCTTTGTAAACCAGAGGTTCCAGTACACACACGGCTACGGAATAACGATGGCAGCGGTAAATGAATTTACAGAACAGGGGCTGCCGCACCTGTTAATAAAAGACATTCCGCCGGTAAGTGAATCCCCTTCACTTGCGGTCAAAAGGCCGCAGATATATTTTGGGGAGGACACAAAGTCGCCCGTAGTTGTAAACACGAAGGCCAAGGAATTCGATTACCCGAGCGGCGAGGATAATGTTTATACGAAATATGCCGGGAAAGGGGGCGTTGAGCTTTCAAACTTCTGGAGAAAATTCCTCTACGGATGGAAATTTGACGGAACTAACTTTCTGTTCTCGGATTACCCAACTTCGCAGAGCCGCATCATGTTTCACCGCCAGGTTCAGGAAAGGGTAAAGCTGCTTGCACCTTTTCTTAATTTTGACAAGGATGCCTATCTTGTGCTTGCCAACGGGAGGCTCTACTGGATGCTGGATGCTTATACGACATCGGGCAACTACCCCTACAGTCAGCCGTTTTCATCACGGGAGAATATTCCATACAAGGAGGGAAACGAGACAAAAAACCTGACAACAGACTTCAGCGATTACCTGGATGGAATAAATTACATCAGGAATTCTGTTAAGGCTGTTGTTGACGCGTACGACGGGACCGTCAACTTCTACATCATGGATAAGAAAGATCCCATAATAACTGTCTGGAGCAGGATATTCCCCCGCCTTTTCAAGGCAAAAGAGGAAATGCCCAAAGAGCTCCTTTCACACCTGAGATATCCGATGGAGATGCTTCTGACACAAGGGATTGTATATTCGAAATACCACATGATGGACCCAACGGTATTTTATAACCAGGAAGACCTATGGGTAAGGGCTACGGCAAAGTATTACAATGAGGTGCAGCCTGTTGACCCTTATTACATCATGTGGCAGGTGCCGGGTACAAACAAGCAGCAGTTCGTGCTGATGCTTCCATTTACACCCAAAAACAGGCAGGTGCTCATTGGCTGGATTGCCGGAATGTGCGACCCTGAGAACTACGGGCGCTTTATATCGTATCAGTTTCCAAAGGATCAGACCGTTCTTGGGCCGCAGCAGGTTGAGACAAAAATTGACCAGGACAGTTACCTTTCAGGACAGCTTACACTGTGGGATCAGCACGGCAGTAAGGTTATAAGGGGCAACGTGCTGGCAATTCCGGTAAACAATACGCTTTTTTACGTAGAGCCAATTTATCTGCAGGCTGAAACTGCGGCATATCCGGAATTGCGCCTTGTAGTTGTAATGCACCAGGAGAATATGAGCTATGCAAAGACATTTGAAGAAGCTCTAAGCGGGCTTTTCAGCAGGGGGCCTGTGGTAGTTGAAAAGCAGGCAGCTTCGACCTCCGTGAAGCCTCCTTTGTCGCAGCAGGCGCCGCCGCCGGTGGGGGTGCAGATTAAAGCTGCCAATGATGCGTTTAATAACTACCTGAGGCTTCTTGGCGAGAAAAAATTTCCGGAGGCTGCAAGGGAGCTTGAAAAGCTGCAGCAGTCGCTCCAGTCACTTTCAAATCAGGCCAAGTAAAACTTCCATTATAAAACAGGCGTTGAATGTCCGGGGTGTGCTAAAATATTTTTTAGCTGCCGGACGTTCAACTCTGTCTCAAGCCCTTCTTTGTGCCAGTGCTTATTGCATCCGCAGAAGTCCAGTATTACGCACTGAGCCGGCACGTCATAGCGTTTAAGTTCCCATCCGCCCTCGACGAGAGTTGTAATGCAGGCAGATGCAACAACGCCCCGGCTTGGAAAGCCTTCCTTGGGGGACCAGAGTGAAAGGTCGGAGGCGTGGGGGATGACGTAGACCTCAAAATTATATTTCTTCCCCATTTCACGGAGCTGGTTTACGTGGCAGCCGGCAAGGCATCCCTCGCAGTGAAGGCCGCCCGGAACTTTTGTAGCCTTGCAGTCTTCAGCCGCGCGGCCCCTCATGCACCCGGGAAGCAGCAGGGCTTTGGTTTCAGTCTTCAGGAATTCTTTTCGAAAAGCCCGGTTCATTAGTTCGGCCCCCACCATGTTCAGGTGATACTCCAGTCGCGAACGGGTGCAGGAGATGCGGTCTTCACGCCAGAGGTAATGATTAAATGAGTTCCGAAGGAAACTTTCCACATTGACAGTATACTTGCCCAGGGAATCAAGGGACTTATCCCTGAACCAGTTCGTGAAATTGTGTATGGCAAGAAATGTTCTCTTTAGTTCATCCTCGCTTTTTGTATTCCAGAAAGCTCTCCAGCGTATAAAACGCAGCGCCTGTTCCTTGAATTCACCCGTGGCTTCAAACCATTTGCAAACGTGGTCTAACTGGGCCAGGCTGGGAAAAGAAGTCATTGGGGAATTTGATTTTCCGGGCAGAAGGAAAAGCGTTGTCAGGACGCCGCGGGCAATGTCTATGTATGGCTTTACTTTCTGGTGTTTTTTTCGCCAGTCCGCCATGTGGGATAAAGTTACAAAAGGCGCCACGCGGACTTTGAGTGCAACGCGGGAATATGTATGCCACAGTACGCCGAAGCTGATCAGTTCAAGGATGTATTCTTCATCCTCACGGACTTCCTCCAGTTTATATTTAAGAATGTATTCCTTGAATTCATCTACCAGAGGCAATAGGGAATCTCTTGTATTTATCAGTACTTCGTCAGTAAACCTGCTTACAGTCTGGTAATATTCCTGAGAATTATTACTTCCGCATCTTAGAGAATATGTTATCGTTTCCATGAACAATCTCACTTATAAATTCACTAATCATCCACAGGAAATATAAGTAAAATCGGGACTGTTTCAAGAGTGAAAGTTGAGTGACAGCAAGAAAAGTCCCCCAAAAAATCAGTTCTTTTCAGGGGATGAAAGTGGTAATTACTTTCACTTCAGCTATTCAGCAGGGGTTAAAATGGCAGCGTAGCCTCCGCCCGGAGCCAGTTTAATTTTTAATATGTCTGAAGGTTTAACGCTTCCTGTTCCATATCTATAATCTGAAGCGTTGCGGTTTGCATTTACTCCGTCTTCAACATATTCCAGTCTGTAGCTTTTAGCCTCAAGAAATGAGAGGGGAATTTCCATCTGCCGGCCTTCCCAGTCTGTCATTGCTCCGATATACCAGAGGTTCCCATTTTTTCTTGCAAGGGCAACAAATTCCCCGGCCTTTGAGGTAAGCCCCACGGTTTTATCCCACGTGGACGGCATGCGTGTAATGAAGGAGGTAAAGACAGAGTCTTTCAGGTAATTTGAAGGGCTGTCTGAGAACATCTGAAGCGGGCTTGTATAGACGACGTACATTGCTGCCTGGTGGCAGCGCGTGCCCTGGCTCATCGGCTCTGAGAAGATGGCGCGGAAGTCTTCCTTGTTTGCATTAATCATAGCCCCGGGCGTAAAATCCATCGGTCCGGCCACCATTCTAGTAAAAGGCAGTGTTACGTCGTGCTTCGGGGTAACGTCGGTGCTCCACTTGGAATGTTCCAGTCCTTTTACACCCTCCTGTGAAAGCACGTTAGGGTATTTGCGGTTCAGTCCCGAGGGTTTATAAGCGCCGTGGAAATCAACTGCGAGATTTCTTTTTGCGGCCTCGGAGGCCACGCGTTCATAAAAGTTTACCATATACTGGTCGCCTCTTTGCATGAAGTCGACCTTAATGCCTTTAATGCCCCAGCTGGCAAACTGGTTGAGCGCCACAGTCATGTTTTCATCCAGGGCGTTCCAGAGAACCCACAAAATGAGTCCCACATTTTTCTTATTTGCATACTGAACGAGTTCCTTCAGGTCCATCTCCGGCACTGTATGGAGGAGGTCGTGGCTTGAAAGTGACCAGCCTTCATCCAGAATGACATATTCCAGTCCAAACCTGGAAGCAAAGTCAACATAATATTTATACGTATTTGTATTGATGCCGGAAGGAAAGCCGACGTTATAGATGTTGCGGTCATTCCACCAGTCCCAGGCGACCCTGCCGGGTTTTATCCAGCTCGTATTTTTAATTACATTTGGGGAGGAAAGCTTAAAGACGAGGTCGGTTTCAAGGAGATCCTTATCGCTTTCTGCAACTAGAATAACCCGCCAGGGGAAGTTTCTTTTTCCTTTTACGACGGCAATATAGTCGGCAAGCTTTGTGATGTCGTCATCCCTGTCATTGACATGTTGAAGGGCAAGTGTGACTTTGGGAAATGCGGTCCTGAATGCAGTCTCATCCGTTCCATAGAGGAACATATTGGGATAGTCATAAAGGTCCGCCTCCGTAATGAGAAGTTTTGCCTTATTCCCGGCAGAAAGCAGAACAGGAAGGGAGCAGAACTGTGTATCTTTAATTGCGGCGAGGTTTGTATCTTTATAGGAACGTTCATAGTGAGAAACAAAATCCCATAGTTCCTCTTCCGGAAAGAAAACCCTGTAGTTACCTGCAAAGTTAAACCTGGCATTTTCCCACTCGACCGTTATTTCATCTCCGGGGAAAGATGTAATAAACCTGTAGGCCATTCCGTCGTCATATGCCCTGAATGAAATGCTGTAGTTGCCTTGGAATGACATCAGGAGCTCATTATAGTTATTCCTGATCGTCTTATTTTTTACCGGCACAACTGCTTCAATGGTTTCGTCTACCGAGTCATTCTTTATACCCGTAAGCACGGGGTTCAAGCCAAGTTCAATTGAGTTTTTAAGCCTCATTGAAATGGGGCTGGAGTTAACCAAAGCGCTGCCGCTTAGTGAAACAGAAAAGCTTATCCTGTCGGTAACAGAAACCGTAACGAGGAGCCTCCCGTTGGGGCTTTTAAGTGAGTATTCTTTTGCCGGCGTAAGGCAAGGAAACATTAGCAGGCATAGAAACATAAATCCGGAGAAAAAAGAGGTAAGGAAAGAGCCTGCAGCTATATTTGAAAACATAACCTGCACTCCCATTTATGAATCAATTTTTGACACTTTAATTCAAAACTTTCAGGGAATAGTTACAGATATAACTCAGGAGGGAATATAAAATAAAAAAGGTAAACTTCATACTTTTATGTCGCTTACGGGGTTTAATAGCAATTAGCCCTCCGGATACTTCCCTTAAAGGGATGTGGCCGGAGGGCCAAGAAAAACTGACATTATTACTTAAGCAGCATCAGCTTTTTGCTTTCGGTAAATGAACCTGCCTGAATTCTATATATATACATTCCGCTGGGCAGGTGGCTTCCATCGAAGCTGACGGAATATGTTCCGGGACTTTTCAGCTCATTTGTAAGCACTGCAACTTCTTTTCCCAGTATGTCGAATACCCGGATGCTGACAAGTCTTGCTTCGGCAATAGAATAGCTTATTGTAGTAGATGGGTTAAAGGGATTAGGGTAATTCTGGCTTAAGGTGTAGGACTTGGGTGCAGCAGTGCCTGAGATCACTGCAAGTGATTCGGAATGCGAGTGCAGACCGATTGTAATACCCCCTTTTTCCCTTACAGCCCATGCATTCCCTTCACCGCTTCTGGCCTGTGTCAGGTAAAGGTATGAAGTGGTGTCGGGTGCGGTATAGACGACATTCCACGTGCTGTCGCCGAAATTCTGTGCTCCGTAGATATGCAGGCCGGGCGAGGCTTTTGTACCTGTTCTTGCCATAAAGCTGTCCCAGTTATCGTGTACTATAACACCGGCAATGAGACCTGATCCGGGGGTGGAAATTTTTCTCCATGTATTGCCGGCGTCTGAGGTTCTTAGCAGCTCTGTGCCTCCGACAAGGCCGTTCGAGGTTGAAAAATAGATGGCAGTGATATCCTTGAGGCCGGTTGTTTTCCGTGTGCTCCAGGTTTTTCCGGAGTCGGTTGAAACGAACATGGTGGAATCATTGGTTCCAAAGACGAGTGTGTGCGTTGAGGTGTCGCCCCAGATGGCGTTATTCCAACCGGAGTCAGTCAAAGCCGCGCTTGGAATTTTAACGCCCGAAGAGTCCCAGGTCTCGCCGCCGTTACTTGTAATCCAGATGGACCAGCGTCCGTTGACAGGATTACCACAGGCTACACCGCGGCTGGTGTCGAGCATAAAAATGCCGTTTATTTTTCCTCCTGTCTGTGTAAACACCGTCTTCCAGGTTTTCCCGCCGTCGATTGTCCTGAAGATATGGGTTGTAGTTGTATGAAGAATTGTGTCTGAAACGGGGGAAGCGCTGCAAAGGGCTCTTGAAGAGTCAAGGGCAAAGATGTTCATGATGTCCATGGTATCGAGTACATTGCCGCCTCCGACGCTCTGCCATGCAGCACCTTCATTTATGGTGCGGAGGACTGTGCCGTGTCTGCCGCTTATCCATGCAATTTTATTTGTTACGGCTGAAACAGAAAGCAGATCCCTTTTTGTCCCCGAAGCCTGTTCCTTCCAGTCGTGTGCGTTAAGCGAAAAAGTAAAAGCTAAGAAAAAGAAAATGACAAAACGTTTCATAGACTATCCTGGCCTTTCTGTTATTCATTTGTGATGAATAATTTTTATTGCTTAAAAGTTAATTAACTGCAAGTAACCTTTTTTCCCACTCAGGCCAGATTGTCTTAACCGCGCGCAGAGCACCATTATGTTTGGAAAGATGCTTTTATAGAAATTCCGGCATTTTAACGTAAAATGGGATTAAGTCTTTAATAGAAATGGATCTAATTAATAGAGTAAGGCTGGATGCATCCAAATGCAAGGTAAATTGGAAAGAACCTCATTTGGGGGACCTTTCCAATTATTGTCTGACCGAACCCGAATTGAAAGCTTCAAGGCCGTTAGCCTCCTTGAAGCAGGTCCTGCAGAGCGTCTTCAAAGCGGGTGAACCGGAACTGGTAACCCAGCTCCAGAGTTCTTTTTGGCAAAACCTTAATTCCTTCTGTTACCGGAACGGAAGCCTCGCCAATTGCGGCTTTAATCGGGAATTCCGGTATTTTGAGCCATGAGGGCCTGTTCATCACGCTGCCCAGTGTATCCATAAATTCCTTCATCCTGACCGGATTTGGGGCAACTGCATTTAGAGGTCCGCTTACAAAGCTGTTATCCAGGGCAAAGACAAATATATTTGCCACGTCAGCCAGATGGATCCATGAGATCCACTGGTTGCCTTCCCCGACGGTTCCCCCAAGGAAGTACTTAAACGGCGTAAGGAGTTTTTCCAGCGCGCCTTCTCTTTTATCCAGGACAATTCCCACTCTTATGCTTGCCCTTCTAAGGCCAAAGCTTTCGGCCTCTGCGGCCTCTGTTTCCCAGCGCTTGCAGACCTCGGCCAGGAAGCCCTCGCCGGGAAGGCTCTCTTCGGTATAAGTAACGTTATTTTCAGAAGACCCGTAGTAGCCGATTGCAGAGGCGGAAATAAAGCTTTCAGGCTTGTTTTCGGCCTTGCTGACTGCAAAAACGAGGCTTCTTGTGCCTAGCTCCCTACTTTTAAGGATTTTTTCCTTGTAATCATCACTCCAAAGAGCGCCAAGCAGGGGTTCACCTGCAAGGTGTAGAATGGCATCCTTGCCTTCAATGCGGCTTTGCCAGCTGCCTGTTTTCTCAAAAGAGTCCCACTGAACGAACTCATGTGCACCCGGCAGTTCATTTTTGGCAGAATTGGGTGAACGTGTAAAAACGGTTACCTCGTCTCCGCGGGCGCTTAAGAGCTGCGTGATATATTTCCCAATGAGTCCTGTTGCACCGGTGATAATAATTTTCTTTCCCATATTCCTCTCAACTTCCTTATCAATATTATTTACGAAGCCGTGCCAATTATTTCAAGGGGAATCATTTTCTTGTAAGAAAGTTCCCCCAAGGCACTTGATACTGAAAATATAATGTTTTAGCTTTCGCATGGTTATTCCAATCGCTTGGAGGTTCTAAACTCCGATTGCGAAATAAAAGGTATTCTGGCTCATGTTTGCTTGACTTTTGTTCGCTTTTCAAATTTCGTCTTATTCTTTAATTCATCACATTTATCAATTATTTCAGGGATTCCAAATGAAGAAAGTTTTTTCAATTGTGGGGCTATTCCTGATACTATTTTCCTGTAGTATCTATGGACAGTTGAATTACAAGTTCTCTGCGGGTTCAGGTACGTTTACGCCTATTACGGGCGCATCACAATTTACCTGGAACCTTACTACTGCGAATGATGAAGAATATTCTGCAGCAACAGATATCGGCTTTACTTTTACTTATGCCGGAACGGAATATACGCAGTTCCAGGTTTCGACTAATGGTTTCTTAAGGTTCGGAGGAAGCGGTTTAACTGCTGCAACCTCGGCCGATGCTCTTGACGGATCACTAAGACAGATAGTGGCCCCATTGTGGGATAACCTGTCGGTAGGTCTGACTGCTACAGACATTACATACCTTCGTGAAGGTAGCGAGCCAAACCGGGTGCTTACGGTTGAATGGAAAAACGTAAAGTGGAATAAAGCGGCCTCGGCTGTAAATGCCCAGTTCCAGGTGAAACTTTACGAAGGAAGCAACAAAATAGAATTTGTTTATGGCAATATGGTACAGCCTGCTTCGGTCAGTGCCTCCATAGGCCTGGTTGATAATACTCCAATTACAACGGCCGGCTGGGCGACGGGAAAATTCCTAAGCATCAATGTCGGCGGAACTGCCGGCGCAAGGACATACCACCAGACAATGAGCATTCCATTTAGTGCCATATCAAATGCTCCCGATCCGAATACCGTTTTTACTTTTGAGCCTGTGACAAAGACTCCAATTGCTGCCGGCACATATACCATAGGCGGAACAAATCCCGACTACAAGACATTAAGCGATGCAGCAACAGCGCTGAACGTCAATGGTGTCGCGGGTCCGGTCGTATTTAAGGTCCGTGAGGGTACTTACGACGATATCTTCCATCTGATTGCAGTGGAAGGAACCTCGGAGACCAATACAATTACTTTGATGAATGAAAGCGGAACGGTTGTTCTCTCGCCAAGAAATGGCTCCAGCGGCAGCACTTCAGGGGGCTACAATGCCGATGGCATAATTCGACTTGACGGCACCCAGTATGCGACCATTCAGGGTCTGACCTTAAATGACAACGGCCAGTCAAGTACACAGCTGAAATTTGAATTTGGCGTTTGTGTAGGAAACTCACTTCTGAATAATAGAATGGCGCAAGGTGCAAAGTTTAATCATCTTAAAGATCTTGTTATTGACATGAAACCTACTACCGGCACCACTCATTCAGGTGCAATAGGTATTCGTTACTTTACTCAATGGGCAACGGGTACAAATGAGACAGATACCAGCATGACAACAAGCTATAATACAATTGAAAACTGTACATTCAAAGGCTACTGGCGCGCAGGAATTAAAACCTTTGGTGTCAGCGGTGTAAATCCGGACCGCGGCAATGTAATTAAAGGCTGCACGTTCGGAGACTTTTCAATTAAAACGGGTACCGGCTCAGACATACGTACAATGGAGATTGACTGTGAGAACGGGATGGTGATTGAAAACAACACGATCCATAATATTGAAGCTACAATTATGTCCAGTAACAATATTTATGGTATCTGGTTTAACCCGGCTTCGAGCGGATCAAATCTGAGCAGCGGAAAAATAATAATCAGCAATAACGAAATCGATTCAATATCCAACAGCGGCACCGGAGTAACCAGTGGTGTTGCAAGAGCCATTTGCATAAATGCCGTTGCAAACAATACCGATGTACAGATTTATGGAAATAAAATCCATAATCTTTACTCGAGCGGTACAACGGGCAGCGCCGATGGAATATTTGAAAACATCAGTGCCGGAACGCCTTTTACTTCGGAAGTTTACAACAACATGATCTACGATCTGAAAGCGCCGAAATCCTCATATGCACAGATGCCTGTCAGGGGAATTGCCTTCCAGAACGTGGCAGGAAACGGGGTTTTTACGGTTTATAACAATACGGTTTATCTGGATAATGCAGTTCCGCCGGCAGTAAGCGGAACAAACGTTGCACACCGTTCGGCCTGTATGTATGTAGGAAGCTTTTCCACAGGTGTTCTCGATCTTAAGAACAACGTATTTGTAAACACCATGGGTACAAGCTCTACCGGAACTGGTGTCTCGGCAGCATCATGCTTTGGCACTTCAGCTTCTTCGCTGCTTTTGACGCTGAAAGCTACAAGCGGCAACAACTTATACTTTGCCGATACAACAATTGCAAATAACTGTATTGCATATGATGGCACTAAAGTTTATAAAACACTGGCTGAATTAAAGGGGATCGCAAATTTTGCACCAAGAGAATCAAACTCTTTCTCGGCTGACTCCAGAACTTCCTTTGTCAGCTCAGTAAAGCCTTATGACGTGCATATTTCCCCTGCCTCATGGCTCGTTAAGTCGCAGGGTGAACCCAATGCTCTTGTGGCTAAGGACATTGACGGTGATGTAAGAAGCACCGATCCGGCTACAGGTCCTGTATCCATTGGTGCAGATGAATATCAGCCTACCGGCAACCCCCCGGTTACAGTAAGTGGAAAAATTGCAGATGGCGAAACCTCAACCTTTACAGGTGTTGACGGCAGAACGGTTGGTGAAATAACCTGGCACGCCGGAAAAGCTGCATTGCCGGATTCTGTGGCCTTTGCTTATCTACCCGGCACCCAGTTAATACCTCCTTCTGTAACATCCATATTCAAAAACTATTCAGTCCTGACATACGGCGGAACAACGGGCTGGAATGCTGACCTTAAGCTTTATTACAACCCGTCTACAGAGCTGAATGGTGTTTCCGAATCCGCTCTGAAGGTTCACCAGAAAAAAGGGGAAAACTGGAGACAGCTTTCTTCAAGTGTCAGTGCAGAAAAACATTTTGTCCTGGCAAACATTATCTCAGGAGCAGACTTTACCTTAGGAAATGCAGCTCCTGTTCCTACGGCTTTAATTGAGGGAGTCAGGCTGGATGACAATGGCGACCTCAGGCCGGACAGGCTCGGAGAGACATTAAAGATCACGGGTGTTGTGGTCTCAGGTGACTTTGCAGCCAGCGACACCGGAAGCAGTTATTACATTAACGACAGGACCGGCGGCATTTTATTGTCCACAACAAAGAAACTCTCGGCAGCCTTGAGCCTGGGCGACAGCCTGCAGGTAACAGGTGTCGTGGGGCAGTATAAGGGTGAAACGGAATTTGTTCCTGCTGATACCGTTGTTGGCGAAAGCGGAAGCATTGTTGTACTGAAAACAAATGCACTAGTTCCGGCTCCCATAGTAATCAACCTGAAGGATCTTAATTCCGAAAAGTATGAGGGAAATCTTGTTGTCGTAAGGGGCATCACAAAAATGCCTTCAAGCCTCCCGTGGCCGGTTTCCGGCGATACGACCCTAACGGTTGGCTTCGGCACGGATTCAGCCTCATTGTTTGTTGATCACGATGCCAAGCTCGGAAGCGAACCGGAGTGGCTTTTGGACGTGACGGGCATTGTTGCTCAGAATTCTGAAAACCTGAGTGACGGTTACAGGCTCATGCCAAGAAGCGCTGCAGACGTCACGGTACCTGTTCTTACACTGGCATCGGCAAGAGAAGACTTGAATAACGACTTTATACCTGACAGAAAGGGTCAGATCCTGAAAGCCAGGGGTGTTGTTATTTCACCGGATTTTACGGCAAGCCACCAGTCGAATAACAACTACTATATGATGGATGGAACTGCCGGAATACTGGTGTTCTCTTCCAAAAAGCTCACTTCTGCTTTGAATATTGGCGACAGTATTCTTGTAAAGGGAAAGATCGACCAGTATAAGGGGGCCACTGAATTCGTACCCCTTACAGCTGAAGTTGGAGAAAAGGGAAGCGTTGTTGTTCTGAAGACCAATGCATATGTTCCGGAACCAGTTACCATTACCGTAAAAGACGTCAATTCAGAAAAATATGAAGGATGCCTGGTAAAGGTAAAAGACCTTAGAAAGATGATCTCAAGCGCACCATGGCCTGCTGAAGGCGCAAATGCGGGAATGAGAGTAGGGGCTGATAACGACTCCACGACTCTCTTTATTGATCTTGATACCGACATCGATGGTTCGAAAGAAATAATTTGGCCTGCCAACATTACGGGTATTGTCAGTCAGTTTTCTTCATCACCAAGCCTTAATGACGGTTATGAACTGCTCCCAAGAAAGAGAGCGGATATAGACTATATTGACGGCGTTGTTGATAATTTATCGAAGATACCTGCCAGCTATGCCCTTAACCAGAATTATCCGAATCCGTTTAATCCTTCAACTACCATCAGCTTCGATCTGAAGTCAAACGCAAATGTTACGTTGAAGATATACAGCATTCTTGGACAGGAAGTTACAACGCTTGCAAATGGCACTCTTATGCCTGCCGGCCATAAGACGCTGAACTTCAATGCATCCAGTCTGCCCAGCGGAATGTACATATACAGGCTGGAAGCCAAGGGAATTGACGGATCTAACTTTACAGGCATTAAGAAAATGATGCTTCTGAAGTAATACAGATAGTACTTATCCTTGAAAAGCCGGCTCACCGTAGCCGGCTTTTTTGTATCCTGAATTTTTTAACCATGCTAACTCCTTTATTTTAAGGACCTTCAGACCTGCCCATTCCCCGGAAGGAGAAATATCTTTGCATAATTGGGTATTTTGTGCTATAATTATTTAAGTTTTAATGGGGTCATTCCCGAAAAGTTTTCTTATTTCACATAAACATTGTTTCAGAAAAGTGAGGTAACTTATGAAGGTTGGAATTGTTGGCGCCGGAATGGTTGGCGCTACTTCAGCTTACGCTATTGTAATGACAAAAGCTGCAAGTGAAATTGTATTAATAGATGCCAACGAAAAACGTGCAATTGCTGAAGCCGCAGATATTCAGCACGCGGTTCCTTTTACGCACGCAACCGAAATATATGCCGGAGGTTACGAGGACCTTACGGATGCAAAAGTTGTAATAATTGCTGCCGGGGCAAGCCAGAGGCCGGGAGAAACCAGACTGATGCTTTTTGAAAGAAATGCCGCCATATTAAACCAGATAATTCAAAATACGGTAAAATATGCTCCGAATGCAATATTCCTCATTGCTACAAACCCGGTTGACATCATTACACATATAAGCACAAAGATTGCAATTAAGTACGGAGTTCCCCCGACACACGTTATAGGTTCAGGCACTACTCTGGACACGGCACGTTTCAGGGCGCTGGTTGGCAACCACGCAGGAGTTGATTCGCAGCACGTACATGGATATGTAATTGGCGAACACGGGGATTCCGAAGTCCTCACCTGGTCTAACATCGATATCAGTGGTATTCCTCTGGAAGACTTTATACAGTTCAGGAAAGTTGAATTTAACGACCAGGTAAAGCGCACAATTGATGAAGGAGTCCGCAATGCCGCCTACAAGATCATTGAAGGCAAGGGGTCGACTTATTACGGAATTGGCGCCGCAATAGCACGAATTGTTGATGCCATCAACAGGGATAACCGTGCCGTACTGACGGTTTCGACCATAAACGAAGAAGTAGAGGGGATAAGGGAAGTAGCACTTTCCCTGCCGCACCTGATAAGCGGCAACGGGGATCTTGGAACGCTGCCTCTGAGGTTAAGCTATGAGGAAAGACTTTTACTCAGAAAAAGTGCCGAAATAATAAAAGAAAAAATTGACGAATACGAAAAGAAAGAAGTAAGTAGCAAGGAATCAAAAGTAACAGATAAAAAGTAGAAAGTTGTGCGGCACACGAAAGCCGCATCCAAAGTTGGGGAAATGAAGGCTGCAGGGTAAGGAATTTTTTGTAAATAGAATTCTTAACCTGAAATCCTGTTGTTAAAAGAGTCCTGGATTGGGAAAGAGGAATGGAGAGTGGAAGAGGCTTAGGGTTGATGAAAAAGAAGAAAAGTGATCTTTCATTTTTCAAACCTGAAGGAAATGAGCCTGGGAAGGCCCGACTGATCCTTTTCGTGGCGCCACTCTCTTAAGTCCCTGAGGTTAAGGCCGTTGCTTTTAGCCGCCAGTAAAAAGCCGGAGATATCGTGCACGTGCGCTTTAATTTCAATTCTGTTGCCCCCGCGCTCAAACCTGGCTTTTTTACCCTGGTACTGCCTGAAAGGATGGAGCTCGCAGACAAAGAACGTTCCGCCACGTTTAAGTACGCGTGCGGCTTCCGAGAAAATGAAATTAAGGTCTTCAACGTGTTCTAAAACTAGATTTACTAAGATCAAATCGAAGACGTTTTCTGAAAAGGGCCAGGGTTTTGTAACGTCTGCAAGCGAAAATATGACGTTTCTTGCTTCAGCCTTTTCTCTGGCTTTACTGAGCATGCCTTCCGAAAAGTCCACTGCCCACACTTTTGCTGAGACAGAGGAAAGGAAAGCCGTGTTTTTACCAGTGCCGCATCCAAGTTCAAGAACCGCATTAAAGTGACTTCCTTTGAGGCTCTCCCGTGTAACCGTTTCGTCCAGGTCCCGTGTCAGGTTGATGTCCGAGTCATAAGTTTCAGACCAGCTGTCATAGGCTTTTTTAACCAACATATCCATTCTTCTTTTTTTACGCAATGGTATAATTTATAAAAATTCCGCGAAATTTCTATCCGAACTCGCAATGAAGTTACCCTTTTACTGAATTTTTTGAAACATTTTTCTTCCTTTATTTTCTCAATCTCCCTTTAGTCCGCAGGCTACAATTTTTGGCACAAGTACCTGACTCCAGGCGCTTATACATTTTGTAATTAATTTCGTAAGTTTACACCCGGAATCTAACCGTTAAACGGTCAGCTTATTCATTTCTCAAAGATCGTTTGTGGTAATAATTAAGAGGAGTCAAATTGAAGTATTTATTAATAATATTTGCGATTATTTTCTGCGCTGAAGTGTCTTATCCGCAGAATTATACAGTTAAAGGAACAGTAAGGGATCTATATTCCGGACAGTCCATTTCTGAAGTAAAGGTAATGCTTCCTTCGGACAAATTTAATGCTGAAACCGACAGTCTGGGTAATTTTACTCTCAGAAATATTCCTGAAGGGGAGTACCCTGTTACCTTTTCGCGCATCGGATATTCTTCGAAAACAGTAGCACTTAGACTGCTTCCGGAAAAGGAGGACGCAGTTCTGGAAATTCAACTAATGCCAATGCCCGTTACGCTGCAGGACGTTTACGTAACGAGCATGCGATATGGAAAAAACATCAGTGAAATTCCTCTTCCGATGGAAGTTATGACGGGAAGTGAAATTGAGAAGATTGCTGCCGTTTCCGTTTCGGACCTGTTAAAAAATAAACCCGGAGTTGCTCTTCAACGGGATGGAATCTGGGGAACAAGCGTCAGCATCAGGGGATTAAGCCGTGCGGGAATTGTAACCTTAATTGATGGGAACAGGATTGAAACCGCCACAGACATTTCGGCAGGATTATCACTCATTGATGTGAACAACATTGAAAGAATTGAAGTAATAAAAGGCGCCGCCTCTTCGCTCTACGGTACCGGTGCACTGGGAGGAATTGTAAATATAATTTCAAAAACCGGGCATTACAGCGACAGCTTTAAGACAGGCGGCTCAATCAGCAGCGGATACAATACCGTTAATAAAAACGGTTTTGGAAATGCCTCCTTAAGTGCAGGAGCAAAGCGGTGGTTTGCACACCTGAGCGGATCATTAAGAGATGCAGGCAACGTGAAGACGCCACGCGGCACCTTAAGCAACAGTCAGTTTAAGGATAACAGCTTTGCTGCCGATTTGGGTTTTAAGCCTTTAACTGATAATGAGCTTAAGGTCAATTACCAGAGGGTCTACGCAACTAATGTCGGCATACCCGGCGGAGGAAGCCTTTTCCCAGCAAATGCGCTTGTAAGATACCCGAGTGAGGAAAGAAGGCTTTTCAGCGCTGAATATAACATTCAGAACATATCGGCAAATTTCCTGAAACTTTCGGCCAAGTATTACTATCAGTATATTTTGAGGAATGTTGAGAACATTCCGGGTACTGTTACAAAAACTCCGGCACAGAACGGGCAGCCTGCCAAACAAACCAGTGTCCTTATGATTACTCCGAATGCAAGGCATTATACAAACGGACTGCAGCTTCAGACGGACTGGACGTTTGGAGAAAGGAATTATGTCATAGCCGGTGTGGATGCATGGCAAAGACAGCTCGACAGCAGGCGTGAAAGAAAAATTCAGGTTGCAATGTTAAACGCCAGAGGTGATTCCGTCGTAAAGGTAAATAACCAGATTGTTGGCGAAAGGCCACTCCCCGAGTCGCGCTTCCGCAGCATTGGTTTCTTTGCACAGGATGAGGTGACACTCATAAAGAATAAATTGAAAGTGACGCTGGGAGGAAGATACGACCAGATTACCATTAAAAATGACAGCGTAGCCAATCCGGTCTATACGGTTTTAAACGGCGTTAGAAATAACGCTCCTGCGGTTACTTCCTCATGGTCTTCGGGAAAAGCAAACAACCATTCCTGGAGCGCAAATGCCGACCTGCTTTATTCATTTATGAAGGGAGGCAACTTGAATTTCAATGTTGCGCGTTCTTTCAGGGCCCCTTCGCTTGAAGAAAGGTTCAAGTACATCGACCAGGGAAACGTGGTTTATCTTGGTGATATTAACCTAAAACCCGAGGACGGCTTCAGCACTGATGCCGGTGTAAGGATATTTAATGAGGCATTTTCAGTTGAGTTTAACGTATTCTTAAACAGTCTGACAAATATGGTTGTAGATAAACCTTCCACTTATGAGGGCAGGCCCGCATTCATAAGCTCAAACGTCGGGAAGGCAAGGCTCTATGGCTTCGACTTAAGCGCTGAATTTAATCCATTCAGGGATTATGTGTGCTACATGTTGACCTCATATGTATCAGGAAGGGATGTTGACAAGGATCTTGATCTGCCTCAGATGCCGCCATTGAATGGAAAGCTGGGCCTCAGGCTTCCGGTTATGGAGTACGCGAACGTTGACCTCTCGGCCACTGTTTTCGCGGCACAGAATAACGTAGCACCGGGTGAGATGAAAACCCCTGGTTATGCATACTTCGACCTATATCTGAATTCAGTTCCAGTTGATCTGGCAGGCAGCCACGTTACGTTTTTTGCCGGGGTTGAGAACATTACCGATAAGGCTTACAGGAATCACCTGGCATCGAACCGCGGGCTCTTGAACGTGGAGCCGGGAAGAAACTTCTTCCTTAAGATGAGTTTGAACTGGTAGGCAAAAATTAAATATTCAATAATTTAACGTCCGGGTGCAATGAACTGGTTTTTATTAGCTTTAATTTCGGCTGTCTTTTCTGCAATGGCAGCCATTTCACAGAAGAAGGTACTCTTCAGGATAGAGGGTCTTGAGTTCTCGTTTTTAGTTTCACTGGTAAGCCTTTTGTTCTCAATTCCCTTTATAGCGCTTACTGATTTCAGTACGCTTGATCCCATGAATCTATTTATACTTTATCTTAAGACGATTCCCGGAACAATAGCGTTTCTTTTTGTAATGCTTTCACTGAAGAACCTAGAGATAAGCAAGGCTCTTCCCTTACTGGCGCTTACTCCGGGACTTGTAGCAATATTTGCTTTTATTATACTCAGAGATGAGCTGACGCTTGCAGAAACGGGCGGAATAGTTCTTCTTTTCATAGGCACATACCTGATAGAAACCAGGCCGGGCCAGAAAATATTGGACCCATTTGTTACAATAGTTAAATCGAAAAAGTACCACTATGTCATTGGCGCACTGCTTCTTTTTACAGCTACATCTATCATTGACAGGTGGCTTCTCGGGCGTTATAAGCTGATGCCCGGGACCTTTATGGGGTTTCAGCAGCTTTTTATGGGAATGAACTTTTTTGTAATTGTACTCATAATTAAAAAGAATCCCTTTCACGTTCTAAGAGCAACAGACTCAACAGTATGGAAGTGGATTGTGCTGATAGCGCTTCTTACAATTGTCTACAGGTACACGGAGATTCTGGCTGTAAAAAGTGCCTCTGTGGCCCTGGTACTGGCGGTAAAGAGAATATCCGTGTTTATTGCTGTTGTGATAGGGGGAAAGTTATTTAAGGAAAGCAGCCTCCTTATTAGGGCGGCTGCTACGGTTATAATAATAGCCGGGTTATTTGTAATTGCAGGATAATTTTACTTTCGTCTGAGGCAGAGCTTCCCGCTCTGCCTCAGAGCTTTATTCTTACGCGAGAGAAATTTAACCCGCTCATTGGAAATACAAACTCAGTCCAAGTTTTACACTGCTTGCATCCAAATTCCAGCCATGCGCATTCCGTTCTTCTTTCGTTATAGTGAGCCGGCCGACAGACTTGATTTCATTTTTATTCCACGAGTAACCGGCTTTCAATCCATATTCGGCCATTAAGGAAATTCCTTTTGCAGCAAACCATTCAACACCCAGTGTACCTAAAATGCCGGCGGACCAATTTCGGGCTTTTCCTTCAGTGGAGGTAACAGAGGGGATATATTGGATCGGATTACTATCGTAGGTTTCCTTGTCATGATTGGAAGAGTAGCCATACCCTAAAAACGGGCCAGTCCCGCCGTAAAGCAGAAGTTTTGCCCCGGGATTTAAGTACCAGATATACTGTGTGTTCAGCTGAAAACTGTTTGTCCTCTCATCAGAATTTGACAGATGACGCTGTAACAAGGTATCAATGTCCATGTTAATCCCGTTGCTGGCATAGTCGGAATTATTAGTCCTGAATGAAATGCTCAGGCCAATTCTTAAGGCTGACTTCTGAGTGAAATGGTGCATATAGGAAATAGCCGTGCCTTGGAAAGATATAAGAGTAAAATCATTGCTAATCTGGAACTGAAGTGCCCTGGAACTGTCCGACAAATCACTTACATAAGGCGTTTGTGTCTGTGCATTCAACTGCAGAGCAGAAAAAGCCATGAATAAGACGGCGGCAGGAAAGAAGTTTTTCATTTTTACTCCCCGTAATGTTGAAGAATTATTTATTTAAAAAATGAAGCCGGAATATAGCCATGCCTTTTTAAGAAATTATTCCTCTTATCTCAGGCAAACTGAAGTGCCGTAAAATCTGATATTTTCCTCATTCTGCCCTGGCAAAGGATTTAATTCAATCCTGGCAGGGCCCTTGTCGTATGTCTTAAAGTCAAAGCTGAAGGTATAGAATTCATGGGGGCGGATTGTAAGCATCTCTTCGTTGATGACAGCACGATAATTATTGCCATTTGAAAAAATGAAATGGACTTCCAGGGGCTTATTCCACACGAAATTTTCGCCGTCCAAAATGATCATTAAATCTATTCTGTAGAGGTAGCCATCAAAGACCTTTCTATATCCAGTCCGGTCCGATATTTTGCTGCCTCTTAAGCCGCTTGAAGCAGTGTAAACCTCTCCCATAAAACAACTTTCGGCACGGTGTGCCGTAATGATATTTGTGGGGCTCGGGCAGATGTCCTGCGAATGCAGGGCCTGAAGGAAGCCTAGTTGGAAAAACAGTATGAATAGTGCCGCAGATAATTGCATCGCTACTTTCCTGAAAATTTTCAGCCGTTGGAAAATAATGACTTTAACATAGGAGTACAATATCCGTGCCGGAAGAATTGCTGTCAAAAGGGCAGTTTTCGGGGGAGAGATGGACAGTTGTGTTCAGTATAGGCTACATTAAACTCCCAATTGGTGTACACTGTTGCTTTTAGGTGTAATTGTCATTATCTGAATTTTGACAATAGTTGCAAAGGTGATATATTACTTTATGGAAGCTCCTGGTAATAACTACAGAAAACTGTATATGGAGGGAAATGTCTATGATGATTTACAAGGACCGAAGAAAATTTCTGAAAACAGCCTGTATGATGGCAGGAACCCTTCTTTTTTCAAAGTTCAATGACTCCAATGCTGCACGGTATGTTCCCAGAGATGAAGAAGAAAAAAAAGTGCCGGTTTCGGAAGATCTTATGAGAGAGCATGGTGTACTAAGGAGAGTTCTTCTTTCATACAATGAGATATCGGGAAGGATTCTGAAAGGGAAGAATTTCCCACCTGAGGCTCTTAAAAACTCTGCCGAGATAATCCGGTCATTTATTGAAGGATACCATGAAAAACTGGAAGAAGATTATCTTTTCCCGAGATTTGAAAGGGAAGGGAAAATGGAGGACCTGGTAAAAGTTCTCAAACAACAGCACGAAGCAGGGCGCAAACTTACCGCTCTAATAATGAAGAGTGTGGATTCGAAAGATAAACGCGTACTGAAGGGATATATTGATGAGTTCCATAGAATGTACACTCCACATGCCGCAAGGGAAGATACAGTTTTGTTCCCGGAATTCCGGAAGATAGTTTCGGATAAGGAATACGATTCACTGGGCGAGGAGTTCGAGAGAAAGGAAAAGCAGATGTTTGGTGAGAGTGGTTTTGAAAAGATGGTTCAGAGAGTCGAACAAATAGAAAAGGAACTGGGCATATATGAGCTATCCGGATTCACGCCCAGGCTTTCCGGCAAGTCGGCAAATAATGGATAAAGGGGTAAGTAAGACGTGCAAAGAGAGAAAGCAGGCAGGCTTTTCTCTTTGCACAAAAAACTATGCTCTCTCCAGGCTATCCGGAGACTTTACCTTACCAATATGCTCTTTTATAAATGTGAGGATTTCTTCCATAGCTTCCCTAGACTCGGGAACAAATGCGGGCAGGAACGCATAACAGTGAAGCATTCCTTTACCCTTCCTGAATGTAACATCCACGCCGGCATCTCCTGCTTTTTCTGCGAACTGAACAGAGTCGTCAAAGAGTTCATCATCTTCTCCCGCCTGAAGCAAAAGGGGCGGGAGGCCGTGAAGGTCTCCATACAAAGGGGAGATCAAAGGGTTGCCGGGGTCATTATCGCAGGCGTAATATTTGCTGAAAACGGTCCATGAATTTAGCGGCGCTACGGATACATCGTTTTTTGTCCTATATGATTCACCCGTGCACTTGAGGTCCGTCCAGGGGGAAACGGCAACGGCGGCCGAAGGCAGTTCGATCCCTTTTTCCTTGAGTGCAAGCAACGTTGCAAGGGCCAGGCCGCCTCCTGCTGACTCACCTATAATTACAATATTGGAAGGGGAAACTCCCTGGCTTAACACCCATTTGTAAGCCTCGACCGAATCTTCAATGGCACCCGGAAAGGGAACCTCCGGTGCCAGCCGGTACTCAAAAAGGAGAGCCGGAATATTTACGGCCTTGACTATCCTTGAGACCAGACCGCGGTGGTCGGAGCATGAACCTGAAACGTAACCGCCCCCGTGTGTATAAAAAACTACTTTGTCTTTTCCTACACCTTTAGGCACTATCCATTCGGCCTTAATATGGCATATATTAACGGGAGTGACTTCAATGGTTTCGGGGAGTTTGCCGAACATACCTGCCCCTTTTTCGCAATCCTCGCGGAAGCCGGCAATTGAGGTGTTGAAATCAAAAACATCCTTTTTCTTCAGCTGAAAACGAAGTAAATGCCTGTGCTTTATGACAAAACGGATCAGGCGGCTTTGAAAACTTGGCATGCTGCCTCCTTAAAAGAAATTTTTTGAATTGCTAAAACTCTATGCTTGCACGGAGGATACTCTGACAATAACTGTCAGGTGAAATAATTGCTGAAATAAAGTTAATGAAACTGGCTTTTATTGTAAATACCAGGGCCTGCAACAAAGCCTTTGTTTATTCATCCCATTAATTGACACGTTTGGGAATGTCTGTAAAAATACTATTTCATGATAAAACGGTGATCCAAAGAGCACTTCCCAATAAAGGCTGAGAAAGCCTGTGGTACCTCAAAAGGCTCAGCTTTGAACTGCCTCCTCCATTAAAGAGGGAAGTGTGAAGGAAAAAGTTGTGCCTTTATCAGGCTGGCTTTCAACGCTTATTTCCCCTCCGTTTTTCTCTACGAGTTCTTTACAAAGAATTAACCCCAGGCCCGAACCAGCCTCGCCCCTTGTTCCTTTCTCGCTGTGGGCGGAGTCTATGCTGAATAACTTTTCCTTGACTTCTTCTTTTATTCCTATACCCGTATCTGTAACGGAAATTTCCAGGAATTCTCCCTTTGTTTGAGAGCCAATTGATATGCTGCCGCCTGTTCCGGTAAATTTAATTGCATTTGAAATGAGATTCCTTAAGACCGTTTCGACCATCTTTTTGTCTGCAACTGCCAGGCTATAGCTGTCGACCTTGTTAACTATAGTAATGGATTTATTGAGTGATGATGAGAGGAAAAGCCCCTTTATGTTTTCCACTTCATCGTGAAGGTTCAGCCTTACAAGTTCCGGATTAATTCTGCAGCTTTGAAGCAGCGACCATTCAAGGAGGTTGTTAACAAGGTTAAATATTTTTTTTGCCGACTGGTTAAGAATTCCGGCATATTCCGAGATCTCTTTGCTGTCCAGGTTTTCGGCATTTTTCTCCAGTTCATCCGAAATGCCAAGAAAACCGAAAAACGGGCTCCTGAGGTCATGTGCAATGATAGAGAAGAACTTGTCTTTTGTTGCATTTGAGACCTTCAGTTCATCGTTAAGCCTTTTTAACTCCTCATGGTGGGAGCTGATCTCGCGGTTTTTTTCTTCAAGCAGCAGGTTAGTTCTTTTTTTTGACCTATATGCGGCAAGGCTTCCTACGGCAATAATAGTTACCAGTATAAATCCGGCAATAAGCGAATTGCGAACCGTTTTTTGAATAATATTATCTTTCTGCAGCAGGGCGATTTCCTTATCCTTTTTCTCGTTTTTATACTGCATGTCCATTGAAGTCAGCTTCTGGAGAGTCTGGGCTTTGTTGAGGCTGTCTTTATAAGCAAAGAAAAGGCTCTGGTTTTCGTACGCTTTCTTATAGTTGCCGAGTTTTTCATAGACCGTGCTCAGATAGAAATAAGACCTTGTAAGCCCGCGTTTGTCTTTTATTTCCTGCCTGATCTCACGGGATCTAAGAAAGTTATTCAGTGCCAGCTGGTACCTGCCGAGTACAATATACAGCTCACCGAGGCTTGTAAGCGTGGAGGCGATGCCGCGTTTTTCACCCAGTTCCTCCCTGAGGCGCAATGCTTTTGTGAAGTAGTTTATGGCAATATCGAATTTATTGAGGAGCCTGTAAACCATGCCGATATTATGGTAAACCTCGGCAACGCCGATTTTGTCGTTAAGCTCTCTTTTGACGTTGAGTGAAAGCAGGTTGAATTTCAGCGATTCATCAAATTTCTTGAGGTCATAGTTAATAAGTCCCATCAATTCGTATGAATTTGACAAGCCTTCGGCATTCTTTGACTTTTCCCTGATTCTAATGGCCCTGTGGCAATATTCGAGTGCTCTTGGATAATCCTGCAGTATGTAGTGAAGAGTTGCAACCAGGCTGTAAGAAGTAGAAAGCTCCTTCAGGTCCGAATTTGCCTCTTCGATATCGATTGCCCGGTAGTAGTTTTTCATTGCCTGGTCATAATTGCCAAGGTGCTCCAGGAGTCCGCCAATTGAATTGAGCGATGCGGCCACGCCATGCATATCGTGCATGGAATTTCTTATTTCGAGGGCTTTTTTGTGGTACCGCAGCGCGGTATGATAGTCGGAGAGGTTTGTATATATCTCACCGAGGTTTGTATAACTGCCGGCCAAACCTTTTGCATAATTTATACCTTCAGACATTTTCAGGGCACGTGAGGCTATCTGAAGTCCTTTCTGGGGATTCAGGTTCTTGTAGTAATCTGCGAGGCCCAGCATGGCATCAACTTTTTCGGTGCCTGTTTTAGCACTAATTTTTGCTTCGAGGCTGTCGGGCTGGTTAAGCGCAAATACAGTACAGCTTAAAGAGCACAGAAATGCGGTAATAAGTGTCAATGTTGAAGGTTTCATAGAATTCTTTCGGGAAAATATTAAATACGGCGGTTAAACCTAACCGCGAGCTGAAAAAACACATGAAATTGTAGTGAATTCAATCCATTGCCGGATTATCATAACAAACATAAATATATTATAATCCAAATTCTTAATTATTTTAGGTGGACATTCCTCACCGTGGAAGGCCGGTTTGGAGAAAATGATATCTTTTGGGGTGGCTAATATTGGCCATGATGGTGGCAATTTGATCCCTTTAATTATCCCTTGGTTGGCAGAATTTCATCCCTTTTCTTGGAATTTAGCGTAGAAACGGGCAATTGCTTGTAGATCTTTTACTTGTTTTTCAGATTTTGGGTCTGGTCCGGAAGTTGGGTCTTATTAAATAGAAACGATGTTTATTCAAGATTTTTATTTATAAGGGCACGAAATGAGAACTAAGAAGCAGATATCGATGAAAGAGTATATGAGCCTCCAGGTACGTTTTATTTTATATGTTTCACAGGCTAATAAGATAGACAATCTAACGGCAGCCGAAATTTACGCTCCTTTACTGGCACAGAAAATCAGAAGCAAATACGACGTGATGTTTTAGTGAGAATATTGAGTTTTAATATAAATTAAAGTGTTTAAGAAAGCCTGAAAATCCTGCATCTTCAGGCTTTTGCTGTCTTGGAATTCTAGTTAACATAAGGATTCCGGGGCAGTTCAATTAAGTCGAACCCCTCGCTATTTAATAACTTTCCACACCTGACGGTTGGCTTTTCAAGAAAAATAATTGCGCATAAATTTGTGGGCTGAGATAATTTCATCTTGTAGAGAAAGTTGAAGATGCTACGGCTAACGCGTATCATTTAACAAAGGCTCAAGCGGCTTGTTAAAAAAAGATTTATTACCCATGAAGCCAGATAATCATTATTAAAGTAAGTATCCTTTAATTCATCCAGGTCGGTGGATTTGCTGATTCTCTTTATGTTTTCTTCATGCATTTTGTAAGAAAGATTCTCGAACATTTATCCCCTCAAATTAGTATGTATATGTGTGAAGAAGAACGAATTTTCAGGACAGAACGAATCATCAAACAAATTTTTAGAACAATTTAGCTGGCGTAATTTAAGTAAAATTTCATAATTGTGATGGATTATTTTGGAAAATGTCTGAGCTTTCTTTCGGCATGTCAAAAAATATTCCGGTAGTTCCCATAAGTCCACATTTTCTCACGTCTTTGACAATCAAAAACTTCCTTATTAAAATTTCCTTGTTATATTTGCAGTTCAAACTTCAGGGAGATTATGAAAGCTTTATATAGATTAGGGGCTCTGGTTGCTCCTGCCTTATTGGTGGTCTTTTCTATAAGTGTTTCAGATGCTTACGCGCAGGAGCCTGAAGACACGGTTGTAACAGAGGATGTTTATGTAACGGCAAAGAAAATTGCCGAACTTACGATGGAATCTTCGAAAAATATAACCGTGGTTTCTAGGGAAGACATTCAGAATGCACCGGTTGAGAACCTTCAGGACCTGTTGGGTTACTTCGCCGGCATGGATGTAAAGAAGCGCGGACCTTCGGGCGTGCAGGCAGACGTAAGCATCCGAGGGGGATCATTTGAGCAGATACTAATCCTCATAGACGGGGTGAAGCTAAGTGATCCGCAGACGGGGCATAATAATCTCAATTTGCCGGTGAACATGGACGACATTGAGAGAATTGAAATCCTGAAAGGCCAGGCCTCGAACATTTACGGCGCCAATGCACTTTCGGGTGCAATCAACATAATTACAAAGAAAGCCAAAGAAAGCTCGCTCCTCTTAAAGGCTTCAGGAGGGGAGAAAGGCTTTTATAAGGGCAGCTTATCCTTAGCCTATGCGCCCGGGAAACTGTCCAATACGATTTCACTTTCCAGGGAGAAGTCGGCTGGCTACAGGTACAATACCGGTTTTGACATCTTAACTGCTGCCTTAAATTCATACCTCCCGTTCAATTCCGGCGGCGGAAAGTTTTCCATTGGCTTTACGGACAAGAAGTTCGGCGCCAACGGATTTTATTCCGACAGTTATCCCGGCCAGTGGGAGCGCTTAAAAACGGCCTTCTCGTCCTTCAGTATGAACTATGCGATTGAAAACGTCTCTATCTCCCCGAAGCTTTACTGGCGCAATAACCGGGATAACTACCTGCTCGACTTCTCAAGGCCGGATTTCTACAATAATGTTCATACTACAAATTCCTACGGCGCCGAGCTTCAGAGCTCATGGACGCATGAATTCATCAGTGTAGTGCTGGGAGGTGAGATAGGTTATGACGACATCGTAAGCACAAACTTAGGCAACCACAACAGAGAAAAAGGCGGGTTTTCGCTATCGGCTGTTGTGAGTCCGCTTGGCAACTTAAAGATTGCTGCCGGTGGTTTCCTGTACAACTACGACAACTTCGGCTGGAAGTACTGGCCTGGGCTGGACCTTTCTTACCAGTTTACTGATAACGCAAGCCTTAAGGCTTCGGCAGGCAAATCATTTTGCATTCCGACATTTACAGAGTTATACTACAACAGTCCCGCACAGACAGGTAACGCACTTCTGAAGCCTGAGGAGGCCACCTCTTATGAGACAGGGTTTTATTACGCAAGCGCGTGGATTTCAGGAAGCGTGTGTGTTTTTACAAGGAAAGGCAATGACCTGATCGACTGGATAAGGTATTCTTCTGAGAAGCCCTGGCAGGCAGAAAACATGACAAAAACCAGCACTACAGGAGTTGACGTTGATTTTTCCCTCAGGCCCTCTTTATTTGACAGGCGCATGGTGCTCAAGAAAATCAGCCTTGGATACTCTTATCTGAATTCAGACCTTAAAACCGGGAATTACCAGTCGAAGTACATTCTGGACCACCTGAGGCACCAGTTTGTTGCAGAAATAATGCACCTGCTTCCTTTTGAAGTTGAAATGAACTGGGCCTTCAGGTATGAAAAAAGGCTCAACCAGGATGCTTATTTTATTGCTGATTCCAAGCTTACGCGTCAGTTCCGGGATTATGAGTTTTTCCTTTCTGCTACAAACCTTTTCAACAAGAATTACCTGGATTTCAGCGGAATACCCATGCCGGGGCGCTGGATTATTGGCGGTCTGAAAGTCAAGTTTGCCCTTTAGCCTCATGCTTCAGTGAGAAAAGGGGAGCTATTCCCCTTTTCTGAGGCGCAAATTCTTCATCCTGTCATACAAAATGGCCACTAGTCCCAAAACGGAAAAGATCATTAAAAATGCGGCCATAGGCAGGGCAGTTCCGTTATGGAAAAGGCTTACCAGTGCAGATGCCGCGGCGCCGAATACCATCTGCATGCTGCCAAGCATTGCCGATGCGGTGCCGGCATTTTTCTTAAAAGGCTCAAGTGCAAGTGAAGTAGTATTGGGGTTCAGGAATCCGAGCCAGAAAAGATAGAAAAATATCAGGGCCATTACTATTAAATGATGCACATTCAAAATAACTGAAGCTACAAGAATTACCGATGCGGCAAACTGCAGGATGATAGTTACTATTGTTATCTGCCTGCTTGTTCTTCCTGAAAGCCACAGCCTGTTGAACTGGCTGGCAGAAACAAGAGCCATGGCGTTTAAGCCGTATATCCAGCCGAAATAGGCTTCCGGGATGCCAAAAAGCTGTATGAAAACAAAAGAAGAATCGGAAATATAGCTGAACAGTGCTGCCGAGGCAGCACCGCTTGCCACGGCATAAACAAAGAATGTTCTGTTGCTGAACAAGGAGAAATATCCCGATACCAGCTTAAAAGGGTGGAAGGATACTGCAGGGTCTGCCTCCTTGGTCTCGGGCAGGTATTTATTAATTACAAAAGTCATCGCCGCGGAAACAATGAGCAGCAGGAGAAATATGTATCGCCATCCGGCCGAGGCGACAATGAAGCCTCCAAGTATTGGTGCCAGAATCGGGGCCACACCCATTACAAGCATCATCATCGAGAACACCTTTGCCGTTTCGTGGGCTGAGAAAAGGTCCCTTACAACGGCACGGGAGGCCACCATGCCGACGCAGCCACCTATGGCAAGTAAAAACCTGTACGCAATAAGAAGGCCGATCGACGGTGCAAACGCGCATCCAATGGCTGAGGCCATATAAATGGCCAGGCCCGCAAGGAGCGGCTTTTTCCGTCCAAAGCGGTCCAGTACCGGTCCGTAGAGGAGCTGTCCGATTGATATTCCAATGAAGTAGCTCGTAAGTGAGAGTGTAACGTGTTCAATATCTGTCTGCAGATCCTGTGCAATTGAAGGAAAACCGGGAATATAGGCGTCAATTGAAAAAGGACCTATTGCCGTTAGAAATCCCAGTACATATATAATTCTTAAGTGTGCTTTATTTTCCATTTATCTTAAAAAAATCCAAAAACTTAAATATAGCCAATCGGTCGTAAAAATCTCTATAAAAAAGATTGCTTAGCGTATTTTCTGTTTTTTTATTGATGAGGGTTCCCAACGTGGGGCAAAACGGCCTGGGAAGTCCGCAAAGCCTTTTGCGCGCAAGAAAAAAAGTATTGCGCGCGCAATTGGAAGGTCACAATCGGGATTCTGGGGGAAGTTAATAATTAGACATTGGCAGCTTGAAGAAATTGCTTAGTACCAGCGATGCAGCCCCAACGGCAACGGAAAACTGCTGGTTTTTGCCTGCGGCAATTTTCAGAGTGTTACTCGTTACGGCAAGGACGTTCATCTGAATTGCGTTTTCAATGGGATTAATAATAATTTGGCCCAGCTCTGAGATTGTCCCGGTTATTATAAGTGTATCCGGATTCAGAAGTGCAATTGAAGGAGCAATTATTTCCCCTACTTTTCCCCCGAACATCTTAAAGATCAAGAGCGCAATTTCATCTCCCTGCCTTGCCATTTCAATCAGGTTTTTGACGTCCAGCTCTTCAGGTGAGGATACATAATCCTTTAGTATTTTTCCTTCCGGAAATCTGGGCCTGACCATGTCAATCATCTGCCTGAGGTTAGGCATGTGGGGGTAAAGTTCTCCGGCACTGAATGAGGCTCCGCGATATATGTTCCCCTCCAGAATGATTCCAATTCCGAGTCCTGCAACACTTATATCGAACTCAATTAAAAGCACCATAAAGTTGTTTTTGTTTTTACCTTCCCCAATCCACTTTTCACCTATCGCAGCGGCGTTTGCGTTGTTTTCAATGAGTATGGGGAATCTGAATCTGTGCTTCAGCTTATCGAGGAGCTGGAGGTTCAGGTTGAACAGCACTCCCGACATTACGACAATTCCTCTTAGATAGTCTACGATGCCGGTAAAAGCGATGCAGCAGCCCAGGATTTTTCCCTCATCTATGCCCGAATCCGAGATGATGCTGTTAATTACAAATATAATGCTTTCAACGAGTTCATCGAGGTTATTGGAAACATCCACTTTATAGATATTTTTTTTGATTGTCTTGCCCGTAAGGTCCAGAATTACAGCCGTCATCTCGCCAATTTCTACGTCAATTCCGATGGCATAGTATGCCTCTGCATTCAGCTGCCACAAGGAAGGGCGCACGCCGCCTTTTTCGGTTGCCTCTCCCTTCCCGGTGCTTACAATAAGGGATTTGCAGGAGAGTTCCTTGAGTATGCTGAATATGGTGGATTTATTCAGGTTCGTCAATCTGATGAGTTCTGAGCTGGAGACAATGGCATTTTCCCTGATCACATTCAGTGTGAGTTTTTCATGGTAGCCTTTTACCGCCGACGGGTCAAAAGTGAAATGCTTCCTGGTTTTCATGCTGCTGATTCCTTTAAGAAAAATTTAGAAGTCAGTAAGTTGCCCGGAACAACTGACTGTGACAAATATACTAAAAATTACCGTAACAAAAAAATATTATACGAAATTAAGCTAAAATCGCATAAAACAAGGCGGCGCTGTTCAAGGAGCTTGACATATAAAAATAAAAAGATTAGATTTGGATTGAAGTTAGTTTGTTTGGCGGAAGAACCAAACGATTTTTTTCACTTTGAGGCCATGAACTGATGAACGACGAAAGCTTTATTGCCGGGAATGCAAAGGTCGTTAGAAGCATAAACCGGGCAATGATCTTAAATTTAATCCGCACCAAGCAGCCGATCCCAAGGACGGAGATTGCAAGGATTACGGGGTTAAATAAAAGTACCGTCTCAAGCATTGTCTCAGGCCTCCTCCAGGAAAACCTGGTCTATGAGCAATTAACCAGCGATCAGAATGTAGGCCGTAATCCGGTCAATCTTTTCCTCAGAAAAAACAGATATTATGCGGGCGCTATAAATATAGATCGTGAACTGGCCACTCTGGCTGTTGTAGACGTTGACGGAAGCATTATTGGCACAGCGACTCTTAGAACATCACAAGGAGATCTGCACGGTTTCATCAGGCAGGCTATTGAAGAGATCAAAAGGCTGTGCAGGGAAAACGAAATCAGGGATCTTGAAGGAATAGGACTGACAATTGGCGGAATTGTAGACCCCGGGAACAGGATTCTAAGCTACAGGCCCGGCAAGCGCTGGGAAGACTTTGATGTATGCGAAGCAATAAAAAAGGAATGGCCGGAGCTGAAAATTGTTTCAGTTGGCAATGATGCGAAATCCTGCGCCCTGGCCGAGCTTTGGTTCGGCAGCAGTGCAGCAAATCTTTCGAGTTTTGTATTTGTTTTAGTAGGCCACGCCATAAACTCCGGAATTGTTATCGACGACAGGCTGCTTGACGGCGGCTCGCAGGCTTCCGGTGAATTCGGGCACATAACAATTATTGAAGGCGGGGAAGAATGCGAGTGCGGAAACAATGGCTGCTGGGAAAAATACGCCTCCGATTCTGCAACTCTTAAGAGATACCGCGAAAGGTTATCGGGCGCTAAGAATGGCAAAGTGACTCTAAAAGCAGTTATCGATTCGGCAGTTCACGGCAATAAGGTCTCTATAGCTACACTGAAGGAAACCGGGTATTATCTCGGACTTGGAATTGCAAATATAATACGTTCCATCGATCCCAAGGCGGTAATTCTTTCAGGAAACATTACGCTGGCTTGGGATATAATATATCCCGAAATCATCAAGGTATTAAAAGAAAGGGCATTCTCCGGCAGGGAAAGGGACATTCAGATCATGTTTTCATCGCTATCTGAGAATTCAAGGCTGCTCGGGGCAGCAACTCTGGTGATAAAAGAAATATTTGACTATTACAGGATTACTTCAGAATAGATTAAGTAATAGCATCCAGTAAAAACGTGGAGAGGAAAAAATGCGAAGAATTTACTCTTTTCTAAGTCTTTTGCTCATATTTCTCACTGTTTTAGCATCCAGGGCCCACGCACAGGCCAACGTTGAAGGAGTCATTCTGGACTCTCAGACCAAGGAGCCTCTCCTGGGAGCGACAATCATACTTGTAGGCACTAGCAAAGGAGCTACGAGCAATATCGAAGGCAAATTTGCCATCAGGAACGTGCCGGCAGGATCCTATACAATCCGTACTACATTTATCGGTTATGTTGAAGCAAGAAGAGATATTGTAGTAAAAGACAATGCAAACTTGGAGCAGAATTTTGCGCTCGATCCCGTAACCATAGAAGGGCAGGAAGTGGTTGTAACCGGGCAGGCGCTCGGGCAGAAACAGGCCATAAATGAGCAGCTTGCCGCAAATAACATACTGAACGCCGTTTCCTCGGCCAGAATACAGGAACTTCCGGACGCAAATGCTGCAGAATCGATAGCCAGGCTTCCCGGCCTTTCCATCCTGAGAAGCGGTGGCGAAGGCAACCAGGTCGTTGTCAGGGGTCTTTCACCAAAGTATAACCAGATTACAATTGACGGCGTGCAGATGTCCGCCTCAAACCCGAACGACAGAAGTGCCGACCTGAGCATGGTTTCGTCAAACATGCTGGAAGGGATACAGGTTTCAAAGAGTAACACCGCCGAAATGGATGCCGACGTAATTGGCGGAACGGTAAACTTCGAGCTCAAAGAGGCAAAGCAAAGCGATACGCGAATACCTTTTATATTTAATTTCCTGGCTCAGACAGGCTACAATGGCCTTTCCAATGCATACAACAAGTATAATAATTATAAGTACGTAGGAAGCCTTGAGAACAGGTTCTCTGACGGCCTTCTGGGGGTCTTTGCGCAAATTGACGTTGAAAGAAAGAATCTTACGTCCAACGAGCTGGGGGCTTCGTACTCATATTTCCAGCAGGACCCAAGGAGTCTGACCGACTTCAGCACCACCGGTCTTACTCTTTCGGACATTCCGAGGGACAGGCAGAGAATAAATGGCGCCCTGGTGCTGGATTACCAGGTGCCTGACGGAAAAATTAAACTTACAAACTTCGTCAGCTCCGGGAACACTGATGCGCGCAGCAGGCAGGAGTATTTTGACATACTGAACACGCAGTACAGCTATTCCCTTTCTTACTCAAAAAGCAAACTCAGCATACTTACAAATTCGCTCGACTATAAGCAGTCTTTACCTGTTTTTAATGTACATACCAGGCTGTCCCATACTTATTCCGAGACAAAGGATCCCAACGACTGGGCGGTAACGTTCATGCAGAGAGATCAGACGGGGCTAAACCAGTTCATTGCCGCTAAAAACGTCAATCCCCAGGAAATCCAGAGATCGGCTACTCCAAATGTCAACGATACATACTTAAGAAGCATTCAGACAACCAACAGCTTTTCAAGGGAGCGCGCCCTGGAAGCAAAACTTGATATCGACCGTGATTTCAACTTTTCAGATCTTATCAGTGCAAACTTTAAGATGGGCGGAAAATTCAGGCATCAGACTCGCTCCTACGACTACAACCTTATTGGCCAGGGCGGAGGTTCATTTATAGATCATAGCGCAAGTCCAATTACCTCTCTAATTCTCGGTACCTTTGGCATTCCGCCAAGCGATAATCCGGACGAATTGCCGATGACATATTTTGTCGACCCGGGCTTCAACTATGGGGAATTCTTAGGAGGCGACTACCAGATGGGAGCCCCGATGGATTTTGCAAAAATAAATGCCATGGTGGATCTTGTAAAGAAAAACGCGTATCTCAACGTCCCGGCCTATGCCCCGGACGACTTTAATTCGAGAAGTTTCGATTATTCGGGTTATGAAGACAGGAGTGCTTTTTATGTGATGTCCACCATGAACATCGGACAGCAGATTACATTTATTCCCGGCATCCGCTATCAGAATCTTAAGACCAGCTACAAGGCTGCGCAGGGACAGGCAAATACTACGGCTACGGTTTTATATCCGCACATGGATACAACAGTCGTACAGAACCATCCCTTCTGGCTGCCAAGCGCATCGCTCAGGTACAAACCGTTTTCATGGTTCGACATACGTCTTTCCTACTCTCAGACGCTTGCATATCCAGACTATAATGCAGTTATTCCGAGGATCTCGGTTAATGGTACTGCCATTGCATATAATAACAACAGACTGAAGCCTTCACGCTCGGCAAATTACGATGTTTACCTTTCATTCTATGACAACTCGATTGGGCTTTTTACAGTTGGCGGCTTTTTGAAGAGAATTGACGACCTTATTTTTGCTCAGAGAATTCACGTTACCGGAAACCAGGCCGCGCAGTACGGGCCTCCTTCAAGTGTATTTAAGCCGGTTCCTACGCAGACATATTTTGTTAGTACCTATATTAACAGTCCTTTCAGGATCGATGATTACGGGATGGAACTTGACTGGCAGACTCATTTCTGGTATTTGCCGGGACCTTTATCGGGTTTGGTTTTCAACGTCAACTACACGCATATTTTCTCTAAAGCAACGTATCCTTATCTGCATCAGGTAAAGTCAGGCCGTTTTGTAACTTATATTGATACCTCTTATACCGAACGCCTATTAGATCAGCCGAATGACATTGTCAACATGTCGCTGGGCTTTGACTATGGCGGCTTCTCAGCCAGAGTATCGATGCTTTACCAGACACACGTTTTTACGGCAACGGATCTCTACCCGCAGCTAAGGACCAATACGTCGGCCTACAGAAGGTGGGATCTTGCGGTCAAACAGGACCTCCCGTGGTTCAATCTCCAGGTCTACGGGGATATCAACAACATTAATGGTGCAAGAGATGTCAGCGTAATCCAGGGCGGCGGCGGGGTGCCCAGATCACTTCAGGACTATGGTATGACGGCTGACGTGGGTGTACGCTTCAAGTTATAACTTCCACTTTGTTTTTTGCCGCTGTTATCCGGCAGCTTGTTCTTTGGCATTCCTGGTAATTAGGTATTCGTAATTGTTCTGTTCCTTTTCTCTGTTCTTTTCTTTGGTAGTAGTGTTTATAAGAAGCGTTCAGTAAATAAATGTGATTCCTTACTAACATAAACCAAAAACAGGAAGGGGGTACTTTTATGAAATCATTAGTGTCTACGTTATTGGTTACTTTTGTGGTCTTAATTTCTGGTCTTTTGAATGTCACCTACGGAGCAAATGATACGCTTGTTGTTTATGCAAATTCGGACAAGACTCTCGACCAGATAATAAGTGCTGATGTTACAAGCGGCGGTGCACAGGTGCACAAAGCATACAAGCTTGTTTCAACGGATACTACTTACATATTCAGTGCTGCCATTACGGCAACCTCAGATATCGCAATAGTCGGTAAGCTTGGCGCAGACGGCAGGCCTCCCTGCATTCAGCCTGACGTGCTACCGGATGCAAGTGTTCCGGGAACCCTGCTTATACTCAATGCGAATGGCATAAAAGCACGGCTGGAGAACCTCTACATTACGGGCCAGTCAATAACGGGTTCCGTAAACTCTCCAAATGCAATCGGGGTGATAATAAAAGGTGACAATGTACGCCTTGAGGTAAACAATTGCGTCTTTGAACAGTGGGATCAGTATGCGCTTAATTATCAGGGAAACATGGACAAGCTGTTCGTCTACAACACCAAATTCAGGAACATGGCTAACAGTGCCGGCCAGTGGTACGTCGGTGAAGCCGTCCGTAATTCTGGCGGAAATGGAACAGACTCCCTGGTAATGAAAAACAATACTTTCTTCTGCATAAATGCTTATGCAGCCTGCCCGGTAACGGGAAAAATATGCAATTACTTCGAGTTCGTTCATAATGATGTTGTCTGGATGTTCAAAAATCCGTTGTTTGCTTTTAACGTTACAAAAGCAAAGATCAACGACAACATTTTCTATGCTGCATATTCTGGCGGTATCAGCAAGTCTGAATACCCATGGTGGGATCAGCTGCGCTCTCCGGAAATCGGTTCTATAATTGACCTGGATACGCTGAATGTGGCAATTGCCAAGATATTCGACTCGCAGGATTCTACAAATGCCAATGTCAGGATGCTTGCTGAAGCAAAGAGGACGGTTGAGGTAAAGAACAATGCATATTTCTGGCCCACGAAACTTACAAATTACTGGAAAGCCTGGAACGATACTGCTCATACCGACTCGATTTACACGCCAAGCTGGATGAACCAGAGAACGACAAACATGTTTGCAAATAAGACTACCTGGCCCGGCTTTACGGAATCTGGCAACCAGAATGTGGATCCGACATTCGGAGCCTCAATTGACTCTGTAATGGATAACAAACCGGAATTCGGTGTGGGATTCCTGGAGTACTTCAAAGCAGTCAGGACGGCTAAGATCTCAACCGAAGTCTGGGGCTATCACCTTCAGCACGTAGCTTCAGGCAGCAACTGGGTTCCTCAGTGGCCGCTGCCCGAGGCAAAGGACCTGAAGTACACCAATGCAACTCTTCTTACCGCGTCAACAGACGGAAGGCCGCTTGGTGATTTGAACTGGTTTGGTATGGTTTCCTCTGTTGAGGAGAAATACAGCAAGACTACACCACAGAGCTTTATACTTTATGAAGCCTATCCGAATCCGTTTAACCCGTCAACCAAAATTAAATTCGAACTGCCGGAAAACGGAAACGTCACATTGAAAATATATGACATTCAGGGAAGGCTGGTTACCACGGTGCTGAACAATGAATTAAAGAACCGCGGAACTTATGAGTACAAAGTTGACATGGATAAAATGGCAAGCGGCATTTACCTCTATACACTGCAGTATAATGGCAGAATGCAGACAAAGAAAATGGCTTTATTGAAGTAGATTAGATCATAACACTCCTTTAGGGGCTGCTTCAAGACAAGAAGCAGCCCATTCTTATGTTGAAATTAAATTGTTTTTCGGACATAACAATTTTGGGAAATAATGACCTTAAACTTATTGACTTTGGAGATTAACCCCGGAGAGCATGCTGGAACAATAATAATCTTTTTCAGGTAGTAAAATGAATAATATAACAAAGAAAACACTTAATCCTGCCTTCTGGGTGACAACGCTTTATTTTGCCGAAGGTCTCCCGTTTGTTGCAGTTGCAACGGTTTCAGTTTTAATGTATAAAGACATGGGGCTTTCCGACTCGCAGATAGCCTTTTTTACGACACTGATTGCATGGCCTTGGACGCTGAAGCCTTTGTGGGGACCAGTGCTGGAAATGTTCAAAACCAAGAAGTATTTTGTAATTGCAACACAGTTTATTGGCGGCGTCACGTTCGGGCTACTTGCCCTGACGCTTCCGTTGCAAGGTTTTTTTAAGTATTCACTGGTCCTTTTTGCAATAATAGCCTTTAATTCGGCCACGCACGATATTGCCGCCGACGGACTTTATATAAATGTGCTCTCGGAAAAGGAACAGGCAAAATTTGTCGGCTGGCAGGGGGCGTTTTACAACATTGCAAAGGTTTTTTCGCAGGGTGCGCTGGTCTATATTGCGGGCAGGCTCGAACTCAGTGCCGGTGTAACGCAAGCCTGGATGATAGTAATGGGGATATTCGGGCTGGTTCTTCTGTGCCTGAGCCTTTATCACATGAAGGTGCTTCCGGCAGGCAAGCCTGCCGAAAGGGTAGGAAGCCTGAAAGAGGCATTTGGGACTTTCTGGGATGTGGTCAAAACATTTTTTAAGAAAAGGAACATCTGGTGGGGCATAACATTCATAGTTTTATACAGGTTTGCCGAGGGACAGGCAGTTAAGATTGTACCCCTTTTTCTGCGCTCAAGCCGACTGCAGGGGGGACTAGGCCTTAGCACATCCGAAATAGGGATAATCTATGGCGTATTCGGGGCAGCGGCATTTGTGCTGGGTTCAATACTTGCGGGCTACTTTACCGCAAAGCGCGGCCTGAAAAATTCCTTGTTCACACTTGCATGTTTCTTTAACATTCCGTTTGCGGTTTATGCCTTCCTGGCAATAACCGCCCCGGAGAACTTTTTCATAATAGGCCTGGCCGTTGTATTTGAGTACTTTGGTTACGGCTTTGGCTTCGTAGGACTCATCCTGTTTATGATGCAGCAGATTGCCCCGGGAAAATACAAGATGGCGCACTATGCGTTTGCCACAGCGCTGATGAATCTTGGATTCATGATCCCGTCGATGATAAGCGGATTTTTATCCGACTTCCTGGGTTATAAAACCTTCTTTATATGGGTTGTTATTGCAACAATTCCTTCATTTCTGATTACCTGGCTGGTGCCTTTTACAGAACATGAGGATGAGGGCAAGACAGAAGAGCGCCTTAAGGCCAGCATTAATGAGTAAAATAATTTAAGACTGAATAAATTTCAGGAGATATATAATGAATTACGGTTATTTTGATGACTTGAACAGGGAATATGTTATTGAGCGCCCTGATGTTCCGGTCTCCTGGACCAACTATCTGGGGGTAGAGGATTTCTGTACGGTAATTTCGCACAATGCAGGCGGCTATTCTTTTTATAAATCACCCGAGCACCACAGGATCACGCGCTTCCGGCAGAATGGAATTCCGCTCGACCGTCCCGGACATTACGTTTACATACGCGACGATGAAACGGGAGAGTTCTGGACGGTATCATGGCAGCCCGTGGGAAAAGATTTTACGAAAGCCAAATATATAACCAGGCACGGGTTGTCTTATTCAAAGTTTCAGTGCAACTATAACGGCATAGAAGCCGAACAGCTTGTGTTTGTGCCTTTAGGGGAGGATATGGAGCTCTGGGACCTCAGCATTAAAAATGCTGGCAACAAGGAGCGGAAGCTGAGCGTATTCAGCTACGTGGAATTTTCTTATCATCATGTTGAAATAGATAATCAGAACCTGCAGATGAGCCTTTATGCAAGCGGTTCAAATTATAAAGATGGCATAATTGAATACGACTTTTTTTATGAGCCGTGGACGTATCACTTCTTTGCCTCCAGCTTTGAGCCCGATAGCTTTGACGCCGTTCGCGACACTTTTATCGGCAGCTATCATAGCGAGACAAACCCCGTGGCAGTTGAAAACGGAATATGCAGTAACTCTTCAGAACTCGGAGGCAACCACTGTGCTTCACTTCATAAGAAGCTGAGGCTTGAGGCGGGTGAGGATATAAGGCTCATTTTTATGCTTGGCGTCGGCTCCAGGGAAGAAAAGGGATACGCTGCCAAGGAAAAGTACACGAGAAAGGAAAATGTGGATGAAGCCTTCCGGAAGCTGAAAGAATACTGGGATAGTAAGCTTGCCATATTCCAGTGCTCCACTCCTCACGCCGGAATGAACACGATGATAAATATCTGGACGCTTTACCAGGCAGAAGTTTGCGTAATATGGTCGAGGTTTGCCTCATTTATTGAAGTCGGTGGGCGCGTTGGCCTGGGCTACCGCGATACATCTCAGGATGTTATGGGGGTTGTACATACAAATCCGAAAAAGACCAGGGAAAGAATAATACAGCTTTTAAGGGGGCATACCTCTATGGGCTTCGGGCTTCACCTCTTTGACCCGAACGTATTTGAGCCCGAGGAAGACAAGCTGCCCGGAGTCAAGCTGCCTACTGTGGTTCCGACACCAAGCCCGCAGGATATAATCCACGGCATTAAGGACGTGTGTTCCGATGACGCACTCTGGCTCGTTGCCTCAATATGCGAGTGGATAGTTGAAACCGGCGACTTTGAGTTCTTTAATTATGTGGTCCCATACGCAGATAAAGGCGAAGGAAGCGTTTATGAGCACCTGAAAAAGATACTGGACTTTTCTGCCGAGTACGTCGGGAAAAACGGCATCTGCCAGGGCTTAAGAGCAGACTGGAACGACTGCCTTAACCTGGGTGGCGGCGAAAGTGCAATGGTTTCTTTTATGCATTACTGGGCAATTAGTATTTTCCTTTCGGCGGCAAGGAAACTCGGGCGTGAGGATGACGTCAAAAAGTATACTGAAATGGCAGAGAAAGTCAACGAGGCCTGCCAGAGGGAGCTCTGGGATGGTGAATGGTATTTAAGGGGATTTACAAAAAAAGGGATCAAGATAGGTACCAGTAAAACAGAGGAAGGGAAGATATTCCTGAATTCACAGAGCTGGGCCGTATATTCAGGCGTGGCAGATGCGGAAAGGGGAGTTAAATGTATGGATGCCGTCGACAGGTACCTTTCCTCCAGGTACGGGCTTCACCTCGTCTGGCCGGCGTATTCAAAGCCTGACGATGACATAGGCTATATTACCAGGGTATACAAGGGCATAAAAGAAAACGGATCCATTTTCAGCCATCCAAACCCATGGGCCGTTATTGCGGAATGCAAGCTCGGGCGCGGAAGCCGTGCAATGAAATTCTATGATGCAATACTTCCTTATAACCAAAACGACATTATTGAAACCAGGCAGGCTGAACCATATTCATATTGTCAGTTTATAATGGGACGGGACCACACGGCTTTCGGAAGGGCACGCCATCCATGGCTTACCGGGACGGCAGGATGGTTCTATACGGCGGTTACCAAGTACATACTTGGAATAAGGCCGGATTACGACAGCCTTGTAGTTGACCCGTGCATTCCCGGGGACTGGCCGGGCTTTGAGGTTAAAAGAAAGTGGAGAGGCGCTCTTTATAAGATAAAAGTTCAAAATCCCGATGGGGTTGAAAAGGGAGTTAAATGCATCACGCTTAATGGAAAGACCATTGAAGGACCAATCCCTGTTCAGCCTGAAGGAACTGAAAATGAAATTGAAGTTACTATGGGCAAGTAAAAAAAATGCGGAGCATTATGAAGTCATTTCCTGCAATATTGTTGCTTTCGGTATTTATAATGCATGTCCCCATAAAGGCACAGCAGGTGAAGGAAATCATTGCCTATTATCCTGAGTGGGGAGCCGAGAACCTCCGATATACTGTAAAGGACCTTGAGAAAAGCGGAGCGGCAGATAAACTTACCACGATCATGTATGCTTTCTGCTACCCGGCACCCGACAGTATGGGTAACATTGTTCCTATGTTTATGAATGCTTATGCGGCTTACCAGCAGCCTTATTCGGCCGGGATGAGCATTGACAGCGTTGCCGACGACAGCGCAAAAGGGCAGGTGCTGATGGGGCAGTTTAACCAGCTGAAGAAACTTAAAGCCCGTTACCCCCGGCTCAGAGTGATGATATCAATTGGCGGCTGGACGGGCTCGGTTTATTTTTCAGATGCTGCACTTACAAAGGAAGCGAGGGAGAAATTTGTTGACGCAGTTATCGACAGGTACATCCTGGGTGACCTGCCCGTTGTGGAAAACGGAGCAGGAGGCAAAGGCGCTGCCAAAGGGGTTTTTGACGGGATTGACATCGATTGGGAATACCCCATAGCGGGCGGCAATGAAGGAATCCATAATAATCCCGCCGATAACGATAACTGTACGGAGATGCTTGCACTTTTCAGGAAGAAACTTGATGAGGTAAGACCGGGGCTACTGCTGACTGCCGCGGTTCCAACCGCATCCAGGCTCGTGCACAACTTTAACGTCAATAAGGACCAGGAGTACCTGGACTGGTACAATGTAATGACCTATGACCTCAGGAGCTCATGGAGCAGTGTAACAGGCCACCACACAAACCTGTTTTCGACATTAAGCGCTTTGCTGCCGGATGGGATGAAGGAATCTATGGACTATGCAGTCCGTTTATTCCGGGATTCTCTGGGGGTTGCAAATAAAAAGATTGTCCCCGGAGCAGCTTTCTATGGAAGGGGCTGGATCACTAAAGATACAATAAACTGTGGCCTCTACAGGCAGGGGACGGTTGCACCGGGAGTGCATGAGAGCGGGTACAATTACTATTCCGATCTATCAAAGCTCCTGCAAAATGACTACTGCTACAGGTGGGATGACCTCGCCATGGCGCCAACAATATTTGACCATAAAAGCAAGGCGTTCTGGACGTTTGATGACCCGAAGTCGGTTGCGCTTAAGTCACGGTACGTAGATGCATACGACTTAAGGGGCATTATGTTCTGGGAAATAAGCGGCGACGACTCAACGGGAAGCCTCTTAAATGCTATCTACAGAGCCGACATGATGGTTGATGCTTCGACGGTGAACCTGAAGGCAAAGTATGAAGGGACGGATAAGGTCAGGGAGATTAAAATTACGAGTCCCGTCAGTTCTGCTAATTTAACCCAAGGCACAAGCCTGGTCATTACGACCGATGGAATCAGTAACGCGGACAAGCTGATAAAAGTGGAATTCTTTGTGGACAATAAATATCTGGGATCCGATACAAATGTGCCATTTAGCTGGGCCTGGTTTAATATTTCCAAAGGGCAGCACGAGTTAAGCGTGGTTGGAACTGATGCCAGGGGCCGAAAGGTAAATTCTGACAAAGTAATTGTAAAAGTTGAGTAAGCCTCCCGCATACTAAGCGTACTCAAACTTACCCGCCGGGAGTATAAACCCGGCGGGATCAAAGATAGAGCAATTGCAGTTTATTTATAAGCGTTTTTTATTATCGAGACAGTTTCCTGAAATGAAAGTGGATAAGGATCGACTGCGAAAAGTTTCCCCATGGTTTCCCTTGCATTTTTAGCCGCAGTTTCCATCTCGGAGGCTTTAATTCCAAATTGCGACATTTTAAGTTCACTCACGCCGCAGACTTCCTGCAATTCCTTAAGCGCCTCGATGAAACGGCATGCACCTTCTTCTGCTGTCAGGCCCTTTATATCCCTGCCCATTGCATCCGCCATTTGTGAGAGCTTTTCGGGAACATGCTTCATGAAGAACGAGAAATATGAAACCGAAAGCATTATGAGCCCTGCTCCATGAGGAAGTTCGGGATGCAGTGCGCTAAGGGCGTGCTCCATGGAATGCTCTGAAGTGCAGTTGGAAGTTGATTCAACCATGCCAGAAAGAGTATTTGCAAGAGCGACATTTGTGCGTGCTTCAAGATTGTTCCCGTTTTTAACGGCCGCGGGCAGATACTGGCTTAAAAGTCCGATGCTTCTGAGTGCAAGTATGTCGCTTAAGGGAGTTGCAGTTTTGGCAATAAAACCCTCTGCGGCGTGAAAGAAGGCATCAAAACCCTGGTATGCCGTTAGGTGAGGCGGAATTGATATCATCAGTTCCGGGTCCACAATTGAAAGGCAGGGGAAAGTATCGGGCGTTCCAAAGCCAATCTTTTCATTGCGCTCTTCGTGGGTAATTACGCTCCATGGGTCCGCTTCGGTGCCTGTTCCGGCAGTAGTAGTAACCGCAACAATTGGAAGCGCTCCGTTTAGGACCGGTTTGCTCTTGCCACTTCCGCCATTGATGTAATCCCAATAGTCACCCGGGTTTTTTACCATTACGGCGATGCTTTTTGCGCTGTCTATGGAGCTTCCGCCGCCCAGTCCCAGGATGAAATCGCAATTATTTTCCTTTGCCATTGCCGCACCTTCCATGACGTGGCGGCGGATTGGGTTCGGGAGTATTCTGTCGAAGACGACCGCTTCGGTGCCATTTCTTTTAAGCAGTTCGACTACTCTATCCAGGTAGCCGTACTTTTTCATGGAAGAACCACCGGAGATGACGATCAAGGCTTTCTTCCCGGGGAGCTTTTCTGTGGAAAGCTTATCAAGCATTCCGGCTCCGAATAAAATTTTTGTTGGAATGAAATACTGAAAATTCATTTATATGAGCTCCTTTAATATTTTAGGTTACAGTGGAAATAAATTCCGCCCGGGGAAATTTACAAATTTTAGCGCGCAATTCGTAAAAGAATGAGCTCGGGGGAGAGAAAAATTATTATGTGGGTAAAAGCCTTAAGTAAGGGCGGCTGTCAAAGGGACAGCCACCCATAAAATCTGAGAGCAGTTAGAATTTCAAGTGCACCATATACATCATCTTGTAATGGTCCGCCAGGCTTGAAATTATTTTATTTTTCACTGACAGGCCTTTTTTCATTCCCTTATACATCAGATATTGTTCAGCGGATTTAAGCTTAATGTCCCACTGCCTGATCTCGGAGGCATCGGGAAGTGCCCACTTCATAAAGGATTTTTCGTCGAGACCAACTTTCTTAATCAGCTGCTCATTGGCAGCCTTGAGTCCGACGGGGGAGGCCGCGTCAAAAATAAAATCGCTGTCCGGGAAGAAAGACGCGAGGCTACGGAAAATCTGTTTTACTTCCTGCTCATTAAAATAATAGAGCACTCCGGCAGCCATGAAAAGAACGCCGTTGCCGGCCCGGATTTCCGGGAACCAGCTTTCATCCAGGAATGAAGAGCTGATGAATTTTCTCCTGGGTGTTTCCGGAATAAATCTCCGCCTTAACTCAATTACGTCAGGCAGGTCCAGCTCGTACCACATTAGCTTTCCGTTATCAACCCTGTCGAAGGTTGTATCCAGACCGCAGCCGGCGTTTACAATTGAAGCCTCAGGATGCACCCGAAGGAACTCTTTGATTGTCCTGTCGATATGAATGCTTCGGCATATCCATTCGAACTGAGTGACGTCCTGTACGTTTAATGCCATCCTGGAAAAATCATAATCGATCTTACTGATAATTTCTTCGGCTGTTTCATCCCGCAGCAAAGGTTTTTGCTTTCTTGTCTCAATTGCTCTTCCCCACAGGGGAAGGAGTAAAGTTAGCTGCACACTGCCTAATTCGACCGACATTTTTCCCGACATTGGCGCCTCTCCGGATTATTTTTGTGTGAGAGCCTGCTTTAGTTAAGCAAAAAAAAATCAGGAACCCTCTGGGAAAAGCTTAACTTAAAGTTTTTCTTACTCTTTTCTTATTGTAGCCCCTTTCGCCATAGGGCTGAAGTTTCTCAAGCCACATATCTTCAAGAACCTCAAGGTCTTTTGCATAATTGTATGTTGCAGGGTAGTCTTTTTTGGGCTCGAGCGTATCTAATATTTCAAACGCCACCCCGTTTTCACCCAGTTCGTTCCAGGCCTCCTGGAGCTCTTTAATTTCATGAAGGCCCCATTCTTTCAGGGCAACCATGTGAAGATTCCTTTTCGCTTCCAGGTTCTTTCCGCTTCCGACAAAGATTTTGCCGTTCTTCAGGTTTTTTAACTGGTAGATTCCCATGGTAGTGTGAGGGTTTTCCTTGTAGTTTCTCACTATTTCTTTTCTTTTTGCCGTATCCATTTTCTTCTCCCTATCTGCCGGCGCCGATAACTTGCTTGGCGTCTTCTCCAGGCCGGATTTTCTCTGGAATTCGGGGGCATCCGTGCCTGAATTGTTAATGTATTTGGGGTTTACGCGGTAGCTTCCCCTTTCCCTTTGCATCATGTTTTCATCTATAAAGTAACGTCTCAAAGAGCAGTAGTCTTCGTTTATCTCCTCCAGCATGGAATCAATTTGCTTTTCGGGATATGTCATGGTTTTCTCAAAGAGCTTTATTATCTCCTCCAGGACAATGAGGCGTTTTTTGTGCTGAGAGGGAATTCTCAGGAGCCGTCCATTGCTGAAGTATGTAGAAATTACCTTTTCTCTGTACTGTTTCATCCTTTCATCCTGCAAAGGTTTTTCCGCGTTTTCAAACGAAACGATGTCTTTGAGTGTATTTGAAAAAATATCCTTATTTACCGAAAAGACGGCGTAATACTGCTCCTTTTGCCTTAAAACGAGCCCGGAATTTTCCAGCTTTTTCATGTGAAAGCTGACGGTCGATTCCGAGAGGTTAAGGCGTTTTGCCAGTTCCTCAAGGTACTGCGGCTTTTCCATGAGTGAGTTTACGATTAAAAGCCTGGAAGTATCTCCAAGCGCCTTCATAATATTAATACTTTCGTTTATTTCCACGAAGAGAATTCCAATTGTTATTACTTTGACAAATATCGAAGTAAATATAATAAATAACTTTCTCAATTCAAATATAATTTGATGACTATCGAATTATATGCCGCCCGTCACAAAAAATTAGAGGCCGGGGAAAAGTATATCCAACTTTGATGCGGTGAAGTTTGCTCCCGAATGAAATCGGCAAGGCATGGGCGTCACGGCCTGAGAAAGCCATGGGAGAAAATCAGGTCCGCGGCGCCCGGGGTCAGGTATTTGAAATTCCTAGTGGTGCATGAGTTCGTGCAGAATTCCTATCTGGCGCATGACTGTAACAAGGTCAGTATAGGATTTCCAGCTGATTACTTTTCCATTGTGAATCTTGATTAAATCGCAGCATTTAAGATTAATGTTTTTCCCGCTTGGAGGGAATTCATCCCCGCCCGGGAAAGGGTATTTACCGTCGTTTTTCCCTTTCAGGCCGTATTCGGCTGCCACCGTATCCTCGCAGCTAACAATGTTTGTAACATCATATTTAACATCGGAAGATATGCTCTTCCTGAGCTCTAAGAACTGTCTGAAACCTTCAGGCCCCTTGTAGACATGTTCCCTGGGAATAATCGCTGATTCGGCATTCCTATCAAAAAATTTCAGCGCGCTCTCGAAATCCCCGAGGTTAATAGCCCGAAATATAGAGCGAACAATTTCCTCGTTTTCCTGCGCAGTCATCATTACCTCCTTTCATATAAGTTTTGAAAGTAAGAACTCCTTACTGCCCAATAAAGTCGGTCCGGATTGAAGCTCTGCTCTTCTCTTTGTTTGCAGAGACAATAAATCCATTTACAGGCAACTAATAAATACCAATATTTTTACCAGAAGGAGAATCTTTCTTCAATAGCGGGTACTATCAGGTTAATCATAGAGGTCACTTCAGAAGCTGCTTGAGTGAATGATTTCTGCCCCAAGGCGTTTTATTTCATTCATCTTTTCAACCGACTCCTTCTCGTTGATCGGCATTGAAGCATCTTCAATGACCGCAATATTAAACCCCTCGTGCAGTGCATCCTTAACTGAATAATAAACACAGAAGTCCTTGGCAAGTCCTGCCATGAATATTTTATCTGTTTTCCTTCCTCTCAGGAAGTCGGCAAGGCCAGTGGACTTTTTGTGTCCGTTATCATAAAAGGCACTATAGCTGTCGATTTCCGGGTCCATTCCTTTGCGGAATATAGCCTCAACTTTATTCATGTCGAGCAGTCCGGAAAAATCGGCCCCCGGGCTGCCCTGGACGCAGTGGTCGGGCCAGAGTACCTGTTTAAGTCCTTCGAGCATTATTTCATCGAAAGGAATTTTACCCGGGTGGTTTGAAGCAAAGCTCTTGTGATCCCTTGGGTGCCAGTCCTGTGTTGCAACCACAAGATCGAACTTATGCTGGAGCCTGTTAATGAGTGGAATTATCCTGTCTCCATTACCGACAGCCAGGGCGCCGCCGGGAAGGAAGTCATTTTGTATGTCAACTATTAAAAAAACATTCATCTGGTCACCTGAAAAGCCATTTCCTTAAAGTAAATCTCATTGTCCGTATCTTTATATATATGCATAATTTAAGCAGAAATAGGCCACGGAGCAAAAAAACGGGCTTTCAAAAATGAAGGCATAAGAAAAATGTTATGAACTTTGCTTGATTATTTGTTTTTACGGACCTAAATTCGAAGTCAAACTTAGGGTATTTTTTTTTACTCTATAATTTTCCCCCAATTAACGATAGTAGATTATCAAAATAGCGGGAACATTTACTTTTTATCAATCAGCCCGGAAGGGATTTGAATATTTTTTTGAGGTAATCTAATGTCTTCTTCAACACCAACTGAAACGAAGAAAAGTTTCAAAGAATTCATGACTTATGAATTCGTACCTAAATACTCAAACAATATTATGGGAATTGTGTACATAGGGGCAGCCATACTGATAATAATTGTGGGCCTCAGGGGCCTGGGCAGCGTGGTTTCCCAGATATCCTTTATTCCCAAGGCAATACTAGACCCGTCAACAGGGAAAATACATCCCAACCTGGTGATTTTTGCTCTTATACTGGAGTTTTGCGTTCTTTTGATGATGGCCTTTACCACTTATTTTACGCCGGTTGAAAACCATAAATCTTCAGAAGCGAACACTATGGTAAAGAGTACAGCCCTCAGCAACATAAAAGAGGAACTGGACCAGCTAAAAGAGCTGACCGAGCAGGATGTTAAACTCATCGATAATTATCTGAGCGATTTTGAGCAGATATCGGCTAAATTAGCCAATATACAGATGAATTACGTGCAGGCCCTCTCAACAATGAAACAGGCAATAAAGAACTAAGGAACCCAGCGTGCTTTATACTGAAGCCGTGTGATATACTAAAAAAATAGCTGCTTCAAAGCAGCCCATTCGGGTTACATCAGCCCTCCTGGGCAGAAGTTGTGAACAGTGTTAATTATTGAACTGACGGGATTATAAAGTGAAGAAAAATATAGTTTATTTCGTTTTGTACTTAGTTGTTATAATGGAACTACTCATCGTAATAACTGAACGCGATGAGCTTGACGCCAGGGATCATGAGATCAGGGATAAAATGTTAAACACACTTGCAGAGGCCTACAAGCAGCCTCTCATTCTCTCAGTCCCGCAAAAAAAGTCTGAAGTTGACATGGCACAGAAAGAGGGAATTAAGGTTGTGCTGATGCCTGTCGGGGTCCTTTCAGAAGAAGACAAAAGAAATCTTGCATTTTATGTTAATGTAAGCGGGAAGTCAAGACTTCAGCCTGCGGGCTGGCCCAAAGGCGGAGTCAGCTTAAGCACAAAGGACGGAAATTTCAGGATCACGCGTGAGAACGGCAACGCAGTATTTACGGCTAAATTTGCAGACGCCGGTGAATACACCTTCGAAGCCTATTGTACCGTGAACAGGCAGTTTCCCAGCTATCTGCCGGAATACCTCATGGATATACTCAAGGAAAAAGTAGGAAATAAAATGACTGCCGCAAGCCCCAGGATTGACTTTACGATCCAGGCGGTCAGGAAAAGCGGCGGAGTTAACAAAAAGGATTCGGAAATGTTCTTCTAACCATCCGGCCTTTCAGATCAGTTTGAATTGCATAAATGGCATAACAATGAAAAAGTTACTCTTAGTACTGGTTATCTGGTCGGCTGCAGTTTTCGCTCAGAATGGCATTATTGTAAAAGACACGTTAAATGTTGTTGTACTACAGAATTTTAACGTTCCTGGCGACAGGTTTATACTATTGACAAATGTTTTTAAGGCGGATTTTTCGGCCGAACTCCTGAACAGCAAATTTGAAAAAATCAGGGACAGCAAAAACGTAACGCAAATACCTTCGCAGAAAGAGCTGTTAAGACAGACAGGCGGCGGCAGGGGTGCTACGGTACAGTTTGCCCTTACTGAAACAATTGATGAGCCGGGGGTGTACTATGAAAAAGTAAACATCCACAGCCAGTCTGAAGTAAGTCAGAAGAATACGACGGTATATTACAAAATTGTTGCACGCCTGCCTTCAATTTCCTCGGAGATAAACCTAAAGCCTTCATACTATTTTAATGAAAAGGAATCTTTCAGCTTCTACGGGCGTGAATTTACGGATTTTGACGGCTATTCCTACGTTATTGAAGACGCGCAAGGCAATACCATAGAAAAGGGCAACGGTGCTTTTGTAAACCTGAACGGCATTCTAAAGAACATTAAGAATGTTGGCAAGTCGCTTAAGATAACCGGGATGTATCACGGCCGGAAGTTTAATTACCTGGATCCTGCCACAGGAAACACGCGTGAATCCGCCTGGCAGTTTTCAATCAAAAAGCTGAACCTTGAAGAGTTCAGCGATTTTCAGAAATCGGATACGTATAAGGAAGTATTTATCAGTGCATACGATAAAAATGCCATGAAAATACTTTATACATACATGGGAAATACAGAAAGCGGATTTGTTGTAGTTACGCCCGAGGTCAGTAATTTTCAGGTAAAATCGGAGCCTGTTGGATTTATTAAATCCTATGCCGCAAAAAAATCGGGCAACTTCCTGTATGTTACATTTGAATTAAATGATGAATTTCTTTCAACAATGGAAAAATGCAGCGAGGAAAATCTTAAGCTTACTGTAAGGTTCTCCACACAGTTTGGTGAAAATATCGAGCGCACGTATGATGCCACGATATTAAAGTAAGTTTTACTAACTATTATATTGATGCATAATGATAAAATATTTAACCGGTTTACTATTCGCCCTCCTGTTGACGCAGAACATATTTCCCCAGGAAATGGCTGATTACCTGGAGAAAATTGATCTCAAATTAAAAAGGGATAAAAACTACCTGAACCTGAATTATGTGCTCACAAAGTCTGATTTGCTTGCGGGATTAAATGAGGTCCCAAGGGTGGATCATAAGGAGGCTTTCAAGTTTAAGTCCGCAGGAAACGTTCAGTATATGTTTGTGTTCCTGAACAGGGTGGATAACGAGGATTCTCTTCAGCTATTGTATATCAACGAGATCAACAGCGACACAGCCTCATCAAAAAGCTTTTTTGGCGCGCTCAACGGTGAGAAGACAGATACGGTATGCGTATTGAACTTTAAGGACATAATGTCGCTCAAATGGAAAAAAGATGCCCTGTATGACTCTCTCTACGCTCATGTCAAATCTGCTGCGCGGAACTTTGCTTCCGATGAGCTCCCGACGCTTTTGGGCATTAAACCAGATAACGAAATAAATACAAGCTTTGGCATTTCTGCACGGGACAATGAGGATTACCTGAGCTACGCAAAAATAAACAGCATCCATTACTACCCTGAAAACAAAACAGTTACAAAGGGCAGGCGCGAAGAGGCGGGCGGTTCTTTACCATTTAAGATCGATGCAAGTTTTTCAACGCTCAGCTTTGCGCACGAAAAGATGAATTTCATGTCCGAAGGCTCAAGCTTTGAAGTTAGTACAGCCGACAACGTGCTGAACTTTCTCCCATGGCAGTCACTTTCCTTTAAGGGCGGCTTCAGAACGCTTTTTAACCTGTCGAGCAGCAGGGATGTTAAAGAAGCGGCGTACCTGGATGCCAAGTTTATGGGAAGATTCAGGCTGAATACGAGCCGGTTTTCAACCGGGAGCTTTTTTATTTCTTCCAGCGAGAAGCCGGTTTTGAATGTTGGAAATTCAATAATACTGGATTTTAATTTTGTGCGTCCTTTCTCGCTCCCCTTCTTTAATGTTTACCTTTCACTGGGTCAGAAGAAATACAACGATCCTTATGTGTCTTTCTCCACCGCTCAGGACAGGTACGCATACTTCAGCTTTATGCAGACAGAATTTACGATGTCGTTCTACTGGAATGCAAGCGACAAGAAGATCGGGCGCTTTAAGATGGACCTGGGTGCTGCTTATTTTGACGTCTGGACGGCTCATTACGATTCGCTGGGGCATAATACAAAGAGCTTTCTGCAGAGCAGCATTTTTAACCCCGTGGTTTCACTAAGTTATAACTTTGTTCCCAACAACAACCCTCTTTTGGGTGGTAATGTAAGATTTTTCGATAGCAGGATAAAAGCTTTATTCTGGCTGAAGATACTGGAGTTTTCGCCAATCAACACGTTCAGGTTCGAAACCATTTATCTGAGCGGACCAATTGCACGTTCAAACAGAGTCTGGGAGACCGGCGGCGGGGTGATGTTCCAGATAAGATACCGTTACGGACTATAAGGAAGGAACCAATGAAAAAGAATTTACAGATAAAATTACTTCTTGCTGCCTTCGTCTGCACATTTTATGGCAGCCTTTTTGCCCAGAGCCAGGACTCTTCGAAAATAACGGAATTAAAGAAAATATATTCAAACCTTGAATATAATACTTCTGCTTTCAATGACCTCAAGAAAAAATGGTATATAGATGATCCTGCCTTCATCAGGGAAATATTTAACAGGTTTGTCGTGAACAAGGCATTGCGCCTGAACGGGAAAAACGTCGGCAGTGATGTTTTTGAGCAGAAGATAAAGGAAATCTATAACAGCCGCGTGGTCATTGACGTGCGCAAAAGGTATTACGACGATGAGATAGAATACCTGGCTTTCATGCCCGAGAGTGAAATTGACAAGGAGAAACCGGAACTGCTTTTTGATGCGGTTGACGACGGGTTTTATTTGAAACAGGTGCTCGGGCAGAAGCTGTATTCAAAAATCCAGAGCCAGTCCTATTACCTGAGCAACATCACCAAAACAGATTATAATTCCAAGGCAGCTTACAGTTTTGATTTGAGGCTGAATCTTCTTGAAACTGACATTATGTTCTGGTCCACAACTTCCGATAACAGGAATAAGTATCTGCTTTCATTTTTCGGCGACTGGGGAAACGACAACATCTTTCTTCCGGGATGGAACTATGGACAGGGCTACTATGGCTTTAAGCTGGATTACCACAAACTGCTGGATAACGATCCGGAAAATTATACCTACAGGATTAAAATCGGCAGCGGCATACCTATGCATACGCCGTTTGACAGGTCAAAATCCCTAAAGCCAATAGCAAAATCGGCATTTGACGTTTACCTGAACTTCTCGGGCCAGCCTTTTGAGTTTATCTCAAAGAGCCTGAAGAACCTTTACCTTCTTTCGGAGGCAATGATTCCGGCTGTTGACCTCACGAACGCCGAACTTAAGCTGGCAAGCAACGAGGATTTTTATGCTCCTGTTGAGTTTTATTCGCTTAAGCTGGAGAAGAAGAACATCTTCAGCCTGGCGGATTTCGGAATGCTTAAGGTATCTGTGGGATACAGCTATCTCAAAATGGAGCACGACAGATTCGATCCGCAGGCCGATCAGGCGGTAAGAATTGACAGCGGAAAGGCAACTTCTTACTACCTTGCAGAAATCGGCGCCGAAAGGCTGGGGGGACTTCTCCAGCACGATACAAAGATCCACCTGGGATATAACTCGGCCGACAAGTATGGCTACTGGGGTATAAGCAGCAAAATTATGATCAGTGACTCTTTCGGCATAGATTTCAGGTACTATAGATCTTTTGAGCTTAATACAAATGATTTCCCGTGGCGTAAATCGTACTACTTTGTATTTTCTCCCGTGCTGAGAATAAATTATTAAGCCGGTCTTTCAGCACTGAAAGGCTTACTTTAAGGAAAGTGTTACTTAAGTTTTAACACTTTCCTTTTTTTTATCCCGAAGGCTCTTTCCGGTTTTAAGACGAGAGTTGCAGGCATTTGCATTATAGACCCCGGAAGCCTTAATTCCCCAAATCAGATTTTAACTAAAAATTCTCACTTCCGGTGTGACTTAGAATAAAAATACACGACGTCTTATTATTAAATTATTTAGAAAGGAGTGGTTTTTCCGTTACAAGAATGAAAGGCTTTAAGCGTGAGATCAGTAATATGCCCAATATCACCGGAACGGGTAAATGAGAACACAGTAAGAATAACAGGTTTTTTTGTCTCACTGCTCCTTGCAATATATCTCGTTACAGGCAACATATACTTAATCTGGGTATTAGTGCCTGATTTTTATATCAGGACATTTACTCCCCTAAAATACAGTCCGCTTAGCGGTACAGCTTCCATTGTGGCACGTTTGTTCAGGCTCCCGGTAATAAAAATCCCAAAAGCGCCAAAGATTTTTGCCGCACGCTTGGGATTTCTTTTGTCACTTGTAATAGTGCTGCTGCATTATTCGGGGATGAATCTGAGCAGTGACATAATTGCCATGCTTATGATGCTATTTGCACTGCTTGAAGCTGCACTTAATATTTGTGTGGGATGCCAGGTATATACATACCTGATCCTGCCATTTTACAAGAAAGAGCTGGAAGCAGGCGACTGACTCCCGGGCTATTTAGTTTCTCAGTCTCAAAAGGTTTTTCCAGCTAGCGGTAAGGGGCTGCATAATCTCATCCACCCTTTCATCCTGTTTTCTTACGAGTGGGATTTCCGGATTAAATGAGGCCGAGGTTCCGAAATCCTCAACTGTTCCGCGTTCAATATAGAAAGCAATAAGGTCAGCGAGCCTGGAAAGGACAACCCTTGAAAAGTAAGGTCCAATCCACCATATATAGGGGCCCGGGTTGCAGTCAAGCAGATAAAGACTGTTATCCGGTGCAACAATGACGTCCCAGGCGGAGAAGTTTAAGCCCAGGAGCCTGTTTGCCCTGGCGATTAAGGCTTCGTGTTCGGGGCTGAGGCTTACGGCTTCAAATCCCTTTGCATCGCTGCGGCTGTCGATGTCCTCAGAAACAATCCTGAGAGCAAGAACAACACTGTTTCCAACCGTGTGGACCCTGATAGTGCTGCCTTTTATTTCCTCCTGGAATAAAGAAGGGCAGTATTGGAGTTCTTCTTTCTCCGGCACCATGTTTTTCAAAAGCCTCCTTGTTCCTCCGACGCCATAGCCGGCCTTGATGATAAATTCCTCATCATTATGGAGAATCTTTTTTTTATAAAACCTGAGGCTGCCGGTTGCAAATGTATATGGAACAGGCAGGCCTTCTTGTTCAAGCATGTAGAAAAACTGTGCCTTGGCGTTGTGATGGAAATACGCAGATGGAGGGTTGATTACGAGAGCGCCTCTTTTTTCAAGCAGGCCGATCATGCCTGAAAATACTTTCTGCCTTGACTCTTCCATTAAGTAGCGTGCCTGCCAGAGGCTGAATTCAGCCGCGTTCAGAAGAGGCGGAATTACCGGAGGAACGCCGGTATTGATGCACCTTATGTAGACTGCCTTTACCGCAGAGAGATCCTCGCCGTAGACAATTTTATCGTTCCCAAGTACAATGTTGCTGGTTTTTATCTTGCCGTCTTCCTTAAAAGCCAGCATATAGGGCTTTTTCCCGCGTGACGAAAGTTCTTCAAAAAGAGTTACCGACTGGGGATCGTTAGCCTCTGGGGCAATTATAAGGCAGTCGGGACTGAAGTGATTCATCGAAGCTCCTGATTCTGCTGGATTTCAAACAAGTGGACCAGCATTCTTTTTAAGAATATTGTCTTTCTTTTTCCCTGAATTACAGGCTTTCGGGGAATCTTTTTCTCCAGGCCTGACTTTTTCAGCATGCCTTCCAGGAGACACGACAATGTATAAGTCTGTGCCGCCTGATCCATGTAGGAAATGTTGGGGTCAAATGATACGTCGTAGAACCAGAAATTCCCACTGTCATCCAGAACGCCGAAAGCCTCGTAAAAGCTCATTCCAAGCAGTCTAAAGAGGGTCTTACCCATATTCTTCAGCACTGGCTGAGGGATATAATGCGTAAATTTTTCCAGCTCCTCTTTGAAGGCCCCCCTTTCAGGCGGTGAAATCAGACTGATCAGAAGCGGGTTGTCCTCAAAAAATGTAAGCCTTAAAAGGCTTCCGCGCTTTGGTTCATACATTAGGTGCGGAAGCGCTAAACTGCCCGCATTAAAAAGTTCTTCCAGCTTCTCGGAACCTATCTCCCTTACAGGCGTCATGGAATCGGGGCTGGACCAGAGAATTCCCCCCAGGCGATTGAACATAAGCCTCGCTTCAGAAAGTGAGTTTGTAAGGCATAATTCCGGGACACTTAGCCCTGCATCCTTTAGTCTCATGAGCACTTCATGCCTCGAAGTCAGGTTTAAGGACAAGCTGAAATCATTTATTACGGTATATTCATTTTTTTTTGACGAGAGTATGTAAAGCAGGCTGTAGAGCTGGCTTGTCTGCTGCTGCTGCGACAAGTGAAAGTCCTGAAAAAAGGTCCAGTCGGCAGAAGGTTTTAAGGCAGGGCCGAAGGGGAACCTATAATAGACTCCTGAAAGAAAAAATACGGATCCTTTTTCGGGCCTGGAGCCACACAGGAGTATTTCCTCCGGGGAAATTGATACTGTAAATTGAGGATCCTTCGGGCACAAATTCCTACATTTGATTCCGTTTTTCCGTGCTATTTTCTTCAAGAGCTCCGTCTGAGGGTTATAGTCATCACTTATCAAATAGAGCATGTTCCGCCTTCTGATTGTCCGTATTATTTATGATTTCCAGGGCCGTCCGGGGTTTAATTCCCAGGTATTGCATAAACTGTATGAGCAGGTCTATCTGGCTGTCGTAAACATTAAGTATGGCCATTGTTTCCGACAGGCCGGTTTTTTTATACTCGCTGTAGTCAAAGCGTGAAATACGCTGTATTTTGAAGAGCTCCTCGCCTTCCTTCATTATTTTGTTTGCGTAGGAGAGGTTATTGCGCGCTGAATTAAGGCTGATGTTGGAGGATTTCAGCTTAAATAAAAATTCATTTACCTGCAGATTAATATTCTCCTTTGTACTTTTGAGGTTCTGTTCCTGCTGTTCGTAATCTTCAATTGCAATCTGCCTCTGTATCCCGGAAGGGGAGGAAAAAAGGCTGAACCTGTAGTTAAAGCCTACATTCCAGGCAATGCCGTCGGGTTTACGGAAAAGGTTTCCAAGTGAATTTGTAATGGTGGAATATCCAAGCTCATCTGACTCAAAGACAGCCATGTTGCCTGTAAGAGAAATATCCGGCTTATACTGGTTAAGTGAATAGGCTAAGTTTACCTTTGCCTGTTCGAGCGACTTACGGGAAATTTCTATTTCCGGGTGCATATCTATAATTTTATCAGTCCCATCCTGCAGGCAGTTATTTACAAGGAACTTTTCGAAAGCCTCAAGATAGGTGTGTACGGAGTCAATTTGTGGAATAAAAAGGTACATGTCCTGTGAGTTGACTACACTAGCCGGGTTCAGCTTTGCTGAAAGTGATATATAGTCGAAGAGCATCTGGTCCTTATCAGAAAGCATTTGCCTGTGTTCTTTTTCTATACGCAGGCGGTCGTAAACCGAGATCAAGTTTTTTGCAGTCAGTACCTGCTGGTCCTGCAACTGAACTTCCGTAAGCGCAATCATCTCATGAATCAGCTTGAGCTTGTTCCAGAGGAAATATATTTTGAAGTAGTTTTTAATGGTCTCGTAGGATATGCTGTTTACTGCAATCTGTGAATTAGTTTTTGCAATATCGATGCTGATTTTTGTAATCTTCTTCTCATTCTCAACAGAAGAGCCTTCCTGTCCGGCATTCTTAAATAGGGGAAGTTCAAAACTGTTAGACAGTATGGCGCTCCATGGATAGCCGTATGCCTGTGGGAGGACCCTGTTTTTTAAGGAAAGGTTAAGCGCGTTGATGGAAAGTCCGTATGAAGTCCTGTAGTTAAAGCCCATACTATAAGACTGAAGAAAGTCCCTGTAGTCTGTACTTGCGTGGAGCTCAATTTCTCTTTCCTCCCATCTCAGAGGCTGGGGGATCCACATGACGCCGCGGCCGCCGTTGGGAAGCCTGTAATCTGACTTAATTGGGTTCCTGTTATCCCATTCGACGGGAACCCTTGCATTTACGTCAACCAGTCTGTCGTATGAGCGGTAACCCTGAAGGCCTGCAGAGAGGTTAAAAACGGGTTTATAAGTCTCATCCGACAAAGAAAGCTGAAGGTCGTACTTTTGGATCTGTGTCCTGATAGAGCCGATTGCATAGGAGCTGCTGACCTGGTGGCGGATAATATCCCCGAGGTCCCTTGCTTTAAGTGAATCAAATACGGCAGAGCGCCCGGGAAAGATCTTGTTAAAATTATCAAGTATATCGCTTTCCGTCTGGGCATGAGCCGTTGCGGCATAAACAGCTAATATAAACAGTATTCTAGCGAATGATCTCAGCATAGTCTCCCGGTAAAATTTTATTTCTTGACTGTTCGGTGATCTGGACTGAAATGAGTCCGTCACGATTGGATAATATTTTTCCTTTCCCCGCATAGGCCATTTCCTGTTCGCCAAGGAAATCCGACTTTGCGTTGCTGATCCTGGCAAACCTGACTTCCTTTCCGGCCTCAACAATCATGCTTGCCGGAAGCCTGAGCTGTGCAATTCCATTTTCAACTTTTACAACTTCCATGTAAAGCGGGACGTGCATCGTCACCTCAAAGACCATGCGGAACAAGTTAGGCGGATTGCTTTTTGCAACCATGCGGTTATAAAAGAGCTGCTTTTTTACTCCCGGTTTTTCCTTGAAGCAATTGAAAACATATTCATTAAGGCCGTCTTTCTGGTTAACCTGGCAATAGAGGGCTACCTTGGAAATCCTGTTCAGGTTAGCCTGTGAAAGCCTCAGGTTTTCGACATCCACGACTTCAAAGCCGCGTTGTGAAAGATTTGCCACCAGTGCACTTTTAAGCCTGCTGACGTCAAGTTTTCCATGAGCCTTGACAGGCATGAGAAATATCTTGTTCACCTTGGAGAGGCTTTCAGAATTGAAGCTCTGGAACATGGTTCTTAATTTACTCTCATCAACAGCTGCCCAGTCGCCATACGGGTGCAATGTAAAGGAGCTGCTGGAATAAATGACTGTCGGATCTGCCGTCCTGAGTATTGCCTGTATATTTGAAACGACGTTCTGCGAAATGTTATCTTTGCACCACATTAAAGACAAAGGCTCGCTGCCTACGGAGAAGTTCTCTATGAGATTTGCTCCAGGGTTGGCGTACTTGTAGTAGTAGGCCGCCTCTTCGCTCACGAAGGCCACGTCGCTTTTGCCAGCAATGACAGAGTCAATTGCATTGTAGGACATTTTTGCGTAGCTGAGCCTTGAGAAGTATGTCTCGGGATCGACGCCGCTTTTATAGAGCGAGAGGAAGGGTGAAAGGTAAGCATTTTTTGAAAACACAGCCTTAGTTCCCCTGATGCCATAAATATTTTTGAAAGTCCTTCTGCTCGAAACGGCAACGACATTAACGTAATTTTTCTTGCTCCAGGTCCTAATCAGTATAGGATGCCCGGAATGCGAAGAGTACAGCCGGTCCGAGATAATATTGTTGAAAATTGCAATGCTTACCGCGCCACTGGTGTAAGCATCGTAGAGCTCTTCCTCGGAGCCGTAAATCTTGAGCTGGAACTCCACGCCGCAGTTTTTCTTCAGGAACTGCAGCACGGGTTGCCATTCGGCTGCCATGGTGGTGTTTCCCACCGGCAAGACTGAAGTGCTGCTGATGCCGATTACCACGTCGCCTATACCGGCTAAGCCCTGAAGAGAATTGTTCCCTATAATGGTGAGTTTCGGGAACTGCGACTGCAGGTCCTCCATTATGCTTGAGCGTTCCTCGGCATTTGTGGATTTCATGTACATGGAATACTTATCCCAGAATTTTTTCCATGCAAAAGCCTTGGGGTAAAGGTTATTGAATATATATTTAACAGTGCTGTACATGCCGGGAAATTTTTCCTTGAGAACAATGTCGTGAGCCTGAAGTATGTTTGTAATGTTAGAGCCGTACGTAAAGAGCGAGTCTATCTTCCAGGATTCCGGCGCAACACTTGCAGCCTCCGGAGGGAGGGGATAATCGTTGTAAAACTTTACGAATGGAACGACTTCACGGAACAGGTCGACCAGGAACAGCATGTCGGGATTGTTTTGTTTTACAAGCCTGAAATCCTCCTCATTCATAGCAGCCAGGCTGACGTCGCCGTAGGTGGCAAACTCAATTTCAAGATTTATCACGTTCTTTCTGACAATCAGTTCACCGTAAATTTTCTTCAGCTCCTGCCTGGAAGGATATTTGTCAACTGCCAGCCTGAAGGTTTCTGTCAGGTCGTCAGTTTTTGTAAGAAGAGTATCGATCTGCTCCATTGTGGTGAAATTTCGTTCGGAATACTTAATGTAATTTTCAAACTCGCCCGTTATCTTTTTAACGTACAGGTTCTCCTCTCGGACGCCTCTGACATAAATAATAGCCGTAAGCAGGACGGAAAGGAATACAACCAGGGTTACTCCGAGCATCGTTTTTCTTTTCTTTGAGAGCCTGAAAGCGTTGACCGGTTCTTCTTTAGGGGCTTCTTCTTTTGGAGTTTCTTCCTGTTCAAGGAAAAGCTTTATTCCCTCTTCATCTGTTATTTTATATTTATTCACTTATCTTTTCTCCTTAAATGAGGAAGGGTGGATGTTGTATTTTGTACAAAGCTGATAGATCCTTGAGAATGACAGACCGGCAGCCTTTGCCACCTGTTTGATTTCACCCTTGCATTCAGTCATCATTTTTTCCAGGGAGTCTTTGCTGTTAACACTTTTGGTGCCGTTTCCCATTGCAGGCACTTCCTCGGCAATAGGTTTATTTATTCCGTTAAACCTGTTCTGGTAAGTTTCCGTCAGGTGCTCAATTGAAGAAACGCTTCCTTCGGGTGTCAGTGCAATGATGAGTTTTGCAATGTTTTCAAGTTCCCTGATATTTCCCGGATAGTCGTACCTTGAGAACAGGAATTCCTTTAATTCTGCGCCCAGCTCCGGAACGGGCAGGTTCAGCTCCCTGGAAATGTTGCCCAGAAAATGTTCCAGCAGAAGCGGTATCTCGTCTTTTCTCTCCCTTAAAGGCGGCATATAGATCTCGCAGACCGAGAGCCTGTAATAAAGGTCCTCCCTGAACTTACCCTGCTCCATAAGGCGGCTTAAATTTTTATTCGTTGCGGCAATTACCCTTACATCAACGTTGACCGTTCTGTCCAATCCGATCTTTTGAATTTCGCCGAACTGAAGGACGCGCAAAAGTTTAACCTGAGTGCTTTCGTTGAGTTCACCTATTTCATCAAGAAATATGGTACCCCCGTCGGCTTCTTCGAACTTGCCGGGTCTGAAGCCTGAAGCTCCGGTAAAGGAGCCTTTCTGATATCCGAAAAGCTCAGACTCAATCAGCTGCTCCGGTATGGCTCCGCAGTTTACTGGAAGGAATTTCTCTTTTTTGCTCAGCTGGTGAATTACCCTGGCAAAGACTTCCTTGCCCGTACCGGTCTCACCAGTAATCAGTATCGGGTAGCCCGTTTTGGCAAAGCGAACGGCCATAGTAAGCAGCTTCATTATTTTGGGATTTTTACCGATAAAGTTCGGAAATTCGAACTCAGGAGCCCCGGTTCCTTCAGAAATGCCGTAGACATTACTTACCGGTGAGAACGATACGATCTGCCCACGAAGCATGTCCAGCTCGGTCAAAATCGAATGTCTTTCGGATTCCAGTAGCCTGCTGTTTGCAACCATCTGCCCCCGCAGGACTTCCACATGAAGGAGCATGTTATTAATCCTGCTGCCCGAGCTGTAAAACGAAGCACTAACTTTGGCATCCAGTCTGTTGTTATCCTCAAGAGGAAGAATCTTCAGTTTAGTATTTTTCATGTCTCTGTTTTTCTATGAATTTACTCGACTCCAAGCTGATCCTTTGCCATTGCATAATAGAATCCTTTCTGACGGATCAGTTCATCGTGAGTGCCTTTCTCCAGGACAATTCCGTCGCCGAGGAAACAGATTATGTCTGCGTTTCTTACCGTGCTCAGTCTGTGGGCAATGATAAAGGCCGTACGGTTAACGAGAATATTATTCAGGTTTTCCTGAATCTTTCTTTCCGATTCCGCGTCAAGGGCTGATGTAGCCTCGTCAAAAATGAATATCTTGGGATTTCTGTAAAGCGCCCTTGCAATGCAAATCCTCTGTTTTTGCCCGCCCGAGACTGCAAGGCCTCTTTCGCCGACTATCGTTTTATACCCGGCCGGCAGCTGTGTGATGAATTCATGGGCCGCGGCCATTTCTGCTGCCTCGCGGACCCTCTTCTCATCGGGATTTATGTCGCCAAGTGCTATGTTTTCCATTACCGTTCCGCTGAAAAGAAAACTTTCCTGGAGCACCATTCCGATGTTCCGTCTCAAAGAAAGGAGGTTAATATTCTTTATGTCAACCCCGTCAATCAGCAGTGAGCCTCCCGTAGGCATAATGAATCCCGGGATAGTTTTAATTAAAGTTGATTTGCCGCAGCCCGACTTGCCGACAAAGGCAACAACCTGACCGGGTTCCACTTTAAGGCTTATGCTTTTAAGTACGAGCGGTGAATCTTCAGAGCCATACCTGAACTGGAGGTTATTAAATTCAATGCGGCCATCGCAGTGTGTCATTTCGCGTTTTATTTCGCCGGCTGATACAACAGGTTTTTCCTCCGGCTCGCATTCAAAGACGTCGTTCAGCCTGTCCATTGCAACAGAAACCGACTGGTAGTTATCCCACAGTCCTACGATGCTCATGATAGGGCCCATTACAGAGCCTATAAGTGCATTAAATGCCATTAGCTGTCCGATGGACATAGAGCCATTGATTACCTGGTTGGAGCCCACCCAGAGTATGGCTACCGTAGATGCCGTATTCAGTGTCTGACTTATGACACCCGAGACTAGTCCCAGCTTCTGTGACTTAAAGGACAAGTTTACGGATTTCAGGAATGATTCTTCCCAGCGGTTTCTGACATTCCATTCCGTTCCGTTTGCCTTGATGGTCTCGATGCCGTGTATGGCTTCTATGAGATAGGATGACTGGTCGGAGCTAACAATGAACTGCTCGTTGCTGATCCTTTTGAAAATAGGCGTAAAGACGAAGGTCAGCGCGATAAAAAACGGAATAAATGCAAGAACCACGAGTGAGAGTGTAACGCTGTAGAGAAACATCATCTGCAGATATACAACCAGCATAATTACGTTAAGGACCGTAGAAATTGAGGCCTCGGTAAGTATGGCCCTGATCTTTGAGTTTTCGCCAAAGCGCGTTATCGTGTCGCCAAGTTTCCTGTTGTAAAAATAACTCATCGGGAGGCTGAGCACGTACTTGAAAAACTCAGCCAGCATGCGAAGGTCCAGCTTGGCTGAAATGGTTGCAATTATGAACTGCTGGGCGCTCGAAGTCAAAGTGGAAAAGAAAGCAACGAGCACCATTCCCATCAGCATCATGTTCAATAGAGACGTGTTTTTATAGACTATTACGTTATCAAGAATGGACTGAATAAAAAGAGGGCTGGCAAGGCCCAGAATATTCAGTATGAGTGCCCCTATAAAGACCTCAATCAAGAAAATCTTCATTGGTTTCAGGTAGTTTATGTACCTGAATATCGGGTTCTTCGCCGGCTTGAGCTCATTAAGGCGTTCTGTAGGCTCAAGCTCAATGGCATAACCGGTCCAGCTTTTTTTGAACTCGCCGTGTGAAATTTTTCTGATTCCGATTGCAGGGTCAGCCACCCACACGAATTCTTTGGATATCTTAAAAAGTACAATCCAGTGATAACCCTGCCAGTGAAGAATGGCAGGAAGGTTTACATCTTTTAATGCCGGGTATGTAAGCTTCAGCCCGCGCGTCCTGAAGCCGAGGTTTTCACCTGCCTTGCACACGGCAGCCATTGAGGCGCCTGCAACAGAGACGTTTGCCATTTCCCTTACCATACCCATGCTCAGCTTGTGTCCGTAGAACTTGGAGACCATCGTAAGGCAGGCAGCACCGCAATCCATTTCGTCGTGCTGCCTGAGCCAGGGGAATTTCTTTATTTTCTTTCCCTCGTCGAAAGCAGGGAATTCATCCTCAGTTTCGCTTGTGTGAGAGCTGAGTTCTTTCTGGCGCTTCTCTTCAGTTTCGTAGCTGTTGATTTTCTCTAAAAGGGCCTCCCTCAGTGCTCCGTTCAAGGAAAATATTTCCTGGACAAAATTATTAGGGATTTCGAGCAATGTTGCGGCCGTCTTGGTCCTGGCTTCATAGCCCTGCTTCCGGCCAGTAATTGCTCCGTACTCGCCCAAAAAGTCGCCATTATGGGCCAGCCCGACGGAGAACTTGCCTTCGGGCATATCCCTGAGAATTTCTATAGAGCCCTTTACGACGTAATAAAGGGAGTTGCTCATTTCGTCCTGTTTGAAGATGGTTTCGGCTTCTTCGTAGCCGGAAATCCAGACACTCTCAGAAAGCTGGCCTAGCCAGGCTTCGTCCGGCTTTTTGACTGCAACTATTTTTGAAAGCAATCTCTTAAATTCGGAGCATGCAATTTCTTTTTTCAGCTTGGAGGCAACACTGGCAAGCTCTGGCTTCCCGGCATTTATTTCATATACAAGGGTTTCATCGGCCGAAGAAATGGAATAATCCCAGCAGCCGGGCCTGATGAAAGACATCTCGCCCGTAAAGTCGCCGGCATTTAATTTCCCGACGCTTCTGAGTTTATCGTCAATCTTTTTTTTGAGGCGGAGGCTTCCTGAAACGACGGAAATAAAGGTATTCTGCTCATCGCCCTCGTTATAAAGCTCTTCGCCAAGAGTGAGCTTTCGTGTTGAGGTATTAGCCGAGAGAGCCTCCATCTCCTCAGCTGTAAGGCCGGAGAAGAGTGACACAGAATTTAATTTTTCTAAAACCGCATCTTCTTTAAAATACATATCTATTTCCTTTCATCCTCACCGCTCAGGTAATCAAAGAACTTTCCTATAGGGGCAAAGACCAGTTCAATAATCCGTTTTTTACCTACAACAACTTCAGCCAGGCCGTTAGCCCCGTAAATCAGGTTTATTCTGGGGTTCTTTTTCGTAAATCCCACCTGTGCTTCATAGACATATCCCAGGCCCTCGACGAGCTTTGTATCCTTTGCCAGGCTGACCAGCTGTCCTTCCTGGACCCCGTACTCCTGGTAGGGGAATGCGTGGAATTTTACGAATACCGGCTGACCAACTTTGACTTTTGAAATATCCTTGTTCTCAATGTATATCATTCCGTATCTTGGAAAATCGTTCCTGATTATCCGGCAGACAACCTCGCCCTGGTTGATCATTTGAGACGACTTTACGAAAAGCTGGCTTACGACGCCGGGGAACTGCGCTTTTACGATGGCCTGGCTTTGTGTTATTTCAACTCCCTCGGTCCTGCTGTTTACATTTTTTATCTGCAGGTTATAGTCCGAAAGCTGCGTGGCAAGGCTCTGCCTGAGTGAGCTCATCTGTTTTAAGGCATTAAGGATGTCCGACTTGAATGAGCTGACATAGTTGTCTATTGTTGAAGAGACAGAGTAGTATTCTCTTTCCGAATTCATCAAATCGGGACTGGAGATAATGCCTTGATTTAAGAGAGTCTTATTTTCATTATAAATTTTTGCGCGCTTTGAAAGAAGAATATCCGATTTCCTGACTTCATTAAGAAGATTGTTCGCACGCACCTTTAAGTCGGAGACCATCAGCCTGTATTCGTTGAGGCCGTTATATTGACTTACGTCATAAGCCGAGGAATCAAAACTGAAGTCATTCAGCTCTGCGATAACCTCGCCTGGAATAGGGACGCTGAATCTTTTATCTTTTTTCCCGTAGTATTCCCCGATTCCCTTTGTCTGCCTGATGAAGTCGCCCAGTTTTATTATCTTTTTAATTATTTCGTCGCGCTTATCTGTGAGATCCTTTTTTTCGAGTCCTGTCACGTTAATATTGGGGGAATAAATGGACAGGATTTCGTCATTAAAGGTGACGATGTCATTTTCATTGATCCCGAGTGAGGATACAATTCCGGAGAATGGCGCCTGCACGACGTATTCCTCGCCCCTTACGATAAGGGGTGAACTGACCGTGTCGTCGACCTGCACAATTGTCGAATAGATGATGGCTCCGATTACAATTACAAAGACGAGATAGACCGGTCCCCTTAAAACCCAGCTTGGAGGCGTATCCAGGAAAGTAGCTACAGAGACGGAAAATTCCTGCCTTGTTGTGTGCTCAAAGAGGTTTAGTGCCTTGTACTTTACGGGCTCATTGTCTTTGGGGCTATCCTTTTTAAATTTTTTTCTGAAAAGAGAATAGAGTTTTTTTATTTTATCCATCTTTTGAAATCTGTCCGTTAAATAAATGACTGCTGTATTTTGGGAAAAACTAAACTAAAGGCTTAGAGAATCTATTTTAAGATCATGATCTTTTGTGCCTGAGTAAAACTTCCACACCTCATCATCACAAAGTATGTGCCGCTTGGAAGATATTTTCTCCCCCATGAAAGCTTATGGTAACCTTTGGTCATCAGTCCTTTTAATATGTCTTCCACCTTTCTGCCCGTTACGTCATATAGTCCGATCTCGACATAGCCTTCCTTCGGGATGGAAAAGTGCAGAGTGGTAGATGGATTAAAGGGATTAGGATAAGGTTCATATAAAGCGTAAGCGCCTTTTTTAATCATGTCATTCGGAGTCTGGCAGTGCTGGTGAAACAGCCCCGTCACGGCTACGGGAAAAGGATTCGGATGCAGCAGGAATAACGGTATTTCATCGGGGTTCTGCATGCCGTCATCTTCACAATAAAGGTAGTTATTTGTTACTTCAAGGTTTACCACTTTGAGGCTTTTCATCGTATCAGGTATTGTCTTGAGGAAGTTGTCTGATATGTTTATGGTTGCAACCGGGTTTTTGAGCTTTGTCAGGACAAGTGGCATTGAAGTAAACTTGTTGTTGTCGAGAGTTAAGTTAGCCAGGCTGTCAAGTCCGGAGAAACTCTCCGGAAGGTCCGTTAGCTCGTTATAAGACAGTGTAATGTTTACGAGCCTCATTTTTCCGAAATTCTCCGGGAGTCTGGCCAGTTTGTTGTTCTTAAGGCTGAGTACCCTGATCTCCGGGAGGTTGCAGAAGCTCTCCGGCAATTCCACCAGTTTATTATTCTCAAGGTTCTGCACCACAATACCCTTCAGATTTCCGTAGTTTTGCGGAAGGCGGGTAAGTTCGCAATTTTGCAGTGCAATTACGCGGAGCTGGGTCCCTATCTGCCCGAATGTTTCGGGCAACGTTTCCAGGGGGTTGTCATTCAGATAAATTTCCTTCAGAGTGTGAAGGTTTCCTATGGAGCCCGGAATACTTGTAAGTGAATTGCCGTATAAAAAGACAGATTCAATGGATGGGAAGCTTCCGAAGGCAGAAGGCAGCAAAGAAAGGCTGTTGCTCGAAAGGTCCAGCATCTTTAGCTGCGGCATCAGTCCAATGTCATCCGGCAGAGATGATATCTTATTAACTGAGGCATTGAATGATTCAAGGCTATCCATCTGCCACATGTTTATGGGCAGCGTCTTTAAGGCATTTTTTGAAACGTTAAGAGACTTTAGCCCCTTCAGGCTTGTAATTCCGCCGGGAAGGACCTCAAAATTATTATCCGCAAGTATGAGCGTCTTCAGGCTAGTCTTCAGGCTAAAGAGCCCTTCAGGAAGCGTTTTCAGGTAATTTTTCTCAAGGTTGAGCAAATTTAGTTTCTTCAGGCCTCCAAGAGTTCCGGGGAGGCTTAAAAGAGAGTCATAAGTAAGAGATAATGTTTCGAGTCTGGACAAGCTCCCCGTGCTGTTCGGGAGCTTATAGAGCGAACGGTTGTTATCCAGGTAAAGTTCTGTAAGAGGTAGCCCATCCAGGTCTTCTTCTTTTATTTCTTTAATTATATTCCCGGCAAGGTTCAGATACTTCAGCTTACCAAGCCTGTTAAAGAATTTGATGTCGGAGCCAAAGCCCGGGATGCAGAACAGTGTGTCTGCAGGCAGCCTCTGAAGTCCGTTTGCCGACAGGTCCAGATAGCTCAGTGAATTAAGATACACAAACTTTTTCGGCAGGGCGGTAAGCCTGTTGCCGGAAAGGCTCAGGAACTGAAGGCCGGAAAAAGCAGTGATCTCATCGTCGAGGCTTTTAACGGCATTGTTATTCAGAATCAGTGTGTCTAAATTTGTGAGCTTGTAAAAATTTACGGGCAGGAAGGTAATCTTGTTATAGCTCAGGTCCAGATAGTGCAGTGCCGTAAGGTTTTCAATTGTTTCGGGAATATTTTCCAGGTCGTAATTGCTTACGATAAGTTTCTCGAGTCTCCCAGTAAAATAATTCCATTTTTGATAACCTATCGATCCCGGGGCTTCACCATACAGGCTGTTTGCCGCACACAGATCCCTTATAAATTGAACGTCATCCTCATTAAGCGATAACTGAGCAAAGGTTGTCTGAAGGAAAATGCACTGAAAAGCTGCAACTAATACTAAATTTCTCAGCCAATTTATTTTCATCTTTTAAGATTCGTTTCGAAGGTTCTTAAAGTAACAAAATTTGATTATAAACGAAAGCGTACATAAAAGAAAATTCCTTTAGATTTATTTTCGTATTTTTGCGTAAATTTTTTAATCGAAATTCAAATTATCTTCAGGCTGAATGATGCCAGTGAAAGTTATAGCTTTAATTTCCTCCATGTTTGTACTTTCGTCCTTACTTACATTTGCAGGGGGAATCCGGGTTAAAAACGCCGTAATTGATGAAATAAACCTGCAAAAGAAATATGCCTATGTGAGTTTTGACCTGAGCTGGGAAAACTCATGGCGGAGTGATCTGCCCGGAACGGGCCATGTTGACCCTTTTAACCACGATGCCGCCTGGGTATTTGTGAAATATAAGGACCAGGCGGGCTACTTCAGGCATGCATTGCTTTCGAGCATAAGCCGGAGCCACGTTTCGGACGGGAAAGCTGCAATTAGTGCATCCCCGGATGGCAAGGGGGTCTTTATTTATTCCGGGAGCAATTTTTCGGGGCGCGCTGAATACAGGGGAATTAGGCTCAAATGGAATTTTGGTTCTGAAAATGCGGAAATTAAGAAAAGTACGGAGATCAGGGTCCTTGCTGTTGAAATGGTCTATGTTCCTGAAGGCTCCTTTTATGCCGGCGACGGCGCTTCCTATGGAAGCCTCTACGGCAAAACTCAGGATGTGCCATCGCTAATCGGCGAAGGCGAGAGCCTGGTTAGGGCTTCCAGGAACAGTTTTGATGATGAAGCTCTCATTCAGGAAGGATTTTGGATTTCGGGTAAATCGGGCATAAGATCCAAAGACGGCTCATTTGAAAATCCGGAATACCCGTGCGGATACGGAGCCTTCTATATTATGAAGTATGAAATATCACAGGGAGAGTATTCCGGGTTTTTGAACCTGATTTCGGTAAAACAGTCATACAGGCGTGAAGCAAAGGCCTATGGTGAATACAGGAATACGATCAGATTTGACGGAAATAAGTTTATTGCAGAACGCCCTTCAAGGGCCTGCAACTTTTTAAGCTGGATGGATGGCGCTGCGTATGCAGACTGGACGGGGCTGCGCCCGATGAGTGAGCTTGAGTTTGAAAAAGCTGCCAGGGGTTTTAACTCCGGGGCAGGTCTTCCAAATGCCGCAAAAAAGAATGAATTTGCGTGGAATGATGATAGCATCAGTCCCGCACTGTCAATTGGGGGAAAGGAAGACGGTTCTGAGGTGGCCGAAGGTAATGCTGCATTTGGCAATGTAACCTATAAAGGAGGCGACGGTATGTCCGGTCCCTTGAGGTGCGGGATCTTTGAAAATCCGGGACAGGGGAAACTTTCAGGCCGAAGCTACTATGGGGTCCTGGACCTAAGCGGCAACCTTGCCGAACAGTGTGTTACAATCGGCAACCAGGCAGGCCGTTCATTTACAGGTAATGAAGGTGACGGCATGTTGAATGAAGCCGGGGACGCCGACGTAAGCTACTGGCCGGGCATTAATGGCAATTCAGATCAGGAGAAGTCAAGCCTGGCCTATGTGGGAAATGTTGTTGAAGGGCCCGGGGTTACTGCTGCAGCCGGAAGCGGGCAGAAAGGAGGCAGCTGGTATACGAAAAAGAGTTTCCTCATGATCAGCGACCGCTCGTACGCTTCACATCCGCTTGACTATAGATCCGAGTCCGCCGGTTTCAGATGCGTAAGAAGTGCCAGATAAGGGCTTACCTTTTTGGGAGCCCATTTGGGTTAAAGTTTATATCTATAATTATAATATTCCAGCGCCGGACTATAATATTATAATTTATATCAGGCCGGACTACGAATATGAAACTTCAATTCCTTAAAAATCGTTCCAAAAAGCCAAATAGTAGCCTTCAGGGAATCAGGCATAAAACTTGTTCAAGAAATAACAGATATTTATTTATGCTTACTCAAAATTTAACAGGAGGCCCTACATGGCAAGAATTAAATTAAATGATCTGGAAGTTAACCAGCAGCTTGATGCTGAGGCACTGAAGAATGTAACCGGCGGCGCCGGGACATATACAAATGCTGCTAATACCGGGACGAAAACCGGAGGAAATTCATCAAACTATGGTACACAGTCCGGCGGAACGGGTGGTTCGGGCGGTTATGCAAGCGGCGGCTCTACAAGCGGCGGAAGCGGCTTTGGAGGCCAGGGTATAGGCGGCGGAGCATCTTCAGGCGGATGGGGCTTCTTAAATTTTGGCGGCGGAAATAAAGGCGGCGCTGGCTATGGCGGCAATGCGTCGGCTTCGACCATTGGAGCAGTCGGTGGCGCCGGTGGCGCAGGCGGGTCAGCCGTGGGTGTCATGAATTCCGGCAATGTTACCGACAACATGTCTGAATCAGTTTCAATTCCTGTTACACTAAGCTTATAAGGAGAATAATATGTCGAGAATAAAATTAAATGACCTCGAAGAAAATCAGCAGCTTGATGCTGAAGCATTAAAACAGGTTACAGGCGGAAACAATATCACAAACTCAGCAAATACCGGAACCAAGACCGGAGGAAACTCAACCAACTACGGCACACAGTCCGGCGGAACGGGTGGTTCGGGCGGCGGATCATACGGCGGATGGACCTCAGGCGGCAGCGCAGGCGGTGGAACAGGTTTTGGCGGCAGTGCTACGGGCGGAGCCGGAAGCTGGGGCTTCCTGAACTTCGGCAGCACTGGTAATAAAGGCGGCGCTGGCTATGGCGGCAATGCATCGGCTTCGACCATTGGAGCAGTCGGTGGCGCCGGTGGCGCAGGCGGGTCAGCCGTGGGTGTAATGGGTTCAGGAAACGTTTCCGACAACGTTTCAGAATCTGTTTCCATTCCAATTACCATGTCATTATGATTTTCAAAAAGATCCCGGAATATCCGGGATCTTTTTTCTTCAGCTGCATCTCAATGCTGAAAAATAAAAAATGTTCGATGATAATTTGTGAATGAATTTTTACTGAGTTTTCGTTAACTTGTTCCCCGATTTTTGTTCCCAAGACCATTGGGAATTTAACTGTTTATCTTGCAAGGAGGATTCATGGAAAAATATTTCTTTAATGTTCGTAATTCCCGGATATACTGTTCTGACGTCCTGAACTTCATGAAATTAACCGGCCTTTATCATACAGCTCATACCTATACGGCAATGAACTCGGTCCTGAAAGAATTTGCAAAAAAGCTTGGCGTAGCAGTTAGCGATGAGATGCTCCAGAATTATGCTGATTATAAAAGAAAGCAGCTTGGACTTCTGAAGGCAGAGCAGATGCAGAAATACCTCGATACGCTGGAAGTCTCACTTGAGGACTGGGAGACTTCGCTGGAAGATGAACTCTACCGTATTGAGCTCAGGAATAAATTGGGAGGTTCCATTTATGTCGGTGACGCCTGGAACATACTCAAGACGATTCCGGAGATCAGAAACAGCATAAATGAAATTATAGCAGAAAAAGCTGGCAGCTGCAAATTGGACTTAAGCGACGAAGAGCTTCAAAAGGAATCGGATGTTTTAAGACGAGCCCTTAACCTCCACAAGAAAAGTGATCTCTCGGTATACCTGAACAGCCTCAACATGAATGAAGAGGACTGGGAGAAAAACGTAACAGCGAGCGTTTTTTCGAGAAAGTTAAAAGAAAAGAATATTTCTCCTTTAACCAAAAATGAAGTAGCCAGCATATTAAACCGCTACCCCGTAATAAAGGATCTCCTGAGTAAACTTGTCTTCGGCAATATTATAAGGGCCAAAGCTTCAGAACTGAATATTTCGGTTAGCGATGAAGAGCTCAACTCCTACGCCGAAAACTTCCGCAGGGCTTTAGGTCTCCATAAAACAGAGCATTTTAACATCTGGCTGAATGCCGCCGGATTAAATATAGAAGATTTTGAAATTATGGCTGAAACGGCCATACTGGCAAAGAAGGTAATTCAAAACTCAGATGAACTACAGTACAAGGGCGACATTGAAAAAAGCGTAAAGTGCAGTTCATTTTTCAGCGATGCTCTCCTGGAAGTAATCTCGCAGGAGCTCATCGCCTCCGAAGCAAGGCAGAAAGGAATGAAGGTCAGTGACGCTGAACTGCAGGAACTTTCCGATGCTTTAAGGCGCGTCAACGGATATCACAAGGCTTCAGTATTCGAAAAACACCTGGAATTCTACGGCCTGCCTGCTGAATGCTGGGAAGAGTACGTTGAAAGACAATCTTTGATTAAAAAGATGAAAGAGGCCCAGACCACTGATGAGAGGGTTCTGGAGTATCTCCATGATAATAAAGAAGCTTTAGATTCAATGAAAGCTGAAGCATTCAGGGACTACGCTTATAAGCTGTCTTCAAAGTCTCAACTTGAATGGTTCAACTAATCAGTTTCATTTTTTCAATAATTTAACCGGATAACTTACATGGACGAAGTAGTTTTATTAAATGTCAATGATAACCCTGTTACAAATTCCCAGATCATGATCAGGCTGAAAGCGAAAGGCGAATATAAAAAAGCCTTATCAGAACAGATGATGAATGTTGCATTGAAGGACTATGCCCAGAAAAACGGCATATCGGTTTCAGATTCAGAACTGCAGGAATATGCCGATAAAAAAAGAAAGGAACTGGGTCTTTTCTCGGTGACCGCTACGGAAAAATATTTTTCCAACCTGGGAATTAACATAGACCAGTGGAGTGACGGGCTAGAAGAAGAGCTCTTAAAAGAAAAGGTCAAAAAAACAGTTGCTACAGAAGAAAAAGTAAAAGAGTATTTTGAAGCCAACAGGCTGCGCTTTATTTGTGTGCCGCTGCACAGAATAGTAGTAAAAGAAAAATCCATGGCAGAAGAAATCAGGATGCAGATAGAAGACGAGGACGAGGACTTTTCCGCACTGGCCAAAAAGTACTCTATCGACAGCTCTACAGCCCCAACGGGCGGCTATATGGGGGTAATCAGGCGGGGTGCTCTTCCGGTTGAAGTTGAAGCAAAAGTATTCAGCGCAGCCGAAAATGAACTCTGCGGCGTTTTTGAAGATGCTGATGGATATTCCCTGTACAAGCCCGGGAAAGTCGTATATCCCGAACTTGACGAGGCCATGAAGGAGAATATAATAAAAGGATTGTTTGACCTATGGACAAATAACCTTCTTAATTCGGCAACCATAAAATTCCCTAACTAACAAAATTTAGTGTGTAACTTTTGATCCGGGGGACAGGGCTGTTTTTTAGTTTTGTCTCCCCGGTGACCTGTATAAGGCATTACAGGAATCCATCTTTATTCTCCATGAAAAACCCTCTTTAAGCCGGTGCCCAAAATCAAAAGCGGTTATTTCTAAGAAAAACCGGTCGTATGGCGCCTCTTGAAACCTCTCAAAGCCTTTGTCCAGAGAGGCAAGAAGAGATCATTTTCTCCCGCAGCGGCCTTTTTTGCGCTAATTTATGCGGAAATTACTATATTTACGCAGAACACCACAGTTTCTCAAATCAACGAGGGCGCACAAAATGAAAAAAATCTTCCTTACTGTCTTAATATTCCTCTTGGGAGTACCTTTATTTGCCCAGGATGCGGCAAAGAAAATTGACGATCTGGTTTCCACTTACAATGAATATGGCTATTTCGACGGGAGTCTTCTTGTCTCGGATAAGGGGAGCGTTGTCCTTAAGAAAGGATACGGAATGGCAAATATAGAGTGGAATATCCCTAATACGCCGGATACAAAATTCCGTCTAGGATCCATTACAAAGCAGTTCACTTCCATGCTGATAATGCAGCTGGTTGAAAAAGGGAAGATCAACCTTGATGGCAAAATTACGGACTACCTTCCCTATTACAGGAAAGATACCGGGGACAGAATAACCATACACATGCTTCTTACACATACCTCCGGCATACCAAGTTACACCAGCCAGCCGGATTTCGGAAAGACGAGCAGGATGTATTACAAGCCTGACGACTTCATAAAGGAAAAATGCTCAGGTGACCTGGAATTTGAACCGGGTTCAAAAATTGAATACGACAATTCCGGCTATTTTATTCTTGGCGCCATAATTGAACACGTGACGGGTATGAGCTATGAGGAAGCACTCAAGGAAAATATTCTCGGTCCGCTTGGAATGAAGAACACGGGTTACGACCATCCTGAAAGAATCATTCCCAAAAGGGCCTCAGGATACGACAGGAGAGCCGGAAATTTTAAGAACACAGAGTTCATAGATATGTCGCTTCCTTATGCTGCCGGGGCGCTTTATTCGACGGTGGAAGACCTCCTCGTATGGGATAAGGCGCTTCAGACAGATAAGCTGCTTTCTCCGGAGCTGAAGAAAAAGATGTTTCATGGATACATGAAAATGGGGGATATGTATTACGGCTACGGCTGGATGATAGGTAAAAAAATCCATGGCAGGGACTCTCTCGGAGTTATTGTGCACGGTGGCGGAATAAACGGATTTAACACGCTTAACCTGATGATACCGGAGGCCGGGCAGTACGTGATTCTTTTCAGCAATGCAGGAGGTGCACCCCTGGAAAAAATGGCTGACCAGATCATAGACATACTTGAAGGCAAAAAGGTATTTGAACCCAGGAAGTCACTTGTTTTAACAATGCGCAGGACACTTGACAATGAAGGAATAGAAAGCGCCATCGCGAAATTCAAAGAGCTCAAGGATAAAAAGGACGAATATGCATTTGACGAAGGTGAACTTAACCTCCTGGGCTATGACCTGCTGCAAGAGGGAAAAACAGAATACGCCCTGGAAATATTCAAACTGAATACACAGGAGTTCCCAAAATCGGCAAATGCGTACGATAGCTATGGCGAAGCCCTGCTTAAAAAGGGACTTAAAGAGGATGCAGAGAAGAACTACAGAAAATCTCTTGAACTAAACCCGGGAAATGAAAATGCAATTAAGGTGCTTAAGGAGATGGGGGCTGCTGACATTAAGACTTCAGAGGTCTCTTTGACTGAGGAGGAACTTAAGGCTTATGCGGGCACTTATCAGCTTGCCCCGACATTCAGTATTACGGTTACAGTTGAAGGCAACAGAATTTTCGGGCAGGGTTCAGGTCAGCCCAGGTTTGAACTTTTCGCGGCCTCACCCGACAAGTTTTATCTTAAAGTGGTAAATGCACAGATAAGTTTCCAGAGAAAAGATGGGAAGGTTACAGGCATGGTACTATTCCAGAACAGGCATGAGCTACCGGGTAAAAAGATTGAGTGACGTTTTATTTTACATGGAGTCAGTTTTCCAAAAGAAAACTGACTCACATAATTATTTAACAGATATAACGTAAAAGCATGTTGTTACCAGAAAGTCTCTCAGAAATGGAATCTTTGAGATCAGGTCCAGCTGTTTTCTCGGCTTCAGATTAAACTTCACTTCATAGTTCGGGTTAATAAAGTAAAACAGTTTTTTATCTATCTTGTAGTTCAGCCCTTTAATTATACTTTCAAACCTTTCGATCGTAATCCTGGTTTCCTTTATCTCCAGGAGGTGGTCAATCATTCCCTCGTTCTCATGGAACATCCTTAAAAGTCCTATATAAAGAGGATTCGGCAGAAGATGAATAAAAGGAGCCAGGGACATGAATTTGTTTCTGCACATCTGCTGGTGGCCCCCGAAAGGCATCTGCCACGGTGGGAATGCAAGGAACACTTTTCCCCCGGGATTTAAGAGGCTCTGAATCTTCTCAAGAATTTTTTCATGCCCGTGGATATGCTCGAGGGCGTCTTTTAGTATGATCAGGTCAAACTTTTCGCTGCAGAAGTTATAAATGTCATCGCAAATAAAACGGGCTTTGCTTTCTGCAATCTCTTTGGCAAATATTCTTTTTCCCGTTTCAATTTTCGCCTCAACCAGGTCAACGCCCGTTATGCGGCATCCCTTTTCGCTGAATACCTTTAAGACTCCGCCTTCACCGCTCCCGATCTCAAGGACGCTTTTGCCCTCAAGGTTTATTATGCCGTTCAAAAAGGGGAAAATGTATTTCTTTGCATTTGTATATTGCTGTTCGAAGTAAACCTCAGGATTCGTATGGAATTCGAACGCCATTGTCAGAAGCTCCTGTTTCTCAATTTTTTATTATTTATTCAACTCGCATTTGCAACGCAGCAAGTCATTATAATTTATAAAAATAGGTAAAATCCGCGTAAATCCAAAGGGTTCATTTTTTATCTTTTTTCGTTATTATTACGGGTACATTTTTGAAATTTCTGAAAAACAATTCTATGGTGGAATATGAAAAAATTTGCTTCTATTTTTTTGCTTGTAATCATCTTTTCAAGTGCATCATTATTTGCCCAGGACATAAAAAGCTTAAGGGTTATGACATACAATATCCATCACGGGCAGGGAACCGACGGCAAAATTGACATAGAAAGGATAGGCAATTTGGTTAAAGATAACAAGGCCGGGCTGGTTGCCCTGCAGGAAGTTGACCGGGGCGTGTTGCGCTCGAATAAAATCGACATAATGCAGTTGCTTAAAAGCCAGACCGGCATGTATACGGCCTTCGGAAAGAACCTGGATTTTCAGGGCGGGGAGTATGGAAACGGGATTCTCTCCAAATTTCCGGTAGATACGATAAGCAACTATCATTATAAAATGCTGCGTGAAGGTGAACAAAGAGGGCTTCTTCAGACAATTGTTGAAGTAAACGGTGAAAAAATGGTTTTTCTTGCCACGCATACGGGAGACAAAAATACAGAGGCTGAAAAGCTGGTAAATGCAGAGGAAATGAAAACTATACTGAAAAGCTACCGGGGAATGCCTGTTATCTTATGCGGGGATTTTAACGACAGGCCTGAGAAAAGCACAATGCACGACAGTCTTACGACTTATTTTGTGGACGTCTGGCAGTATCTCCATAAGGACGAAGGCTATTCTTTCCCCTCGGATAAGCCGGATAGAAGGATTGACTATATTTACCTTTCAAAGGATGCATTAAAGAAACTCAAGCCGGTATCAATAACGGTGCTGAAGTCCGAAGCTTCAGATCATCTGCCTTTAATTGCTGAGTTTGAGCTGTTGGACAATAAATAATGCTGCACAAAAGCACTGGCAGTATTTCCATGGATTAAGATAAAAGAGAAGGTAACCGGATGAATAAAAGGGAATTCTTAAAAATACTTGGTTTGGGCAGTATCGGTATTCTTGGCGGCAACGCCCTGTCTATATTTGCAAAATCACCTTTAACGGGCAGGGCGGAAAAAAGGAAAATGAAAAACTGGGCATGGATAATGACCGACACGAAAAAATCTACGGACGAATGGAAGAGGATTTTTGCTCAGATGCGCGGGTCGGGAATAGATGCCATTTTGCCCGAGATCTACGACAGCAGCTATGCATACTATAAAAGCCGTCACTTGCCGGTCAAGGAAGCCTGGCTTGAAAAGCTTCTGCCCGTTGCAAAGTCTGAAGGGCTGGAGGTTCATGCGTGGATGAGAACGATGATGTGTAACATCAGTGAAATAAGGCAAAAGCATCCCGACTGGTTTGCCATCAACAGGAAGGGTGAGTCTGCGGCCTTTAAGCCGGCTTATGTTCCCTACTATAGGTTTATGTGCCCTTCCCATCCGGAAGTGCAGGAATTTGTCAGGGAAAACGTGGAAGAGCTTTCTCAGTTTGAACATCTTGACGGGGTTCACCTGGACTATACGCGTTTTCCTGATGTGATACTGGCCGAAAAGCTACAGCCAAAGTACAACATAAAGCAGGATAAAGAATATCCGGAGTATGATTACTGCTACTGCGAGTTATGCCAGAGTAATTTCAAGAAGCAGACGGGCATTGACATAATGAAGCTGGAAGATCCTGCATCAAGCCCGGAATGGAGACAGTTCCGTTACGACAGAATAACAAACCTGGTCAACAGCAAGCTGGTTAGGGCAGCGCATAAGCATAAAAGGTCGATAACAGCGGCCGTTTTCCCGAACTGGGAGGCGGTACGCCAGGAGTGGCATAAATGGGAGCTTGACGCGTTTCTTCCGATGCTTTATCACGGCTATTACGGAAAAGGCATCGAATGGATAGGGGAAAAGACGGCTGAAGAAATTAAAAGGCTAAAAAGCCGTGTGCCTTTGTATAGCGGAGTTTTTATTCCCCAGCTTAATCCCGAAGAGCTGGCAAGAGCTGTTGAGGTCTCGGTTTCCGGTGGCGCCTCAGGAGTTTCGCTTTTCCTTTCAAATTCAATGACAGATGAACACTGGAAGAGTTTCAGTCAAGCCGTTGAAAAAGCTAAAAGCCTTTAACTTTGTGGCTGCCATGAGTTTTTTACATGGCAGCCTTTAATAAGAACATGGTAGAATCATTTGGCCTCACAGAGGTGCTATGTGAATTGCATGACGGGGATAATTCTTATTTCCTGATGCTTTTGCGTTCACTGTCTAGCATGGCCATCTGGTGTTCGTTGTATCGGCTGCCTTTTGCGGCTCCCATGGGAATGGCGCGTTCTATTTCCTCCAGGTCACTTTTACTGAGTTTAATATCGAGCGCCTTCAGTGCCTCATGCAGCCGTTCTTTCCTGCGGGCTCCTACAAGGGGTACTATGTCAGCGCCGCGTGAGAGGACCCAGGCAATTGCAATCTGTGCAACCGTAACATTTTTTCTTTCCGCAACTTTTCTTAAAGCCTCGACAAGCAAGAGGTTATGTTCCAGGTTTTCTTCATTGAAACGGGGACTGAACCTCCGGAAATCATTCTGTTCAACGTTACGTTCTTTCGACCAGTGCCCGCTTATCAATCCGCGCGACAAAACCCCATAGGCCGTTATTCCGATCCCAAGTTCCCGGCAGGCCGGAAGTATTTCATCTTCAATTCCCCGTGAGATAAGTGAATACTCGATCTGAAGGTCGCTGATCGGGTGGGTTGAATTTGCACGTCGGATGGTATCTGCACCGACTTCGGAAAGGCCTGCATATCTTACATAGCCTGCCTTAATCATGTCTGCAATTGCGCCGATTGTCTCTTCTACAGGAACGTTTGGGTCCATTCTTGCAGGGCGGTAGATATCTATGTATTCCGTCCTGAGCCTTTTAAGAGAATATGCCAGGAAATTTTTAACCGCCTGAGGCCGTGCGTCATAACCCATCCAGTTACCTTTGGGGTCTCTCATCCCGCCGAACTTAACGCTAAGAAAAACCTTTTCGCGCTTGTGGCCTTTTAGCGCCTCTGCTAAAAGCATTTCATTATGCCCCATACCGTAAAAATCCCCAGTGTCAAGGATGTTAATCCCTCTTTCAAGTGCCTCGTGGATTGTTGAAATACTCTCCTTCTCGTCAGCAGGGCCGTACAGGTCAGACATCCCCATTAAGCCAAGTCCCATTGCCGAGACTTCTGGTCCCTGTGGGCCAAGTTTTCGCGTGTTCATTTAACTCCTCTCCTTCTCTCTATATATATATCTGACTTAATGAAGTATTTTACTTCATCCTGAGGCTATTATCAAGGGAAAGAAAATAATCCTTGCCGGTTTTCCAGGCCTTGAAACAGACGCAATTGCAAGCAAGTTTCCTTTTCATACTAAAGCAGCCTTATCCGGGAAGGTTAAGCTTAGAGGAAATCACCTAAATAAACTTAAAAACGGCGCGCAGAAAATGAATTATTAAATATCGTACCGTCTTAAAGTCCAATTTATCTCTTGCCGTAGTGATCCGGATTGTGTATGTTGACCCGGTATAAATATATACGGATATGCCGTAATTAAGTTAGTATTTTGCCCGGATTCGGGGTAAGTATAATAAAGTTATTTAGTTGGGGAAATTTTGAAGCCGAAAATATGCACCATACTGATTTTGGCAAGCATTCTTTTTGCCGTTCCTTTTTCATGCCTTCATCCGCAGTTCATAAAGGTAAGGGACAACCACTTCATATTAAACGAAAAGCCGTATTACTTTGTCGGAACAAACTTATGGTACGGGTTCTATTTGGGGGCCCCTGAACCGAAAGGAAACAGGGAAAGGCTAGTCAGGGAGCTCGATCGCCTGAAGGCAATGGGCATCGATAATCTGAGGATACTCGGGGGCTCTGAAAAGTCGGACATAAAGAATTCAATAAAACCTTCTATACAGCTTTCCCCGGGAGTCTACGACTCCACCTTACTCGAAGGTCTGGACTATTTCCTCTCCGAAATGAAAAAACGGGATATGCACGCAGTTGTAATTCTGAACAACTACTGGGAGTGGTCGGGCGGTATGGCACAGTATCATTCGTGGAATGGTGGCGGAAAAGTGCCGGATCCGGAAGAGGATGGCTATGAGGATTTTATGGACTATTCGGCAGCCTTCTACAGGAATGAAGATGCCAACAGGAGTTTTATGAATTTTATAAAGTACCTCATTAACCGCAAAAACAGGTTTACGGGGCTGCGTTATTTTGAGGAGCCTGCCATCATGGCCTGGGAACTTGCAAATGAACCCCGCCCTGGAGGCAGCACCAGGAATGCAGGATATTATTATAAGTGGATCGACACAACAGCCCAGTACATTCACTCAATTGATCAGAACCACCTCGTTACTACTGGAAGCGAAGGCACAATGGGTACCATGAATTCAGAGGATATTTACCTGAGGGCGCATCAGAGCAGGAATATCGATTATGTGACCTTTCACGTTTGGGCAAAGAATTCCAACTGGTTTAATGCCAGGCGCTACAAGGAAACGTACAGACATGCCCTGAGGAAGGCAGAAGAGTATATACAGGATCACATTGAGCTTGCCCGCAGGTTAAATAAACCTGTAGTAATGGAGGAATTCGGGCTGCCGAGGGACCTCGAACTCTATAGGCCCGGAAGCGCAACCGCATCACGGGATAAATATTTTGCCATGCTTCTGGACCTGGTCTATCAGAGCGCCAGGGCAGGCTCACCCATAGCAGGCTCGAATTTCTGGGGCTGGGGAGGTGAGGGCCGTTCAACAAACAGCGACTTTACCTGGAGACAAGGCGATCCTTTTGTCTGTGATCCTCCAATGGAAGCCCAGGGGCTTAATTCGGTCTATGACACCGATTCTTCTACAATTAAGGTATTGATGGAAAAGGCGCTACTAATGAAAAGTCTGAGAGAAAATGGCACTATGGAGGAAGAAAATACTTCATTAGAAAATGATACTTTGCCGCAGAACATCCAGGATCCTACCCAACACAAGCCAAGGATCAGATACTGACTTCCTGCACCTTCCAGCAGCTAAATTTCCGGTTTATCCACGGGGGAAAAGCTGATAATGGGGAAAAAAGTACGCTGTAATTGATGTCCGTATTTTTTAATTAATTATGTCCCCGAAATAAATTCAAGTAAAAGAAATTCGCGCAAGAACTGCCGATTTGCAGCAGTTTTTCTTCCGACACTGCCTTTCTTAAAAATCTATTGCCAGTGCTATAAATGTTTTTTGCCCTTTGAAAAATCCATTTGATATAAATAAATATTTAATCTATGGAGGGCCAATGAAAAAAGCATTACTATGCCTGCTTTTATGTGCATTTGTGCTGCCGGAGGTTTTTCCGGCAACCGGATTTGCGCAAGTTTCCCGGACGCCAGGGTCGGCAGGCACGACTCCGGAGTTTGAAGTGGACAGCCTTGCTCCAGGCAGCGGGCCTACAACCGGGGGAACTGCTGTAAAGATTTTCGGGAAAAAGTTCTTACCCAATTCAGCCTATGAGGTTAACTTTGGCGGAATTCCGGGCAGCAACGTAACCCGAATTGACAACCGGACCTTAAGCGTCATTTCACCGCGCCATCCCTTTGATACTGCTGAGGTAAGTGTAGTAGATAAAACGGAAAACCCGTATGTGATAAAAATTGCTCCGGATAGTTTCAGATTTTTTCGTGTAGGCACAAAGCTGAGTGTACTTCCGGCCTCGGCCTATTACAACGGAAGCGTTGAACTTAGTGCAACTCTAACCGATTCATCGGACTTGCCAATAGACAGCCAGAGTGTCACTTTCACTTTGAACGGAATTCCGGCCGGAACAGCGCTGACAGACAAGAACGGTCTTGCAAAGTTAAGCGTAAACCTAAACGGAGTCAGCATCGGCCTGCATCCGGGTTACATCGGAGCCGGCTTTGCCGCTACTCCTTATTATAATTATTCTATGGCCGAGCCAAAAGACCTGACGGTTAATCCATCCTCAACGAGCTTAGTTGTAAAAGACGCTATTGGCACTTATGGGGGCACTGTAACCCTGGAGGCAACACTGACGTTTGCAGGTGCCCCGCTTCAGGATAAGATGGTTAAGTTTACATTTAACAACTCAACATATCAGGCACAGACAAACCCGGGCGGCCTTGCACAGGTCAACGGTGTCGGCATTGCCGGCTTTGAAACGGGAACGCACCCTGGCGTAATTATGGCAGAGTTTGCCGCAGCCGATGGTTATGAGTACAGTTCAGGAAGCGCAGGCCTTACAATTGAGCAGGCCCAGGCAGTAATCAGTGTCGACAACCTGCAGGCGGATTACGGCGCTACGCTTACGCTTAAGGCTGTACTTTCCTCAACCCCGGGTTTTCTTAAAGGGGAGACAATAAGCTTTACGATTGATGGCATAAGCCCCCAAAATAACATCGCCATTACAGATGACAACGGGGTGGCATCCATAGCTGGTATTGATCCCATTCTTCTTGGCATCGGTGCCGGCAGCCACACAATTGCTGCCGGCTTTGCGGGCAATACCAACTACAAGGCCGCCTCAGCTTCAGGCAGCCTGACCTTAAAACAGGCTTTAACAAATCTCAGCCTTGAGAACGTTGAGGCGGGCTATGGAAGCACAATTATGCTTAAGGCAAAACTTGTTTCATCTGTAACCGGGCTTGGGATAAAAGGTGTACAAATCGGTTTTTCAATTGAGGGAGGTCCTGCTATTGAGGCTGCCACGACCAATGAAAGCGGTGAAGCCAGTAAGAGCGTCGAACTTGGTACAACTGTCGCCGGGAGCCATAATATTCTGGCAAGTTTTCAGGGGAATAACAACTATGCCCAAAGCCAGGCCTCAGCCGTTCTTAACGTTAAATTAGAACAGATCCCTACAACCATCACTTTCAATAAAGCTACGGGGGATTATGGTGGCAAAGTAACACTTTCGGCCAAACTTACCACTTCACAGGGTTTACCCTTAAGCAATATGACGCTCCATTTCAAACTTAACGGGATAGACAAAGGTGATGCCCTGACCAATGCACAAGGAGTAGCTGAACTTCCTGAGGTTGGAGTTTCCGGGATTGATGCAGGGATGCATGAAAACTATGTTGAAGTCAGCTTTTCACCGCAGACAAGTATTTATGCCCCAAGTGCAGTAAAAGGAAATCTTGAAATTATGCCGGCCGCAACAAAAATTGAGGTTACAAATGTAGAGAGCATCTATAGGGGCACGGTAACACTTTCAGCCAAGCTTACCTCAAAGGTTACCGGGCTTGCCATTCAGGGCGAGACAGTTAATTTCTCCTTCAGCGGAGCCGGTCCTACGGGTTCAGGCCTTACGGATGAAAATGGTATTGCAACAGTTTCCGGAGTTTCAGTGCCCGGTAATTTGGGCCCGGGCCTTCATTCGGGGGCTATTTGGGCCAGTTTCCCCGGGAGCCACAACTATAAGTTAAGCACCGGTGCCGGTGACCTTTCGATAAAGAAAACTTCAAGCCAGATTACCGTTTTAAGCGCAGCCGGCTTTTATGGCGCTATGGTAAGCCTTAGTGCAAACCTTAAATCGGGAAATTCAAATCTGTCCGGGCAGGTAATCAAATTTTACTTAAATGATATTTTCTCAGGCGAAGGCACAACCGGCAGTGACGGTGTGGCAAGCATAAATGCATCGCTGGGTTCAATAAATGCAGGAGTGTATCCTTCCGGCCTCAGGGCTCAGTATGATGGCTCGGAGACTTATGCCTCTGCTTCAGCTTCAAACAGCCTTACCGTGGAGCGGGCCCCAACGAGCATTAGTGTAGAGGACGAAGAGCCTGAAAATATTGGAGACGTAACACTTAAGGCACGGCTTACTTCCGGAACAAAACCATTGCAGGGTGAGTTAGTTTCTTTTACGATAGATGAAAAGAGCCCCGTACTTAATACTGCAATGACCGATGAAAACGGACTGGCAAGCTTAAAAGGTATTGATCTTTCTTTATTGGGCATCACTTCGGGGACGCATGTAATTAAGGCTGCATTCGCCCCTTCAAGCGGAAATTACTCAGGCAGCAGCGGAACAGGAACGCTGAAAATCCATTCCAACGGGACGAGCCTCACCGTAAATAGTCCTTCAGCTCCTTATGGCGGCAGTGTCATGCTTCGGGCAACACTAAGTTCATCGGGAAAAGCCATTAGCGGCAAGACGGTTTATTTCACCGTAAATAGCGTTGATGCGGGAAGCGCAACAACCAACGTGGATGGGCTTGTAACAAAAGAGTTTAATTTGAGCGGCCTTAATGCAGGTAACTATCCAATTAAAGCAATATTCAACCCTATAGAAGGCTATGGCTACAGTGAAGCTGCTGGTACCCTTACCGTCACGCAGGCCGTAAGCAGGATTGCTGTAAATAAGTCAACAGGAACCTATGGCGGGAAAGTCACGCTTTCGGCAAAACTTACCACACTTCAGGATGAGCCCTTAAGCAACGCGACTCTCCATTTCAGGCTTAATAATGAGGATATAGGCAATGCAGCAACCGATGCCTCCGGCGTGGCCAGAATAGCTGAAGTCGCCCTGCCATTAACGATAAACGCCGGGACATACAACGATTATATTGAGGCCGGCTTTTCGCCTCAAGGTGGCAATTATGCTCCAAGTGCGGCCAAAGGTCAGCTTGAAGTAATGCCCTTAGCAACAAGCCTTAGTGTGGATAATGCCGATGCCGGCTATGGAAGTACCGTTACGCTTACGGCCAGACTTACCATACCAGGCGGGACGGGGCTTGGTAGCAAGACAATAGTTTTTAAGATCGACGGAAATGAGGTCGGAAGCGGAATAACGGCTTCAGACGGAAAAGCAATTGTGAATTATTCTCTGGGCAGTACAACTTCCGGTGAACACGTTATCAGTGCATTTTTCTCACCAGCTGCACCTGGCAATTACTCTTCAAGCACGGGAACGGCAAAGCTTACCGTAAGAAATCAGGCCACGAGCCTGAGCGTTAATAGTCCAACAGGCATCTTTGGAGGCAGCCTCACGCTGACTGCGGTATTAAAAAATTCTTCGGGTGCGGGTCTTGACGGCATGAGGGTTAATTTTTTCGTAAACGGGATTGCCGCCGGAACTGCAAAGACCGCCTCGGGAGGTATGGCAAACCTGTTATTCAGCCTGGCTGGTCTTAATGCCGGGATATACCCCATAAAAGCAGAATTTAATGGCGAAGGAGGCTATGGATACAGCTCGGCAACGGGGGATCTCAAAGTCCAGCCGGCAATTACGTTTATTGCTGTTACATCTGTCAGCGGCACGTATGGCGGAAATGCAGACCTTTCAGCGGCGCTGAGTTCACTGGGGGCTCCGTTAAGCGGAAGGACTCTCAGTTTCAAACTGAACGGGAAAGAGGTTGGAAGTGCCTTAACCGGTTCAAACGGAATTGCAATACTTCAGGGAGTAAGCCTGTCCGGCATTGATGCCGGGTTTTACAGCAACATAATCGTTGCCAGCTTTGCTGCCTCGGGCAATTATAATTCAAGCGTGGGGTCAGGCAATCTGACCATAAAACAGGCCGCAACAAAAATTACGGTCTCCAAGGCTTTCGGAACCTATAACGGTTACGTCAGTCTTAGTGCAACTCTTAATGCCGCCTCATCAGGCCTAGCGCTTAGCGGCAGAACGGTTTACTTCAGGTTTAATGGAGTCGATAAAGGCAGCGCCCTGACGGATAATAATGGCGTGGCGACATTATCCGGGGTAAGCATTGCCGGACTTGCTGCAGGCATGTATTACGATTATATTGAAGCCGCATTCTCTCCTTCAGGAGGTAACTACGCCCCGAGCAATGCTAAAGGCCACCTGGAAATTGGACCGGCTGCAACGAGTATTGCTTTGGATAAAGTTACCTCAGTCTACGGCAGTAAAGTCACTCTCAGTGCCAGGCTTACATCACAAGGAGTGCCCTTGGGTGGTAGAACAATAGAATTTATGCTCGGCAATGTATTTCTTGGCACTGCTCTAACAGACATAAACGGCCTGGCTACCAGGCAGGAAGTGGATTTATCCGGAACTAATGCCGGCCTGTATCCGGGCTTTATCAGTGCAAGTTTTTCAGGAACAGACCTGTACAAGGCTTGCAGCAGTAAGGCTGACCTTGAAATAAAAAAGGCTGCAAGCGCGGTTACGGTGTTACCCGTAAGAGTGCAGTACTCAGACCAGGTTACTCTTACTGCAATAGTCACCTCACCGGCACAGGTAAACCTTAACTCGTCCGGAGGAAGGATTGAGCTTAAGTACCAGCTGGGAAGTGAGCCGGAAAAATTCCTGGCAAGTGTTACGTACTACAGCGTCATAAATGGCCGCCTGAACTTCTTATATACATTTACCTGCACGCTTGCACCCTGCAGCTATAAGATCCTTGCATTGTTTATTCCTTCAGACAACGTTAACTTTGACGGCTCGTGCAGCCAGTCTCCCTGGGGTCCGCTTACAGTTGAGAAAGAAAATGCACTCTCAGAATACAGAGGTTCGAGATACTTTCTGACACCTGCTTTGACTCCTTATAACGCTTCCTTAAGTTTTAGTGCCACGCTTACCGATATGCCGGATGCTTTCCGTGGTGACATCTCAAAGGCTAAGGTTGAGTTTAAGGAAGTGCAGTCTGACGGGCTTTTCGAAGAAGGAATTTCCCGCGGAAAGGATCTCCCGGTTCTGCTGACAAATCCTTCCGATCAGACCGTGGGAACTGCGGCAGGCCCGGTGTTTAACCGCGACTTAAGTCAGGGTGAAATAAATAATGAAGGTACTACTTTTCAACTCTACACTTTGCCAGACGGCTATTACTGCGGGCTGAGTGATCCGGTGCTTATTACGGTTTGTCTCCCGGGAAAAGACAATATTTCGGGCGGGGGATTTATAGTTCCTAATTCATCGTCGGGTGTGTACCGCAGTCAGACCGGCTCAAAAGCAGATTTCGGCTTTACGATGAAGTATACGCAGTCGGGAAGCAGTTCCTCTGGGCAGGCCAATATGGTTATACGCGGAGAAAACAATAAGATTTACCTCATAAAAAGCAGCCTCATTAGTACAGTTGCAGCCTATCTGATTCCTGATATGCCGGGCAAGGCTGCCAGTTTCAGCGCAAAGGCCAGTCTAACGGATATTACGGATCCAAGGAAACCGGTTCTTTTGGCCGGGGATCTATGGCTAACGGTTGAAATGTACGACGAAGGCAAGGATAGGCAGAAAGATGCCGTTGCAATAACACTTAAGGATGCAAATTCAGTGCTTTTGTATTCCAGCAACTGGGACGGAACAAGGACCTTCTCTCAGGCACTTTCAGAGCCTTTGGGGAGCGGGAACATCAGGGTACTCAGTACAGAGGGTTCGGTAAGCGTGGAAGGGGGAAAAGCTATTCCCAAAGAATATGCCCTGTCCCAGAATTATCCGAATCCTTTTAACCCGAGTACCAATATAGAATTTGAGCTTCCGGAAGAAAGCAGGGTCGATATAGTAATTTATAACATACTTGGTAAGGAAGTGGCAAGACTTGCTGACAAGGAATTCCCGGCCGGAAGGCATCAGGCGGTCTGGAATACTCAGAACAACGGTACTACAGTTTCATCGGGGATGTATATATTGCGACTTACGGCTAAATCCCTCACAAGTCAGAGGAGTCTGATATCTACAAAGAAAATGATGCTGTTGAAGTGAAAGCGCGAGAAAAGATGGGGTATGCATAAAAAAGCCCCCGGGAAAGATGTCAACACTACCCGGGGGCTTAAATTTATTTGAGGTCTAAAGTGCAATTAAACTTCTTCTGAAACAGCCTCTTCTTCAACTTTTGCTTTATTTTCAACCTCTGCGATGTATCTCTTTGTAGCCTCCGGAAGTTCATTCCAACCCTTCATGGCCAGAAACATTCCGATTAAGGCAAATGGCATTAAGAATACTGGCCACCAGTGCCAGTCAAGAGCAGTTAAATAACCAACGCCCAGAGACTGAATGCCTGAACCAAGATAGACAAAGCCGTCGACGATTCCCGAACAGGTAGCCGTGGCCTTTCTGCCTCCAAAGTCAGCAGCAGCGGTTCCTGACATGAGTGAGTGGCAGCCGGTTACAGCCGTAACGATCAGCACTGCCGAAATTCCAACTATTACGGGGGACGAAGTTAAGAACAGTGCCATTACGCCTGAAAGTATAAACATTGCTCCGGAGAGGAATACCACCGGGGGAGTTCTCCTTGACTGGAAGAAGTTATCTGAAATAAGTCCTCCCATAAAGCCGCCAATAATGCCGAAAATGCAGAGCAGAAGTCCCCAGTTATCCATGAAGAATTCGCCGCCGGGTTGTTTAACTTCCTTGGCAAAGATAGTGTACCACTGCATAATTCCGTTTCTGAGCGCACCGGAGGTCAGTTCGATAAAAGCAAATGTAAGCATGAGTGAGCTTCCAAAGACCATCTTGAGCAGGTCTTTTGTGGTATAATTCTCATCCATTTTGCCCGATGATGCGTCATGCGTATCGAAGGCCGGGAAACCTGCTTCCTCGGGAGTGTCCTTAATCAAGATCCAGTCCAGGATTGCCCAGAAAACCATTATAATGGCAGGGACAAAAAATACTGCCCAGACAGCATTAACCGATCCGGTTTTAAGTGCAAAGACGCTTTGAAGCAAAGAGCTTAACCAGTTTGTCGGGCCTCCCGGGGTTACTTTGACCATATCAACTACAGCCTGTCCCCAGTCAAATGCAAAATAAACACCAATTGAAATTAAAGAGCCGAAAATTGCGCCGAAGACACCGCGTTCCCTGACGTGGAACCAGTAAGCTTTAACTTTAATAATAGAAACGGCGCCGTAGCTCTGGAAATACATGTTCAGTGCGTAGAGCACAGAGAATATCGTTACCAGGCTGCCCGTGTAGCGCCCGGTTAATACCAGGTAAGTTACTATACCGAGCAAGATGTTGGCAATAGAAGCACCAATGGAGGAAATAATTATTCCGGCCTTACCACCGATCTTATCGACCAGGGGACCGTTGACGAGAAATGAGCATGCGTAAGTAATTGTTCCAGCTGCAAAGATTATTCCGAAATCTTCCTTGGACATGAGTGAGCCCAGTGCATTTTTGGAAACATTCAGGTTGTAACGCCCCATGTAAAGAAAAGCGTAGGACATGCCGAGAGGGAACCAGTTGATGAACCTTCGGATTAAAAACCATTTGCCGTGTTTTAGAGGGTTATTATAAAAATACAAAAATATTATAAGCGCAATACTCAACGTAACAATAATGACACCCATATAGATATCCGTCCTGTTGAATTGTTTTAGGGGAAACTTGATGTAACTGTGTGGCTTTAAATTGGCCAAGTAAAAATATGGCATTAAATAATTATTAGCAACTTTTTCCTCGGACTATTAATGCCTCTTCTCTCTTATAATGGGCTTTATGCTGCTCCTCTTCCACTGCGCCCGGAATTACCTGTAAAATGAGTGTTTGGGGAGCAAAATGGCTTAAAAAGGGTGAGAAAAATGGAAATGTGGCTATCCTCAAATGCCCACTTAAGGCCCCGGGAAAATTTTTAAGCATCCGGGGCATAAAATTTTGCACTAAAGAGGGTCACTGAGGCGGGGTATTACTCATCCATAAAATAGGCTTGGAGAAATCCGGATTTATTTTATAAATTTAGTCCCTGATAAATAATACTGTTTTTACTTTATTTAGGGGCTTTTTCCAATGCAGATCGAGAAAATTCTGTACAGATTTATTTTAACATCCATTCTTTACTTAAGTATTCATTCCACGGCACACCCGCAGGCAATACCTGAGCCCAAAATTGATTTTTCCCCGAGGCACTACGTCTGCTACAGGGCGGATGGGAAGATAAATATTGACGGAAAAATGGATGAGGAAAGCTGGCAGAGCGCTCCATGGAGCGACGCCTTTGTTGACGTTGCAGGCGGAAAAAAGCCAGCGCCCGAATTTAACAGCAGGGTAAAAATGCTCTGGGACGACAATTTCCTCTATATTGCAGCCCGGCTTGAAGAGCCCGACGTATGGGCAACACTCAGAGAGCGGGATACCACAATTTACGAGGACAATAATTTTGAGGTATTTATTGATCCGGACGGCGATTCGCAGAATTACTATGAGTTTGAAATAAATGCATTAAATACTTTCTGGGACCTCCTGATGACTAAGCCCTACCGCGTGGGAGGCTTTCCTGTAAGCGCATGGGATATGCGCGGCATCAAGACGGAGGTTGGAATTCAGGGGACAATAAATAACCCCGGTGACAGGGATAGCAGCTGGACGGTTGAACTTGCTTTCCCGTTAAAAGTCCTGATGCAGTCTTCAGGGCACAAAGGGCTTCCCAAGGACAACGAGCAGTGGAGGGTGAACTTTACAAGGGTCGAGTGGGGAGTATCCTCTATTGAAGGCAAGTATAAAAGAAAGGATGACCAGACCAGTTACTGGGCCTGGTCGCCAATTGGCAGAGTTGATTACCATTACCCTGAAATGTACGGGTACGTCCAGTTCTCCCGGAATATAGCAGGAACAAAAGAGGATAATTTCATACAAAGGAAAGAAGAATATGCCAAGTGGGTCTTAAGGCAGATATTCTATAAGGAAAGGGCTTACTATTCAGATCATGGCACTTACACAAACAGTTTAGGGGAGCTCAAGTTTCCAAAGAAGGATATCCCCGGATATGAGTGGCCCCCGGTAATTGAGACCGCATCGGATTTCTTTGAAATATCCATACTGAGCTCAGACAATGAGACAAAGGCATATATTTATAGCGACGGGAAGACCGGGCAAATCCGGAAGGACAAATAGCTATTGGGGTTTTCTAAGTGGGAAAGATTACCGGGTCAGAATGAGTAAAGCACAACAAAGTTTTCAATATCCGAGCCGGTTTCTTGAATTCCCGAGATAAAGATGTGCATTTTGGCGTCGGAAAATTGATTGTAAAAAGTTAAATCAGTAAGTTTTAGCACCTGAATTTCCTGAACTTTGGGCTTTTTGTGGCTGTGTAATATACTTTGGGGTCCGCCACAGAGCTCAAACCTGGCCTCGAACCGGCCTCTGCCAGGGAAATTCCGGTCTTTTGAGAGGCAATAAACGGTTACAAATTGCATGATTAGATAAAATTTCCAGGAGAATTTTTATGCTAGGGTATCTTTATGGATCTTTGCTCGCAATTATCCAGATAATAGTGGGATTAGTGGTATTATATCTATTTGGTTCAAGACTTCAGAAAGTTGAAGACAAAAGCTTTAAGGCGCGTTTTAAGAACGTTTTTCAGCAGTTTAAGTCTGCCAAAAAGGGGATTTTAATTATCCCGTGTTTATTAATGCTGGCACTTTTTGCATTTGACGGTTTTATAGCCGTTAAACTCATTGAGCAAAGAGATGCTGCACAGATAATGGATTTCCTGCTTCTGGACAAGATGCACAGGAATGCAGATGACCTTCTGACGGACCTTTCAAAAGAGGTAAAGAACTTTACGGACCAGCATCCGGAGTTTAATGTACAGTATAAGGTTGAAAAGCAGTCAAATCCGTCTTACGAGGATATGGTAGTCGACCAGGCCTTCCAGGTGGTTTTATATGCCGAACGCAAAGATATGGGGCAGGATCCAGAATTAAAGAAAATTAACGTGATGCTGGATAACATAGAGGATCTGAGGAAGGAAATGGCAAGAATTGAGGGCTCATTGTCTAACCCAATTAAAGTCCAGAAAGGAGAGACTCACCGTTCAATTTGCCAGCATTACCTGAAAGACGAGATGAAACTTGACGACAAGCAGGTTAAATCGATACTTAACAGGACCGCCTTGTTCCCGAACCTGCTGCCTAAGTTTTATGTATATAACCTGTATAAAGACGGCGTATTTCTGACGACCGTTACGCAGGGAGAGGCTAAACTCTCGCCTATGACCGTAAGCAGGCTTTCGCAGAGGAGAATGATGAGCGGCGTTCTAAAAGAGAACAATGAACTTAAGGTTTCTCTGGATTCGCTGAGATCCGCCTACAAGATTGGTTCTGAAACGCCCGAACAACAACAGGATAATTAAAAAGGAATAAAAAAGCCCGGACCTTATAAGCCCGGGCTTTTCTTTTTATAGGCTTCAGTTTATCTTACAACGTCTGCCGTAATTATCAGTATCTGCGTGGGCTCGTCAGGGTCGTTGCTGCCGATCTTAATATTTTTGGCTACTTTGCCCTTGAGGTTTGAGGTATCAAATTCAACCTTCAGTGTCCCGTTCTTTCCCGGTTCAATTTTCCTGCTGCTAAGGCGCGTTGCAATGCCCCCGCCCGAAGTAACGACAAAACCTATGTCCAGAGTAGAGCCGCCGGTATTTGTAAAATTAAAAGTATACCGTGTAACTTTGCCTTCGTTCAATTTTCCGAAATCGTGCACCTTTTCATTAAATGCAAGTTTAGGGCTTTTTAAGGATACCCTTTTTGCCAGCAGATCAGAACTACTCGGGATATTGGAGTTTTTTAAGCTATTAGTTAAAACATTGGCAGTAAAAGTAACGCGTGCGCTGCTGCTGGAGAGGTCATTCGACAATATCATTACGGTTTTACTCTGTTTACCCTCGCGTCCCGATGAATTAAACGTTACCGTCAGTTCGGTGGATTCGCCGGGCTGCAGGTCGTTCGTCTTTAATTTTGCTACGGTGCAGCCGCATGAAACGCTGACATTCCTAATGTTCAGAACGGCGGAGCCTTCATTTTTGACCGTATAGACCTTTGTGACCACATCACCCTCTTTAATGTCACCCATGTCATAGGTCAGGGGGGAGACCGAAATTTTAGGCCCCGTCTGTGCGAGTGCCAGCCCGGAAATAAAAAGCAAAGCAAATACGGATTTTCTTAACATTTTTTACTCCAGCTTTAGTGATCCTTTCTCAAAATAGATTATGTAAAAGCCTAAGAGGGCAAGAGCTGAATTCTCAAGGACCTTTTGCCAGCCGGTCCTGAGCACTGAAGAGGTTCCGAAACAGCCGCATTCAATATTCAGGCCGCGTGCGATACTGATTGCAACAAGAATTATAAACAAGAAAAGCAGGGAATTGAGAATTGCCGCATTTTCACGCACGAGTATGCCGAATAAAAGAAGTAAACCTGAGACCAGTTCGAGCCAGGGGAGCGTAACGGCAAAAAAGTTGATAATTGCTTCAGGGAATATCCTGTAGTCATATATAGCCTTGGCAAAGCCGGACGGATCGGAGATCTTTTGCATTCCGGCAAAGATAAAAACTCCTCCCAGGGCAATTCTTGCCATAAGGAGCAGGTATTCATTTGATATAATATTTTTTAGCTTCATCTATTTTCCAATTGGATATTTGGCATCGGCCCAGGCATTCCAGCCGCCGAAGAAAATAAAAACCTTATTGTAGCCCATGGAAGCCAGTTTATTTCCAAGCATAATGCTAAGTTCACAATCGGATCCTCCGCAGTAAGAGACTACGGGCTCGTCTTTGGGAATGCTCTTCAGTATCTCCTGATATTTATTAAACCGGTCATAAGGAATATTTATGGCGTGCCCGATGTGCCCCGCCTGGAAGTCGGGTTCTTCACGGGCGTCAATAAAGGTAACGTGTGCCTCGTAAAGGCGGAGTGCCTCCTTGAGGGAGATGTGCCTTGGCTCAGCCTCTGGAAGCATGCTTCCCTCACTTCTTAGCAGCTCGTCCGATACGTATTTTTTAATGCTGAAGCCGAATAAGGGCAGAGCTTCAGGTGAAAAATAATTGTACGTGAGGCCAAGCAAGAGGCTGGCGCATACAATAATTAGAACTTTTTTGAAATCTGGTTTTGCCATTGGATTTTACCAGGCTTGTGTGAGCTGCTTTAAAGATAAAATACATCCCTGAATGTTAAGAAGCAAACGGGTTTTGTGCCGTGAGTCTACTTTGGGATAAATGATGGGAAAGGAAGATCTGATTGTCCAAAGAATAAAGCCCGGCATCAACAGGTGCCGGGCCTTAAACTTTAGCAAAAATTTAGCAGCGGATGTGGAGAAAACGAGCCCTATTTATCACTCTCATTGGCGGTCCATTTATCCCAGCCCAGCTTAGCAATTTTTGCAATCACGCCTTCGCGCACGCTTTCGGGTGCCTTAGAGTCGGAGACAAAGACTGCCACAAGAAGGTGGCGGCCGTTTGGAAGAGTTATTATTCCTATGTCGTTCGTTGCCGGTGCAACTCCGTTCCTGCTGCCTGATGTTCCGGTCTTGTGGGCCACTTCTGTACCTTTGGGCAGGAGGCCTTTAATGCGTTTAGTGCCGGTAACGGTCCCGGTCATAATCTCCAGAAGAACTTTTTGAGTCTCGGGCTTAAAGATCCCGCCTTTGCCAATTAGGCTCAGAAGTTTTATTGCATCACGGGGTGTGGAATAATTCTTATACTGTGCGGAAAAATCCTTTCCCATTTCGTTTTCTGTATTTACTACATGTATATCTTTAAGCCCAAGGCCCGAGAGGTATTTCATTACGCCATGGCTACTTCCGGAGAGGCGCATGAGCACGTCACTTGCGGTGCCGTCACTTTCTGCAATTGCGTAGCGGATGAGTTCGCGGAGTTTAATGGTGAAATTTCCTTCAGGATGCTGGTCCCTGATCGGGCTATAGCCGTTTTTATCCAATAGGTCAGACTTTTTTACCAGTATCATGCTGTCGAGGCTGAATAAGCCGGAGTCGACCTTAGAAAGCATAGCCATTGCAATGGGTAATTTATAAACGCTCTGCATTGGGAAGTGCCTTTGTGGATTTAGCCATGCCGTCTCCCCGGTTTCCAGTAGCATAATACCAGCACCTACCTTGCCCTTTGCCTCAGAGGAGATTTCTGCCATTCTTTTTTCAATGCCGTTACTTAGGTCGTTCTGTGCGGCAAGCAGGCTGCTAAATAAAAGAATAAAAAGTAAAATATTCAGTTTTTTCATTTTGATGAACTCAGATTTTAACAAGTTATTTAAATGTACTACATCAATGCTTCAGGAGTCTGCGGAGTAGATAATATTTTCTTAAAGATCTCCCAGCGTTTTTCTGGGTCAGCTTCAGTGCCGCCATTTTTCTCAATATAATTTTTAATTATGTCCTGCCCCAGCGTATAATTTATGTCATAGCTCCTGTAATGCTCGAAGAATCTTAAAAGTCTCTCTGCGCGTTCTTTTGACATAAGGTTATATTTCATAAGCCAGTCAATTGTTTCCTCTTTTGTGAACTTCCCGTCCAGATAATTGCGTGCTGCTTCTGTTCCGGCATACTGGAGGTTGTTTATGAGTAACCTCAGCTGGTAGTAAAGCCCGGCTTTGGAGGTATCAAGTCCGGCAAGTGGGAACAGGACATTCTTTTCGAAGCTGAGTCTTTCATCTCCCGGGAAAATCATCTCTATGCCGAAATTTGCGCTGCCTTCTGCTATGAGCGACTGCGGGCTGTAAAGGGGGTAGACCGTAAACTCGATCCAGCCTTTGCCTTTTGCCAGTTTCTCTTCCAGGAGGGCATTATATACGTGATGCCCCGGGTAGCCCTCGTGCGAGGCGAGGCCGAGCGGTCCGTCAATATATGTCGGGAGCTCTGTGTTTACTTCAATGAGGCTGAATGCATTTCCCTTATACCAGTTGTAAGCGCCCCAGGGTTTATCTTTTACATATTCCACCTTGAAATTTTCACCTTCGGGCAGCTTAATATGTTCAAGGGTTCTCCTTCTGCATTCATTTATTGCGGCCGTAAATACGGCATCCAGTTTGTCTTTTGGAATTATGAACTGGTTTCTGAACTTTTCGTATCTTTCCAGGATGTCACCTTCTCCCGGAAGGAGGCTCTGAAATTCCTTCATGCGGCTCTCAAAATATTGCCTGTCGTGCACGGGAGCTACGGCATCATAAAGTGCCCTGGATTCCTGGTCGAAAGTCATTTTCTTTCCGTGCAGGATTTCAATCCTGGCCCTTACAGCCGAGATTTGTGCCTTCAGAAAATCACGGCGGAGTTTCTCAATTTCACTTAAGTCCTTATCCGGAATTTTCGATAGGCCGCTAAGAAGCCTGTCGGCCTCACGGGTCAGCTTTTCGTAGGGAAAATTCTTTTTTGCGCTGTCGTTTAATTCAGCCGGTTTCCACTCCCGTGGTCCGTAATAGGCGTCAACATACCCATCGTCGTACTGCCCTACGTTTAATACCAGCCTGACATAAGTCTCGGCTATCCGGTTCATCTTTTTATCCCTGGCAAAATCTGTTGAAGAAGAAATAATTAGCGTAAAAGCAGTTAAAAGCCAAATGGCGCTTTTGGTATTCATGGCAAGCCTCAATTTTATAAAGGATACTGCAATATAAATCCCTTAAGCGAGATTGAAAAGAGCGTGCATAGGCTTGTGTGGAAAAATATTTTATAAAATGCCCCCGGCAAAGGGAAAAAAGAGTCACCCGTGGCGCATGGATTCATCAGCGCTATATTTTAATAATAAATCATTTGATGTGACTTTGAACGTGCAATTTATTAACTTCTCTCATTACATTATGACATATTAAGATAATAAAGGAGTGCAAAATGAAAATTCGTTTTATTCTGCTCATTTCGTTGTCCTTGTTGTTGTCTTCAGAACGCGCTTACTGCCAGATAGGTGCGGCAGCTCTAGAGTTCCTGCAGTTACCCACGAGTGCAGAGATGTTTGCCATGGGCTGGAGCTCAGTTGCTCTTCCTTCCAGCGATCCTGTAATGGCCTCCTACAACCCCGCTCAGCTTGGGGTGCAGAGTTTCAATAATAACCTTTCGGCCAGTTTCGTATCAACTGACTGGCTTCCTTCCTATGACCGAATTGAAATGTCAAGTACGTCTATTAATGGCGGAATCAACCTAGGAAAATATTTAGGGAATGTTCCTCCAATCAGCCTTGGTTTTGGCTATTCAAGGCTGAAAGTGACTTATCCCGAGTATTGGAACTCTACACCCCCAGGTAACAAATATGACAAGGCAGACAATTTTACCCTAAGTGCTGCGGTAGATTACTATGTTAAAGCCTCTGTAGGTTTTACATACAAACATGTGGATTCCAATCCTTTTGGCTCTGTTACACTAGGTGATCAGCTGATGCATCCTTCGGCTACGGCAAATTTATTTGACTGGGGCATTTTTCTTCAGGTCCCTGTCTTTCCAATTATGGAAAAATCAATGGCAAGGCCGCTTAGGGTGTATGATAATTTTTCTCCCGTTCTGGACCTGAGCTTCGGGTTTTCCAACAGCAACCTGGGGCAGAATTCAATTTCCTACATATCCAATGCTTTTGCTGATGCACTTCCAAGGCTTGCCCGTACGGGAATAGGCCTAACGGCTGGAATTCAGTACGAAAAAAACGGCGTTTCTATTATGCCCTTATCGGGAAGATGGACAGTGGAAGCAACAGACCTTCTGGTCAAGGAAGACGCATCAACCGGATATAAGTGGGTGTACCAATCGGGATTTGGAGACATTAAGTTCTTCAAGGATGTAATTGGAGGTAAATCGAACGGTCTTACAGAAAAGCAGAAAGGCTGGGAGTTAAACCTTCTTGAGACAGTGAGCCTTTACTGGGGGCGTTTCGAGGAGGCATACGACATGCGCAGCCGGTATTTCAAGACTAGCGGATGGGGTTTGAGGAGCGCGGGCTTATTCAAGGTTCTACAGATATTGACACCTGAACTTTTGGGCCACAATGTTTTGAGCTATGCCTTTAGCCACCTGGATTTCCGGTATACAATAGGCAAGGTGAAAACCGATATCCCCAGTTTAGCGCTGGATAATCAGAAATTCAGCTCGTTCAGTGTCATATTCTACGGCTTGTAAAGCTTTTGAGTTGGAGCAATGGTTTGCCTGGCGGTTGTTTTAATCATAGCCGCCAGGCTTGAAATTAAATAAAAATTATTTGCGCCTTCTGTCCAGATAAATAATTCCGTTCAGGTGATCTATCTCATGCTGAAATATCACGGCAGTAAAGCCTTCAACCATTTCCAGGTTATGTGACTTATCCGGCCTATCATATTCAAGAAGTATTGCGAAAGAGCGCGTCCTGGTGGTATCTTTCATCCCGGGCACGGAAAGGCAGCCCTCGACCCATTGAATCTTCTGTTTTGTATACTGTTTAATCCTGGGGTTAAAATAGACTTCAAAAGGGTAACCGGGTTTGTCGTAGCGCTGGACCCAGATTATGTTTTTCAGTATACCAACCTGTGGAGCCGCGATGCCGACTCCGGCGTTAAGGCTATCGTTAACCGTGGCATACATCCTTTTAACCAGGTTTTGCAGTGCCGCGTCATTTGTTCCGGCAATGACGTCCTGGCTTTTGGACCTTAAAAGGAGTGAATCTTTCCTGTTGAATATGCTGAGCACACGCATTACAGTTGAGGAATCGGCCGACATGATTAAGTTTTTCTGTTCGTCTGAGAACTGGCTTTCTTTATTGACATTTCCGGCGCCGGCGCAACCGGAAATAAATAAAATGCATGTAAAGAGAATAAATAGTTTTTTCATGCTCCAAAAATGCAGGAATTTTTCTATAATTCAAACAATAATGAAGATGAAATTGGTGATTTTACCTGGCCAGTCTACAAGTGTAATTCATTATGGAAAGATTAAAGCCTTAAGAGTGCCTTTCTTAAGGCTAAAAACTATGGAATAAAAAGCAGAGCCCGGTATAGAACTCCGGGAGCGCTTATTCTGTCTGCCCGAGCGGCAAGGACTCAGAAGCCCTTAATTTTTGTGAAAGCGCAGGATCAGTACCGGTAGGCTTTTTAATCCAGCGGCGGAAGAATACGGCTATAAACAAAATTAACATGCATACGGCACAAAGCGCGAAAATAAAGACCGTCCAGCCGAACTGGTGCATGATGACTCCTGAACTTGTACCAAGGAGGCTTGACCCGGCGTAATAAAACAGGAAGAAAAGTGAAATGGAAACGGGCCTTGCCGTAAAAGAATGCTGGGCTACAATTTTACTTGCTGTAGTGTGAGTTCCGAAAAAGCTGGCCGTAAAGATTCCGAGTCCCAGCATGACAAGTATAAGATTTTGTGCAAGCATGAGCAGGAGTCCCAAGAGAAGGAAAGCTACAATTGCAGGCATCACTTTCTGTGAGCTGAATTTATCGGTCAAAGCTCCGGCAGTTATGGACCCGGCAGAGCCGGCAAGGTACATGAGGTAAAGAGCCGCAAGTATTTCGTGCGGCAGAAAGAACGGTGCGGACTGCATTCTGAAAGCAAGATAATTATAGATGCTGACGAAGCTTCCGAGGTTAAGTCCTGCAAGAATGTACATCGACAGCAGCAGCGGATTACGCAAATGTGTACCCATTGCCTTAAGGTTTTTAATGGCGTCGGTCCTATAGGGCTTAAAGTGTTTTGAGGAGGGCACTTCCATTGTAAAAAGGAGCCCGAAAATAAAGCACAATATTCCAATTATGCCGGCAGCCCACCTCCATGAAAGCCATCCTGTAATTAGCGTTGCAATTATTCGCCCGCTCATGCCGCCAATGGCATTGCCGGTTATATAAAGACTTGTTGCTTTACCCAGAGCCGAAGGGTGAATTTCCTCTGCAATATAAGTCATTGCAACAGAAGCGGAGCCGGAAAGGAAAAAGCCTTTCAGCATATTGATGCAAATGAGCACGGGAAAGAGGGTCACAAAAGAAGATAAAACCGTAAGGACGGATGAGCAAACGAGTGCAAGTCCAATTAGGTGCTTGCGCGAAAGTCTGTCTGCAAACAGTGCTCCTGCAAACAACCCGGCTGCAATGCCGATTGTAGAAAATGAAACCGTAAGGCTGCTTTCAGCAGGGTTGATTGAAAATTCCCGGCCTATTGAGGGAAGTATGGGCTGAAACAGGTAGAGCTGCATGAAACAGGAAAGTCCTGAAAGGAATATTCCTCTGGCGATCTTATTAAATTCTTTGCTATCTCTTTTTACTCTGTTGTCTTTAGGGGTATCAGAATCCTTAATCATCAAAACTAACTTACTTTTCTTAAAAACCAAAAATACAATTTTAAGCAGCAGGTCATGCACACTTAAATAATTTGAATTACAAACCTACGTTATTTTTGCCAAAATGACAATCCAATGTTACGGTATAAGCCCTTTATGGGATAGAAAATCCTAATATGTGACATATAAATTTTCCGGTTGTTGGGGCTGAAGTGCATCCCCGGAGCTTACATGGGCTCCGGGGATGCACTTCTGTAAGTTTCCGGATAGGGAAGTTTATTTAAGGATTATCATTTTTTTAATTTGCCTGAATTCTTTTGTGCCATCATCTGCCCTGGCTTCAAATATGTAGAAATATGCTCCGGATGCGATGCCTTTTGCATCGAAACTTATCTCGTGAGCGCCGGAGGCCTGGTTCTTAAATACGAATTCCTTTAATATTTTCCCGAGCGGGTTATATACGGCAAGCCTGACTGAGCTTTCCAGGGGAAGATTATACCTGATCAAGGTAACAGGATTAAAGGGGTTCGGGTAGTTTTGAAAGAGAAAATACTCAGTGGGGCCCGTTCTTGCGCTTTCGGTATAAGTCAGTATAATTGAAGCCGTGTCGCTGTAAGAGGAGACGGCAAACTGATTGAATGATTTTATCCGGTAGTGATAGTAATCGGGCTGCACTGCAGTAGAATCGAGGTAAGTGACAGCATTGGCCTTTACAGTATCCAAAGCGGAGAAGTTTTCAGAAAGCATTCTTTCAATTATAAAGCCAGTTTCGTTGCTGGAATTATCCTTCCAGGTAATCTTAATTCCTTTTGTCATTGCTGAAAGACTTAAGCTGTCGGGCCTGTTTAGAACGGTGGTAAAGTTCCACACTTCCGACCATGGGCTTACTCCCACGCCGTTTCCGGCACGAAGTCTCCAGAAGTAAATCCGGCCTTCGTTGAGTTCAGTAATGTCTTTCGTCAATAAAGTAATAGCCGAGTCTTCGAGTGCAACATCCTTAAACAAGCTGTCCTTTGAAAGCTGCAGATGGTACCATTCGGCATTCTCAGCCTTTTGCCATGAGAGCCTTATCAGGCTTAAAGGCTGGTTCTTTGAGTTATTTTCTACTGAAAGAAGTTTCGGTACAGACGGAAGAAGAAGGGGGGCAATTTCTGAAATTGCGGCGCGCCACAATGTAGTTTCACTTGCGGCAAAAAGATACTCTCCGTTTTTTTCGATCCATATAATGTTTTTTTGCGGCAAATTTGAACCTGCTTGCTGCCAGCTTAAGCCGTTGTCTGTGGAAACGTAGACTCCGTTGCCGTAAGTGCCGGCAAAAACAATGCTGCTTGCCCAAAAAGCAAAAGAAGTAGCCTGCTTTCCCGCCAGCTCACCCGTTACAGATGTCCAGCTGCTGCCTTTATCAGTTGACCTGAAGGCCCCATCTCTTAGTGTAGCTATGAAGGCCACATTGTCTTTGGCTTTAATCCTTGTCACCTCTTTTCCTTCCAGTCCGCTATTTGTCAGGTGCCAGACTTTGCCGTCATCAGTAGAGAGATAGACCCTTCCTTGGGCAACGGCAAAAATGTCACTTCCGTTTGATGCCATTGAAACGGTTGCCGGGAAATCCGAGGTTTCAAAGGCAACTTTTTGCCAGGAACTTCCATTGTTAGTGGAATAGTATAGCTTTCCCGGGAAACCGGGAGAAGCGTATGTTGCAGCAAACATTTTATCCTTGTGTGCGTGAATTGCGCTAATTCCTTCGCTGAAGCGGTCAATTCCATTGTTAGCCGTTTCCCAGCTCAAGCCGTTGTCAGTTGACCTGAGTATGCCGTCCTGTCCGGCTGCCACATAAATATTTTTTGAATCAAAGGCTATATCGCCAAAGTAGTACTGGTTGAATCCGGGAACATTCAGGAATTTCCAGTTCATGAGGCTGGCTTCTGCAAAGTATATTCCGCAGTAGCTTGTGCCAATAAAAATGCTGTCACCCCTGGATGCCGTAGAAGAGATCCAAAAGCCGCTTAGACCATCGTTTGATTTTGACCATGTAGATCCCCCGTCAGTAGAAAGGAAGACTCCCAGGCCGTATGTCCCGGCATAGATGTTACTTCCGGAACTGGCCATGCTGTTTACCGCAATTTTCTCCGGCAGCCCTTTATTTGCAGACTGCCAGGCTGAAGCGTTATTAGTCCATTTAAAGACTCCTTCTGAGCCCGTTGCTGCAAGCACTATATTATCAAAAGAAATGATGCTGTTAAAATACGGCTGAGACGTCAGCCCGTTATTTTCTCCGTTCCATGTCAAGCCGCTGTCGGCAGAAATATAAATGCCGTAACCATTTATGGCGGCAAAAAGAATGCTTCCGTTAATTGCGACTTTAGCGGTAGCTTTTTCGGGTAATCCGTTCGTACTGTGCCTCCAGGTCAGGCCTTTATCGGGGGAGACATAGATGCCGGATTCAGTTCCCAGTATCAGCAAGCTATCCCTTGCCGCAATTGACAGTACAGGGCTTCCAGGGGAGTCAACCTCAATTTTTGTCCAGTCCGATCCATCATCCATTGACTGGAAGAGGCCCATATTGCCTCCGGCGAAAATTGTTGTGCCGTTTTCAGCTAAAGCTTCGATGCCAGTGTAAGTATCCAGCCCGCTGAAATATTTTCCCCAGCTAGAGCCATTATTTGTGGAAATAAAAAGCCCCGCATCTGATTCTCCAAGGAGGATCCTGTCGCCATGGATGAGGATTGAAGTAATCCAGTTTGAAAGTTGTTCATTGCTAAGGGCGTTCCAGTTTTTGGCTTCGTCAGATGAAAGGAAGAGACCGATGTTATTAGAATGGGCAGCCACCGTATTGCCGCTTGCGGCAACCACATTAATTACGCCACTAAAAGGACCGTTAGCGCGGATCCACTGTGCCTTGAGGCCGTTGTGGAAAGCAGAGGAAAAAAATACGAGAAACAAAAAAAGTAAGGAATGTTTCATGATTCCCTCCATTTATTTATGCCTGATGCACAATGCCTTATTTTTGTGCCAAAGTAAATGGAGAAATTCAGTGGCGCAGGAAATGAGGACCGAATGTTCAGGCAAACTAAGCCGTCTCCGGCAATACCGGGGGCTTAGGATGCTATGGAATGGTTTTACCGTTAATGCCTGTCTTACCGAAAATTTCCAGGTAATTTGAATACCCTTCCTCTCTTGCAAGCCGGGTAAGGGCTATATGGGCGGCAAAGTAAAATGGAATTGCCCATCCGAATCTGAAGGCAGGAGTATTAAAGAAACCGGCAAAGAGAAGCAAAGCCATATCCCTGCAGAAATCGTATTGAAAGTGCAGCCATCCGGCAAGCGCGATACTCCTGGTTTTATGCCAGGCGTAGCCAAACAAAGCGCTCATGAAGATGTTGGAAACGGACAGCTGAACTGCGAAGGTTGTTCCAAGCAGGAGAAGCTGAAGCAATGAAATTTTTCCATTGAGGAATTTAAAACTTATCGGGATAACAAGCAGGGGCAGGTGCCACAGCCCTCTTAAGATGCCGGAGGCAACAACTGCCCTACTCGTCCCGATTTTTTCTGAGAGCTCTGTCAATATGAAGCCTGTCCATCCATATTCTTCACCTATTCCGGCAAACCATCCAATCATTAAGTAGGAGAGAATAAAGACCAGGTCATAACTGTCAATGGACAAATTTAAATGCATGAACTTATCGAACTGTAGCCATATGATGGCAGGAACGAACCATATCAGAAAGAAGAAATAAAGCCCATAGCGGTAGTACTTATTTAACTTCCAGTCCATTTTTAACAGAGTCTTTCTGCTTGAGCACTTCAGCACAAAGATGCCCGCCAGTAAAGGTCCCATCATTGCAGCTGCGTGCCCATAAAAAGCAATTAGCTTTGCAATGCCGGCATTGTGCTGACGGGGAATGAGGAATCCGTCGACAGCAATAAATATGGACCATGAAAATGCAATAGTTAACAAGTAGTAAAAAGTAAGCCTGGTTTTCATACCGATTCCTTTGCCGCATGGAAAAGTCAGACAATTTCAGGAATTAAAATACGAAAGATAACCAGAATTATAAAGAATCCCGGTTTGAACTGACGAATTCGCTTTCGGCTGGTTTGCGCTTTCAAGTTAAACAATCGCACAGGAGGGCTTGCAGTAAGAAGTAACGGAACACTGATTGAAGCATTCGGATAATCAGCAGAGCAAAGCCGGATAAAAAATGCCGCACGCCACTTTTAAGCATAAAAGGTCGCTATATTAGGAACAAAGAAGTAGAAAAAATGAAAGCCCGGGAAACTAACATTCCCGGACTTTCTGTCGTCGTCGTGGAGAGTGCAGGGGAGAACTGCTGAATAAAATATACTGTGTAATTATATTCCATAGAAGAACCCGCCTGCCGGAATAGACTGTCCAATTAGCTCAAAGCCTCTTCCAGGTGAGTAACAGGCTCTTCATTCATGATTTTTCTGAGTGTATTCTTAAATTTCATCTGCTGAATGAAAAGGTCGTGTTCAGGAACTGTACCCGCAGAGTGCATAGGGCTCTTGAAATAAAACGAGAGCCAGTCCTGAATTCCCTTAAAGCCGCAGCGCTGTGCGAGGTCCATCAAAAGGACCAGATCCAGCACTATTGGTGCAGCCAGGATTGAATCGCGGCAGAGGAAATCTACCTTAAGCTGCATTGGGTAGCCAAGCCATCCGAAGATGTCTATATTATCCCAGCCTTCTTTATTATCTCCTCTCGGGGGATAATAGTTAATTCTTACCTTGTGGTAGTACTTCCCGTAAAGGTCAGGATAGAGTTCGGGCTGAAGAATGCCGTCAAGAACTGAAAGCTTGCTTTCTTCCTTTGTCTTGAATGAATCGGGGTCGTCCAGAACGGCGCCGTCGCGGTTACCGAGTATGTTGGTTGAAAACCATCCCGATAGTCCAAGCACGCGGGCTTTTAACATCGGGGCAAGCACGGTTTTCATCAGTGTTTGTCCCGTCTTGAAATCCTTACCGGCAATCGGCAGTCCTTTCTGCAGTGCCAGGTCGGTCAGTGCCTTAATGTCGGTAGTGAGGTTTGGAGCGCCGTTGATGAAGGGGAAGCCTTCCTGCAGTGCGGCGTAAGCATAGATCATGCTTGGAGAAATGTCGGGGTGATTGGATTTCATTGCCTCTTCAAACATACTGAGGCTTGAGTGAACGCCGTTCATGGTAAGAAATATTTCAGTACTGCCGCACCAGATTACAACCAGTCTATCGAGTTTGTTTTCATTCTTGAAATTTCTGATGTCGCTTCGGAGCTGCTCAGCCAGTTCAAATTTGTTTGCAGCTTTTTTCACGTATTCACCATTAAGATTAACGACAAAGCGTTTTTCGAATACGCCGGGCATGGGCTGGATTTCCTCGAGTTCTTCCTGGACGAGTTCGAGGTCACTTCTATCCAGTACGCGGGCTTCCATTGCCGATTCAAAGCAGTTTTCATTTCTGATGTCCCAGCCGCCGAAGACGAGGTCGTTTAGTCCGGCAAGGGGGACAAAGTCCTTGATGAACGGGAAATTATTCTCGGAGCGGTTCCCCAGCCTTATTGTCCCCATTTGTGTAACCGAGCCGAACGGCTTGCCAAGTCCCTTTCTTACAGAGAGCACGCCTGCAATAAACGTAGTGGAGACTGCACCGTTAAGTCCGGCAATAAGGACGCCTAATTTGCCTTTGGGTTTACTGATTTCTGAATTATTCATTTCAAAACTCCTGTTATGTTTTAAGGTTTAATTCTGTTTAAGTCTATGAAAAATTATTGATAAATGACTATGTTTTTAATTTCAGAAAGTTCACGGACGACATAATCTGCCTTTTGTTCTTCATTGTTTTCCTGCCAGCCTTTCAGCTTCAGCCATATCGTCCGGCAGCCCAGCGTATGTGCAGGAAGAATGTCATTGCCGTATGAATCGCCAATTACAAAAGCATCTTTCGGCTCACAATTTGCCTTGCGAAGGGCAAGGCTAAAAATAGCCGGATCCGGTTTTCTGATCCCGGCAAGCGTTGAATCCACAATGAAATCAAAGCAGCAGTCGATGCCGAATTCATTACATATAAGCGATAAGTTCCCGTAGTAATTTGAAACAACTCCCATGGTAAAAAACTTCCTGAGAGAAGCTAATAGTTCGGTATTCCTTTTAATGTGCTTTTCTACTTCCTGGCGGCATATGTGGGCGAGGTTATATGAAAACCTTACGATGTCATCTATGTAGGAAAGCGAGCCGAGCTTTTTCATATATTCAACCTGAAAGGTGATCTTTTTTGCGTATGTCTCCAGAAAATTTAATTTCCTGACATCCGTACGGCTCATCTGCTGCTCTGAATACTTAAATGCCTCCCTGAAGGCCTCCCTGTCCATGATGATTCCGATAGATGAATATAGGTCCCAGAATTTCTCAAACCAGTGAATTCCCCCGGTGTCGATGGTGCCACCGAAATCAAATAGCAATGCTTTCATCTTTAACTCCGCGTTTTAGGGTTTGAAGAGTTGCCGTAAGACTATCTTTGCCGATAAACCGGATAAGAACGAGCCCCGTTATGATCCAGAAGAGCTCTCTTATCCTGTTTATGACTGCAATAAAAATTCCTATTCCCGCCGTGATATTTATGGACTTCATTATAAACAGCAGACTGCCTTCGCGTATTCCGAGTTCGAGCGGGACGAAAAAGAAAATATTCATGAACAGTGATGAAACGCTGTTAATATATATTGCCTGCAGAACCGATGCATCGAGGCCGATGGATCTGAGAATGAAGTAAAACTCAAGCGAAGAGACTATCCGCGCCAAAAATTCAAATGAGAGCGCCAGGTAAAAAGCCTCTTTCCTTCGGTTATAGAGTTCCTTAATGTTTTCGTCAGCTTCATATATGCTGCGCTCGCGTTTTTCAAAGAACTGAACGAGAGGCTTTATCCTGAGCTTTTTGACTCCGGAATAAACATATCCTATAAGTCCGTTCTTGTGGCTGCTTATGAAAAGCTGGCTAAATGCAAGTATCAAGGAGAACAAAATTGCCAAAATCAGCCTGCTGTTCTCTGAGAGCGGCAGTATCAAAAACATGATCAGAATGGTTACAAGCCAGAGAATAAAGTGAGAGAAAAGCTGTACCATTTTGCAAAGCACTACCTTTGAGACAGCCGACGGGGTGGAAATATAATTCCTGAGCTTAAATATCCTGAAGGGCTCCCCGCCTACACTGGCAAAGGGGGTTATGTAATTTATGGCAAATCCGCTGATGGTAATAAGCATGGAATTCCTGAAGCCGACGGAATATCTATCCTTTCCAAGTATAACCCAGAAGGACAGCGAATTAAGCAGATAAACTACGGCCCATATGCCAATTATGGGAATCAGCCACCAGCCCGTCCTGGAAAGATTAGTTAATATATTATTTATTCCAAAGTCATGTATGAGTCCAAGAAACACTCCAAGGCCTAAGAGAAAGAAAACAAACTTCGAATATTTGGCGGCAGCTTTTAACATGTTTTATATTAATTCAAAAGTTCTTAAAGTATTACTGTCCTGCTTTCAAGGGCTGAAGTGTAGCAGGCATCCAGAAGCCTGATGGTTTCATAAGCCTCGGTTATGGACTGATAATTTTCCTTTCCCGCAAGTATCTTTTCAAAAAAGTCCACGAGCAGCCTTTCGTATAAGACAATGTATGAGCTTTTGTCGGAGGCATCGGGTACCTCAATGTTCTGCACTTTGTCCGCGTCATACCTTGTAAGGCACTTGCCGTTATAAACCAGGCTTGAGCTGCCGGAGGATATCCTGGCAAGATTCTCCCGGTGGTCGGAAGCCCACGTAAGGTTGAGTTCAACGATCCCCTTTTCGTATTCAAGCAGTACGAATGAGGAATCCTCTACATTGAGGTACGAATTCCCAAGGTTCTTATTTACCGTAGTGACCTTAACAGGAGCGCCCATGAGCCAGCTGGCAAGGTATAAGTAGTGAACGCCGGTATCCGAGAGGATTCCGCCGCCGCTGACTTTCCTGTCTGTGCGCCAGCCCGGGTTGGATCTGAAGTATCCGTTGTCGGCACCGGTTCTATAGACGTTAAACTGAATGAAGATTCCGCCATTCCCATTGTGGCATTCCGTGAAATCCTTGAACTTCATCCATATAGGCGAATATTTATACTGATGGCATATCGAAAAAGCAAGGCTGCTGTTTTTAATCATCAGCTCAATTCGCTTGGAGTCCGAAACATTTTGTGCAAGAGGTTTTTCACAGAGAATGTGCTTATTATTCGTCAGGGCTTTTTCAACGGCTAAGCGGTGAAACGATGGAGGAAGGCAGACGTCGACAAAGTCGATTGCTTCTTCCTCTAACATGAGGTCAACGTCGTTATAGAACTTAATACCGGGAAATTCCGCATTGACAACTTCCCTCAGGCTTTCATCCATGTCGCAGACTGCCGTAATTTTTGCCTTTGAGCGGATGTCTGGCCTCAGGTATGCGGGCATGTGTCCCGTCCTGGCAATTTTGCCGAAACCAATAAAAGCGCCATTTAACATACAGTTATCTCTTCTTCTTGTTTTTCTTTTTCAAACAGTTTTATCTTTTTTAGTACTGAGTCGCTTGCCATTTCATGATAAATGACCACGTGCAAAAGCAAGCCGTTTAGAACCAGGATTTCAAAAGCAAAGTATATCCATGGAATTCCAATAATAAGCGAAACAAAGAGGCAGATCATTCTGGTATTTGTAGTAAGGATGTTGTAGAATTTAATTTGCCTGAAAGTATATTCACTGTACATTTGTGACAATCTCTGGGGGAGAATGCCGTCAAAGAATTCCTCTGTTTTTTGCCTCAGTTCGGAGAATTTTGGCGAGATCATTTCCTGTTCTCTTGTATAGTTAAGGTACAAGAGGGTCCAGAACTTCTGAAACGGTTCTTTCTTCCACTTAAGTCTTCTGTACTGAGAGCCGATCCTTTCCGCCATATCCAGTTCACTTTTACCGGGTGAAACCACAAAGTGCAGGTAGCCGTTGCGGTAGTGGTCGGCTACGGCACTTTGAAGCGAATGGCTTAAGGCAGAGAGCAGGGCAACTAGCCAGACCAACTGACTGCCTTCTAAAGCCGTTCTGAGACATAAGCTGATGTATATGCTGAGGAAGATAATGTTTGTTACAAAGCCATCAAGCACTCTTCCAAAGCGGGACTTCCTGTTGGTCATTCTTGCAAGCTGCCCGTCAGCACTATCCATTGCTTCTGAAACGATGAGCAGGAGAATACCTGCCAAAGTTAACCTGAATTCGCTGTAATAGAAAAGCCAGCCGGCCAGTACTCCTAGAAACATACCTGTGAATGATATGGCATTCGGAGTGACTTTAATTTTTTTGCAGGCCCTGGCAATCAGGTAGCCTAAGGGCCTGTAAAACTTAATGTCGAGCCACTCTTCTGTTTCCCTGGCTTTATATGTTGATTCTATCAGCGACATCAGTAAATACTTCCTCCATTATTTCAAGACCTTCCTCTGCAACTTCCTCTGAAATGACAAGGGGAGGATTAATTCTAATGTTAGGGTTATATCCCATCGTGATTAAACCACGCTTCAGGCATTCCTTAAATATAATCTTTGCGGTTTCCTTGTCGAGCTTTTCCTTGGTATCCCTGTTCTTAACCAGTTCCACGCCAATCATAAGGCCTCTTCCGCGCACTTCACCTATGAAGGGGAATTTTTCCTGCATTTTCTTTAGTCTTTCAATCATAAAAGCGCCTACGCGCGCTGAATTTTCTACCAGTCCTTCTTCCAGAATGGTGCTGATTGCAGCGTATGCTCCTGTTGAAGCCAGCGGGTTTCCGCCATAGCTGGAAGAACTGCCTGAAGGATTTGCAAACGGTTTAGCATTTATTATTTCATCGCGCGACATGAGCCCTGTCATCGGGAAGCCGCCGCCAAAACCCTTGCCTATGGTCATAATGTCCGGTACAACGCCTTCGTGCTGAACGCCGAACATTTTGCCCGTTCTGCCGAATCCCGTTATCATTTCGTCTGCAATGAGTAAGGCGCCGATTTCATGGGCGAGATCCTTAAGGCCCTGCAGAAATCCCGGCGGGGGCACTATGTTACCGGCTGTACCCTGAATAGGTTCAACAATAATTGCGGCAACGTTGTTGGTGGTTTCGTACCTGACTTTGTTTCTTATAAAGTCAATGCAGGCGAACTTGCAGCCCGGGAGCGAATTGTTGAAAGGGCAATGCCTGCAGTCGGCATAGGGAGTCAAATACCGTCCGGCGGGTAAAGGTCCCATTTCGTTTTTGAAGGTATCGCCAAGGAGTCCAAGCACGCCGGCAGTCTTTCCGTGGAAGCCGTTCCAGAAGCCGATAAATTCGGTTTTCCTGGTGTAAGATTTTGCGAGCCTCAGGGCCGCCTCTACGGCCTCGGCGCCGGAGCTGTAGAACTGCGTCCTGCAGAGGTCCCCGACTGCAATTGAGGCAAGGAGTTTGGAGAGTTTTGCCCTGTTCTCGGAGGTGAAGCTTCCCACGTGGATCCTGGATACCTGTTCCTGCATCATCTTTACGTATTTGGGATGATTATAGCCCAGGCTGGCAACTCCAACTCCCGCAAAGAAGTCGATGTAGCGGTTGCCGTCGACGTCCTCAATTATGGCACCTTCTCCCTTTTTTACCACAATTTGGGATAATGTCGCAATTGTCTGTGTGCCCGGAGCAATATATTTTTGCTCCTCTTCGAAAATTTCCAGGGACTTTTTGCCTGGTACTTCAGTAACGATTGAGGAAAATTTCCTCTTGTTTTCAGTATTGGTATACATTTTCTAACGCCTTTTTATGAATGAGTTGTGCAATATTTTTAGCTGCATCATCCCTGACCGGGGCGAAGCTTGGCCAGTCATTTACGTCGATTACAGACATACTGCCGTCCGGGGAAACAATAACGTCGCCCCCGAAAATCTCTACGCCAAGGACTTCTGCCGACAAGAATGCGAGGCTTTTTAATTCGTTTTGGTCAAATTTTATGTTCTGGTTCCCGCTGGTAAAATACCAGTGGAAGAACCCGGTGCCCTGAATGCCGTAATATTTAATTGTGCTGCCCGGGAGGTGCTCTTGAATTACGGCTTCATAAATTCCGCGCCTTTCAAAATCCCTGAGTGTAGACTGAAGTTCGGGTAGGGAACTGATAAGCGTGACATCTTCCTTGTGCTCGGCGTGAACGTCGCCGCGTTTAAGCCATAGCTGTTTTGCGTTAAACAGCCTGAAATAATCTACATCCCTGTTAGTAATGTCAAGTACGAGACTTTTGGGGAACGGTATGTCTGCATTTGTCAAAAGGTAAGTCATCTGAATCCTGTAGGTATTTAGCGCCGAGGACGGCGTATTTACAACAGCAGCACCCCTGCTTTCGAATTCCTGAACCCTTTTGATTCCGGCAAGGCCCTGGGCCATTGAAAATATGAGCTCTTCACTGATGTCGTTAGTTTCAATAAATCCTTCATCATAAATTGTTACCTCATGCCCGAGCTTTCTTAGAATTTCTGCCGTTTTAACGATAATTTGTGCGTCATTTGTAATATGATTCGGAGAATATGTTTCTTTTCTGCTTATGCCTGCAATTTTCACTTTTCAATCTTCCTGTTGTTGATTCCGGGTTATGATAAATTTGAAGTTTTTCTAAAAGACAGACACCTTAAGGTACCTGCTGGGGTTTTCCCTGATGTCATTTGTCAGAGAATTCAGGTTTTCAATTGCATTATTTAATTTTTTGTAAAGGTTCTTGTCCGACATGAGTCCGTTAATGACAGAGCTGTCCTGGTCGGCTTTGGCAATTATGCTGTTAAACTTTGCAGCGGCAGTATTGATCCTCCTGTAAAGGGAGTCGCTTGCGGCAAGCTGTCCCAGGGTTCCTTTGCCGTTATTAATGCCGGCGGCAAGTCTGGAAATGTTTTCAGAAGCTGAAGTAAGATTTGTATAAAGCTGCTTATCATAAAGCAGGCTGCCGAGTGAGCCTTTAGTGCTTTTGATGTCACTGATGAGCATGTTTATGTTATTCAATGCACCCGAAACCTCGTTTGCAGTCCTTTTTGTTTTAATGAGTTCACCGATTGTGCCCTTACCGGCATTGATGGAATCTGTCATGTCTGAAACGTTATTCAGTATATTGTTCAGTTTGTCGATGCCGGGTACAATTTTGCCTGCAACGTTTTCGAGGTTAAGCCCTTCGGAAAGGGGGATTGTTGCGTTATCGGCCAATGCCTGTTCACCGGGATTGCCGAGCGTGATATTGATAAACTTATCTCCAAGAATTCCAATGCTGCTGATGCTGGCAACTGAGTTCACGGTTATGCGGCCCTGGTATTCCTTTAATATCCTGAGCCTGATCTTAATTGCGTCGCGGCTATTTGATGGAACAAAATCCATGCTCTCGACATCACCGATCTTGAAGCCGCCTAAAGTAACGGGAGCTCCTTTGACCAGGCCGATGGTATTATCTGTATAAATAAACAGCGAGTACGTCTTTGAAAAGAAATAGTCATCTGTCCCAATTAAAATGATAAAGATCATCAAAACTGCGATGCCGCTAAAGACAGTCAATCCGACCTTCAGGTTTACTTTTTTCTCATTTTGTTCCGGCATATGATTCCACTACTGATTATTTTGGATTAATGTTGCATCCTGGAAGATTTCATAAAAGAATTCTTGAACGAAGACGTTTTTGGACTGCAGAATTTCCCTGGTTTTGCCCGAGGCAACAATTCTGCCATCCTTAATGACAGTCAGGGCGTCGCCAATTGAAATAGCGTCGTTAAGAATGTGAGTGACTATTACGGATGTTGTTCCTGCCGCCCTGAGTTTATTTATAAGGTCGAGTATTGCCTTTGAATTTATGGGGTCCAGCCCCGTCGTCGGTTCATCGAACAAAATAATTTCCGGCCTTGTGGCAAGAGCCCGGGCAATAGCAAGGCGCTTTTTCATCCCCCCGCTTAACTGATCGGGATACAGGCTTTCAGTCCCGCTGAGATTTACAAAAGAAAGCATCTCGCGCACTCTCTCCCTGAGGTCCTTCTTTGAAATATCCGAATTATAGGCTAAAAAGTATGCTACGTTGTCCTCAACATTAAGTGAATCGAAGAGAGCGTTGGCCTGGAAGACCATTGAAATATTTCTTCTTACCTTAAGGAGGTCGTCACTTTTTAGCTCAAAAATGTTTTTCCCGTTAATATTAACAGAGCCGGCGTTGATCTTTTCCAAGCCAAGAATGACTTTAAGAATAGTGCTTTTACCGGCGCCGCTGGGCCCCAGGATTACGGAGGTTGTTCCCTTGTCTATCTTAAGAGAAACATCTTTAAGAATGTCTCTACCATCTATATTCAGGTCTACATTTATTATTTCGATCATGGCTTATTACATTATCTCCCAGACAACTTTCGTAAAGATAAAATCGAGCATTAGTACGACAGTAGATGAAACGACTACCGAACTGATTGCGTTTTTACCAAGGTTTACTGTACCTCCTTTTGTATTAAGTCCGTAGTAGCAGCTGATGCATCCGATAAAGAAAGAAAAGAAAACGGGTTTCATTACGCCAACAAACAGGTCTTTAAATTCAAGAACCTTTATGGCCGTACTCCAGAAATAACTCAGGTCTATGTGGAAAGTAGTATTTGTAATAAACATTCCACCAATAATTCCTGTGACGTCGGCAATCAGTGTCAGTGGCAAAAACATAATTACGGCCGCAGCCACGCGCGGGAGAACAAGCTTTTCGACTGGGTTAATTCCATAAGCCCTTAGGGCATCCACCTGTTCTGAGAGCTGCATGGCACCAATTTCTGAAGTGTTTTTGGCTCCTGTCCTTGCGGCAAGCAGAATGCCGCAGATAGCAGGACCCAGTTCCCTAACAATTCCCAGTGAGACTGTACGGCTTACGAGCAGCGTAGCACCGAATTTTTCCAGGTTATGTCCGCTTTCAATTGCAAGAATTACTCCTGAGAAGAGTCCCCCGAGAATTGCAAGCAGAAGTGCCTGGCTTCCGATTACGTACATCTCCCATACTGTCTCCTTTCGGTTTTTCTTCAGCGTGCCGAAAGATCTGAAAATCTCCAGCGTAAGAAGCGAAAAATCCTGCAGGTGTTTTATCAGGTTAACAAATGACCCGCTTTTGGAAAGCCTCATATAATCCTGCCAGAGTGTTTATCTTTAATTTCACTCAAGAACAGCTCGGCCTGCTTTATGTCCGAGATATGGTCTATGTCAATCATTTTTGAAAAAGAGAATCCTTTCAGCACATAGCCTTCGGAGACCAGAAGGCGCAGGAAGTTTCTCAGCCTTTCAATTCTGTATTTAAGGGCTCTTTGCACCTCGTTAAAAATTTCAGGCGTAAAATAATAAAGGCCGCCTGTAGCCCAGCTGTAGCCTTCCTTGTTGTCACTGAATTTCAGTATCCTGTCGTTATCATCCAGTGCAACGCATAAAGGTTTTTCATCATCGATAAAGTTGGTAATGGCAAGCACGCCGTCGGTGTCATTTTGAATCTTGGCATAGCTTATATAATCTGAAAATTCCGATTCATCAAAGACTGAATCCACCGTAGCCATGCAGAAAGGTTCCCCCTTAAGCAAAGGTGAGAGCTCGAAGAGGCTGTGCATAGAGCTGGGGGTGGATTTGACGATCAGTTGCAGTGGAATGCCAAAATCAGCCTCGGTGAGATACTGCCTCAGCAAATGCTCCTTTTCATTTATTATGCAGCACGCCCTGTCAATCCCGTTTTCCCTGGCAATGCGGAGTGTCCTTTCAATCAGGTATTCCCCGTTAAGTGAGATCAGATGTTTCGGAACCTGGAGGCCTTCACTTCTGAGCCTTGAGCTTTCGCCTGCGCCGATAATTGCCAAATTCATTTTTCGGAATCTGCCTTTTATTATATTTATGTTAATTGTTTTTGAATTAATAGCTAAAGGCGTGCCATAACGAGGCAGCAGGAAGATGGCCCAAAGGGGGCGAAATTCCCCTGGCTTTGGAAAACGGTTGCTTAAATAAAAGCACTCCCTTATTTTAGTTTCTTAAATACAAGCATTCAGGTAAAAATCGGGAAATGCAGCATGTTAAACAGAGATCTTTCAGTAATCATTTCAATTAATGAGACTATCGCTTCCATTAAGGAGCCGTACAAGCTTTTTGAAAAGATTTTCGATCAGATGCAGGATTTACTTCAGTTTCAGATTGGTGGCATGGCTTTGCTCGATAAAACAGGAACCGGGCTGGAGTTTTTTGCAGCTGCGAGCGATGGAATGGGAAAGCCTTTGTCGCAGGTCTTATGGTACAACAGGGTATCCATAAGCGGAACTGTTTTTTCTCAGATGGTTGCCAATCCGAAAATCAGCATAGCCGACCTGGAAATATTAAGGTCATTTAAGAAATCATCTGACCAGGAACCACTGCTCGAAGAATCGATAAAAAATGCCGGCATAAAAAATATCTTACAGATCCCAATGCAGACTGGCGGGGAACTGATGGGGTTTTTGTTCATCCCTTATAATGACTGTGAGCTTAATGCCGATGACAACAACTACCTCCTGAAAATATCCAATGTTATAGCCACTGCCGTAAGCAACGTAAGAGCTTTCGAGGAAATGAAACAGCACAAGGAAGTAAACGAGATCCAGCTTCGCCTGATGAATGCGCTGGTTTCCCTAAAAGACAGGAATACGCTTGTAGAAAAATGTGCTGAAGAGCTTACTGAACTCATTCCCTGTGAGTATATTTCATTCTGGGCCGGTAACCTGGAGGTTGCCAGCAGGCGTTTGGCCTTCAGCCTTATAATGAATGAGGAAAACAGGCTTGTTCCACTGGCAATTCCGGGAAATGCAGTCCAGGCGGCAGTTATGCTCAGGTCCAAAGAGATCAACGGAAACTATCTTGAGATTGCGGGCGAGGAGTTTAACAGCCTTTGTGCACAGTCCAAGTATTTTCTGCAGCTTAAGGAAAAACATTCCATAACTTCACTTTTGATGATCCGTTATGCCGCAGAAAACGTGGGGGAACTAATTCTGATACTTGGAAGAGGCAAAAATATGTATTTTGTGCAGAAAAGAAACAGGAAGCTGGGCATACCCCCAAACACAAGCAATATTTCTTTCATGGACAATGAGATTGAGGCTGCAATGCACATACTTCCACAGCTTGGGCTCGTGCTTTCAAACTTCTTTGCATTTGAGCAGATAAACCTGCTTAAAAATAAGCTGGAACAGGAGAAGAACTATCTCCTGGACGAAATCAACCTTTCGAACAGTTTCCAGGAGATCATTGGCAACAGCCCTGCTATTCAGTCCGTAATGAATAAGATTAAGCAGGTTGCCCCTATCAATGCCACTGTTCTGATACAGGGAGAGACGGGTACTGGAAAAGAGCTTGTTGCACGGGCGATTCATAATTTATCCGAAAGAAAAGACAGCGCTTTCGTGAAAATCAATTGCGCGGCGCTCCCGGTCAGTCTGATTGAATCCGAACTCTTTGGACACGAAAAAGGAAGCTTTACAGGAGCAATAGAAAAAAGGATCGGGAAATTTGAGCTTGCAGACGGCGGTACGATATTCCTGGATGAGATAGGTGAGCTTCCGCTGGAAATTCAGTCCAGACTTTTAAGGATACTGCAGGAAAAGGAGTTCGAAAGAATAGGCGGGAAGGGCACAATTAAGGTTGACGTAAGGATAATTGCTGCAACAAACCGAGAACTTGCCGTGGAGGTAGACAAGGGGAGGTTCAGGGCTGATCTGTTCTTCAGGCTGAACGTTTTTCCAATTACCGTCCCCCCTTTAAGGGAAAGGACCGAGGATATTCCACTGCTGCTTAAATTTTTTATTGAAAAGTATTCCAAGCAGGCAGGGCGTGAAAAAAAGATTGTAAGAAAAAGCGACCTCGATATGCTCCTGCAGTATAACTGGCCCGGGAATATACGCGAGCTGGAGCATCTGATAGAACGCTCGGTAATAATTTCCGAAGGAGCCGTCCTCAACTTCAACGACGTTATTCATCTAAACATGAAAAATGACGCGGAAGCTGAGAAGCTGAAGACACTAAGGGAGATGGAAAAAGAACACATTATTCATGCACTGCAGATTGCAAAAGGAAAAGTAACGGGCGAGAACAGCGCTTCAAGCATACTTGGAATTAACGGCAAGACGCTTGGCTCCAAGATGAAAAAGCTCGGAATTGCCAGGGAAATTGTAATAAGGACCCAGCTAAACTGAGAGGAAATATGCACGGCCTGAAGAGCCATGCTACTCCCGGGCAAGGAGCCTGATGTCCTCAATTTCCAGGATATGCTTCGGGTAGCCTTTTATTACGCTATTTATCATGGCAAGACCCACTTCATCCAGTGTATTTACATAATTCGGGAAAAGCGCGTGCAGTATTGGATATAGGCCGCCCAAAAGTTTAATCAAACTGTTGATGTTCTTCTGTCCGGGGGAAGGCTTCATGAAACCGGGGCGGAAATTGTACACGCCACGAAATGGCAGCTTAATGAGGTCATTTTCAGTTTTGCCTTTTATACGTGCCCACATTAAGCGTCCCTTTTCAGTACTGTCCGTCTGTGCACCGGAAACATAATCAAGTACCATTCCGGGATTGAGCCTTGCGAGTATTCCGGCAAAATGCATGGTCATTTCATAGGTTACACGGAAATAATTCTTCTCACTCATTCCTATTGAACTTTTTCCGGCACAAAAGAAGCACGCATCGAAACCTTTAAGTTTGTCTGAATATTCTTCCAGTGAAAAAAAGTCGGGCATAATCAATTCGCTTAGTTTTGGATGTGATAGGTCATAATGCCTGCGGTTCACGATCAGCACTTTTTCTACGGCCGGGTGCTCCAGGCATTTTAGCAGAACCCCTTCGCCTACCATGCCGGTAGAGCCCGTTATGATGACTTTAATTCCCACTGTGCTTTTTCTCCTCTTTTTATGCAAGAATCCTTCAGCTAAAATTAAAGAAAATCCCAAAAACTGAAAAGCTGTTTGGGGCAAAGTTATTATATCAGGGACAAAATAAAAGGGGGCGCCGTGGCAAAAGATAATAAAGCCGTACTGCCAAAGAGGCCCCATAGTGTAAGATAGTTATGGATGGGCTATTCCCCGGGGGGGAGAAACTACTTCTTTTCCCCCGGGGAAGAAATTATTTAAGTAACAGCAGTTTTCTGGAAAACCTGAATCCCCCTGCCTTAATTGTATAGACGTATGTGCCGCTTGGAAGTTCCCGGGCATTAAACCTGACAGAATGGCTTCCGGCTTTTTGTACCTCATTTACCAGGGCTGCAACTTCACATCCAAGAAGGTTATAAACCTTAAGGCTTACAAATTCCTCACTGGGTAACGAATAGCGTATTGTGGTAGAAGGGTTAAAAGGGTTAGGAAAATTCTGACCGAGAACAAAATCCTTTACCAGGGCTGGAGCCTCATCTACATCTGTAATTTCCGCCGTTGCAACATTGCTGTATTCCGATTCCCCGCCTTCGGCAACTGCCTTCAGCCTGTACTGATAGCTGCCGGGAAGGCCGAGGCTTGAATCGATAAACCGGCTGCTGTTTGCAGGCAGCTGCGTCAGCTGCGTAAAACCTCCTCCGGAGTTCCTTTCCAAAACATATCCGGTCTCGCTTGAGGAATTATCCTGCCATGTAAGCAAACTTTTATCATGTCCTTCGGGTGAAGCCTTAAGGTTTGAAGGAGCGTTGAAAATTGTGGTAAAGCTCCATACGGGAGACCACTTTGTATATATACTATTATTAAGCCCACGGACTTTCCAGTAGTATTTCCTGAAATCCGTTAGTCCTTTTAATTCCTTTACCGTATCGGTTATTGATGAATCTTCCAGTACAGGGTGTAGAAACGCGCTGTCGGAGGCGACAAGTAAATTATAGCTATTGCACAATTCTCCCTTCTGCCAGGTTATTTTAAGCTCAAGCGGCTGCCTGAGGGAATTGTTCGCGGGTTTATTTTGAATGGGAACAGACATTTTTGCGATCTGGAACCTTCCGCCTGTTCTTCCCTGAATTTGTGAGAAGGAAATGGATTCAATTCTTATCATGCACTGGGAAGAAGAGACTTCCGGTACAGTGATTTCCTCGTAGCCGTCGTTTGGGCTGTTAAGCGCCAGGTCAAAAGGAAAGGTTGCGCCCCCGTCGGTTGAAAGCCTAATATTGACATTACCTGCAACGTTGCTGGTAGCCCAGGTGATCTTCTGCCTGCTTCCGGCAATCCAGCTCTCGGCATTTAAGGGTTTTGAAATGACGATAACGGGCAGAATATTAACCCCGGTCTCATTAAAGACTGAGACTCCGCCGCGGTATGTCCCGATCCATTTGTTGCCAAGCCTATCGATGGCAATTGACCTTACATATTTGTCTACCAGTCCTGAATTTGCAGTGTCGTAGAGTGTCCACTGGTTGCCGGAGAATTTTGCCACACCCGTGCTGTCCATGCCGAGCCACTTTGCCTGCTGCTTGTCCAGCGTAACGCATGCAACCCAGTTGTCGTGAAGAGGGGTTCTTGCTTTGTCGTATTTTGTAAAAGTTGTATCATGGAGCCTGAAAAGGCCGCAGCTGAAGGAAGCAATCCATTTATCATAGTTCCTGTCGATTGCAATTGAAAGGGAAGCATTGCAGCTGAGGTTGGAATTGTACTTATTCTTGATCTCCCAGGTCCCCCGGTTGTATCTTACCAGTCCGCCGCCATTAGTGCCGATCCAGGTATTCCCGAGTGAATCGGCTGCCAGGGCATAGATGAAATTAACGGGCAAAGGGGAGTTGGCGGTATTGAATATTGTCCAGTAATCTTTCTCGATCCTGACGAGGCCCTTGTCCCCGGTGCCTACCCAAATTATACCTTCAGGGTCAATTACAAAAGAGGCCACCCAGTTACTGGGCAGAATTGAATTGGAGGTATTCCAGTTTGTCCATTGTGAGCCGTCGAACTTATAAAGGCCTCCATACCTTGTCCCGATCCATTTATTATTTTCCTTATCAATATAAATTACACGGACGAAGTTATTGCTGAGGCCAGAGTTGTTGGAATTATATATGGTCCATGCGGTGCCATCGAAGCTGGCAAGGCCGTAGCCCTCGGTTCCGAACCATTTTACCTCCTGGCTGTCTATTGCGACTGCACAGATGCTGTTATTAGGCAGGCGTGAATTTGCGCCGTTAAAGGTGATCCATTTTGAGCTTTGGGAAAAGAGCAAGCTGTTTAACATGAAGAAAAGGGATAGTAATATCTTTTTCATGCGGCCCCCTTATTTATATTGTACTGTCTGCAATTATGTAAAAATCCTGTACATACATTTAATCATAAAACTCACACAAAAAAAGGCAAGGTACAAAGAAGGATCTACTTACCTTCAATGTGGAAATTTCCTATGGCTGTGCGCGGCGGTAAAGGGGCAAGACTACTTGACATTGTATTTTTATCTCTTTAGAATACTTAAAATTTTAATTAATATTTATCGGGGAATAAGGAAATGTATCATCCAAGGCTAAAGGGCAGCCATTATGAAATGGGGCGGAAGATGGGAGAGATATTCAGGATTAACAAAGCTGAATTTCCAATCGGGCTGGATAAGTTTCAGATGGAATTCGGCAGAAAGAGCGCTAAAATCTTAAAAAAGGTCTTCCCCGAGGCGGCCGAGGAGATCAGGGGCGTTACGGACGTAATTGGGTATGATAACGAGAAATTCACTTCATGGATGATGTGTATGGGGTGCTGCATGTATAACATTGATGAATTTCAAAGCGTTGAAGTAAAGGGCTGCACGGCATTTAGCTTCAATCGAAATGGCAAAATTTTTTACGCCAGGAATAACGACCTTCCTCCATTCTTAAAGAAAGTCTGCAAAAGCGAATATTATGAGCCCGAGAAGAAGAACAGGTTTATACTGAATACCTCGTCATTTATTAACGGGGAGGAAGGAATAAATGAGCACGGGCTGGTTGCCGCAATGACATTTGTGATGCCTTTGCTTGAAGAAATAAGGCCGGGGCTGAATTCGGTTTTCCTGGTCAGGTATATACTGGAAAACTGCAGCAGTGTTGCTGAAGGAATTGTGGCTTTGAAAAGTCTGCCCATAGCGTCAAACTGCAACATACTCCTTACAGATCAGTCAGGCAGTATGGCTGTTGCCGAGTGCAATCCCGGGGAGATGAACCTGAGGCTCCCCATGAAAAACAGCAACGGGGAAGACTTTATTATTACCGTAAACAGTTTCATATCTGAAAAAATGAAAAGGCATGAGCCGGCAGGCCATAATACATATCTTTCATACGAACGCTATCAGACTGTGCTTAATGCCCTGAAATCCGGGTGCGGTCGCAACCCTACTGAATACGCTAAAGATATCCTCAGCGGAAGGCTTGGCTTTATGTGCCAGTACGAAAAGAAGCTTAATTTTGAGACGGTGTGGGCCTCCATCTTTGAAGTCATGGATATGAAGGTCTTAAGAGCCGAGGGCAACCCCGGAAGAAAGTGTTTCATTGAGGACAAAAGGCTCAAGTCTTAAGAGGCAGACCCCTAAATAGCGGCAATATGTGAATAATTCCGTTTTTCAGCTGTCAGCTCTGAAATTACTCATGTATTAAGAAAAAATTCTGTCCAAACCTCCATGTGTATTCAGGTCTGAAGGAAACCCGATTAGTCATTCTAAAGAGATTTTTGTAAATTTTGTCTATTGAACTCTATTAATGTTTATAATCGGGAGAAAGAAAGACAGTGATAGTTAAAAGCGAGCATGACCTGACTGGAATTGTAAATGCTTCCAAGGTTGCAAAACACATACTAAACGTACTGGCCGAAAACAGCCTTGAAGGAGTAACAACAGAATTCCTGGATGAATTGTGCAAAAAGGAAATGGATGCCATTGGAGCCAAATCCGCGCCCAAAATGTTCTATGACACTCCATGTTACTCGTTTTATTCGGTTAATAACTGCATCGTGCATGGTGTACCGAATAGAAAGGAATTGGTGAAGGGAGATATCTTAAAAATTGACGTAACCCCGTTTTATGAAGGCTTTGTTTCAGATACGGCATGCAGCGTAATTATTGGCGGAGAGGAACTTAACGCCGCGGCAGCCCTGATGATCAATAATGTAAAGACCTCTTTTCAAAAAGCCGTAAAACTTTGCATTCCGAACCAGAACTTAAATGAAATCGGCAGGGCTATTGAGAACAACACAAAAAGCGGCGGCTATTTTGTAATAAAAGAGCTCTCGGGCCATGGAGTCGGACAAGCAGTCCACGAGGACCCATCGGTGTTGAATTATTACGAATTCAGGGATAAAACAAAATTGAAAAACGGCGAAGTAATTGCAATTGAGCCGATGATATCCAACAGAAAAAGCAAACTTGTGACTAAAAGGGACGGCTGGTCGCTTGCAACCAGAATGGGCTCTTTGACTGCACATTATGAGCATACGGTTCTTATCTCGGACAAAACGCCAATTGTACTGACCGAGTAAAGTAATCTCCTGCAGGAATATCTAAAATAAAGCCCCGGGAAGAGCATTCTTCCCGGGCTTTTCATTGCGCTTCCAAACCTCATTCCCATTTCCCCTTCCGGAGAAAATGGCTCTGTGAAAAAAAACGGACAAAAATACCCCGGCAAAAAAATAAAAAAGGATAAAGTGTCTTAAAGTTGACAATCGTGTCTTATTATAATATATTACCTCGCAGGTAATATATTATAACGGGAATTATATATGCAAAGCTATCTAACGAGGGAATGCGACTACGCCATCCGGATTACGGCATTTCTGGCGGGCTTAAAGTCCCAAAAGCAGCTGCCGGTCTCAGAAATCGCAAAAAGGATTCATGTCACGAAATCCTACGCCGCAAGGATAATTCACGTCTTAAAGAACGGCGGAATAGTTTTAACGACGCAGGGCTTATACGGGGGAGTCTGCCTGGCCAGGGATGCCGGGGAAATATCCTTTTATGACGTGATGCAGGCAATGAACTTCAAGGCCACATTAAACGAGTGCCTTTGCAACAAGGATGTCTGCACGTTTCCCAAGGTCTGCAAGGTGCACGCCTTCTTTGCCTTACAGGAAAAGAATCTGCTCGATGAACTTAAAAAAGCAAAAATATCAGACTATGCATTTGACGAGGTTACAATAGACAAAATAAATAGCACTAAATAAAAACCATAAAAAGGAGCAAGCATGGATGCTGTTTTTCTTGCACGCGTACAATTTGCAATGACGGCCGGCTTTCATTTTCTTTTTCCGCCGGTGTCCATAGGCCTTGCCTGGCTGGTAGTAATACTGGAAGGGATGGGCTGGAGAAAAAATAACCTTGTATACCAGAAAGCGGGGAAGTTTTTCGGGAAACTCCTGGCACTTACATTTGCCGTAGGCGTAGCAACGGGAATTGTAATGGAATTCCAGTTTGGTACAAACTGGTCAGAATACTCGAAATTTGTTGGCGACATATTCGGGGCTCCACTTGCAGCCGAAGGTGTATTTGCTTTCTTCCTGGAGTCCGGATTTCTAGGGCTTTATCTTTTCGGGCGCAACCGTGTTTCAAAGGGAGTGCACTGGTTCTCGGCTCTCATGGTGGCCTTCGGATCCACATTATCGGCTTTCTGGATCATTGTTGCCAATTCGTGGCAGCAGACGCCTTCGGGCTACATAATCAATAATAACCGCGCCGAGCTGAGTTCATTTTATGACGCGGTATTTAACCCCTCGACTCTTCCAAGATACTTCCACACCGTGGATGCAGCGCTGATGTGCGGAGCTTTTTTTGTGGCAGGAATATCTGCCTACTACCTGCTGAATAAAAAGCATCTGGATGAAGCCAGGGCTTCCATGAAAGTTGCAGTGATCTTCGGACTTATAGTTTCTCTGCTTGAGGTATTTCCTTTCGGGCACACTCACGCGCAGCAGGTTGCAAGGACGCAGCCTGAGAAATTTGCGGCCATTGAAGGGCTTTATACCACGCAGCAGGGAGCGCCTGTAGTTCTTTTTGCCATCCCGTCCTCGAAGCCCCCTGAACTGAAAGCTTCACTCGAGGTTCCAAAAGTCCTCAGCTGGCTTGCATTTGGCGACGTGAATGCCAGTGTTAAAGGGTTGAATGATTTTCCCAAGGATGAAATTCCGCCGCTGGAGCTAACGTTCATTTCATTTCACACCATGGTGGCTCTGGGAATGTTTTTTATACTGGTTCTCTTGTGGGCCTTATATGCTATCTACAGGAAAACTTTATGGCAGAACAGGCCGCTTCTTAAGATCCTGCTCTGGTCCATCCCTTTGCCCGTAATTGCCTGCCAGGTTGGCTGGATGGCTGCAGAAGTGGGCAGGCAGCCCTGGATTGTCTACAGGCTGCTTAAGACGCAGATGGCGGCTTCCGTTACGGTTGGCGCTGGTGAGATTCTCTTTTCAATTATACTTTTCGGCCTGATTTATTTGGCACTGCTCTGTCTTTACATATTTCTTCTGGTAAAGGAAGTTAAAAATGGACCCGAGCATGATCTTGTAAACCATACAGAAAAAAATAATCTAGTGGAGGCATAACGATGATGGACTTAAATACAATCTGGTTTGTGCTCGTAGGAGTACTGATAACGGGTTATGCAGTACTGGACGGCTTTGATTTCGGAGTTGGAATATTGCACCTGTTTACTGAAAATGAGAGGGAAAAACGCGTAAGCCTTAATGCCATTGGCCCGGTTTGGGACGGAAATGAAGTATGGCTGCTTACGGCAGGAGGAGCGCTCTTTGCCGCTTTCCCGGTCGTTTATGCCACCGTGTTCAGCGGCTTCTATATAGCCCTGATGCTGCTTCTTCTTGCGCTCATAATGCGCGCAGTTTCCATGGAGTTCCGCTCTAAGGTGGATAATGCAAAGTGGAGAAAAATGTGGGACTTTGCCTTTGGAATAGGAAGCCTGCTTCCACCGGTACTCTTTGGAGTTGCCATAGGGAACATCCTGCATGGACTGCCGATTAACGAAAAAGGCATATTTACTGGCTCATTCCTGGCATTACTCAATCCTTATTCCATTTTAATAGGCGTTTTAAGCTGTGTTATGTTTATAATGCACGGGGCAATTTACCTTGCAATGAAGTCGCAGAATGAACAGCATGACAGGTCTATGTCTGTTGCATCAAAAGCATGGGTGGCATTTGTCATTCTCTATGTCATAAGCACACTGGCCTCAATCGTGGTTTCACCATTCCTGTTTGAAGGGATACTGAAAAATCCGTTATTCTGGATCCTTTTTATTCTAATGACCCTCTCAATTGTATTTCTCCCGTTGGCGCTTAAACTTAAAAGGCTTAGCTATGCATTTATATCCTCCTCGGTTGTAATTGCTTCAATGATTGGACTCATGGCTGTAAGCCTGTTCCCGAGGCTTGTTCCGTCTGTTACGGATCTTTCCTATAGCCTGACGGTTTATAATTCCTCCTCAACCGGAAGGACACTCTCAACAATGCTGATAGTTGCACTTCTTGGAATGCCGCTCGTAATCTTATATACGGCGTTTATCTACAGAGTATTTAAAGGCAAGGTGACTATTGACGAAGGAAGCTGCTGAGGAAGAGATCTGCTAAAGAAAAATTCATAGAAGAACCCCAAAGGGAAAGCCGCGCTTTTTTAGGTCGCGGCTTTCCTTTTTTTTAAGGCAAGGATCTGCCCAGGGAAACTCCGAATAAGATTAAGGGTTGACATTGTCGGCAATATTTTTAATTTTCAAATAGCTTTTATGGGTTAGTCCCCGATTAAAGATACTTCTCTACCGGATTTTGAAATTCCTGAGAGCCGGGCGAATGAATATTCAGGGCTTGTGGTCATTTGACATCTCACTTTGAATAAATGATTTAGCGGGAGTCATTATGATTAAGGAAAAGAATCCTATCATTGAAAACCACTCTTCAAGGGTAAAAGATATCTACATCGAGCTTCACAACTATACCTTCTTTCACAGTCCTTTTGAAATTGCCAATCCGGACAGAAGATTTATCGGACGGCAAAAACTTGTAGAAAAACTGAAAACCATACTACTCAACAGTGAGACCAGGACAGGCGCATACCTGATTACGGGTTACAGAGGTACGGGTAAATCGAGTTACGTGAACAAGGTCGTGGACGAAATAAGCTCATGTAAGGGAAGGCCGTTGCAGATCCCAAATATAATCAGGATAATATTTCTGGCCGTTTTATTCATCATACTTCAGACAAACCTTCCCCTGTTTATTTGGGCTGGTAATTACCTCTTTGGGCTAGCATGGGCATTTACCGGAGTTCTGGGCTTCTTCCTGTACTGGACAAGCAGGTACAGAAACGACCTAAAAGGCTCTCCGGAAAAAGGCGAAAGCCATTTAACCGGCAATAACGCTTCAAAAGAAAGAAAAGTAAGAGTTCCACCCGCGCCGTTAAAGGTAATTTCCGAAATTCTCGACATCAAAAACAACCCGCAGTCGAACCACAAAATGAGGGAAGTCCTAAAGGAGTTCCTGTACGTAATGTTGCTTTTCCTGCTTTATAATTGGCTGCGCGGCAAATTAACCGTCATTAACGACTTATACATATTGCTTATCATTACCGGGGCGTTGTTACTGGTTTCACCCCTGCTTAATATGATTATTCGCACCCGAACTTATGAAGAAAGCCTCAGGCAGGCAGGAGTATTTCGAGCCCTGAAGATATCTGCCGGAAAACTGTTATCAGGTTTCATTGATCTTGGTAAGAGATTGTTTCAAAGAATTTCATCTTATTATGAGAATTCACGCAGGGTAAACATTAAGATCAACCTTGGAAGTGAGGACCTGAAGGAAATTGACCTCCTCAGACTAATTGCGAGAAATATTCAGACACAGTACCGGGAATTCACCAGTTTTTCCAAAAGGAACTGGGTATGGCGTTTGTTTTTACTTTTTATAATTTACAGCATCACAGGAATTGCTTATTATCATCCAATTATATATGAAATCAACGATAAGATAAAAAACAATATTCATCTGACCTCATATTTTCCGTCGCAGTTCAGTCCTGTGCTAACCGATCCGACTAACAGGCTGGAAAGAACTGTCCGTATATTAAATATCGGGCACAAATTAAGCTACAAAAGTTACATAGAAAGCCTTTCCGATTATGGTAATGAAATTGCTGTTCAGAATCCCGGAGAAAGGAACGCTTTTGCCGGTATTGCAAATGATTCCGGTTCGCTAGGCTACAGCATTGCTTCTTTGACTTCATATATTGACCTGCTTGCATATATGGCCTACAGGAAAGCCAGGGAGGAGTTATTATTCTTCAGACCGGAAGGAGAGAAAACAGCTTACACAAAAACCCCCCATCAGCTGAAAAGTCCGCCAGAGGGAAAGGCCGCAGGCCTTGCAGGAAATGGCAATAAAGAATTCATCGCTCCTGCATTCAGGGTCGTTCCCTACAACGTCGATTATCTTCTGATTTTCTACTGCTTTATAGCATGGCTTTCTGTTAACGTTTTCTTCCGCTTTCAGATCTTTGACATTATGACACACAGAAAGGTAATGCGTAAGATTAATCATCTGAATGATATTATAAGTGCCAACGTGACAGTCGAAAAAGGAGGGGAAACAGGCCTGCCGGATCTGGCTCTGAAAAATTTTTTCTTTAAGAGTATCCCACTTAAATATTCGGCGAAGAAAACGAAGGCTTATCCGGTGGCTGACATGAGGGAGATAGAAAAGGGACTCATTGAGATCCTCTCGGACATAAGTGAGATCCCGAAATACACATTGAGGCCCGAATTTATCATCATCTTCGACGAGCTGGATAAGATTGAACCAAAGCTGAATGCCGAGGTAAAGGATCAGGAGGACCTTATGCTAAAGGAAAACCTTTATTTCGCAGCTGAAGGCATACGCGGCAGGCAGCAGAGTATCATGAAACTTTTTGCGAACATGAAATATTTCCTGTCAACCGCAAAAGCCAAATTTATTTTTATTGCCGGAAGAGAAATGTATGACGCGGCACTGGCTGACGTATCTGACAGGAACTATTTTATCGGCAGCATTTTCAACGACGTGATAAATGTGAACAGCTTTTTGAGCGAACGTGATAAGGACAGGTATGATGTTACGACGCTTACAGAAAGATATGTCTGCCAGTATCTTCTTCCGGAAGACCTGGATGCGAATCATCTTACGCTTAAGGAATATAATGAATACCTGAAAGAATACTATAAGGATGACAGATATGCCGATGTAAAGAGAGAAAAAGTTATATTCATTCTGCAGCAGTTCATAACTTACCTTACCTACCGCAGCAATGGTGCACCGAGGAAAATAGCAGAATACTTTGAGCAGTATGTCTCGCATTATTCCCAAGAAGCGCAGTCCGACAGCCTGAGATCCCTCAGTGTAGGCAGAAGCTCAAAGAATCTATACCTCGAATTCAACTTCTACGACCAGTATACCTTTGGCGTCTGTTCATACATTATAAACCCCATTTTCCAAAATATCATAAGGTCGATCAGGCATTATAACGACAAGATGCTTGTTTCTTCATTTTTCCTCATCGATCACCTTTACAAATTTCACAGGACGGGGTTTTCCCTGAATAACCTGGAAATTACGCCTGAAATACTGGACATAAATAAGGCACCCCACTTAAGGGAACTGATTACCAAAATCACCAGGACGTTATCCAAAACTCACATACAGCAAATAGACAATGGGCTTTATAACTACAAGTTCAGCAAGAAGATCGACAGCGAGATCACCTTCCTCTCCAAGGTAAATGAAAGCGAATCGGCGGCATTTAACTTTACGCTGGATGAGTCGCTTGCAATTAAAAGGCATTATAAGAAGAGGCTTAATGAGCTTGAAATCAATCATAAACCCTATTCGGGAGGACAGGGCGGCGGGGCGGATTTTATCAGTTCTTTAAGTTACGTGCACATGATCTTAGGGGATTTGCACTTTTATGACAATGACTTTGATAACGCGATCATAGAGTACATGGAGGCTGCCCAGTTCTATGCCGGCAAGCAATTTGAAGGCCTGAACAGTGAGCTTTTTGTGCTTTTGATATTTAACACCCTGAAGCTCGGGCTTGCTTATGAAAGAAGAAAGAACTACGATTCAGCCTTTATGACCTATGGCAAACTGGCCAGTAGTCTCATCAAATTCAGGAGTATAGATAAAGAAGAATCACCCGCATTAAGCCAGAAGTATAATTGCTGCAGTGAAGATAAAAGAGGAAATATAATAGATGATTTCATCAAGCACGAAAATTTTTGTGTAAGCCTGGAGGACCTTTTCTTCAAGCTTACTGTCATTGAACGCCTGCGTTTGATGTACCAGCCCTTTCTGGCAAAATTCCAGATCAGTGAGAAAGCCACTCCCTCCGGGGTTTCCTCGGAAAGCCTGAAATGGCTTGAAAGGGAAATTCAGTTTTTAATAGGGGATATCATAGAAGACAAAAACTCATTTACAATTGCAGAATTAAAGAACAGGATAGGGGATATATTATTCTTCAAGAACGGCCTTCTTCAGGACTTTAAAGACCATTTTTACCAGCCTTACTGTTCGGCTGAAAAGGGCCCAATGGAATTGCTCTTTAACGTAAACGGTGATGCCGGCATGGGCATTCTTCAGAATGGGTACCTGATTCCCTGTACGGCGTGCAAATACTATAAACAAGGCTTAATACTGCTTTTGAAAAAATACTTCCGAAGGGGAATTAAATCCCCGAATGGGGAAATGGAAGAAGAATTCACTTCCTTTGAGACAATATTGACAACCCTTCTTGCCTGTTTGGATAATAAAGCCTCAGGCATGGCCCACAGGTTGCCGGAATCTGTTCAGAAACTAATGGGGGAAGTTCTTTCTGACCTGGGGGATACATTCCTGAGCTGTTCACCTAAGGAAAAATTTACTCAGGGCTTCTTTGATCTGTTCTATGAAATTATTACAAACCCGGGCTATACGAAAAAAGCTGAAGCCCTCGAAAAGTTCAATGCCAGGAGGCTCAACAAGCTTCAGGAAGCCTTAATCTGCTTTTATCTTTCTTCCATATTTTACAAACGTGCCGGGGATTATAGAGAAAACGTACTGCAGCTGACTAAAATCATATATGTCATTCACGACAACGTTGAGATAATGAAAAAGGAAGATGATTTCATAAAGCAAGACCTGGGTAAGAGTATTATCAAAACCGTAAAGACCCTCATGAATAAAGTAATCAAGGGATCGTACAAGGCTTATGAAGACATACACCGCATTGAAATTGAAAAATATTCACATATATTTAATCCCAATCGAAGTGAAATAACCTCAATACTTAGTAACCAGTCACTTAATATGGACTTAAGAGAAATTAACACGCTTTATTATGAAATGTTGATTGATATAAATCCCATGGACATCTATCAAATTGATAAGAAATGGGGGGAATATTTCCCGTATCCTTATTCGGTTATTAACAGCATGTACAACAGGATACTGGAGTTAAAGCTAAAGACAAAACTTAATCTTGAAATTTGCCGAAGGCTGGAGCTGGTTAAATATGAAGGAGGGGATCTTGTGCCATTTAACCCCGAAGATGGCCTGGAAAACCTGCTCCCCGAAAAGGAATTTTCAAAGATAAGAGAACATTTTGAGAGTTACCTGCAGCACGGCGCAGTAGCCGGACTACTGCGCAATAGTAGCAGGGAGGTTACGGAAAAGCTAAATATAACAGAGTACCTGATAACAGATTCAATATTCTGCCTTAACTGGATAATACTTACTGGTACTACCTATGGCATAACCTACATCATAAATCACTCGCTTATGGCCTCAATACACGAAGAAATGGGTCTGTGGTGCCGTATGTATGAGAATTTTAAGGCGATGCTCAAACGCTACGCGTCCATAGGATACAAGACGACTGAGGAGATTGATGAAACGCTTGAACATTTAATCAACAGGGGCGGAATGCATACACTCTCTTCCGACTATCACTACGAAAGTGCTCTCAGGAACTACAGACAGGCAATTGAAACGCATTCTGAAGGGAAAGCCTACAAGAATATGATTGAAGATATGGTTTACCTTAATGATGACTATAACGATAACTTCTATCATTTTTGCGCCTCCAGGGAAAGATACAAAATCAATACCGGTTTTATTAAATGCAAGATCGAAAAGCTTAAAGAATTGGCAGATAAAACGCTGGAGCTTTATAAGGCAAAGACATATACCGGAAGCTAAAATTACTGCGGAATTCTATTAAACCGTAATGTCTGCAGTGTCAGGCAAATTTCGGGAGAATTCCACCTGAAATGAAAATTAAAGTTTTGACCCATTGCATCCTGGATCAGAACTCAGCACTTTTACCAAATAAACGAAAGGAGGTAAGTATATGTTCGATTCAGTTGTCCTTAACGTTGTAATAAGCTTGGTGTTCATCTATCTCATTTACAGTCTCCTTGTCACTGTACTGGGAGAGATTGTTTCATCACTTCTTAAGCTCAGATCGGCTTTGCTCAAAAAGTCAATTGAAAGAATGCTGAATGACGGCATATCCGGCGAGTCGAAAAAGTCGTGGTTCATGTCATTAGTTGAAAAGATTGCACTGATATTTAATGCAATCCGTAAGGGATCAAAGCTTTCTGAGGAGGGAAAGAAAAAGTGGTGGTATAAGATAGTATCTGAGCAGTTAAAGGAGAATTCCAGGGCTAAGGCTGAAAAGTTCGAAAGCAGCTTTGCAGGAAGGTTCTACAATGCACCCGCAATCAAGTATTTGACACAAGAGAAGAAAACCAGGAAACCTGTTCGCCAGGCAAAAGAACCCTCGTATATTTCCAGCTCTTACTTTGCACAGACAATGATTCATCTTTTCCGTTATATGGGAAGCGGAGCGGATGACTCGGAAAAGGTGGAATTTGCGCTGAAATATAACACCCTGGATATTGAACCGGAGACACTCCTTTACATTAAAAACCTTTTTATCGATGCAGGCGGTAATATCAGCAACTTTATGCAGAATCTGATGAAATGGTTCGATGAGACTATGGACAGGACAAACGGCTGGTATAAAAGAAATCTCAAAAAGATATCCTTTGTGTTGGGATTGATCATAGCAGTGGCCTTTAACCTCGACAGTATAAAGTTAGTCGGCCTGCTCTCAACCGACGCCGGGGCAAGGGACCAGCTGGTTGCAATGGGCATAGCTGCGGCCAAGGACTCCGCGAAATTCAACCGGTATATCGACCGAAGCGGGGACACTGTAAGTACGGCAGTCCTGATTGACAGCAGTCTGAAGAGCATATCCTCCGACATAAAAAAGGCAAACCTTGTCATGGGGCCTGGATGGAACTTCTCCAAACTGCAGCCGGGCACTTCTAAAGCCAAGACCTCATGGGATAAGAAATCTCTTTTTATACTCGGGCATCTCCTTCCATGGACAACCAGCTTCTGGGGGCTGCTGATTACGGCATTGATGCTTTCTCTGGGTGCTCCTTTCTGGTTCGACCTGCTGAAAAGGCTGGTTGCAATACGGGGCGCGGGTGTGAAGCCCGAGGAAAAGGAAAACAAGGAAATTGTTCCTGAACCCGCTTTTGAAAACAGGTATCTATCCCAAATGGCCCCTGCAAAAACCCTTGCTGAAAACCCGGTTGATACCGCAAAAAGGATATACGGCGATAGGATAAAAAAAGAAACAGGCGTTATTGATATTTCCTCAGGTTACGAAAAAGGCAGTCTGGCCAAGGAGCAGTATCTTCAGGTGGATGTCCTGAACCAGGAAACGGCGTCTTTAATCAGGAGCAAATACAGCACGCTCTTGGCTGGTGAAGGCAGCCCTGTCAAGATGAAAGTTGTTGTAACGGGGCAGAAATTACTGCGTGCAGGTAACGCAGCCGGTTCGGATATGCAGGAAACTGAAACACAGACTTTGCCGGAGAAGAAGACTACAAAGCCGCAGGTAAAGGATACTTCGTATCTGGGGATTTGGAATGAGCAAAAGCTTTCATATCCGGGAAGTTTCGGCTGTCTGGTTAACCGTGTTGATTTCAAGGATGAAATATTTATACTTACCTGCTATCACGTGGTAAATGCGGACCTGACCTGGAAAAATGACGGCAAGTACCGTGTGATAAATTTTAAGGACGGAACTGCTGCAAGGAACTACGAGGGACACCTGACAAATTTACTGGATGTTGCGCTTGTGGGGCCAATTGAGCCTGAAATAAAAAACTATTTCCTGGAGCATGCAGAAAGATTCCCGGAGAGGGATACCAGTGTAAGCCTGGAGGATGTCCATAAGACAGAAGTAACTATCCGGGGCTTCAAAACCCCATGGGCCAAGGGAGTGATAGTTCACGACAGCAAATCCGTAGCTTTCAAATATCCTCTTGGAGGCAGTAAGTACCTTGAAAAGCAGATTAATGACCTTATTGTCATAAGCCACGATAAATCCCTGTCTGAAGAATACGTGGGAACTGTGGAAGGCGATTCAGGAGCTCTTGTAGTCGACCAAAACAACCGCGCTCTCGGTATACTGGTCGGAGGGGATTTTTTACATTCTTACGCAATAAAGCTTTCTAACATAAAAGAGCTTGTTGGGCTGGAGGTATATCAATGTTAGTCTCATTAGCAATTGCATTCTTATGCCTGGTATCCAGTGTATGCGCACAAATTGAAGGCGGCCTAAAGCTGGAAGTCGTAATAGATAATCCGGTCACTTATAACCTGACCAGGAATGCCGGAGGGAAAGAAAAAAGAACATTTTTAGATATATTGAATAAACGGGAAGAAGATTCCGTTATCGTTGTCTTGCTGCCGGGGAAAGGAAATGTCGAGGCATTCAGTTTTGCCTTTGGACGTGGAAAAGCTATAACGCTAAAAAGGGGTCTGAATGAATTTGCCTTTGATCCAAGCGGGTTATTGCCCGGCTATCCGGGAAATATGCAGCGGCTGTCTTTCCCTCTTAGAATCAGGGTGCAGGATAGGAATAACAAAAATCTTCTGGACAAAGAAGTTGAATTTTCCAATAATAAACCACAACCGGATACCGGCAAAACAGATACAGAAAAAATAACAACATATAAAAGGCTGACACGAATACCTTTTTATGATGCCTATCTTCTTTCTGATTACAAGAATACCGGAAGGACGGAAGTAAAAGAAGTCCTGAATTATTACTTGTCCGAAAAAAATGTAACAGAAACCAGTAAATTGATTGAGCGCTTTAGCGGCAATCCCTTCCTGAATGAGTTTGTGGAAAAGGCATTTAGTGACAGATCGTGGGACACTGTGCACCTGAGCAGCTCTTCTTTGCTGGACCTTTCCGGTGTAACACCGGGCGCTTTGGCAGGAGTTGAGGTTACAAATGTTGCCGACGGGCTGGCTAAATTCATCGTAAAGCGTGCCAGGGAGGAGTTGACTATTGCATTTTTCAGAAGGTTCAAGGATATGATGAAGGATAACGACTACAGGGATGCAGCGGCGCTTTTCCCCGAAACATATAAAGCCCTGAATGCAATCGGCAATGAGATCTATCAGTTCAATGCCTACATGCAGACGCTCCGGGAATGCTTTGAGAAGGATTTACGGGAACTGCCGGCACATCTTCCTTTAATTACCGAGAACCATCCGGAATTCTATAACATGCACAGGGAGCTTAAAGCGCTTCTTCTTAGCGGGTCTTATATTGCCGAAGGCTTCAGGTTCAATGAACACCCGGGGAAAATTCTTGAGAACTTTCCCGATCAGTACCTCGAAGACCTCGATAGTAACTGGAGAGCCTCGGTTCAGACGATTCAGATAATATCGGCATCTTTCAGGGATTCCGCAAGAACAAATGCATCTGGATCTTACTGGGTCTCCTCGGAAGAAGTTAAAAAATTGGTTGCTAATCGAGAGGTATTTAAGATATTCCTTGGCCTCATCTATGAGGAGTCGAAACATCCCGGAGGTGATTCATTGGCGGTGAGGTTCTCAAAAGGGATATGTCTTCCCGGGATTCTGAAAACTGCGGGTAAGAAGGGCAGCTTCGAAAAATATTACTCTTCATATAAAAATTATTTCACACGCCTCGGTACAGGGACGAACAAGCTGGCTTCAATAATGAAAGATATTAAGGATACAAAAAGCAACCCTGAGGCTCTTGAGCTTTATTGCAATTTCTTAAATGAATCTGTCAATTTTATGGAAGCCGTCTCAGATATCCGTGACCTCCTTCCCGACGAGGACATTATGCCGGGGCTGAACAGGAAGCTTATATCTGACTTGAGAGACTCGATTAAAGTCTATTTTGATCTTGTTCGTTCCTCGGTGCAGCTGGTATGGGATATTAAAAGGAGGAGCTATGCATCCGCTCTTGTAAATGTTGTAAGGATCTACAGCCAGATAAGGCCGAAGCTCACGGACATGGAGTCGGAGAACATTAAGCAGCAGCTCGCAGATCTGCAGAAGCCTCAAAAGTCCGTGGAAGGCGGGATAAGGCTTGCCTTCAAAGGAACCGGCCTAAGAGATGACATTGCCCTGAATAAGCCAGCAATAGATAAGCTCAGGCGGGAGCTGGATAACATCAAGAATGATGCAGAACGTTCAGAGAAAGTAATGAACGACATTCTGAAATACGGCACCTTTGCCGCAACAATCGTGCAGGCGAATAATTCAGATCAGGTGGAAGAAGCAATTGAGGCTTTTACGCTGCCGGCAGGTTCATCGAGCATAAAGCGCGAAAGCGCATTCAATGCCGCCTTAAATGCGTATGCGGGATTTCATATTGGTTATGAGCATATAAGGCAGCTTAGTGAAACTTTCAATCTGAACAGCATGGGACTGGCGGCCCCGATAGGAGTTTCTTTCGGCTGGGGGCATAACCTTTTAGGTTTTAGTACAGAAGCCTCATGGTCCACCAGCCTTTATCTGAGCCTTTTGGATCTTGGAGCAATAGCTTCATTCAGGGTGAATGACGACACAACTAAAAGCATACCGGCAGTTCAGTTGAAAGACATTTTATCCCCGGGGCTATTTTTATCTCTCGGGATACCGAGCTCTCCGGTGTCGTTTAATCTTGGCTTCCAGATGGGCCCGAACCTGCATGAGGTTAAGGCAACCGAAAATAAATTCAGAAATGAGATCTACTTGCGCTACAGTATAGGGTTGTGTATTGATATACCGTTGTTGAATTTGTACACAAGACCCCTGCATTAGGCCGGGCAAGTGCAAAGTTGGCGGTTTTAACTTTAATACTTTAATTTGAAATTCCTGAGCTTAGAAAAGTAGTTTTACATTGTTATTGAATCTTTTTATTGCTGCTGCATGGTTCCATAGGAATACTTTATTTGTTTTTTTTTGGCTTAAAAACAGTATGGTATTATGGGATTATCAGCAGCATATTTTTTCCCCCTGCGTACCCCCGGCTTAATGGCCGTCTTAAGTGCCGGTATTATAACGAAGAGCAAGCACGTATAAAAGCAACGTGATCCGACAGACAAGGCAGCTCAGCTAGAATGACACCGGGGGATTTATTCCTTCTTGCCGTTGTCAAGAGTTTCAGTCAAAGACTTTTGCAGCATGGAATGAATCTTAATAAAGCGCTTCCAGAAAAGTCCCGCAATAATTGAAACCAGTAGCAAAACGAGTATCAGAAGCTGAATACGGGGCAGTATGCCTGAACTGAGAAAAAATATTACAAGCAGTATGCCGATAATTGAAAAAACGTTTATTATTTCATAAATGCTGCTCACCGCTTTTTCATTCCCGGGCGAAGTCTTGTCTGGTTTTCCTGCAAGCTCTGCAATTACAAGACTCAGGCCCCTCAGTTTTCTGTAAATTGCAATAAGAAAAGGGAGCGCGATAATCAGAATGCATCCCCAGAGTATGGCTCGCTGGATCTGATGGTCGCCAACAATAATTGCGAAGAAGGACAGTATTTTGTCCGCAAAATATGCCGAAACTAAGAACAATGCCGCAATGATGGTGAGGTTTATTAAAATATGGAATATAATTCTCCTGATTATACCCTTTACCGCGCTGTTTCTGCCCTCTGAACGGAATTTTTGCAGCCATCCGGTATAAAGATGAAAAAGGCGAGAGACCGGATATGGAAGTGCGCGACTGAGTCTTAAGGAAACGGGATCTGCCAGTTTGATCAGGTATGGCGTAAGGAGTGTGGTAACTGCAGAAACAGCGACTGTGATTGGGTAAATAAAGTCGCTTGTGACTTTTAAGGCACTGCCAAGTGAGGCAATTATAAATGAGAATTCACCTATCTGCGAAAGTCCCATTCCGACGCGCATTGAAGTCCTGCCGTCGTTGCCTGAGATGAAAGTGCCGAAGCCGCAGGAAACAAGTTTTCCAATGACGACGCAGAAGGTTATTACAATTACCGGCAGGGCATAATCCACCAGTATCCTGGGATCAAGCAAAAGTCCGATAGCGACAAAGAAAATAGCGCTGAACATATCACGAATCGGCTCAATCATCTGCTCAATTGTATGGATCTGTTTTGATTCCGAAATAATTGCACCAATGATAAATGCGCCAAGCGCGATACTGTAATTCATTTTGAGTACCAGAAGGCAGAATCCGAAGCATAGTGCCAATACCGTAATGAGCAGCATTTCCCTGCTTTCGAACCTTGCCACATAATCCAAAAGTCGTGGGACGAGGAGAATGCCAAGGACCAGAGAGACGACCATGAAGACTGCAAGCTTGCCTACTGTAAAAAATATTGCATCGACGCTTATGGAGCCTGTTGTTCCTACCGCCGAGAGGAGGGCAATCATTCCAATGGCCAGAATGTCCTCAAAAATCAGTATGCCGAAGATCTGCCGCGCAAAGAGCTCATGCTTCATATTCAGATCATCGAGCGTTTTAATGATAATTGTTGTAGACGAAACCGAGAGGATTGCACCCAGGAACAGGGAATTCATAAAGCCCCAGCCGAAAAACCCGCCAATTTGAAATCCCAGCCATATCATTAAAATAATTTCACTCAGTGCGGCAATGAGCGCCGTGGAGCCGACACTGATGAGTTTGCGGAAACTGAATTCAAGCCCTAGAGAAAATAAAAGGAATACAATTCCAAGCTCTGCAAGTGTGTTTATTGTCGCCTCATCATGTATTAGTGAAAAGGGGGGCGTATAAGGGCCAATTATCATTCCGGCAATTATATAGCCAAGGACGACCGGCTGCTTGAGGCGATGAAAAATTATTGTAACCACTCCGGCAATTATCATTACTATAGCCAGGTCCTGAATAAATTCTAGTATATGCATTGTTAAATTCCTCCTTCTTGAAAATACCTGGCCGCTTAATTTTTCTGAAAAGCAGGACAAAGGGAGGAAACGGGCAAAGTGAACTGCAAATCCGCCCTTTTATGTATAATTGAGAACTGGCCATATGCTATTAAAATGATAAGAAAATTAACCCTGGAATTCAAAACCGGAGTACTTATGTTTTTATTTTGCGCCTGCTTAAAATAGCGGAAGAGAATTTTGGGGAAGAAATTATCGAATGGGCAAAAGCCCCCGGGAGATTCCCCGGGGGCTTTTGCGTTTAAGGAAGTTATTTTGTATTTCCGTTCCATGCCTTCAGATATAGTTCCTTGATTTCCGATATGAGAGGAAATCTCGGGTTCCCGCCTGTACACTGGTCGTCAAATGCAAGTTCCGAGAGCTCATCCAGCTTTGCCATAAATTCGGCTTCGCTGACTCCTGCATCTTTAATTGAAAGAGGAATATCCAGAGTTTTTTTCAGCTCTTCAACTTTAGCTATGAGTGCGTCAATTTTTGCCGTGGGAGTATTTCCCTCAAGGCCTATGTAGTCTGCAATTTTCCCATAACGTTCAATTATCAAGGGATATTTATACTGTGCAAAGGCAGCCTGCTTCTTAGGAACGTCCGTAGCATTATACCTTATAACCTGGCTAATGAGCAGTGCATTTGCAAGTCCGTGCGGGATGTGGAATGCGGCACCGAGCTTATGCGCCATGGAATGGCAGACTCCCAGGAATGCATTTGCAAATGCCATCCCGGCCATAGTTGCGGCATAGTGAACCTTTTCCTTGGCCTTTAGGTCGGCTGCTCCCTTTTTGTATGAATCGGGCAGATACTTCATGAGCAGTCTGATTGCCTCGAGTGCCTGGCCGTTTGTGTATTCATTAGCAAAAATTGAGACGTAGGCTTCAATCGAATGCACTACGGCGTCAATGCCAGAGAATGCCGTTAGGCTCTTCGGCATGCTCAAAACCAGTTCCGGATCCACAATTGCCATATCCGGGGTAAGTTCATAGTCGGTAACGGGATATTTAATGCCAGTAGCGTCATCGGTGACAACGGCAAACGGAGTTACTTCGCTTCCCGTACCGCTTGTGGTAGGAATGGCAATCATCATGGATTTCTTCGGCTTTTCAGGCACATTGTAAATCCTCTTACGGATATCCATGAAGCGCTGCGCAAGCCCTTCAAAAGTAATTTCGGGGTGTTCATACATTGCCCTCATAATTTTGGTTGCGTCTATTGGTGAGCCGCCGCCCATTGCTATTAAGACGTCCGGGCGGAAGGTTTTAATTCTCTCCAGGCCTTTTGTTACGGTGCTCATTGTCGGGTCGGGAGCTACCTCGGAGAATACTTCACATTCAATTTTCATCTCTTCCAGTACGCGTGTAATGCGGTCCGTATAACCAAGGTCGAACAGTGACTTATCCGTTACGATAAAAACTCTTTTCCTTCCTTCCAGTTCCTGAAGCGCAATTGGAAGGCATCCGTATTTAAAATATATTTTCGGGGGGACGCGGAACCAGAGCATGTTCTCCCTGCGCTCTGCAATTGTTTTTATATTAATAAGGTGTTTAATGCCTACATTTTCACTCACTGAATTACCTCCCCATGAGCCGCAGCCAAGTGTTAAGCTGGGTTCAAGTTTGAAATTATAGATGTCGCCAATTGCACCCTGAGAAGCCGGCGTATTAATCAGTACACGGCCGGTCTTCAGGCGGGTTCCAACTTGGTCTATCCTGTCTTTATTTCTGGCGTCGGTATAAAGAACGGAAGTATGCCCTAAGCCGCCGAACCTGACGAGCTTATCGGCAATGTTTACGGCGTCCTTGAAATCCTTTGCCCTGTAGAGCGCGAGCGTGGGGGAGAGCTTTTCGTACGAAAAGGGCTCTTCCTTGCCGACAATGCTGCACTCAGCAATGAGTGCTTTTGTATCCTTTGGAACCTTTACAGAAGCCATCCTGGCAATCGTTTCGGCACTTTGCCCTACTATATCGGCATTGATCTTGCCGTCGGTTAAAATTGTTTTGCCGACTTTAATTTTTTCTTTCTCGTTTAGTATATAGGCTCCGCGTGCAATGAATTCATCGTAAACAGTCTGGTAAACGGAGTCGACAACAATTACGGACTGTTCGCTGGCGCAGATGACGCCGTTGTCAAAAGTCTTGGATATGAGTATGCTGGAAACCGCCATTTTCAAATGTGCAGTCTCATCAATGATTGCAGGCGTATTGCCGGCTCCAACGCCGAGTGCCGGTTTACCGCTGGAATAAGCTGCCTTAACCATTCCGGGTCCCCCGGTCGCCAGAATCAAGCTTACTTTGGGGTGTTTCATCAGGCGGTTGCTCAGTTCAATTGTCGGCTCGTCTATCCATCCGATAATGTCTTCGGGAGCCCCTGCTTCGATGGCGGCTTTCTTAACAATTTCGGCGGCCATAATTGTGCATTTTTTTGCCCTTGGGTGAGGGGAAAAAATGATTGCATTTCTGGTCTTAAGCGCGAGTAATGCCTTGAAGATTGCAGTTGAAGTAGGGTTGGTAGTCGGGATCACGCCTGCAATTATTCCAATTGGTTCGGCAATTTTCTTGACTCCGTATGTTCCGTCTGACTCAATGACGCCGCAGGTTTTTTCATCCTTGTAGCGGTTATATATATATTCAGAAGCAAAATGATTTTTAATTACCTTATCTTCAAGAATACCCATTCCCGTTTCCTCGCAGGCAGCTTTTGCAAGTTCAATGCGCCTGCTGCTTGCTGCAAGTGCCGCTCTTCTGAAAATGCTGTTGACGGCTTCCTGTGAAAATGTTGCATACTGTTCCTGTGCCTTTGCAACGCGTTCAATGAGCTGCTCAAGCTCTTCCGGGCTTTTAACGTGTATTTTTTCGGTCATTTTTATTTCCTTTCCGGCAAATATGCCATTTATCACTTTGTTAAGTCTGGCTTAATTAAATTTTGAAAATCGATAAGGCTATATGGGTGAAATGCTTAAAATGCGGATGAAGGCATTTAACTGACAATTTCTACTTTCCAGAGCCCGAAGATATTTCTTTATTTCAACTTTTCAATAACTTTTTTGGATATCGAGAAAAATTTCTCGATATGTTGAATTGATAAATAAATATCAGAAACAAAAAAAGCAAGCATTTCTTTTAATAATTTAAAATATTTTTTAAAAACCTCGTTTTTATGCGGAAAATGCGGCTATTTTACATGCCTTTAATAGGATATTCTAGCTGCTTTAGGAGGACAATCGGCAGTCCAATTTTTGCATGAAGATATTTTGTCAGCTATTGTGCGTAAAAGGGGCTAAAAAATTCGGATAAAAAGGCCGATAGATCTTGAAAAAATGAACCATCCGGAGCAGAGTTTTGGGCAAGTTCAGCCAGAGCAGGACCTGATTAAAAAGAAATCAGAGGGATTAGGCCAGCTATTCAGCAGAGCCTTAAGCCAGCGGGATAGTAAAGTAAACGGCAGTTCCTTTGTTCGGTTCTGATTCAATCCAGATTCTTCCGCCATGGCGCTCAACAATTTTCTTACAAAGGGCCAGTCCGATGCCGGTCCCGGGATATTTTTCGCGGTTATGCTGCAGCCTTTGGAAAATGAGGAAAATTCTTTCGAAATATGCGGATTCAATGCCTATTCCATTATCCCTTACGCTAAAGAGCCATTCATTTCTCTGCCTGCGTGCTGTAATTTCAATTACCGGAATGTCATCACTCCTGAATTTAATGGAGTTTGAGATTAGATTCTGAAACAATTGCCGCATCTGCACCGGGTCGGCTTTTATTACGGGAAGGTCACTATAGGTTATTGAAGCATGGCTTTCTTCAATTGAAAACTGGAGGTTATGAAGTGCTTCTTCCAGAATGCTCTTTATGTCGGTAAGAACAAAAACTTCACCTCTTGTAGTAACTCGCGAGAAGGTCAGCAGATCCATAATAAGCTGGTGCATTCTTTGGGCACCCTCTACGATATAGTCCATGAATTCATTGGCGTTACTGTCAAGCTGATTCCTATATCGCTCAGACAAAAGGCTTGTAAAACTGGAAACCATCCTGAGTGGTTCCTGAAGGTCGTGTGAGGCGACATAAGCAAACTGCTCGAGCTCTTTATTCGATACCTCCAGCTCGTGTTCGAGGACCTTTTGCTCGTGAATATCCGTGCAAGTGCCAAGCCATGTAAAGACTTCTCCCTTCTCATCAAGCTGCGGGACGGCTCTTATAAGGAACCATCTGTACTCGCCGTCATAACGCCTGAAGCGGCTGGTCGATTCATAAATTGACCTGGTTTTCAGGGATTCCTCCCATATTTTTATGATATTCTCTTTATCTTCGGGATGCACCTGATTAATCCACTGCCAGTTTAAGGCTTCTTCGGTATTCAGTCCAGAAAAATCGTTCCACTGCTTATTGACATAAGTAATATTTCCATCTCTGTTTGCGGTCCAGACAATTTGCGGCATTGCCTCGGCGAGCTGCCTGTAGCTTTCTTCGTATCTTTCTGCCTCCTCCTTTGCTTTCTTTAATTCCTCTATGGCGCGGACACGTGAAGTAATAACTTCAGAGAAAATTATTAAGCCGCCTATCCGTCCGGGAGACTCATACCAGGGACGGATTTCCCAGCGTACCCAGTCCGTATGCCCGTCGAGCCTTGGGAAAGGATCGGCCTCGCATTTTTCAATAACGCCATTCAAGCATCTTTTATGGATTTCCTTCCAGCGCTCAGGAATTTCAGGAAATATTTCATAGTGGCTGCGCCCCGTAATATCCTGCTCTCCCAAGCCATAGTCCGAGAGATAGCGCTTGCTTGCAACAATATATTTCATTTCATGGTCCAGCATTGCAATTGCTGCCGGGCTGTGTTCAATGAAAAGGCTCAGGAGATGCTGATTTCTTTGTATTTTGCCGGCCTGTTCCAGAAGGATTTCCTCTTTCCTGCTGATCTCTGTTATATCCTGGTTGATAATAATGGCGCCAAGCAAGTCGTGGTTTGCGTTAAAGATAGGTACAGCCGAATTAAGAATGGTCTTAAATGTACCGTCGAAGCACTGGATTGTAAGTTTTTCATTCAATATGGGTTTGCCGCTTTGGAGCACTCGGTATGCTCCCCAGTCCTCCGACCGTAGTTTTTCTCCAGTATCCTTCCACCAGGCATTGTACTCTGAGTAATTGTCGATTCCGACGTACCTGGCGCCCTGCCATATAGATCTGGCTATGGGGTTACCGAAAATGATGGAGCCCTTTTCGTCGGTCTGCCAGATTCCGATCGGCAAGTTTTCAAGTATCATGCGCAATTGAGTCTCCACTTCCTTGCGCAGTAATATCTCTTCACTCATGTGCCTATTGGTATTTTCGAGCTCCAGGTTGAATTTCGTCAGCTCATCGGAATACATTTTAATTTCTGTAATGTCGTCAAAAATGACCAGGACGCGGAAAGGGAGTTGATCTGAATTTTTGTATAGAGGTTCAGCCGTTATTCTGATCCAACGGTAGGTCTCGAGGGCAGAATTTCTGACCCCCATTGTAACATTGCTTATTTTTTTATTTTTCTTAAGCGCAATCATGGCCGGGTGAGTCTCGCCCGGGAAGTCCGAACCGTCTTCATGTATTGTTTTCCAGTTGGGATCCAGTGAAGTGCGCCCGAAAAGTTGGTCCTCGGTTAAGCCCAGTATTTCCAGGGCCGCAGGATTAGCTGAGATTATCCTGCCACTGGCATCATGAAAGACAGCGCCCTGGGTCATCTTATCAAAGAGGACCTGCAGATTTCCTTCGGGCTGAAGAAAAATTCCTTTTTTATTTTCCATATTTACTTTTTAGCTGAAAATCCTTTAGTAAGAGATGATGCTAAAAAGGTAAGCCTAATTTAACAGAAGTTCAATGGCGCAAAAAAGGCTCCGGGAAAACAAAAAGTAAAGAAGTTCCGGATGCTTTTATTGCTTTAGCCCCTGTTTTATCCAGTCAAGAGTATAGTGAAGAAATCCGGGTACAAACTCCTTGGGAAGAGATGAATATTCCAGGACGTCACCCGTTCTTGCATTCTGGTAGAGGTGGTTCGCTCCGGTGAAAATTTTTACAGTATACATTTTGTTGCCTCCTTTTTCGAGGGCTCTGATCATAGCATCTTTATTTTCTTCGGCAAAGACTTGTCTGTCTTTATCTCCGAACATCATCAGTACGGGGCACTTTACCTGTTCAAAATATAAGGAAGGATCGATGCTGATAAAATATCTGAACCATGGGCTTTTAACCTGAGCAAGCCTGCCGGCAACAACATTATCCAGATATTTTTCTCTAGGCGGCATCTGTTTTTTTATATGATCTTGCAACTTATCGTAATCGTGTGCAAATAACTCTTTAAGCTCCGAGGTAATTTCAGTCCAGTCATTACTCTTTGCCGCTTTAAGTATTTTTCTCTGAAGTGCAGACTGTTCATTAAAAATCTTCTGGCTCACGCCTGAATTTTTCAGAGAATAATAAAACTGAGACATAATGAGGCTGTCGCCTTTAAGCCCAACACCAGACATGCAAATAATAAAAGCAATATCACTTCTTTTTGATGCGACCATAGGTGCAATCAGCCCTCCTTCGCTGTGGCCCATGAGACCGATATGCGATTTATCGATATCATTGCGGGTTTTAAGGAAATTTACAGCAGACTCTATGTCGGAGGCAAAATCGGCAGTAGTGGAATTTACAGCGTCGCCGCCAGTCTGGCCAATTCCGCGGTCATCAAGGCGAAGTACTGCAATACCTCCGCGTGTGAAGTAATCGGCAATTACCTTAAAGATCTTAAAGCCGAAAATATCTTCGTCGCGGTTTTGCTGCCCGCTTCCGCTTATAAGTATTACCGCCGGGGCGCTGATGGAACCGGGATGGGTGAGTGTTCCTGAGATTCTTATATCACCATTCTCAAAGCTGACTTCTTCCTGCTTATAGGGCAAGGATTTCTCGGCTGAAGAAGGATCTAAAGTTCTCTTGAGCAAGAAGGAGCCTTTTACTCCTGCTTGAGAAAAAGTGCCTTCGAGGAGGCTATCCAGAATGATGCCGTCAAAAGTAGCCAGGCGCCCGGGCTTCCCGGGTGTTTCAAGTTCAAAATGGATGCTGGAGCCCGTGAGCTGAAATTTGCTTAAAGGCACTCCCATGGCATTCTGTTCCGGAATGTCGATATTGCCGTTGAAGTTATCGGCACTATTCCGGATGGTAATGGCAATATTGAGCTTCATCTCAGCAACAGAAAGGGTGCCTTTCCAGTATCCGGCAGCACTTTGATTTTGCGCCTGAAGATTGCCCAAAAATAATGTTGCGCCAAGCAGCAAGACGAAGGAAAATCTTATCATCTCTGAGAACTCCTGAAATTATGTGCGGCCAACATAGATAAAAATAAGAAAAATGTAAAGCCCACCGGCATTAAAGCCACACATACAGGTAAAAGAAAGTTTTTCTTATTCGCACCTCAGGCTATTTACGGGGTTTACTGATGCAGCCTTATAGGCTTTAATGCAAACGACAAATGTGGAAAAAGCAATTACAGTTACTGAGGTTGATATAAAAGTAAATACGGGTACATCCGCATGACCTTCAATATTCCGTATCAGATCTGTAATTATCATGTAAGAAACAGGAGAGGCAACGGCCGCGGCAATAATGACCAGGAGCACAAAAGATTTTGAGAGCTGAAAAATTACATTTCTTATGGAAGAGCCCAGGACTTTTCTTACGCCTATTTCTTTTGTCTTTCTTTCGATTACAAAAGAGGCCAGTGCGAATAAACCCATTATAGCAATCACGATTTCGGAAAGAGAAGCCATACGAACCAGGCTGGCAGTGGAGTCAAAGGTTGAATATCCGGCATCAAGCTCATCAGATAAGAATGAGTATTCAAAAGGCTGACCAATATTCATTGAGTTCCATATGGATCTTATATGTCCAATTGTCTGCATGTTACTTGTGTTGTTGAGTTTTATGAGCATGTAGCCCGCGGCCTGTTCATTTAGTTTTATGAGAAGCGGGTCTTTTAGCGATGCAAGCATCCGGTATCTGAAGTTACCGACCGTTCCAATAATGTGCCCCGAAACCTTGGGCTCAGCTTTGTTATTTCCCCCGAAGTAAAATTCCACTGGCTGGTTAGAGGTGTTCTGAAAACAAAGCAATTTTGCGGCACTTTCATTTACTATGAAAGAATTTTGTTCCTTGTCGTTATTTCCTTCATTAAAATCCCGGCCGCCGGTTAGCTTAAGCCCCATGGTTTTAATAAAATCGTAATCTACTGTATAAGCCAGGACACTTACACCTTTCCTGCTGCCGGCATTGAGCATTATGCGTCTTGCATCAAAGCAGCCCGGGAGCAGATCCGATGAGGTAACAGCTTCGACTCCCGGCTCACGTTTCAACGCTGCTTTTAAGCTCTCATATTTATTTAGAGCATCATTGGAGTAAAGAGTAATGGCTGCAATGTTATCCTTATTAAACCCGAGATTTTTGTTTTTCCATGAATCAATCTGTCTTAAGAGAAAGATCGTACAGTTAATGAATATAAGGGCTGTGGCAAACTGAAAGACGACGAAAATCCTTCTAAATAAGGCCTGTGACTTCCCGCTTCCGGACTTCCCTTTTATTACGTTTACAACCTTCATTGTGCTTAAAACAAATGCAGGATATAAGCCGGACAAAACACCGACTGCCAAGGCAACCATGGCCATAAAGCCTGCAAAGCCCGGGCTAAGAATGCCGAAACTAATGTTTCTTCCGGGAAGCACGCCAAGAGTAGGGAATGCAGAACCTATCAGGCGGATAAAAAACGGCAAAAGGATTTCTGAAAGGGCAATGGCCAGAAGCAATGCAAAGAAGCTTATAATGACAGATTCTCCCACGAACTGAAGCAATAGCTGAAGACGGCTGGCACCAAGGACTTTTCTTACCCCAATCTCCTTAGCCCTCGTTATGGAGCGGGCAGAAAGAAGGTTTATAAAATTTATGCATGCAATCAGCAGTACCATCAGAGATATTATATACAGTATATATGTAACAGGCTTTAAGCCCCAGTCACCCATTGGAGCGCCGTCGGCCCGTGTGTAATAAATATCTTTTAAGCGGACGAGCTTAAATGCAACCGGATTCATCTCACCCCTGGTTATATTGTCCCTGACAAATGCGGGGAACTGCTTCTCAAGTTCTAAAGGACTGGATTTTCCATTTAGCTGGATATAGGTCCATACAGGGCCATCCCAGTCAACCTTATCTAAAGTGGTGACGGATGCAGTTTTCAGAAGGGAGAAGGGGGCAATGAAATTGAATTTAATTGTTGAGTTAGGCGGGGCCTCCTGAACGATTCCCTTGACAATTAAAGGCGTTTTGTTGTTATCCAGTATGATTTTTCCCATTGGGTCTTCAGAACCGAAATACTTTCTTGCTGCCGAAGGCGTGATTACCACAGAATTGGGTTCGGCAAGAACTGAAGTCTTGTCGCCTTTAATCAGGTTAAAAGAAAAGACTTTGAAGAAGTTTTTATCTGCAAGAAGGAACCTGTTTTCCTTGAAAACTTTTCCCGAGATGCCGAGCATTCTTCTGAAAGAAGTGGTTATGCGGACGGCATTTTTAACCGAAGGGAAGTCCTGCTCAAGTTTCGGTCCAAGGTATGAGCCCGTGAAAGCTCGCTGAAAGCGCTCATCCTTTGACTGGACTATTTTATCCACCCTGAAAATGAATTTGCCGTTTTCGTGAAAACTATCGTAGCTTTCCTCAAACCTCATATATGCGGATATCAGAAAAAAGCAGGTCATACCAACTGTAAGGCCTGCAATAGTAATGATGGAGTATGTCTTCTTATGGAGAAGATTTCTGAAGGCTATGTATATATAATTTTTAAGCATTTGTTTCTCTGATTATTACCATGTGGTGGCACGGAAGCATATTCCCCCGGGGGTGGATTCCGGACAGCACTTCCTGAAATTACAGCAATAAAGTAACAATATTGATGCCGCGAACCTAAAGGCTAAAAGAATGATATTTCAGGTACTGAATGTACGGTTTCGCAATATGGGTGTACGATTACGGACAAAACAGTTTCTTTAAGAAGCTTGAAAAGCAGACAAAAATTCCAGGCGGGATTCTTTATGAAAAATGGTCTTTCAGGAACATGCTTCTAAAGCTGAAAATTTTATTAAGCCTCCTTTTAATTATGACCGCATTCAGAATTCGTCCTATCAGCCCGAATGGAATGGCATAGTGCACCAAGTCGGTCATTTCGATCTCAGCACCGAGCTCTTTGAATGTGTGTTCGTGGTGCCAGAATTTATATGGGCCAAATCTTTGCTCATCGACAAAAAAATCATAATCCGTTACGTGGGTTATTTCAGTAATCCAAGTAACGTAAACTGCCGGAAATACCTTTATGCGGTAAATTATAATCTGTCCGGGGTACATTCTTTCCGGCAGATCCGAAATTATCTTAAAATCCATTTCGGGCGGCGTTATTTTCTGAAGGTTCCCGGGATCGGAGAAAAACTTCCAGCATTCGCTTTTGCTGATTGGTAAAATTTGTTTCGATTCAAGCCTGTAAACTTTCATTTCTGCCCCTGTCAATTATTCCTCTAAAAGCCCGAAATTTCGTTACTGCTGATAATATAATAAATTACGCCAGGATACCATATGCTTGTAAGCCTCATTATTTCGGGAAATAAATATTGGTTCCCTGGGCGCAGTAGCTTGCTTTCAGTGGGCTATCTGTATAAAAAAATGCAATGTAAATGCCGGGATGAAGAATTTCAGAAAGAGTTAACTATTTTTGAAAAATTACGCTATATTACTGAACGAAAAAATGGGAGCATCTTAAGTATGAAAATGTCCGGTATTCCATTCGGCATTACAGACTGGTCGGGAATTGCCAGAACAGAGCACAAAGGAGAAACCGGTACTGCTTACTGGCACACACAGCAATTTGGCGACATACGCGTGCGCATGGTTGAATATTCGCCCGGGTATCTTGCCGATCACTGGTGCCCAAAAGGGCACATTCTCTTTTGCCTTGAAGGGGAGCTCATAACTGAGCTTTCTGACGGAAGGAAGTTTACCCTTACTCCGGGGATGAGCTATCAGGTGGCCGACAATACAGAGCCTCACCGCTCCTATACGGCTACCGGAGCCAGGCTGTTTATAGTGGATTAGATTTTTATTCTGCAAGTTTTTGCCTATGGGCAGCCCTTTTATAGAGCCCTGCCCACAGGCTCTTATTGAAAGTTTTACATATCATGCGGCAATTTGAGCTTCTTTTTAAGTTCATCAGCTGATTATAACCTCTCTTTTTATTCCCAGCTTGCGCATCTTTGAGCCCAGGGTTTTCCCGTTGAGGCCGAGGAGTTCCGCGGCGCTGTTTTTACCCATGATTTTTCCGTTTGTAGCCCTGAGAGCCGATATAATGTATTCTTTTTCCATTTCTTCGAGTGTCTTGAAAGAAGAGAAATCCTCTTCTTTTTTGTTATTTTTAACGAACTTGACGTCGGAGAAGTCCAGTGTCTGCCCGGTTGAGACTATGGTGGCCCTTTCGATCATATGCTCCAGTTCCCTGATGTTGCCAGGCCAGTCATAATTCATGAATGCCTCAAAGTCAGCCCTGGAAATTTCTTTTACCCTTTTACCCATTGACCTGGCGTACTTTTCTGCAAAATGCCGGACAAATAGTGGCAGGTCCTCCTTGCGGTTTCTTAACGGGGGGACAGTAATCGGGAATACATTAAGGCGGTAGAAGAGGTCAGCCCTGAAGCGGCCTGCGTTTACTTCCTCTTCGAGGTTGCGGTTTGTTGCTGCAATAACGCGAACGTCGGCCTTAAGGGTTTGTTTTCCACCGATGCGCTCAAATTCTTTTTCCTGAAGAACGCGCAGGAGTTTTGCCTGAAGCTCAAGAGGCAGTTCACCGATCTCGTCCAGGAAAATTGTGCCGCCGTTAGCAAGTTCAAACTTACCTATCCTTCTTTCCATTGCACCGGTAAAAGAACCCTTTTCATGGCCGAAGAGCTCTGACTCGATGAGCTGGGCCGGGAGGGTTGCGCAGTTAACTTTTACCATTACTTTGTCTTTCCTGGAAGAAGTATTGTGAATTGCCCGGGCAATCATTTCCTTACCCGTGCCTGTTTCACCCAGTATAAGCACGGTAGCGTCTAGCATGGCCACCTGTTTTACCTTATATAATACGCCTTGAATGATTGTGCTGGAGCCTATTATGTCCTGGTAGCTGTCCTGATGGCTGATTTCATCTATAAGCGAGACTTTTTCCTCTTCGAGCTGTTTTTTGAGGGAGTCAATTTCCTCATAGGCGGCATAGTTTTTAAGCAGTACCGCAAACTGAGGTACAAGCTGAGAGGTAAAGGAGAGCTCCAGCGTTGGAGGAATTTTCTTTTTGATGATTCCCATTATGGATTCAATCCTTCTTCCGTCGGTTGTCGTATATTGTTCCCAACGGAGCTCATGTACCTGGGAATTCCGGCAGATAAGGCTAAGACGTGGGTTCCTGCTGCACAAGCCTTCGAGCTGCCTGTTGTCAATTACAAGTGGAATGCCATCGCCCGGATGAGTAATGCCTGAGGATTCCAGCATGGAAAATACATCCTGGTTAGCTCCGTAAGGAATATATTCAAAGTTCTCCTGCAGCTTAAATCTTACGATGAGTGGGCTGCCTGTAAAAAAGTTGGACAACCTGGCTTCTGCATAATTGCAGAAAGGTTCACCGACTTCCGGCTTGTAAAATTCACGTGCCAGCTGATAGAAAAGGCTGTCCCTGTCCTTTACTGCAACCAGGCTATTAGTAATCCTAAGCAGGGCAGACTGAAAAAGCTCGCGCTTATGCAGTTCATCGAAGTAGAGGAAATTCCTGATCCCCACACCCGCCAGGTTTGCAAACTGCATGATAAATTCCAGCTTTTCCTCATCCTCAAAGGGATTTTCCCCAGAGACGCCAAAAAGAAAAAATCCTGTAATTATTCCGCTGCAGCGCAACGGGACCTGAACGAGCCGGCTGACATTATTCTTTTCAATTATGTGCCTGTATTCAGGTTTGCCGTTCAGGCTCTTTAGTATAGAAGGAGTGTCGTGGCTGATAATCCTGTCGGAAGTGAGATCCAGTCCGAAAGGAAGCTCATTGAGCTTATACACCCCAAGCCATTTACTTATGGAAACTTCCGGTCTTTGGGTTAATAAATCGGGAGAAGTTTCGCTAAAGAAAATGTAGGCGTTGGTTTTATCATTCTGGAACAGGCAAATGCCTCCAACGGGTGAATTATACATCTTATAAATCTTTTCAAAAATCGGCTTCATCAGTTCCTCAGGGCTCTGAACAGTTGCAATAGTTTCATTGAGTGAAAGGAGAAGCGAGATGTTATCTTTTTGCATATCTGGTCTCATAATTCGTCATACTGCTCATATTTAAGCGATGAATTTAAGAAAGTGCTTAAATAAAAGCAATTACCTCCCTGCTTTGTTTCTAAATACTTATAATCCATCAAAAACCGTACTGGCACATAAACTGAAAGTATAATTGAACAGAAAAACAATCAGTTAACAATTTGTGAAAGAAACGGAGAAAAATTGAAGCCGGAATTCAAATTTATTGTATTATGTTCCTTGCTGCTGCTGGCCTTCATGTCGTTGCCTCTTAGAGCACAGAGCCCGCTGCAATCGGGTTTTTCCTTGAAGGACTGCATAAAGTATGCCTCTGAGAAGAATACTGATCTCAAGGCTGCCCGTATAGATGAAGAGATAGCCAAAAAGAAAGTAAATGAGGTGGCAGGTTCGGGGCTGCCGCAATTTGATATAACAGGAAATCTTGTAAATAACCTGAAGCTTCCCGCACAGCTTCTGCCGGGTGAGCTAATGGGTGGTGCTCCGGGGTCATTTATGGCAGTAAAATTCGGCACCAAGTATAATTTTACCTTTACAGGGCAGGTTACACAGCTCCTTTTTAACGGTTCATTCTGGGTGGGTCTGAGCGCCGCAAAAGAATCTGCCAATTATTACAGGCAGAATACAGAAAGTATTTCAGAACAGAACATTTACGAGGTAGCCTCTGCTTATTATCAGACACTAGTAATACAGAAGCAAATAAAGCTGCTTGAGTACAATCTTGTTTCACTTGAGAAAGCCTTCCAGGATACAAAGCTCAGGTTTGAGAACGGCCGTGCCGTGGAAACAGACGTGGACCGGCTTAATGTAAATCAGAATAACCTTCAGTACCAGCTGAAAAAGGCCCGTGAAGGACTCAAACAGTCGTATAACGTACTGAAGTTTAAGATAGGCATGCCGCTTGAAACGGCAATTAGCTTAAGCGACAGCATGTACTTCAGCCAGGATTCACTGGTTGCCGGGAAAATTGAAAGCCTGAAATATTCGGCAGATGAAGAGGTGAACTTTCAGAACAGGGCTGATTACAGAATGCTTCAGTCGGGACTCACGCTCCAGGAGCTGAACTGGAAAAACGAAGTATCAAAGAAGCTTCCGACATTAAGTGCATTTGGAAACTATTCCTACCAGGCACAGAGGCCACAGGCAGATCTGTTTAATTCGCACAAGGAGTGGTTTAACTACTACTCTATAGGGTTGCAGGTAAGCCTTCCTATATTTAACGGGGGACAAACACTGGCCAGAGTACAGCAGGCCTCTCTTGAAATTGACAAGCTGAAGGAAACAATCAGGAAGACCGAGCAGGGGATAAACCTCGAAATGTCCAATGCCATCATAAAATACAACAATGCCTATGACAACATTCAGTCGCAGAGTCTGAACGTTGCTCTTGCGCGCAAGGTATACAACAATTCTCAGCTTGAATACCGTGAAGGCAAGGCAACGGCACTGGCGCTGATTGATTCGGAGACAAAACTCCGTGAGGCGCAGACAAATTATGTTAACTCACTGCTTGACCTCTACATTGCCCGGCTGGATGTTGAAAAGGCAAAAGGGTCTTTACCGGCATATATAAATTCACTCTGACAATATTCATTTTACAACAAACGAGAAGCAAGAAGAGAAACAGAAAATGAAAAAGAAAATCTTAATAATTGGTTCAGTACTTATTGCATTAATAGTAATATCCGCCAAGCTGATGGGAAATAAAGCTGAAGTGGACAAAAGGAACAAGACTAACGACCTGAACTTTAAGTCCGTTACAGTGAATATTGCTAAGGCGCTCAGGCAGGAAGAGTCTGCCAGGTTTACACTTGTAGGCACAACGGCAGGAAAAAACGAAGTTCTCATTCAGTCGCAGGGTAACGGGGAGGTGATAAAAATAAACTTCAGTACAGGCGACTATGTGACAAAGGGGAAAGTACTGGCGCAGTTAGATGACAGGCTTGCCCAGCTTTCACTTGAGAAAGCCAAGCTTGCTCTTTCAAGGGCTGAGGACGATTACAATAAGGAGAAAAATCTTTATTCCGGGAAAGCCTCCACGGAAAACCAGCTGAGGGATAAAAAGATTGACTATGAAAACGCAAAGCTTTCGGTGGAACAGGCTAAAAAGCAGCTGGAATTCATGAGGGTAGCTGCCCCACAGAACGGCTACATAGTTGAAAAGCTGATTGAAAAAGGCTCTCTTGCCGGGCCAGGCAGTGCTGTAGCCAGGATAGTTGACATTTCACAGCTGAAGATAAATTTAAGTGTTTCCGAAAAGGATGTTTACAGCATAAAAACAGGCATGAGCGTCAGTGCCTCTTCGTCGGTTTATCCGGGTGTAACGTATTCGGGCAAGGTGACATTTGTAAGCAGTAAGGGTGACCAGGCGCATAACTATTCAGTTGAGGTAGCCATTAATAACAATCAATTGCACCCCCTCAAAGCAGGAACATTTACTTCCGTGGAATTCGGCATGGCATCAAAACACAATGTGCTCCTGATACCAAGGGAGGCTCTGACAGGAAGCATCAAGGATGCAAAAGTATTTGTGGTAAACGGTAATATAGCACACCTCAGAAGTGTTACCATTGGTAACGATTACGGAAACTTCCTCGAGGTCCTTAGCGGCATTAGTGAAGGGGAAACAGTTGTTACAGCCGGACAGATCAACCTGGCGGATGGTTCACGCGTAGTTACAATAAATAATTAAGAGAGAATAATAATGATAGATTTATCGCTAAAAAGGCCGCTGATAGTCTTTGTTCTTTTCGCAACGATTGCTCTTTTGGGCTTTGCTACATTTAGTATGCTGAACATAGATCTTATGCCGAAATTCGAGACCAACGTCGTAACAGTAGCAACGGTATACCCGGGTGCCTCGGCAAGCGAGGTGGAGTCCTCGGTTACAAAAAAGCTTGAAGATGCCTTATCGACGCTGGAGAACCTGGATAAAATGACCTCAGTTTCTCAGGAGGGTGTATCCTTTACTACAATCGAGCTCAAGAGTGCAGCTGATCCTAACCAGGCAGTACAGGACGCACAGAGAAAGATCAACTCTGTTTTGGCAACGCTTCCGACGGGTGTAAAGTCACCCGTTATTAGCAAGTTTTCCCCTTCGGAAATGCCGATAATGAAAATTGCCTTAACGGCTGAAATGCCTCCGGCAGAATTTTACAAAATAGCTGAAGACAGGATAAAGCCGAGGCTATCGAAGCTCAAAGGTGTGGGAGAGGTCAGTCTTCTTGGCGGCAGCGAAAGGGAAATTAAGGTTAACGTAAACCGGGATAAACTTAAGTCATATAACCTTTCGATACTGCAGGTGCTTATGGCAATCCAGAAAGCAAACCAGGATTTCCCGACAGGCAAAGTTGAAGAAACAAACAAGCAGTACACTGTTAGGCTTTCGGCAAAGTATTCTTCGCTTGAAGAGCTAAAGAATACTGCAATTGCAGTATTTAATAACCAGAGCAAAGTGCTGGTAAAAGACGTTGCGGAAGTTGAGGATGGAATTGCCGAGCAGACGCAGCTAAGCAGGTTAAATAATGCTTCTTCAATCGGCATTCAGGTCCAGAAACAGTCGGATGCCAACACGGTAGAAGTAGCAAGGCTGGTAAGAAACGAAATAAAGGAAATAGAAAAGGAATACGCTTCGAATCACATGCGCTTTGAAATTGCAACTGATAACTCCACATACACGATGGAAGCGGTTAACTCTGTTGTGGAGGACTTACTGCTGGCGATATTGATTGTTTCGGTTGTAAGTTTCCTTTTCCTCCACAGCCTGAGAAGTGCAATGATAGTAATGGTTGCAGTGCCGCTTTCAATGCTACCTGCGTTCATATTCCTCTACCTGTTTGGTTATACGCTAAATATTATGTCGCTCATGGCACTTTCGCTTGCAGTAGGCATACTTGTAGATGACTCCATTGTGGTCGTTGAAAACATTTACCGTTACCTTGAAATGGGCAAGACAAGGTTTGAGGCCGCACTTCAGGGTGCGAAACAGATTCTTTATACGGCAATATCAATAACGCTTGTTATAGTAATTGTATTCCTGCCTCTTATGGTGACGGGCGGAATAATTGGAAATATACTGAAGGAGTTTGCACTTCCCTTAGTCATTTCAACTCTGTCGAGTCTGCTGGTATCCTTCACGCTTACCCCCTTGCTGCTTTCTAAGTTCGGCAGGCTTGAAGACATCTCTTCAGATACATTTATGGGAAGATTCAGCCGCACGTTTGAGAACGGGTTCAATAAGGTAAAAGGTTTATATGCAGGCATACTCAGGTACGGATTATCGCACAGGAAGACTTTATATGCCGGGGTAGTAGCTCTTTTTATTGCCTCTCTCACGCTGTTCCCGGCGGGGCTCATAGGAACAGCATTCATCCCAGACACGGATCAGGGTGAATTTGTAGTTGATCTCGAGATGTCGCCACAGATCTCCGTGTCTGCAAACAATATGCTGACAAAGAGAGTAGAAGGTATTCTGGCTTCAAAGAAAGAAGTTGTTAAGATATTTACAAACGTAGGCTACTCAGGTAACATGCTCAGTTCTACAGCCAAGAATAACGTTACGCAGCTGACTGTTACGATAGTTGATAAAAAGTACAGGACTATAGGCGTAAATGAATACGGCAAAATGATGAAAGAGGAAATAGCGGCAAAGGTTCCGGGAGTAAAAGTAAGGGTATCACCTACAAGCGTTGCCGGAGGTGCCGGAACCGCGCCGGTACAGTTTGTAATAAACGGGACAGACATGGAAAAAATACGCTCCACGGCTACGATGCTTATGGATATAATGAAAAAGACTCCCGGCACTTCGGACGTTAAGTATTCAATTGACGATCCGAAGCCGGAGGTGAAAATACAAATTGACCGCCAGAAAATGGAGCAGCTGGGCCTTTCAATTGCCGACGTTGGTGCCACAATGAGAACCGCGCTTGCAGGCAACACAGATTCAAAATATACAGACGGACCTTTTGAGTACGACATTAATCTTGCCTTCGACAAGTTCGACAGGAAAAACAGCAATGACGTAGGAAGCATTACTTTTATAAACAGCCGCGGCGAGGCAATTGAGCTGAACCAGTTTGCCGAGATTACGCAGACAATGGGTCCAAGCATGCTTGAAAGAACAGACCGCAACAGCTCCATAACAGTGTCATGCTTTGTTATAGGAAGGGGATCGGGTACGGTAGGTGACGAAATAAAGAAAGGCTTTGAAGGCAGGATTCCCGCAGGAGTAACCATTAAGCCCGCAGGTATGCTCAAGACTCAGGGAGAGGCATTCTCAAGCCTGGGTTATGCAATGATTGCGGCACTAATACTGATCTATCTTACCATGGTTACGCTTTACAATTCATTGCTCCACCCGGTAGTTGTACTCTTCTCAATTCCCGTGGCTTTGATAGGCTCGTTCTTTGCACTCGGACTGACTCTGGAGAACCTGACAATATTTTCAATTGTCGGGCTCATTACACTCATGGGGCTGGTTGCCAAGAATGCAATTCTTCTGGTGGACTTTACAAACCACTTAAGGGCCGAAGGGCGCGAATTAAAAGAAGCCTTAATTGAAGCCGGAAAAGAAAGGCTCCGTCCTATACTCATGACGACTGCAGCAATGATCTTTGGTATGCTTCCTGTTGCGTTAGCAAGTGGGGCAGGTGCCGAGATGAAAAACGGTATGGCATGGGTTATTATTGGCGGCCTTACAAGTTCACTATTCCTGACGCTGGTTCTGGTTCCATCGATCTATATGTCTTTTGAAACCATAAAGATGAAGCTCAAAAGAAAAAATGCGGGCAAAGAGGCAGCTGAGGCAGAATTGGAAAATCCAGCTTACCAAAAGTAAATTAAAAAGAACCCGGCGGCACAGGTGTGCTGCAAATAACGCACTGGCAAAAAGGTTATTGCTGCCGGGTTCCTCCTTAAAATAAATTGCAGGAAACAATTCCTTAGATGTCATCAGTTGCTTTTATATAAGAAGCAAAAATAAGAAAGTGCTTATATATAAGAAGCGCACTCATCGAAAAATACGTCCGCAGCCTTGTTTTGATGCATTTATTCTGAAGTGGCATGGCATTTGTTTTAATGGCCGGCACACAAAACGGGCGCTGATGATAATCCCGATCTGAATATTTAACGTCATAAAAATGTTTAACGTCCGTACTGAGCTAAAGATTTTGTCGGTGCAGAATAAGATGAAGATATGAGGGGTAAAAGATGGGACAGATGGAATAATGGAAGCAGTTCTAAGGAAGAGGAGAAGAACTATACGGGGAAATAGCTCAGGGATTATTGATGCAGCACCTGAAAAATAAATTATGAAGTAACACTAATACAGATTGCGGAAGAGGAATAAAACAATGACTGATAATGGAAATGTGATTGAAATTGAAAGATATGCGAAGAAAGAAACAGCCGAATTCCAGTTCAGGAGACTGGAAAAGAAATTTCTGATCAACACTGCAGCAGCAGAAATTATGAAGGGCCAGGTAGGGTTTTATCTGCCAAATGATGAAAAAGCCTATAAATATCCCGGAATAAGGTCTGTTTATTTCGACAACAGGGAACTCAAGTGCTTCAATGAGCACATGAATAAGGTTAATCCAAGGTTTAAGGTTCGTTTCAGGCAGTATAAAAAAGATGAGAATATACAGGGCGCAGGATTCCTGGAAATTAAGAAAAAAAACAATGAGGTGACCGTAAAGGACCGCTTTAAGGCTGATTTTTGCCTGATTGACAAAATTACGGATGAAACATTGCCGGACTTTATAGTTTCAGAGAACAAAGGACTGAACATAGATAAACTGAGCTGTATTTACTACGAAATTACAGGGAAGATGGGCCTTTATAAATTAGAACCCGTTACCGCGGTAAATTACCGCAGGGAAGCCTTTGAAAATAGTGAAAGGACACTCAGAATTACTTTTGACTCCGACCTGGAATTTGAGGCTATGCCGAATAAAATACTCGGCTTTTCAGCACTCAAAAGCAGTATGCCTCAGGATTTTATAATCATGGAAATCAAGTATGCAGACAGCATGCCTGAATGGCTAAAATCGTTGCTTAAATTTAATGGCTTAAGATCGGAGCATTTCTCAAAATATTGCGAGTCAATACGAAAGCTGAAATTAAGTGCGGAAAGTAGCCAAATGAATGCCGTTCCCGGATTTAACCTTTTTAAAATTAATTAAACGAATATGGACATCTTAAAATTATTAACATCTATACACATAAACTACAGCTGGGTTGCGGTACTGGCGAGTTTTATTTCGACAACACTGCTGTCACTGACGGTCGTGAAAATTTACATGATAACCCACAAAAAAAAAGGATACGACCAGGATTTTCTTCAGGCCCTGATATTCCTGAGCCTGGTTGTTACATCGGTCATGCTGGTAATAGGAAATAACCTGGCAGGGGCTTTTGGACTGGTAGGCGCAGTATCCATCATCAGGTTCCGTACGAGGCTGGATAATTCGCAGGATACGGCATACATTTTTCTTGAGATGGCAATCGGGCTGACGTGCGGATTGCAACAGTACACGGTTGCAGTTTCAGCAACCGTATTTATTACTTTAATAATACTGATCCTCTGGAAATCGGACTTCGGGGGGGCGGGATCGCAGGGAACGGGCAATATTCTAAGGGTTAAGGTAAATGAGGTAATAAGCGGCAGGGAGATTGTGGAAAGAACATTTACTGATGACGTTCAGGCCTGGGATATCATTAGCATTACTGCCATAGATGATAAAAAGGCAATTATAGACTATAAGGTGATGCTTAAGAAGAACATAACTGCCCAGGGCTTTGCCGATAAACTCTTCAATTCTATCAAAGATAAATTAACGGTGCTGAAATTTGAGACTGTTCAGTAAGTTCAGGCGTATGAACATATTCGTACGCCCTTCGATAATTTTCCCCATTATTGTGCTCTCCTTCTTTTCCGGGGAAACTTCCCTGGCTCAGGAAAAAGTCCAGTTTTCGGGTTATGGCGCTGCCGGCTACAAGTTTTACGACAGGAATATACTCAGGCAATATAACCAGGAAGTATATTATGAAGGTAAACTTCAGGCTGATATAAAAATCAACAGGCATCTTGATGCCCAGCTGGACATGCGCGGAAGTTCTGAGGATGAAAGGCTTTTGCTGCGTGAATTTTCTGTAAAGTTCGACTACCTGAAATACCTGAAGTTTAAGGTGGGCAACATTAAAAAACCGTTCGGACTCGAGCAGCTTGTAAATACCGAGGAACTCCTGACAGTTGAAAGAAGCTACATCCAGCGTTCAATTTCGGACATAGGCTACGGAGGCAGGAGCGTAAGCCTGATGGCATATTATAAATTCAATAAGAAGCGCTCGGAGTTCCCGTTCTCATATTCACTGGCCTTAATGAAGGATAACTCTCTTAACACAAGCCTTGCAGGAAGGTTCTCTTTTCACGATGAGGCACTTATTTATTCACTAAATTACCTTTATCAGCGTCTTGGCGGTGAATACCCCGAGAGGGCCAATGGCTTTAGCGCCGATCTGGTGTATGAAGGTGAACTATTGAAATCTTCATTTGAAGTTCAGTACGTGGAGGATCCGATTGAAAGCCAAAGGCTAAAATTATCCGGAGAGGGAAGGAACGTGTATGTGTGCGGAATAAAATCTATCAATGCCTTTTCTATCAATCCCGATGGTGAGGTAATAAAGACCATAGAGCCTGTTTTACTCGCGGGAATGTATTTCCCGGACAGTAGGGAGAAAAACACGCACACCTTTGAGATCATTGCGGGCGGGAATATTTATCTGGACAAGGATCTGCGCCTCAGGTTAAATGGCGACCTGCTGCTTTCAAAAGACAGATATAATTCCTCTTACAGCACAACAGACTCAAAACTAGTATTTGAATGTCAGGTTACATTCTGATGAAGTATCTTAAATACATTTCAGCCGTCCTTTTTATGCTTGCAATTACTTCGTGCCGGGAGAGCATAATAAACGGCCCGGAAGACAACATAGCCTCAATTCCTCAGCTGGACACTTATATAAGTGACGGAAATTACCAGATACTGCAGGAAAACAGGTTCAGCAATGTATCGGTTGCGGCAGATATTTTCGCAGGCCGGGAGAAGCTGAGTGCAACATTGGAAGCGCAGGGGGCGGGTTCAAGATATTTCCCAAAGTGGGGCTATTATGTCAGGCTTGATAACGGTCAGGAAATTGGTGGCGAAAACAGTTTTAACTTAAGTGCCCAGCCTCATGACAGGACAATGCTCAGAAGCATTCTTGCTTCTTACATATATTCCGAAGCCGGCTTTGAGGTTTTCCATTCATCGCACGTATTCCTGAAGATAAACGGTAAGCCCAAGGGATTATATCTGCTCACAGAAAAAATTGACGAAGTTTTTTTTGCAAAGAGGGACATTCCCGTTCATGAGCTCATAAAGGTAATCTTTGAAGCAAAATTTTCTTTTACGGAGCTAAACAATCCAGCGAGCTGCTTTGAAAAGAAGATACCCGATGACAATAACCTAAACAATCTCCGGGATTTCATCCATTGCCTTGATAATTCAGATAATAGTGATCTGTTCCAGAGGCTCGGGAAATATCTTGATATCAGGCAGTACCTGATGTATCATGCCGTTACTTCCGTACTGAATAACCTTGATGGATTTGAGAATAATTTTTACCTGGTAAAAGATTACCCGGATTCGCCTTATAGAATATTGCCCTGGGATTTTGACAAGACGTTTGACACTGGAATAAACGTTGGTTTAGCGGGCAATAACGCGATAATCCGGAAGCTGCTGCAAAATGACAGCTGTCTTTCCATCTATAAGTCGGATCTGCGTATGATACTAAATAGCTGCTTTACCGAAGATAGACTTTACCCTATCATAGATTCTGTTTATATTAAAATAAAAGGTGCCTACAACGAAGATCCGTACCTCGGTGCAAATGGAATTTCACTCGAAGATGAAATCTCCGAACTCAAGAGGTTCATCAGAGAACGAAGGGCATACCTGTTAAACAATATCGACTCTTTTAGGGGATTGACTGACAAATGGGGAGAATTATAGTTGTACTGCTGTTACTCTTCCAGGCGGTAATTCAGCCGCAGGATTTTATTCAAAAGCTCAAGCTGTCGGCAGGCAATATTTCTCAGGCTGTAACAGAAAACCTGAGGTGGTACGACCTGCCCATTGGGGCGGTTTATTTAACCGGGAAATATTTTGCTCCGGACCAGGATGACAGAATTAAGCTGAGATCAGCCGGAATTGATGATGAAATTCAAAGAAGGCTGGGTATATCGGGAAGATACTCATTCGGCAGCATGGATAAGAATATCATACCGCAGGACATACTCCTCGCAAGAACGCTCTACAATGTTGCCTATGACCTGTTCTCAGGCAGTGCTGATGGCAAGGAAAACCACAGGCACGCGTTCCTTTTCTACAAGTCACTTGTTTATACCTACACACTTACTGAATTTGCAAAAAACTGGACACGAAGGCAGCGTCCAGACAGCAGCAACATGGAGAGTTTTTTCAGCGGCCACAGCGCAACTACCTTTGCCGCCGCCTCTTTCCTTTCTCGTGAGCTTAACGATTATATAAATCAGAAAATGCCCGAAAAGTCCATCCCGAGGTTTGCCCTCAAGTTTGCTTCATTTTCAGCATTATACGGTTGGGCCTCCTATGTTGCTTACAGCAGGATGAGAGACAATAAACATTATTTTAGCGACGTCCTGATAGGTGCGCTTACCGGTACGGCAGTAAGTAATTTAGTTTACAACTTCTATATCACGAATAGGAACAGTCCGGTAGACATAAACCTGGGAATAATAAGAAGCGCCCCATCTTTTTCTCTTACCATTGTGCTTTAAAAATATTATGAATGTTTTACAAAAGTCCAATAGCCATAAACTACGTGACCATCATTTACTTGCTCCAGGAGACCCTCAGGGGCTTTCATTCTAAAAAAAGCCTTCCTTACCAGTAGAATATTACTTATTTTTGTTTGTTCTGCTATTATTAGCATTAAAGTGTAGAATCTCAAATTACCTATAAATGTACTTAAACTACAAACATTTCCGGAGATCCTATGAAAAAGTTAATTCTAGTGTTCTTGTTCATTATCGGCACTTTCAGCAGCGTTTTATTTGCACAAAAGGTCACTATTTCTGGAAGGATTCTAGGCAACGACGGCAGGCCTCTGGCAAAAGCAGTTGCTGAAGTGTATGATGAAAATAGCGACAAATTTACCAGGATCCCCGTGGAAAAAGACGGGTCATTCACAATTGAAACCGAGTCGAAATATCTCGAGCTAAGACTCTCGGGCGTAAACCACCGGAGTACGTTCCTGCCCGTAATCATTCATAACACAGAGCAACTGAAATTTGACGTTTTACTTGCCACTAACAGCTACATCGATGACTTCAGCAAAGTCAAAATGATCTGCAGCATCAACGATTATAGCCGGGAGAATCCATATACTTTTAAGAAAAACGACAAAGGCATTTATTTTGTGGATATAGATACCGAGAAAGACACCATTGAATATGAGCTCATTGGTCTTTCGAAACAGAGTGAAACCCACAGCTGGAACGGAACAATGTCGGATGACTTCAAGTATGATTCCGGCGGCGACTTCAGGTCGGTAATTTATAAGAAGGGAAAAACAGTCCACATAGAATTCGATCCGTCAAAGCTTATTCCGGAAAACACGGAGGAGAAAATTGTTGCTGAAGACGAGACTCTTCCCGAAATCATAATGCTCAAGAATAGCGTTGAATATAACAATAACCTGAACCGCATGCACCTGGAAGCCGCAGACAACAAGGACAAAAGACCGGACTTTTCAGCAGCAATTGAAGGCTTAAGGATAAAGGCCTTTTCCGAAAAGGATCAATTCCTAAAGGGCTACTATTCAATCAGTTACTTAAAGTACTGGCCTTATATTGAGAACAGCAAGTTTGATACGATGATTTGCCGCCAGACGATTGAAGCTGTTCCTCCGGAATCGGACTTGTGGATGATAAACCCGAATCTTTTGGCGGTAATGACCAGAGGCTTCAGGTATGAGAACAAGGGGAAATTTGATAAATACATAAAAGATGTAGTTGAGGTACAGAAGAATACATCCGTCAAAGCAGAAGCATTAAGGGGCCTGATCTGGGATGCAAAAGTAAAAGGGGATACTGCTAGCTTTAACGCTTACATTCAAAGGATATTAAAAGACTGCCCGAATACGTATCAGGCCAAAAGCATCAAAGCTGATTTTCTGACGCTAATGGTTGGTGCTGATGTTCCAGATTTTGAAGTAAAATCTCTTTCTGATGAAAACGTCATCTATTCCAACAAGACGCTGAAGGGGAAATTTTATTTGATGGATTTCTGGGCCACCTGGTGCGGACCGTGTGTTGGAGAACTGCCGGGCCTGCACGAAGCTTATCAGGAATTCAAAGACAAGAACTTTGAAATATTAAGCATTTCACTGGACGGCAGCAGAGAAGACGTCGTTAAATTCCGGGAGGGAAAGTTCAAGATGCCATGGCTGCATGCCTTTCTGGACAAGAGTTTTAATAGTGAAATAGCAAAGAAATTTGGAATTACCGGCATTCCCAAGGTTGTTCTTGTATCGGATCAGGGAAAAATTCTTGCAATTGACATGGATGCAAGGGGAGAGAATCTGAAGAAGACCCTGGAGAAATACTTAAATTCAGGCGTCTCTTCAAAATAGGCGAAAGAAAAGAAATTACAATAAAAGAAAAAATGAAAACAGCTTAATAAGGCAAATGAAAAGCCCGGGAGATACTTAACCCCGGGCTTTTTCTATTACAGTCCGGCCCGCGATGGAGGAGTTTACGTTCGGCGCATGGTTCCCCGGTTTTAAGTCGCATACCAGATGATGAACCGGGCTGGCAGCATTGTGATTAGCCAGGGGTTTTCTGATCCGGCACATTCTGCAACAGGAATATGCACTTTTTATTAATAAGTTTTTTAATATCTTTGAAATGCCTAAAGAATAATTATTTGACAAAAAAGGATTAAGCCCAGCAAATGACCTCAACCAGCAATATCGGCCAGGAATTCAAAGAGAAACTGGCATTAAAATACAGCGCAGTCGGGCTGTATCATGACAAGAGTAAACCCCTGGATGCACTCGAATTAAAAAAGCCCGGTCAGGGCTGTGTTATGCCGTTTATATTTCAAAGTGCAAAAGGTAAAACCTTTGCATTCAGCGAAAATACAATGGGATTTGCCTGCTCGGCATTTTACTTCGGATACAAGGACTGGATTTTCCCGGGAATTGAAAACTTCCTTTCCTGCGGACCTTTTCCGGGCAGGGAATGCGAAAGGTTTGTTAAAAATCCCGAACTTACAAAGAAGTACCTAGAAGGGATCCGGATGGAAAATAAAACCGAAGGATATACGATATTAAAACCACTGGAGAATTTTACACAGGATGAAATTCCAGAGGTAGTGATATTCTTTGCAAATGCCGACCAGTTAAGCGCCCTTTCTTTTCTTGCTTATTATGATGCCCCGGAAAGAGAGGACCGTGTAATTACAAGATTCGCCTCTGCCTGTGCGGCATCCGTTATGATGCCTCTTCAGCACGCCCTGAAAAATGAAGACAAGGCTGTCTGGGGGATGCACGACATTTCAGCACGTGCAAAGCTTCCGGCAGATCTTATGACGTTTGCATTGCCCTTTAATTTTCTCAGGAAAATTCATGAAAGCCTGAACGAAAGTTTTCTTTCAACTCACCAGTGGGAAGTAATCCGTCAGAGGATTATGAAAGGGGATGAGGAGAAATAGCGCCCACTGCCTCACCGGAAAAACTAACTAAAGCCATTTAACGCCATTCCGGAAATTAAACAATTGGGGACCCAAAAATTAACAATTTGGCCTCCCCTGGCTTTTTCTTTGCATTTCTACACTTAAATAATTTTTCCTGATGGAATAAATCTCAATTTGCTATTGAGTTGCCGGCGGTGAGATCTGAGGGCAATAAAAAAGGGGCGGAAGTAAAACCGCCCCTTTTAGCTTTGCACTTGTTGGCAAAGGTATTATTGTGAAAATTCTTACCTGAGAATTAGCATTTTTCTAACCTGGTTCAAGTTGAAGCCTCTAAGCTGATAAATATAAATTCCGGAAGCCAGGTTTTTCGCATTAAATTCTAAAGAGAACCTTCCGGCCTTGAGGTTGTCGTTTATCAGTGTTGCAACCTCTTTACCCAGGACGTCAAATACTTTTAATGTATAGTGCCCTTCTTTTGCAATATTGAATTTAATCATTGTTGAAGGGTTAAAAGGATTTGGGAAGTTCTGCAGGAGGCTGAACTCCTCCGGCGCTGAGGAGGTTTTGTCGACCCCGGTTGCAGAAGAAACGGCAGTTTTTACGTATATCTTTCCGTCTTTTGTTCCTGCAAATACATTCTCTCCGTTGCCGGATATCACGATGCTGCTTACACCCGAGCCTTCCATTCCCAATGACCGGGCTGATGACTCGTTTGAGCTAATGACGTATACGCCGCCTGACCATGAGCTTAAGTAGACATTGTCGTTATTGTCGGAGACAATTGAGTACACAAAAGGCAGGTTAAGTGTGCTTGCCTTTTCCCAGTTAGCGCCTTCGTCCGTGCTCCTGTAAAGTCCGTCGCTATAAAGGCCTGCGTAAAGTGTGCCCTGCGACTGGCCGAGTGACCAGACAATGTTGTTGCCCACTTCGTGTTTGTACCACTTGCTTTCTCCGGAATGCATCTTAAAGATTCCGCCACCGACGCTTCCGGCAAATAAGTTACCCTTGTCATCTGCTACAAGTGACTGTATGACCTTAAAGTCTCCAAGTCCGTCGTTGAACTCAGTCCAGTTTAAAGCATTGTCAGTTGACCTGAAGATTCCCTGCCCCCAGGTTCCGGCAACAAGTGAACCATTAAATGCTGCCAATGCATGTACATCTTTTCCCGAAAGGGAAGTAAGTGTCCATTCTTTTCCGGTAAACTTATAGACGCCTTTTTCCGTAGCCGCAAAAAGCTGCCCGTTATTAAGGCACAAAGCCCATATCCAGCCCGCATTCATGTCGGCGTTAATTCGTGCCCAGCACAGCCCATTATCTGTTGACTGGTAAATCTTGCCGCCTACGGTTCCGGCATAGATTGAAGTTCCATTGTAAAGCATCGAGTAAATTATTTCACCCTGTGTAAATGAGCTTACTTCTTGCCAGGTGGTATTCCCTTCATTTGAGCCGGTGTTTCCGCCATTGGAAGTTGAACCGGCGAGGGTAACTGTAACGCTTGAAGAGTTATTCTCGGGAACAGGGTCCGTTGTAATTGATGTGCTTACAGTGGCAATGTTTGTGATCTTCCTGTCATAAGGAATGTTACCGATGAATTTTGAATTATTGAACTGTCCCTGACCCGTAAGTGCCTTACAGATCATCTGTCCGTTTTCTACACCGCTAATAAAGTTGACGTTTGCCCAGGGTGCCAGCACAGAGCCCTTGATGTCAATTCCTTTGATGGAAAGATCGGTGGCCTGATAAAAGTTATACAATACATTTGAAATTGATGTACCGTTAACAGTAAGCCCGCCGGTCCAGCTCAAATTCTGTCCGCTGATGTTTATGAGTACAACGGAACCATTGGGGACGTCTATCTGGAAATTGTTAGCCTGCGATAGATTTGAGCCGTCAATGCTGAAGACATTTAAGAAAGGGTCCGTCCCGGATAAAAATAAGCCGCCCCATTCGAACTTTGTATTTCCGTTAATGGCGTATGAACTTAAAGTAGTTGAAAGATTTTCCAGGTATGATTTTGCGGATGCAAAATTAACAGGAGCATCCATTCTGAGTTTCCCGTCAACAGAAACCGATGACAAGGGCAGATTGGTTGAGCCTCCGTAGACAGCATTGCCATTATAGACTCTGCCGCTTGTAAAGGTCAGATTTCTTCCTACGATCAGTACGTCGCCGCTTTCGGGGGCGAGCTGGTCGCCAATGCTATAGTTGCCAAAAGCAGCATCGCGGCCGATAGCAGCTTTGCCCTGGGTATCGGAAGAAGGCTGCGAGGCGTCCTGCAGGACGAACAGGTTATAATCCTTTGCACTCCCAAGGTCAAAGGCAGTATTGTTTACCTGGCTGCCGTCAATCTTAACGTTGACAGTTAAAGTGGCTTCCTGATCCCTGGATAGGTTTCCTACAGTCCAGAGGCCGGTTTGTCTATCGTAAACCCCTTGTGTTGTACTGTGTGAAACGTAAATTACTGCAGCGGGCAAAAGTTCTGAAACCTGTACGCCTTTAGCATCCCCAGGACCTGAATTGGAAACTCTGACGGTGTAGGTCAGGTTGTCGCCATAAGAAGGGTTCAGGCTGCTGGCAGATTTTGTGATTTTTACGTCGGCCTGTTTCGGGGCAGGCGGAGGGCAGACATAAGGATACCAGTAAAGATCCCGTCCGATGCCGTTTTTAATAGGGTTACCATTGATATCGAGTATATTTACTCCATAGTGGATTTCCACTGCCTGATCCTCCGGGCGCACGCCGGGCCAGTAGCCGGAGATGGAGAAAACGGTATCTTTAGTAATTCTAACGGTTGAATAATGCGTAGAATTATCGACGCTTCCGTCATCGGGTTTTACAATTCTCCATGAAGTCTGAAGGTATGCAATTGCCGGATTAGGCGTAAGGTGAACAGACGCCAGGACGGGTATCCATTTAGCGTCAGGCTCGCAGATTGCAGAATCGGGCCCTATCAAAGCGCTCCAGTCAGTAGCCCCCGGGGTGCCGCATACAATGTCAACAGAGGCCTGTGCATTAAAATGCAGTGAAGCTGATCCATCTACCGGGTGAGCCTCAGCAGTGGCAATATTTATCAGCTCGCCGCAGTCTGTATTTTTAACCGTATATTCTTTTGTAAATGTGAATGATGCGCCCGGGTCCAGAATGTCGATATGGTATATCAAATAAGGGGTTACGGGGTTAATCATCCTGTCGAAAATATCCACGCCGCCATGATGCTGAACGTCGCCGGTATTTTGGACCGTAAAGGAATACGTGATCTTTTCGCCAGGTTTTGAATTAGTCTTGTCGGCGCTCTTAGTCATGCTGATGCCCGTTGTATAAAAGCCGAGGTTGACTAAGAGATTATCGGCACAGTTAAGTGTAATGTCTTTTGAAGTAATGTTACCTACCGGGTACCATTTTGTTTGTTCCGAGCTTGAAAGAATTCCGCCCTGGCTGAAATTTGATGCTGCGGTTCTTAGTGTATAATTGCCGTTTGAAAGGTCGTTGAATACATAATGACCGTTATTGTCGGTTACCGCACTTGCGATAAGAGAATTGTTCTGCAGGAGTTCAACTGCCACGCCCGGAAGGCAGGGTTCCCCGGAATCCTGCGTGTCATCAGAATCTTTGTCGTGCCATAAGTACCCGGCTAAAGTATTCTTGCAATCCGGCTGTGTAGGCACGGGCAGACTGCCCATCCAGCCACCCGAGGGGTTATGTATCTCACTTTGGATGTTCAGGTTTTCAACCACCACGCAGCCGTCGATGTTTGAGTTTGTGGTTAAAGTTGCGGTAGGTGCAATTAAAGCGCCGCCGAGGCCCGAATTGAAGTTAATGGTGCCCATCTCACCGTTATTGGTATTTGTGTAGATGTTCCAGATAACTCTTGAGCGCCAGTAGTCATCTGTAAACTTGCCGGTCATATTGCCCGAGGTCCAGTTTATATTCCCGTCAACAGAATTGACGTTAATAATAACGGTTTTTGTAGCCGAAGAAGTTACGAGATTGAACTGCTGCACCATTGAGTTTTCGAACACCTGTGTGTCCGTCACATTAAAGACAGCAACGGCCTGATTTGCCGAGCAGTTGAATACCAGGGGAGCCGGCTGCCCGGATGGGATTTGCACTGTGCTGTTTGCAGCAAGAGTTTTCCAATAATTTGAGGCTGCAATGATATCATCAACAGGAGAGTTATCTGAAGGCCAGGTGCCTGGAGCCAGAAGTGATCCGCCATTCTGAAAGCTGAACCAGGATGGATTTGAAACGGCACTTGAAACTGCCGCGCTGCCATAAACTATCTTAATATTTGCCATGCCGTTAGTTGACACGTTGCCCTTTACGGCAAAGACAACGTCGGAGGAAGAAATTCCGGACAGTTTTGTGCCGAACTGGTGTGAGTTTATTGCCGAGTAATTTCCCCCTACAAATGTTCTGCCTTCTATTTCCGATACTTTCTGGAAATCTCTTACAACGATAACATTCCATTTGTTAAGAATGCGGTTCGGATCAGCAGCAAATACCAATGCCGGCAATAATAACCAGACTATCAGTGAAAGCATTTGTCCGGGTTTTGCGGATATTCTGTTCATGTACCATCCTTTTGTTTTTATCTATTTGTAAAACCAATATGTGTACCAAAGAAAAATGCTCATTTCAGCGAAAAAATGAACTTAAGCAGAGGGATGAAATAAGGAGGGTTGACTCAAAATGGGACACTGCATTTTTTTGAGGCAGTGAAAAGAATAAATTGTAATATGCGGAATTAAGGATGACACGTAAGTCTAGGTTGAGAAAGTGGTAAAAAGGTTATTAGTATTTGCGCTACATTGCGAAAGGGGAGGATCGCAAAAAAAAAGCCCGGAATTGAAGAATTCCGGGCCTTACCGTTACGGGTTCAAAGCCGGCGTGCTATAGAAATAGCAGTTATCATTTCAGGAGCATCAGCTTTTTAGACTCCCTGAACTGACCCACCTGAATAGTGTAAATATAAACGCCGCTGGGCAGGGAAGAGGCATCAAATTGAACTGTATAAGTTCCGGCCGGTTTAGCCTCATTTACCAGACTCTTTACTTCTTTACCCAATATGTCTCTAATTATCAGCTTAACTTGTCCAGCCTCAGGGATCGAATAGCTGATCTTAGTAGTTGGGTTAAAAGGATTTGGATAATTTTGTGACAATGAATACTTGGCCGGGCGCTGGCTCAAGGGGCCATCTTCCACTGAAGTAACTGACCTTACCTGCATATTGTCGAAATAAAGAGAGCCTGCCTGGTTTCCGCCTGGGGCTTGTCTTAAAAGCAGGCTATGGAATCTCCTGATTCCGCTTCCGCCAATTTTAGAAACCGGAATTTCCTTGTATTTCCAGCCTGTCCAGTTAAGAGTATCGACAACGACTGTCTGATTCTGGTTTTGGCCGTCGTAGAACCAGTATTCCAGAGTATTAAAGCTGTAGTCGCCAAATACCCACATGCCAAATGTAGCCTTGTCGTCAGAAGGGATCTGTGGCGTCAAATCGTTATATACCCTGCAGAGTCCGCCTTCATTTTCCGTAAAACTATAGCAAATTCTACCACAGCTCAGGCCGCCGATCTTTTTTTCAGTGAAGATTGAGAATTTTGAGCTTACTGTGTCAATTCCTGCAGATGTGCCGCTGTAAGACGGATTTTTCCAGTGTCCTTCAGTTTCGAAATCATCCACAATAGTGCCCTCTGCCGGGGGTTGAGCTTCCGTCCTGAAATTAACTACAATTGTATCCTTAAGCAAATAGCCGTTTGTATCAGTAAAGCCTCCAAGGAGAGTCAGCCTGTACAAGGAATTATAGTTAAGGCGGCGCAAAGGTTCAAAAGAGAACAAGGTTTTATTTCCAAGCTGTGTCAGCTTAAGTTTTCCTGGTGCTATACTTTTACCCAATGAATCGGTAAACTTCACATAATTAGCATAACTGAGTACATTTCCGTCAAAAAGTATATACATCTGAACAGTTGTACTTACATTCTGCTGGTCCTTTGCGGGATACAGTTTGCTTATGCTAAGTTTGGATCTGTGGTTAATATTTACATTTAAAGTATAGGCCTGCGGAAGGTGCTTATTCCAGACGGATTTTGCAGATGTATCTATTTTGATCGCATAGGACACTCCAGTCGGGAAAGGTGAATCAGGCTTAAATGTGAGTGTCTGTGCATAATTTGTCCAGGTAAATGTTCCGCTAATCGAAGGCGTAATTGTAATAGCCTTTAGAGTTGCAGCGCGGTCCATTACCTGTGAGAAATCCAAACTGATAGAGGAATTCGGGGTAAGGCTGTCAGCAGTTGCGGTCGAAGTTACGGAAGGTATAGCGCTTGAATCTATTCTTGCAGAAACGCCCCATGCCGCAGGAGTGATCTGAACTCTTCCCGTATTTCCGTCTGACCAGTCGTAGATTGCGTTCTCCCCATTATTAATTTCACCATACCGACCTAAGTTCTTGTTGCCATACGGGTCATTTACAACTACGGTATGTCCGGTTCCATAATGCCCTATTACTAGTACAATGTGGCCGTCAGTTAAGCCGGTGCTGCAGATTATATAGGGGAAACCCGAATTCAGTTCAGTTTCAACGTCAGTCCAGGAAGGAGCGTCTTTACGAATTGTATTGGTGATACGGTTAAGATGAAGGAACCCGATAATATTGGAATAAGGTGATCCCCCGTCATTCCACATGTAACCATGTGCGCCTGTTGGCCAGGTACTGTAGTTCTCAAAGGTATAGCCATTCATTGTATAGGCTTTAGACACATACTGCCCGTAATCGGAAGTATGCCCGTAGGTTGTAAATGGCCATGGGGGAATAATCCCATAGGAAGCCAGGAGCTCAATTGCAGTTGTTGCGCCGCAAGCTCTGTAGCCTTCGTAGGAACTGCCCCATGCGCCTGAATCTTCCGTATCCCAGACCTGATGAACGTGCACCCATTTGTAACTTCCTGCGGTTTTAATCTTTTCCGTAGTGTTTTTGTGCATCTGAAAAGTTTTAACACTTAAAGGTTCCTCACTCTTAAAGAGGAGAGCCGGCTGTACCGAGTTTGGTGCCATTAAAGAATTTTCTACATTAAGGCTTTTTATTTCTCTGGAAGCCTGCGTCTGGAAAAGAATATTTTTCGAATTGTCTGAGAACTTTGCATCCATTTCAATAACATTGGGAGTATTCGTCAGATTAACGACCTTAGTCCCGTTGTAATTTGAAAGATAGATATCGGAATTTATGAGCTTTACCTCATTAAAATCTATCTGTCTTCTGTGGAAAACGAGTGACTGGCTGTCTTCCGACCATGAGGGATTTTCTCCCTCTCCAATTGAATAGTTGCAGTTTTGCACTAAATCGTATACAAAAATCTGGGTCCCTGTGGTAGTATAGGCGATAAATTTACCGTTTGGTGACCAGATGGCGTTACCGTAGCCCGATTTTGGTTCAGAGATCCGGAGCCTGGAATTATCTTCAAGGCTGAAGATCCAAAGCTGGTCGCTTTCATCCTTAAATACAATTTCCTTTGCATCAGGGGAGATTGGTGTACGGTTAGAATAAACGCCGAGATCGTACTTGCGGACTTCACTTCCTTTTTCTACGAATAATTCACTGCCGATTGAAAAAGCAATTGTACCGTCTTCGGCAAAACTTACCTGACCGGCTTCAGCCGCCGCGTCGGATAATTTTGTGACTTCCTTTTTTTCGAGATCATAGATCGCCGGTGTCTGCAGACCGGTTGTGGGATCAATTAGCTTAAAGCCTATCTTGTTGCCTTCCTTATTAAGCGTGAAGTATCTGCCGCAGCCGGGGGCGGTGATGAGTTCATCGATCTTATTGTCGTGAATAAGATAGAGTGCCGACTGGAACTCATTGGTGGCAATTACACCATAGCTTGTTTTGACAGGATTGGAGAAGAGCCCTTCCTGTGTGGAAATTGAATTACCCGAGCTTGCGAAGATGTTGGATAGTAAACTAATAGAAATGAACGAGAACAGGATCAGTTTTTTCAAAGTTTTCAACTCCTCTAATAGTTTGACCGATTAAACAGAACTAAATAACAACTTTTATATTTAGTTGAAATAAACTAGTAATAAAATACCTTTAGTACAAAGGTATTTTTGGCTGTTTTGAAGAAAAATGTGATCCGGGAAGGATATAATTGTCACTGTGCTCAGTTCTCCGTTTCGGAGCCCATTCCGGCCACTCCAGAATTTCCCGTGCTTGTACAAAAGAGACATTCTATGCGTTTTAAGGCGGCTTCCGGGCTTAGAATTCTCATGACTAAGGGGGTAGGGTCTTTGCTATTAAAGGAAAGTATCAGCTTCCTTGAATGGGAAGTCTAATTTGATTATTTTGGCAGAACTTTCTTTCAATTTGAATTACGGGATAAAGTTGCCATTTCTGAAAGATCATAATAAAACTGCCTTGGTCTGCAACAACCGGAATATTTCTTATTCGGAAGTGCTCCGGGAGACTGCTTTTCTTTCTTCCTTATTTCCTGCAATAGGAAACCTGAAGGTTTGCATATTCTCAGAAAACAGGCCTGAATGGGTCTATTCTATTTATTCTGCATGGAATATGAATGCAATTCCCGTGATTTTCGATCATACCGGGGAAATTGATGAGATTGTATTTATATTAAATGAAGCATTGCCCGAGCTGATATTCTGCTCTCAAAGCTGCAAAAAAAGGCTGGAGAGCATCATTCCCTTAATTAGCTTTACTCCTGAGATAATTGTATTTGAAGATTTGGGACTTAAATGCCATAACGCCGTATCTATTCGGGAAATTGTGCCATCCGAGGTGCAAAAGACAGCATTGATAGCTTATACATCCGGGACAACGGGATCTCCCAAAGGGGTAATGCTAAGCTTTAATGACCTCCTTTCTAACATTCAGCCTATACTTGAACTTGGCGGGCGTGAGGATGCGGTTTTGGCTATACTCCCATTTTACCACACCTTTCCCATGCTATGGACCATGGTTCTGCCGCTGTATGTTGGAGCGGCAATTGTATTTGCAAAATCTCTGGCACCAAAGGACATAATGCAGGCGATGCAGGAAAATAAGGTTACCGCCGTAATCGGTGTGCCGAAACTATTCCGTCTGATAAGGGAAAAAGTACTGGAAGAAATAGAAAAAAGCATTTGGAAGAAAGGAGCCTTATTTGCCGCAAGGAAAGTAAATTCATTGTGGTTCTCGGGACTCATCTTCCGTCGGGTGCAAAAGAGGTTCGGGGGGCATATACGCTACCTCATCTGCGGGGGAGCTGAAATTGAAAGGGAGGTAGAGGAGGATTTCAGAACGCTGGGATTTTTACTTCAGACGGGATACGGCCTTACTGAAACCTCGCCGATGATATCTTTCAACCGGCCCGGCAGGATTAAAATTGGCTCGGCAGGTGAACCACTTCCGTGCAATGATGTCAGAATAGTTGATGGCGAAATTGCAGTCAGGGGTGAAAACGTGATGCGGGGATATTACTTAAAAGAGGCCGAAACATCAGCTGTACTGAAGGACGGCTGGTTTTATACAGGTGACATGGGAAGGCTGGATGAGGATGGATATCTGTTTGTTACAGGGCGGAAAGATGACATGATTGTTCTTTCAAATGGAAAGAATATTGATCCAGCTAAAATAGAGGCGGGTATCTTATCGGTATCGGAGCTGGTAAAAGAAGCGGCAGTGGTAAAAAATGGCGACAAGCTCTACGCGTTTATATATCCTGATTACTCAAAATTCAGCTGTTCTTCTCAGATGATAAGAGGAGAGATTAAATGGAAGGTCATCAGCAAGTATAACATGACTGTGCCGGATTACAGGAAGATAACTTCCTTTGAACTGACCAAAGAGGAACTGCCAAAGACCTTGCTCGGAAAGGTAAGGCGCTTTAAGCTGGTTCCGAAGTGCCCTGTCTCAGATTCCGAAGAAGGCATGAAAAGTGGAACAGCCAAGGATGAAGTTAACGCACTTACAAAGTATCTTAGCAGGGAGAAGAAAGTAGAGGCAAAGCCACACTCACACATTGAATTTGATATCGGCCTGGATTCCCTGGATAAAGTGCTTTTGCTTTCCTTTATAGAGTCCTCCTTCGGGGTAAAAATGACAGAAGAGGAGCTCAAGCAGCATGCGACCTTAAAGGAATTGATCGGCTATATAAATAAGGTAAAAGAGGATGAAGAGCTAAAAGAGGCCGAATGGAAAAGGCTTTTGAGTGACACTGAAGGCATTACAATTCCAAATGCCTGGTTTACACTTACATTGCTGCAGGCTTTTTTCAGGCTTTTCTTTAAGCTCTATTGCAGGATAAAGATTACGGGCCTCCGGGAAATTCCTGATTCACCGGTGCTCTTTGTCCCCAATCACCAGTGTTCTCTTGACCAGTTTATTGTATCCTGCTTACTGAAGAGGAGAGCTTTTCTGGATACTTTTTATCTGGCCAAGAAAAAACATTACAGGAAACCCTGGAAGACCCTTCTGGCAGAAAGGCACAATACGGTACTTGTGGAAATTGAAAAGGACCTTAAGCTTTCACTTCAAAAACTCGCAGCCTGTCTGAACCGGGGAAAGAATGTAATGATTTTTCCCGAGGGCACAAGGTCCGTTGACGGTTCATTAGGAAACTTTAAGACAGCATATGCTATTCTTAGCTGCGCACTGGGTGTTCCGGTAATTCCGGTAGTAATAAATGGATCAAAAGAACTGTTGCCAAAAGGGACTTTGTTTCCGAAGGCCTTCAGGAAATTTACAGTGGAGTACTTACCTCCGGTTTATCCGGATGGAATGACTGCCAGTGAGCTAAATGAACTGGTTTTTGAAGTGATGAAAAAGAAAATTTATTAATTGTTAAATTCACCCGGGGGGTAAATATGTTACCAAGCATAGTCATAGGAAATACGGTAATAAACACATATTCATTATCTTTGATGATTGCAATACTATCGGGCCTTTTGATTGCATACAAAGAGTGTAAAAGATTAAATTTGCCGGTTTACCACTTCCCCCCTACTGCCTTTTTTGGCGTGGTTTCCGGAATTATAGGGGCGAAAATCTTTGAAATTATCTTTTATGAATGGAATGATTTTATCAGGTCTCCTTTGTCCAGTTTATTATCCGGCGGTGGATGGATGTATTACGGTGCTGAGATTGTTGGAATTCTGGGGGGAGTGACCTATCTGGTTATTAGAAGGATTCCCGTCCTAAGTCCGCTTGACGTTACGGCTTTCGCATTTATGCTTGCTCATGCCTTCGGCCGGGTAGGCTGTTTTCTTTCAGGCTGCTGCTACGGACTTGAGACTACCTGTTTTACCGGAGTTACTTTCCCGGGTCACCACATAAAAGTTCATCCCACGCAGCTTTACGAGAGTATTCCATTACTGCTTGGCTTTACAATATTCTGGTTTCTGAGGAAGAAGTTTGTTGTGCCGGGGACAATATTTGCGTCGTATCTGGTTTTTTACAGTATTTTGAGGTTTTCCGTTGAGTTCTACAGGTATGACGCCTACCGGTTCGGCTTTTTGAGTTTAAGTCCTTCCCAATACATTGCAGCAGTTCTTTTTATTGCAGGCTTGGTAGCTTTCCCCATCATTCTGAAATCGTACAGTGCACAGGCAAAAGAAGAAATGGCGACTGAAGAGAAGAAAGAATATGTAATATAAGAGAAAAGTGACCCTGGGGTTAAGAGTCCGCGGGTAGCAGTAGTAAAAGGGGGATGGGAAGAATTCCCTGTGATATATTATCCAAGCTTCAGGTGTTTCAGCGAAATGGTTCATTCCGCAAAAACACCTGAAGTGAATTTTGCTTTTGCTTTAAGCTTAATTTTTCGAAAATGTCAGTATGAATTCATTATTATTCTTATCCTTATATGACAGTGTCATAGTGCTTCCATTATAGGTATAGTTATAAGCAGCATATACGCTGTTATTATATTCAATTCTGAACTCATAAAGGCCCGTATTCGGGTTCTTTTCAATAACCCATTTACCCGATACGTCATATTTATAATTTTGTGTCAATGCCGGGTAATTTCTGACAACAGAAGGATCAAACGTTGCGTTTGTATGCATGGAAGCCGTATTATCCCCCTTAATTGTAAGGTAACTGTTCCCGAGCGCCGCGGCACCATTAACCTCAAAAGGAGTGGGGTTTGAAGTGCTGATGTGCTTAAAGTTCACAAGCGTAAAGGTCCCGGGCTGCAATGTAGTGATACTTCCTTCCTTAACGTCCAGCGTAATGGTTTTTGTGGAAGTTTTGTTGTCACCCTCATTGCTGCTGGTAAATTCACTGATAACAGTATACTGGCCGGGAAAGCTGAATACGTAATCGAAAGTGAAGTTTGTTTTATAAGTATATTGCCCCGTTGCAATGGTCTCCGAACCTTTCAAAATTGTAATTTTCGAGTTTAATTTCTCCGGGCTTGAAGGTGTATTTGTATTGTTGCAGCTATTGTGTTCATAGCTTTTATTCTGTACAAGTGCATTAAACGTAACTTTATCGTAAATCTGTGCGGGTGAGGAGCTGGCAGAAACATCGTCAATCTGCGGAGCAAAGTTGTTGTATGTAACATCATTTTCGGTTGAAGTTACGCCGCCCGTGAAAATAAAAAATCCGGCAATTATAACCGTTAAAAGGCATAGATACTTAACGTTTGTCTTATACATTTTATTAACCCCTGGTGTTAAAATCCGAAATTAAATAATAAGCCGCCGGTAAATGAATTATTCTTGCTGAAATTATAATCGGCGATTAAATTAACGAAGAACAGGCGGAGGTTTAAGCCTGCATTTACGCGGCTTGAGTTCTCGCCATCCATGTCGAAATTGATATTAATGTTTTCCTTTCCGGCATCGGTATCGATGGTATGGGAATAAGAGACATTCATTTTGGAATTTTCTATCATGAATCCGGCGTAAGGAGTAAGTCCCAGCCAGCCAAATCCGAAATTTTTGCTGACATTAAGTCCGAAGCTTGTTGTGTTTATCTTAAGCAGGTCTTCCACCTTAATTTGCTGTACAAAGAAGCCAGCCGAGAGATCAACAGGCAATGGATAGTTAAACCACATGGCGGGATTATGCTGAAGCCCGAAGCCAAAGAAACTAAGTTTTCCGATGTCATCACTGACCTTAATGCTTGGCAATAAGCGGATGATTGCCTGCGTTCCATAGACCGTTCCCAGTTTGATTTGCGGAGTTGCAGCCGGAAGCATCGGGAAATGGTCCAATACGCCGCCTACACCAAGGTCAATTTTTTGGGACGGGAGTCTTACGTGGACAGGGAAAGGGTACTTAGGGTCGGAAACAGTAAATTCTTCGCTTCCCTGCGGGGCAAAAGTAACATATATATGATCCGATTTACTGCCGGTTATTGTAGGGCCGTATATCATAACACCATAGTCTTTCTGGATTATCTGATCGACTACCTGGCCGCGGACCCCGGCATTATCGATTGAAGAGGTAAGCGAATTTGCCTGTTCCCTTGAAAAACGGAAAGAACCGCTCGTTGAAAAATGGTCGCAATTGTCTTTGAAATAAGAACCCATTCCTATAAAACCTATTTCGACATCAATGCCCAGGATTTTGGCTTTTGGGGGAGTAGTAAACCATCCTCCGTTGATATTTGCCCCGAATGAGTTAAATGCAGGTGCAACATAAGAGTTTGCAGCGACGCCTGAAAGCTGCTGAAGCCGGTCATTAAGTGATTGTGAAAAGGTGGAACTGAAAGCTGATATCAGCAGAAGAGTTGTCACACTGAGCGATCTTAACAGAATTTTCATCCGACCCTCAATTTAGTATTTAATGATGGTCAAGTTAGAAAAACTGAGAGCTAAAGGCAAGAAAAATTGTTTTTGCAAGAATTGGGATGGGAAAAAGGGCGGATCCTTTTTGGGGACCACAAAAGGAGTATTTTTAATAGAAAAGGGCTGCATATTCTTAAAAATCTGCAGCCCCGGGAAAAATTAAAGCGTTAAAAGTATGAACATCTGTGCTACAAGTACCCTCAGGAACATTGCCAGGGGATATACCGTGGCATATGCTGTTGACTGTGCCTGTACCGGAGCAAGAGAATTTGCAAATTCGAGTGCCGGCGGATCGGTCATTGTGCCGCTTATGAGCCCGCATATCTTCAGATAATTAAATTTCATTAGACGCGCAACAATTGAAACTATCATTATTGGTATGAATGTAATTGCAGCTCCATAAAGCATCCACCAGTAGCCGCCGTTCCAGATAGTACTGATGAAGTTGGCACCGGATAAAAGTCCCACGCTGGCAAGGAAAAGTATGATTCCGACCTCGCGGAGCATCATGTTAGCGCCTGGAGTCATATAGAAATCCATTCTGCCTACCCTGCCTTTATGTCCCAGAAGAATTGCAATGATCAGTGGGCCTCCGGCAAGACCAAGTTTTGCAGGGGCCGGCAGGCCTGGGATAAAGACCGGAATGCTGCCCAGAATAACGCCTAAGAAAATTCCGATAAAGACCGGTACAGTATTAGGCACCGAGAGCTCTTTCATGGAATTTCCGAGTTCACTTCTTATTTCGGGCAGTAGGTCTGTTTTACCTACTATTCTTACCGTATCGCCGAATTCCACGGTCGTATCGAGTGATGGGAGAATTTCCATTCCCGCCCTGAATATGCGTGTAATATTGGCTTCATAACGGCGGTAAATACCGATCTGCTGAATTGTTTTGCCTGAGTATTTTCTGTTGGTGACCAAAACCTGAGCCATGGACAAATCCCCCCTGATCTCACGTTTTTCCTGGATTTTAACTTCACCGATCTTCAGGCCAAGATTTTCAATGTGGTTTTCTGTTGAAACTCCGTAGAGTACATCGCCTTCCTTGATTTCTTCGTCGTCTACGGCAATAAAGTACTGTTCGCCGCGCTTGATTCGCGAAATGACGAGTTCCTTGTCGATTATAGTCTTGATATAACCAATTTTCTTTCCGAAGAGCTGGGGATTAGTGACGCAAATGCTTACGCTTTCAAGCTTGGTAGTTGAATTAGCAAGGTTCTTGGTATAATTTTCAGCTTCCTCTTTTACCTTTACCTTGAAGAATATTCTCACAAGAATCATAGTAAGAATGATACCCATAACACCGAACGGATAGGCTACGGCATAACCCATTCCGGCCAGATTTGCGGCTTCAGCACCGGTCTTTGAGAACTCATGAAGAACCTGCTGTGCCGAACCAAGTCCCGGGGTATTTGTAACGGCTCCGCACATAATTCCTGTTGCCAGGGATGGCTGGAGGCCATAGACCTTATAAAGGACGAATGTTATGGCAAGATTTAATAAAACGATTGAAACTGCAAAAAGGTTAAGCTTTAGTCCCTCATTCTTAAAAGTAGAGAAAAAGCGAGGGCCTATATCAAGTCCGATTGAATAAACGAACAAAATTAAACCGAAATCACGTGCAAAGCCGATTACGGCTGCATCAGCACGTGCTCCCAGGTGTGCGATGAGCAAACCTGAGAAGAGGACTCCTGCAATGCCGAGCTTTATATTCTTTATTTCAACTTTCCCGATAATTACACCTGAAAAAGCAGCAAGACAAAGATAAAGAAGCGTTGATGCAGTGGTTTGTGTCGTAAATAATGTGTAAAGAAAACTCATGTTTTATTTATGGTATCTAGTTATTGAATAAATGTAAATTGATGTTTAGCAGCAATCACTCATTATTGAGAATGAATGATTATGAAATAACATGGCACAGGCTGAATATTTATCGGAGGTGATGTATAAATATTCGTATGCCGGTATTATTTAATAATCATAAAATATTATGTGTGCGCTTTCAGGGAATGTTATGTTAGCTAGAGCAGAAAGTAACCACGAACACAAACATTACCAACTGTCAAATCATTATTCATAAAATCCAGGTACCAAAATAGAGAAAAAATTCCTTATTGACAATCTGACATTTTATCTTTTTGATAAATTTGCACGATGATGGAATAAATTTTCATCTCCTGAAGGGGCTTAGTGAAAATAAAGCCGGCAGAGAGGTGGATCCTCTCTGCCAAATTCCGGGAAGAGAAAGAATATCTTGCCACAAACCTACTTCAAAAGAATCATTTTCTTTGCCGCCCTGAAATTCTCCTTTCCATTTAATGATCTGGCCTCAACAGAATAGAAGTAAATTCCCGATGAAATGCTTTTCTCTGCCATCCATGGGACGTTATATTTGCCTGCTTTTTCGACCTTGTTTACCAGGACAGATATCACCTGGCCGATTGTGTTGTAAATGGTAATTTTAACGTTGCATTCGCTTGCAAGGGAGTACTTGATATTGGTTGTGGGGTTGAACGGATTGGGATAGTTCTGCTCAAGGTCGTACTTATATACCACCTTGTTCCCGTTGCCGGATTCAAGGGCTGAAGTAGGGTTAACATTTATGATCCAGCTTATGGAAGAGGTATCTTTTGAATTATAAACGCAGGCCGTAATTTTTGTCATTCCAGGTATAAAGGGGACAAAGCTGAACAGGGAATCTGTACTCATCCTCAGTTTGCCGACATACCAGGCATAATTTACCTTCTCGCCATAGGGATCTTCAACTTTAAGGCTGAATTTAATTTCTTGACCTACTTCGGCATCAAATTCTCTTTTATTAATAGGGACTATTTCGTAGTTAACAGTATCGGTAACCACCTTGGACGGGCTCCAGCCGGTAATATCCGGGGGAAAACTGTTGCTCCAGAACCTGCTGATAATGTTCATCGTGATTTTTTGAACAGTACTGTCCCTGGGCAGTCCGTATACCCAGTAAATTGACGAGGAGTTAAAGACAGCGCCTCCGTTTTTATTTATGTATAAGCCCATAGTTGTATGCCTGTTGTCTATTGTATCGCCCTGGCCGATGCAGGGAGAAATTCCGAGAATTCTGAAATTCATGGGGGTGCCGTCTGAGCCCAGTGGTTTTGGAAGCCCGTCCTCCCAACGGAATAATGCCCCGTCAGTTTCATAGCCGACTATACTGGACAGGGAGTCCTTAGGATCGCGTCCGAAAATTTCGCCTTCCTTTAAGCCCGTATTCTTAAAAATCCAGTGCTGTGTATTATGAGCCGAGAATCCGCCGTAGCCTTGAGCATGAGTAAAGTCCTTGTGGTTAATGTCATCCACATAACCGGCATTGCGGAAACTGGCGCCGAGGAACTGGTTTTCGGGCAAGTTCAGAGGTTTGTCGAACCAGTTGACCGTCAGCAGTGAATCTACCTTCCCAAACAGCGGGTCTGTGTGGGGGTATTTATAGCAGACCAGTGTGCTGTCGTTATTCTCAATTCTTATCTGCCACCAGCAGGTGTTGCCGGAGAGGCTTAAGTACTTTCCCCCCTGTTTAACATAATTTTCGACATTGCGTCTCTGGTCTCTGGACCAGTATTCAGCATGCCCGGGCTGGATGACAACCTTATAATGGCTCAAGTAATCAGGGTATCTATGAATGTCCAGTTCGGTTGCCACTTCGTACCTGATTGAATTACTCTCAAGCCATTTTATCATTTTGTACGGATAGGCTCTGAATTCAGCATATCCGCCGTTGAATAGCGGTCTGTTGAATGAGACGCGGGCTCCCATTTGTCCGTTTGTTGAATTTTCAGGATAAACGTTCTTCCCGCCGAAAGTATTATAGGCGACCCAGTTAAAAAAGGGGATGACGACAAGAAGTTCGGAATATGAGCCTGGATTATTCTCCTTTACAAAAAACAGTAATGTTGAAACACCCCGTCCCGTATCCACAGGGAACCTTGCCGCATAAGCGCCGGATTCCCAGGATTCCGGTATTTTAATGCTCAGGCTTACGGGCCACCTGCAGCCTGTTTCCCACGGCCTGTCTGGAAGGTCTCTGTGTCCGCCTTCAATATTATTATATGTTTCGACCAGTTTTTCGGTTACTCCAAGTTTATAAATGTTAATGCTATAGGGAGTATGAGTTGTAGATATATAGAAATTGATCGTCTCGCCCTTGGTGACTGAGCAGGGAGAAGGGTACCCATTTTCATTGTATGCGGGCCTCCAGTCCGCAGGCTGAGAGAACCCGTTCTGGCTGAAGAAAGCCGAAAATAAGGCTAATAGTAGCAGGAAAGATGTGTTTGAGATCTTTGCAGTTGAAGTTTTCATAGGGAGCCTCGGAGAATTTATTACATAAAATCTGTTTATAGTTATTCCTTCCGTCTTAGCATTTTACATACCTAGCCAGTTATAATAATATTATAATGTAATTATTACAAATTCAAATCAATTTTCAGAATACGTGACAATTCGCACAAGGGGTGATGAAGTTTCTGCGTTCTATGTACATTTAATTCCTAACTTTTATTTTATAATTATCAAGCTTATTATAGAAAGCCATGGGAAGAGCTTTTTGCCGGCTCACACGGAAATTTAACTAAACAGAGGCTGTTTTATATGGGCATGTTTATGAAATATTTCCTTACCTGTTGTGTGGTGATTTTACTTACCATTGACTTATTTCCAGATGGTCCTGATGCTGCCAGAACAATTTATATTTTTACGAAAGATGAGGATGTGGCAGCCTTCAGAACCATGGGAAAAATACTTAATTCATCGGGATACGACCTGGAAGATTCGGAAGAAGCGCTTATGGTTATAACTACGGAGATAATGAATAAGGACTATGGGACGTTTAACCTGGATAAAATAGCTTTAAGACTCCGTGCGGAGATAGACATGAGGGACAGCATAACAATAATAAAACTTTCCGGAAGTTACCTGGAGAAGGGGATGATTAACCAGGCGCTGGCAGAATCCTATTTCGACCAGCACTCAATTGCCATTGCACATTGCTCAGCTTCTTCTCCGGCAGGGGAGACGGCGTGGAACTATATGATGGGAGTAGCACAAAAATACAAAAACGGAAAGATACTGGTTCAATAGTGGAATATATATTATAGATACGAATAATTTTAGCCCGGTGAAATTATGTTTACAGGAATTGAAAAGCTGGAATATAAAAAAGCAGAGAAAACAAAAGGTACTGCCAGGGAAAACGAATTTAACCTTCTTAATATTCCTTTAATAAAAAAACTGCTGCTCTGGAAGGCATTCCCATATTCAGTGCAAACGCTCATTCTGCTGGTTCTGTTGGGGTTTATTATGCTGGGATGGGGCGTTTATACGCCTGAAGGCCAGGATGAAGAACTCTTTGCAAAGACCAATATAGTCTGCTTGGTGATCTGGGGCATATGGTGGCCCCTGATGATATGGACAGTTGTTGTTTTAGGGCGAATCTGGTGTATGGTATGCCCGCTTGAGCTGATGAACCGGATAGGCGGAAAGATAGGACGAGTCCTGAAGATAAAGAAACTTTCCATAAGCGGACCTATAAGATCCGGTTTCGTTATTGTGAGTCTATATGCCTTAATTCAACTCTTAGTCTCGGGCACGGGATTGCATTATGTTCCTGCTTACACGGCTCTATTCCTAAGCTGTCTGATTGCCTTTGCTCTGATTACAGGACTGGTTTTTAGCGCGGGATCGTTCTGCAAAGGATTTTGCCCCATAGCCATGACGTTAAATGCCTATAGCCGGGGCGGCATGCTGGCTGTAAGGGCGGGTTCGGTGGATAAATGCGAGGAATGTAAAGAGAAGAGCTGCATCAGGAGAAAGGAGAATAAAGGTGCGTTAAATCAGGAGGGCGGCTGCCCGGCAAACCTTTATCCGCCTCACTTAACAAGCAATAAAGACTGCATGCTATGCGCTCAGTGCATAAAGGCATGCGAACCCGGCAACATGCAGCTACTGCTCAGGCACCCTTTTAGTAAAAAAGATCGGCGTGAAAAAAGAGCCTCCTGGGCACTGACTATCTTCGTTATGATAGACAGCGGGTTTGTCTTGGGGGAAATATGTGAGCAGTGGGCTTTAACTGATAAATTATTTATGACAGTTCCACAATACATTATGAATTATTTCAGTTGGCAGGATTATTCAGGATGGGGTGAAGGGATCTGGACACTTTTCATTTTCCCACTGGTCCTTTGGGCGTTCTCGGGGATTGCCCTTAAGAGCATTGGTGCCGTTAAGAGCATAATGCACTGGTGGAGGTCTTTTGCTTTTCGTGCGGTAATCATTTTCTCATCGCTGCACTTGATTAAAAGTCTCTTAAGATTTACCGAATGGTCGGCTTTTTTACCGTATGCATTAAAGCATGCAGGTGGAATAAACAAAGCGAGGGCGATTAACAGCGGCATTTTAACGTCTCCACAGTCCATTTTTAACCAGTATGCGGTTTTAGTGATCAGTTCAGGAATCCTTTGCTTTGCGCTGTATTTCTTTATACGTGAAAAGCATTTAGGAAACAGCTAACCAAAAACGAAATAGAATTTTGGGTATATGAGTAATTATTTGTTATTTTGCAGGACGTATATTCAAAACTGAATAAAGATATATCCTAATGAAAAGTCCTGTTACTGTTTTTCATTTTACTCGGCCCAGTAAGGAACTGATAGTTGAATATTCCAGGAGAATATCCGCGTACGGAGCTGTAGTCTGTTTTGATTTTGAAGACATATTAATGGATCTTTCAATACATTCCTACAGTGAGGAAGAAAGGGCAACCCTAAGATCAGCGATAGCAGAAACTCTGGAGGCACTCTCCAGGCAGCAAGGCGGTCCCAAAGTTGGCGTCAGGTTAAACAGCATATCAAGTATTCATTTCGAAAATGACCTCAGGATATTAAAGCGCCTCAGCCCGCGTATATTTCTGGATGCGGTATTCCTTCCCAAAGTAGAGGCTTCCGAAGAGCTCAGCGCTGCAATAGAAGTGCTTCACGAAGAAGGGATTAAGTTCGGCGAAATAATACCGGTGATAGAGACGAAGTGTGGAATGGAAAACCTCAAAAGGGTATTTAGTATAAAAGATAGTGAGTTCAAAAAAATAGCTTTCGGGCATTGTGATTTCAACCGCGACAATAATTATTTCCCGTTTTTTCATCAGGACACTGAGAAATACTGGCAGTGGATAAATCAAATTCTATCCTGTGCCGAAGGTTACAATAAAATCTTCGTCAATTCTCCATATCTGCGGCTAGAGGATGCTGAGGGTTTTACAAGAATGCTCATGCGGTTAAAAGGAAAAACACCAAACGGCATAGGGCAAATAACATTAGCCGAAAATCAAACAAAGATGTGTGCCGAATTCAAAAGCCATAGAGTAACATTGGAAAATGCTATTGCCGTAAGGCCACAAGATAAACTCAGAAAAGCGATTGAGATTATCTCTGACTTTGAAAACAACAGGATCCCGAATAAAAGTATTTCGGTAAATAATAAAAGAATATTGATTTCGCCACATGAGTATGCCGCAGCCGTAGAATACATGAATGTTCACGCGAGGGAATATGAGATTTCCAAATAGTCCCTTGCCTGATATTAAAGTGTTGATAGCGGGAGGGTGTTTTCCGGTTCAGGACAATATAAAAGAACCGGACTTGTACTATCAGATTGTGCGACAAAAAATACTGGAAGAATGCGGAATTCATCTTTCTATAGATATTCTGAGGTATGAGGATATAAAAAGCTGCCTGGAGCTGGTAAAAAAGAAAGTTGCGGCCAGTAAACCGGACTTTTTATTGTTTCACATGCGTGCGGAACCTGTTCTGCCGAAGGTTAAATTCTATAATGTTTACACCGACAGTAAAGGCAGGCTGAAAAGGTCAATCAGGATATTTACGAAAGTTGTCATAAGAATTGCCGGAGGGGAAAAAATCTCCAAGAGAGTTGTTCCGGAAAAGAGCCTGGGAAAATTTCACAATTGCCTGAGAGAATTGAACTACCTGCTAGGCATTCTGGCGTTTAACTTCATAAAGATGAAAAAAGATCATCTTGAGCTTATAAAGGAGATAACCGGATACTGCAAAGCTAAGGATATTGAACCCATAATAACCGGTCCGGTATCAAGACCGAGGTCATATTTTGAAAATTTAATTTCAGAAAAAATTTATGAATTTGCCGGCAGGCATACTGGCAAGACACAAGAGCAATGCCTGAATCTCCTTGGGCTTGAAGATGAGAAAGGTGAGTTCCTTTTCTGCAAAGACCTTATAAAGGTAAATGAAGCAGGGCACAAGCGAATTGCAGAAATGATTTTTGAACAAATGCTGCAAATGTGTGCTTTTAGAAGAGTGATATGAAAAATATTTTTTAATCATCCCGGAATTATCATGAATAAGAACCGCATAATTAATGTCATTTTATTTTTCATTATATTCACAAATTTATTATTCGGGCAGAATATGAAAGTAACAGATAACATCAACTACCTGTTGCTAAAGGAAGACTATTCCGGCGCAATTGCTGAAATCAAAAAATGTCTGCAGACAGATTCATTAAACACTACCCTGATATTTAAGTTAGGACTTGCATATCAAAAATCCTTACAATTCGGCAGAGCAGTTACTTCGTACACAAAAGTATTGCATCTGAAGCCTGGCGATACCGATGCCACGAGTTTACTGGGTCAGTGCTATCTTGAATTCGGCCAAATAAATATGGCATATCCATTATTCAAAGATCTATTTGAAAAAGATTCCAACAATGTCAAGAATGGATTACAATATGCCGGAATACTGGTAGAACGGAATAAATACCCGGAAGCTTTAGCTGTATATAGAACCTTATTGTCCAGGGATTCCTCAAATGGTTATATTTATCGCGAGATTGGCCATTGCTACTACCTGATGGATTCGTTGGGCACAGCCGGCAAATATTATGAACTCTCACTAAAGCGTAATAAATTGGATAATATTGCACTTCAGCAGTTTGTGAATATATGCCTTAAGACTCACCGTGGCAAACGGGCCATCGATCTGCTTAGTGTATACGTTTATAAGTATCCAACCGATGCTTTCTACCATAAGCTCCTTGCGGACTCCTATTTTGAGGCCAAGATTTATGATTATGCCAGCTCTTCTTATACCAAAGCGGTTTTCTATGGCGATTCATCAGCATATGTTTATCAAAAATTGGGTATAAGCCAATACTCATACGCAAACCAGCTGGATTCAATTAAGGCTTCCCAAAAAATGAAGAATTACACTTTTGCAATAAAAGCTCTGCAAGCGGCCTTATCAAAAGATTCCAGCGCAATTACGTTTTATTTTCTTGCTTCTGCCAATCAGAAGATTGGTAATTATGAGAAATCAGTCGGTTTATTCAGGAAAGCCATTGAACTTATTATGCCCGGGGTATTACCGGATATATATTTGCGCTTATCCGAAAGTCTTCTAAACCTAAAGGAATATGACAAAGTCATAGATATCTACGAAACTGTGTTGAAATTAAGGCCAAATTATTCGGAGCTTCTCTACAAAATTGGGCACATATATGAAAATATCTATCACAATAAAGCGAATGCGGCAAAGTATTATAAAGAATATATGAAGTGCAAGGATATCGGTAGCGAGTCTATAAGTGAAAAACCGGATTGAAAGGCTTTGCACTAAATATTGGCTGGGTTAAATACGCCTATAAAGCGCAATAAGCTATAACCCGGCTTATAATTCTTTACAAATATTTTGACAAAAAAAGTAAGATTATCTACTTTCACCTTAGGAATATTTCTTTGAAACCCTAACTGATTAAAAACATTCCTGGAGCAGTAAAATGAAAGCTATTTACCTACTATGTTTCCTTCTGGTACTTCAGGCTTATACTTTTGCGCAAAATAAAGTTAGCGCAGAAGAAAAAAAAGCCAGACTGGCATGGGTCCAAAAGCAGTTAAAAAATATCCCACAGGGTGCAGAGCAGAAGGATATAGAAAAAATACTACGAATCATTACCCAAAAGCACTTTGGATTCGCTGCTCCAATTTCAGCTGAACCCGGATTCGAAGCAAGAAGTAGTTCCAAATAACACGCAAAAGACGCCATACAAAGTGATCCCGATTCCGCCTTATGAGGGGAAAGAAAAAGTAGTACCTATTCCATTAAATGATCCTGATATAAAGGCCTTAGAGATCAAAAAATAAGTTAAGCGTCTGTTTGTTTTAAAAACATAAAATTATATGTGATCCGGCACCGGAATAAGGAATAAGCACAATATTACATCAGATACGGAATTTCTTAAAAGCTAAGAAGCTCTCTGACGAGCAAATATTCTTTTTCAATAATCTCCTTTGCCGGTTCGATTAAAGCAGTCCAGTTATTTTCAACTCTTGCTTTGATCCATTTGCGGCCTTCTTCATAGCTCAGATTTCTTATTGAAAAAACAAAATACAGCCAGTAGACCGGTCTTGTAATCTGGGACATTGCATCAGCATTGGACAGGCATACTTCTTCCGGTGTAGCCCCGTTGAGCTTTAAAGGGACGGTATGTGAGATGATGGTCCTCTTTACAGCCTCAACTCTTTCGCTGCGGTAGCCTTCGGCTCTAAGGAATCTCTCGGCTACTTCGGCGCTTAATGTGTTGTGCGCGGGAAGATTTTTAATATCCTGTACGGCTGAAATGTCGTGCAGGTATGAGGATATCTCGACAATTTCGATATCTGCTGAAATTTTTTCTGCAAGCTTTCTACTGTAGTCGGCAACAAGCATGACGTGATCTTCAAAAAAGGCTGCCCCAAATACATTGCTTTGCTTTTTGCATTCCTCGTTTACATAGTTTTTTACTGATTCTGTAAGCATTTTAAGGATTCCTTATGTTAAATAGTTCGTTCTAAGGGGAAAAGCGGGACTAATAAAGGTAAGAGGCCAGATCCTCCGGATTAAGATAAAATGATGTGAAAGCAAAATGTGCTGATGAAGAGAATACATAAAAGTGCATCCTTTATAATTCAACTTCAAAATTAATGAATTTCCGGGGAAAATTTAACAGCTATTTATTGAACTTATCCAGACTATATTCATAAGAAATTTTGAAAGCCATTGAAGGCTTAAGTCAGGCACAGATTAGGGCATATTTCTCCAGGGAAACAAATCCCATTACAATGCTGAGAACCGTGCTTTTATGACTGAGTTCGATATAAGGCTGTCACTTTGTGAAAAAAACAGTATTTTAAGGTACCATATTTCTTACATGATAAGGAGATTACTGCTATGTTTCATGCTTTTCTAAAACAGCTAAAGAGACCTTCAGGCCTTTTAGGCATTATTGTAGCAAGGATGATGGAAAGTCGCAACAGGAAGTATTATGATAAGGCTATTTCTTTCATGGAGATTAAAAACGGGGAGAGAATATTTGAGATAGGCTATGGCCCCGGAGTAGGTATTGAACTTCTTGCCCGTAATTACGGATGCTATATAGCGGGGATTGATTTTTCAGATCTCATGTACAAGAAGGCAACTGAGCGTAATAAGGAATTCATAGATGCCGGGAAGGTTGATCTGAAATATGGCAACCTTCTTGACTCGGATTTGGATAGTGCAAAATATGACAAGGTTTTCTGTCTGAATGTGATATACTTCTGGAACGACCTGAATAAAGCATTTATGAAAGTAAGCTCCCTTCTCAATGATAATGGCATTTATTTTATTTATATGACCACTGCTGAGGAACTGACCCGGCTCGGGTTTGACAAGGAATTTTTCAAGTATTCCGTTGAACAGGTTGAGTCGGCGCTCAGGCAGGCGGGATTTAATAAAGTTGAATACGAGAAGGACAATGGATATTATATAAAGGCGTGGAAGTGCTGATCTTTGATGGGAATGGAATAAATAAATGCGCCGATGCCAAAACGGAATTTGCCAGGAATATTAGAAAATCAGCAAGCAAGGAACAGCAAAATTCAACAATGAACGAATCCAATTCATAGATCCTTACGATCTCTTTCAAATTCTATCATAAACGAATCTCAGCTAAGACCAGAGACTGTAATTCGGACAAATGAATGGCCCTACAGAATTTCTACGTATCCTTCTTTCCCATTCACGCGGATTTGCTGTCCGTCTTTTATCATACTTGTAGCATTTTCAACTCCAACAACTGCCGGCAAGCCAAATTCGCGAGCAATTACCGCACCATGTGTCATCATTCCGCCTACCTCCGTTACCAAACCTTTGATGGATATAAACACCGGTGTCCAGCTAGGGTCAGTAAATGTGGTTACCAAGATATCGCCTTCCTCTAAGCCGGCATCCTGCATTTTTAAGATGACGCGTGCACGTCCCTCAACAACTCCGGAAGAAACTGGCAGGCCCACAATAGCTCCGGATGGGAGATTATCCCGTTTATATTTACCAGAAATGATTTCACCTTCAGAGGTTATAACGCGCGGGGGAGTCAGTTTTTCAAAAAATTTGTATTCAGCCTTTCGCCTTTCGATTACATGGTAATCCAGTTTTTTTGTACGTACGGCATTATGAAATTCTTCAAAGGTGAGATAGAATATGTCATCATTTTCATGGATAACGTTGGCTTTAACGAGTTGTTCTGCTTCTTTTAGCAAGGCCAGCTTATAGACAAAGTAGCGGTTAATCATGCCGTATTTCGGGAATTCACGATAACCGGTAAAATTTCGGATCAGATCGATATTCCGTTTTGTCTCCTTGGCCTTTTGTTCGCCATCCGGCAATTGCTTGAGCCGGTCTAGTAGCTCCTTTTCTTTCTTTAGAGCATCTAGCCGTCCCTGTTCAAATTTCCGGTTCCCTGCATTAGGCTCAAAGTTTTTGATGTGACTGAGAATCATGGGGACAAGTGCATCTGGTTTTTCACTCCAGCGGGTTCTGGTAATATCTATTTCTCCGGCACATCGCATTCCGTATTTGCTGAGATAGGCATTGATTGCCTCGCGGGTTTCCTTCCCGCCATTAAACTTTACCAATTCATCCAGAAAGCCAGCATCTTTGACGTGCCGTAAATATTCAATTATTTCCGGATAAGGGCGAACGGCATCTGCGACATCCAATAGCGCCAAGCCCATCTCCGAAGTGACATTATTGGGTACAGATTGAGAAAGAGTGTCTGCTGCATTACTTTCGCCCAACCATTCCTTCATTTTGTCGTTGATCCATGCTGAAGCGTTCATTGCAGCCATAATTACACGTGAACTTTGCCGGGCGAATAATAGCTCTTTTAATTGCTGGATATCCTTCAGAATAAAATCAAATAAATCTGGCCCGGATTTCGATTGAATGTTTTGCTTTAATTCTTCTATTGATAATTGACTACGCTTAATCAAATCAGAAACGATGGCCGGATCGTTTTCAATTTGTTCTTGCGGATCTGCAAAGGGCTCTTTTCTACGTAAGTCCCCATTATGATTATCCTCAGGCAACGTTTTTATAAAATCTCCCCGCTCAATTAGGGTCAGAAGAGCGTCTTTTATCAGCGGATCGTGTTTCCCCATTGTGTTCAATAAAATATTTCTGCTTCCAGGTGCGGCAAGCATTGGCATGACGTCAACGAACAATCTTCCGCCGGCATGATACATGGGCGCCATAGTTGTCAGCAGGAAAAAAGACAATCCCAATGGTTTTATGGCGTCGGTCATCATTTGCTGATGTCCAACAGATATATAGATATGATTCCCGTGGTCATGTGCTTCAGGGGCGGGGAATAAGGTAGTTATTGGGCGGCTCTGTACGATATAAAAATCACCCTTATAAAGGCACCATTCAATGTCCTGAGGTATGCCAAAATGAGCCTCAATTTTTCTTCCCAATCGTTCAAGTTCATTAATTTCTTTATCCGTCAGCGTTTGGATATTTTGCTGATACGGTTCGAGCTCCTGCTTCTTTGTGCCGCCATGTTTAGATGCAAAAACAGCAATTTGTTTTGAAGAAATCTTTTTGCCAATAATTATGCCTTCACGAACTTTATAGTTGTCAGCATTTACAAGTCCGGAAACCAATGCTTCACCAAGTCCAAAGCCAGCATCAATCGATATCACATTTCTATTTGAGGTAAGCGGGTCTGCTGTAAACATAATACCGGATGCATAGGGGAAAATCATTTTTTGAATGACAACAGATAAATAGACCTTTTTATGGTCGAAATTGTTTAACAGGCGGTATATTACAGCTCTTTCTGTAAATAGCGAGGCCCAGCATTTGCTGATATGTTTTATGATAGCCTTTTTACCTGTGACGTTTAGATATGTATCCTGCTGTCCTGCGAAAGAGGAAGTGGGAAGATCTTCCGCTGTGGCGCTGGAGCGTACGGCATATGAGCTTTTTTCCCCGAGTTGTCCAAGGTGTCGGCTAATTTCAGTATAGATGTCGCCTGGAATAGCAGTTTTTTCAATTATCTTTCGGACTTTTTCACTGATTTCAGCGATACCTTTCCTATTGTCTGCCTTTAGAGTATTCAGTTGATCTAGCAGTAGATTAAGCTCTTTGTTATTCCTAAAAATTCTTTTATATGCTTCCGTCGTAACGCAAAAGCCTTCGGGTACTCGCAGTCCCTCAATCCTGGATAATTCGCCCAGGGTAGCTCCTTTACCACCCACCATTGCAAACATTCTTTTACCGACTTCATTCAAGCCAAGCACATATGGCTTCATAGATATCCCTTTCCCTTTATATCTGGAATACTGTTCCTATTAAGCATTTGGTATTTTGATGGCGTTTACGGAAAAAATAAATTTCGTTTACACAAAGTCCATCGTACATTCTTGTATAAGTACTTAGCAGTTTTGGAACATTTACCCGATTATATTCCAGTACTTTTACAGTATTTCTGTAAATATACACAATTTATGGAGTAACCATTGAGAGAAAAAATCAATCTCTTTAATTGTGGAAATCCTTTAAGAAAATTCACTTATGTTAAAGAATATGAATAACAGAATAGACTTATCGGAGCAAATGCTGAAGGAAGCAAAAGACCGGACAAATGATGACCGGGTTATATATATGCGAGGAGCAATTGAAGATGTGAGCTTTGAAAAAGAAAGCTTTGATCTAATCATCAGTTCACTGGCATTTCATTATGTAGAATCCTTCGAACCAGTATGCGTAAAAATGTATGAAATGTTAAAGCACAAGGGAGACCTGGTATTTTCTGTAGAACACCCGGTTTTTACGGCATTTGGGAATCAGGACTGGATATATGATGAGAAGGGAAATAAAATCCACGGGAAGAATTCCGCCGTCCCATGATGCTAATAATTTCGGTACATAAGGATTAGAAAAGTGAACATTAACTCTAAATGCTTTGTATATATTAAAGGTGTGCGCCGGACATAGGTCGCTAGATTATTGCATACATCATACTCATGCCAGTCAGTTTTAAATCAATTACCACAGTTTAGATTGGAAAATATGATTAAAAATAATTAATTTGTGGAGGGCAATTGGATCCGCTATAATTAGTAAGTATTTGTCAAGAACAACGCTGAAAGCAACTTTATTATAAATGTTTCGCAAAGCCTGTGAGAAATAACTCAAAAATGTAGAATACTAAGACAAGATTATATTGTCTATTGTAAAAATATTTCAACATCGTAGGTGACTGTTAAATAAATATTTCAAGTATTCTCCTTCGAAAATATGTGGAAATAAAGTACTACTGAAGCTAAATTCACATTTTTATATAGGAAATTTATATGCCAAATAATTCATTCAATATTCAAGCGACTTGTAATGTCTGTAAGACTACCGATTGTAAGAAACTTGTTGATTTCACCTCGGATCTAGACAAAGAACATTATAATGTAATGAAATGCAAAAATTGTGGTTTGCTCTTTCTTTATCCACTTCCGAATCTGACCCCGCAAAAGCTAGAACAAATTTATGGAGAGGATTATACTGAAACTGTATATCCGGACGAGCAAGGTAAAATGGATGAAGATGCACTAAATCGACAAATGGAAATTGTTGAAAAATATGTGAAAGTTGGTAGAGCCTTGAATATTGGAGCAATGGGTAGTGAAGTAAGAGTTATAAAAAATCGTGGATGGAACCTAACGATTGTTGACGCTTCTAAGTATGCTCTAGATCGGGCTCGAAAAAGAGGTGGCGTTGATGAGTTATATCTTTCAAAAATCGAAGATTTTTCATGTCCTCCAGGAAGTTATGACTTTATTAAATTTGGACATGTTATAGAACATTTGAAAGATCCTGCTGAGGTCCTGTTGAAACTTTCGCAAATGCTTAGGCCTGGAGGGATTATTCTCGTTGATACAGATAATGCTGATGGATTAGAGACAAGAATTGAAGAAAGCATAATGAAATTTATGCGAATGAAAATCATCAGAAAAAGTGCTGAAAAACTCGTTGGGAAAAAATATAATTTAAGATATGGGCGTCTTACTCCTCCGGTTCACTTATACACATTTACATCTAAAAGTCTTATTGCACTTACAGAGAAAAGCGGCTTAAAGGTATTGAAATCCATTAATTCTGCTTGGGGAGATCCAACTTGGTTCCCAACATATAATAAAAGTTTAGTTGAAAGAATGTTTATTGGTATCGATCAGGTTGGACTTAAATTTGGTAAGGGTAATGTAATTGCAGTATTAGCCCAAAAAATTTAAAAAGTTTTTATTACTCTTTTAAAGGACAAGTAGCCTAAAAATGCATATACTTTTTCGTAAGTAAGGTATTGTTTTTTTTCAATTAATGGAACTGAAAGCCAGTCGCATAGACATAACTTGGGCTGGAATAAGAATTCAGCAATAGCGCGGAATTAGACATGGCATCAGGAGTAATATATGAATGGAATAAGCAGCCCCCGGAAAAGTAAGACTTAAGTCTGAAGAAACTATCCATAATATTTAGTTTAATTCAAGAAAAAACTAAAAAATAATGATGGACCAGTTCCTGCGTGAAGTGGTCCATCTTTTTTTAATTCCAGCGCTGTTTCCAGGAACATCAAGTACGCCTCCTAAAAGTCTCAATAGGTATTTCCCCTAACCGGGCGGTTATTCATGTTATCAAATCTCAAATGGTGAGTTCTAACCCCTTCACATTCAATAAAGTATAATAAATAAAGGAGTTATCAAATCAATAAATGAGTTGGAAACATATACCAATTAATTAACTCCTTACTGTTCAAAGCCTTATGTTTTTAATGAATTTGCAAAATGCTGAGATAATTTGCGATCCGGAAAGGAGTTTTGTGGAATTATGCAAAGATGTTAGTTTTGACCGAACATCAAAATTATTTAATTTTAACAATTAATATTTCCATAAATGTCGAAAATAGATCGGAATTACAAAGCCCGGGCGTTTATTAAACCATGACTAACACAAAAAATAGAACAATAACTCTTTTATTAATTAGCTTATTAGTGTTTTACACTGTCGGCTGCAGTCAGAACACTAATAAGATTCCTAAGGCAGAGAAGGGAGTAATCGATTTAAGCGCTTGGGATTTTGAAAAAGACGGTACAGCTGAGCTAAATGGGCAATGGGAATTTTATTGGAATAAAATAATAAAACCTGAGGAGTTTCAATACGCAGGTAAAACCGATCTCCATTATTTTGAACTTCCTTCTCAGTGGAATGGAATTAAGAATGCGGAGCTGAAAAACCTGCCTCCCTTGGGCAAAGCTACGTACAGAATTAAGGTTAAGCTTCCCACCAATAAATCAAAGCTAGTCAGGACCCTGTGCTTGAAATTTCAAGACATACACTCTTCCTATAGAGTATGGCTGAATGGCAGGCTTTATCTTGAAAAAGGAAGATTTTCTGAAACGTCAGAAAAATGTATTCCTGCCTTAGGACGTGAGATGTTAAGTTTTGAGGATAGTTCGGCTACCCTGGAAATAGTGATAAACGCAGTAAACTTTATCGATACAAATGAGGCTGGAATTGACGAGGAAGTTCTTTTGGGCACAGAGCATAGCATTATGCAGGAGTCTCAGCTGAAGAACTTTTTCTACCTGGTGAGTTTTGGAATTCTCCTCATTATGGGGCTGTACCATTTTCTGCTTTTTATTATCAGACGAAAGGAAAGGGAGTATCTTTTCTTTTCAATTATTTGTTTATTGCTGGCTGTGCAGACGATCTGTGAAGGTGATAAATATATCTTCTACATATTGCCTAGCCTTACAGTATCGCTCTATCTTAAAATATGGCTTGCCTCTATCTCCGTTGTTGCTGTTCTATTGCAGTTTTACCGGGTAATATTTCCGTATGAAATGAATAAAAAAATTGTAAACTTTTTTACTGCTGTATTCATATTTCAAATATTATTCATTTTTATACTGCCAATAGAATACTATATGCCTTATGTGTATCCGACCTTCTATTTCGCATTAATTGGCGTGGGGTATCTTTTTTTCGGGCTTTTCACGGCTCTTCTGAGAAGAAGAAGACATTCGGTTTTAGTGTTTGCGGGTATGCTCTTGCCTCTGCTAGCCGGTATAAATGATCTTTTATATGGGCTGGCAATTATTTACACGGGGTACTATGGTTGTGTCGGATTCATATTGCTGATATTCTCGCAATCATACTTCCTGTCATTAAGATATAATGAATCATATATAGAAGTTGAAAATTTGTCGAGAGAGCTTGAGCGGACAAACCGAAGTCTTGACAATAAGGTGGAGGAAAGGACAATTGAACTGAAAGCAGTGAACACCGAGCTTTCCAGAACAATTGCGGTAAAGAATAAATTTTTCTCCATTATTGCACACGATATGAAGAACCTTTTTCAGTCAATGCTAGGTTATTCAGACCTAATTATTATGAAAGCTGAAGAGGATGAGCAACTGGAAATTAACGAAGATGCCCTGGTGATCAAAGACACGACAAAAAAAGCATATAATCTGATGGAGAACCTGCTTGAATGGTCCCTTTCCGAAACGGGAAGTATACAGATAAAGAAAGAATTGTTGAACCTTAAAGCGATAGTAAGCGAAAATGTGGAATTGCTGGATGCCTATATCAGGGCAAAACATGTATGCCTGAATATAGGTGTAGATGAGAAGTTGCAAATTGCCGCTGATAGAAGAATGCTAAATACAATTCTACGAAACCTCCTTTCCAATGCGATTAAATATTCCTACAGTGATTCCGCTGTAACGGTAAGGGCTGAGGAGAGTAATAAGGGCACAATAATTTATGTGTCAGATGAAGGGCTGGGCATTGAAAAAGAGAAACTGGATACGATATTTCTGGCCGAATCAGTCCAAAGTACACCGGGAACAAACAAGGAAAAAGGGACAGGCTTGGGCTTACTTCTGGTTAAGGAATTTGTGCAGAGACATGACGGTACAATTTCAGTTTCGAGCGAAATAGGGAAGGGTACCACTTTTGAAGTGGTCCTGCCGGTATCATAAGTATCCGGAATTTGATAAATGCTTTCATATGTGCTTTCAAAATTGATTGGAAATATTTTTTTTTGCGGTAAACTAAGTCCGGATAGGAATTACTTAAAAGTGCCAATATTTTGGAATTCTAAGATCAGAATAAACAGCAAGGCAACGGCACTTCTGCCATTAATAACCAGCAAAAGGAGAATCCGAAATGAAGCAATGGTATGAGTTACTATTCGAAAATTACGCCAGAAAATATGATCAGGAAAATTTTGTCCAGGGTACACTGGGCGAATGTGATTTCATTGAAAAAGAGATTAACTGCAATAAGGATCTGAAAATCCTGGATATCGGGTGCGGCACAGGGCGTCATTCGATTGAACTTACCAGGAGGGGCTATAAAGTAACCGGTGTTGACCTGTCTGATTCTCAGCTTGTACGGGCCAAAGAAAAGGCTGAAGAAGCAGGGCTGAATATTGACTTTCGGAAGCAGGACGCAAGAAATCTTCCTTTTAGGAATGAATTTGACCTGGCATTAATGCTGTGTGAAGGCGGATTCCCGCTCATGGAAACAGACGAAATGAATTTCGAGATACTGAAAAGTGCTGCCCGCGCTCTGAAGGATGGAGGTAAATTCATCTTTACAACCTTGAACGGGCTTTTCCCGGTCTTTAATTCTATCGAAGAATTCTGCGCATCGGCCGCTGAGGAAGGCAATTCTACCTACAGGAAGAACACATTTGATATTATGACCTTCCGTGACCACAACATTACAGTTGTAGAAGATGACCATGGCAACAAAAAGGAGCTAGTCTGTAACGAAAGATATTATATCCCAAGTGAAATTACATGGCTGCTTAAGTCTCTCGGTTTTAAGAGCATAGACATATACGGGGCAAAGCTTGGAGCATTCTCAAGAAATGACCGTCTTACCATTAACGATTTTGAAATGATCGTGATTGCAGTAAAATAAGTTCCTCGAAAAAAGGATTTATGAATGTAACAAACTCAGATTGAAAGCGGAATTGATATAAGATGCCTGGTAAAAAAACATTCCGGCGAATTCGGCTGAATGTTGCAAAACCAGAAGTATTCTTAAAGGAGAAGATAGTCCTTCCTGTTAGAATTGTGGACATCTAAGCCATAGAAGCTGTAGTTATGAATTTCAATTCTTAATCAGAATTCTTTTCAAATTTACTTTTGGAACGGCCAAAGATCCTCAGAGTGAAGTGTTCGGGGGGCCTTTGAGGCTCTTAGTGTTTTTAGCACTCCAGTTAATACATACTGCCCTTAACTCCGATGGTTCAAGGGGTTGAACTGCTTCCAACAACACGGGTGGAGTTTTGTATGGGGGTGCCCGTTGCCATGGCATAAGCCTTTGAAGCCTCCGGAAGAGGGGTCAGGGCATCATACAGTGTATTATAAGAGCCGTCAGCTAGCAATTCGCCGGCAATCTTTTTTAAGAGCAGTAATGCTGCTTTCATCGCAGATGCGCCCAGACTGAGGCGGGCTACACCGAGTTCCTCCAGTTCTGCAACTGAAGGGGGAAGAAAGGGCGCATTGGTCGGATTAGCAAGAATATTTACAGGGGCTGCAATTTCCTTAACCAGCGTCGAAATGTCGTCTCTTGACCATACGCCGGGAACAAATATGCAGTCTGCCCCTGCTTCCCGGTATTTATTGCCCCGGTCTATGGCATGCTTCAACCGGCCTTCAGGTGCTCCGGCAGAAGTAAGAAAAACATCCGTCCTTGCGTTGATGACAAGATGGAACCCCAAAGTATCCGAAAGTCCTCTGATTGCCTGCAATCTTTCGCAGAACTCCGGGATTTCAACTAAATTGGGATTGAGATTAACGCTGTCTTCAATGTTTATCCCTACTATTCCGGTGGCAATAATTTTACCTATGCATGATAAAATTTCATCTATATTATTTCCAAATCCTCCTTCAATATCTGCCGTAACAGGGATTGTTACTATGCTTGCAATTTTTTTAATGGCATCCGTCATTTCGCTAAAAGGAATCTTCTGACAGTCGGGATAGCCTAAAGAAGCTGAAACACCCATGCTGGTTGTAGCAACAGCCTTAAAGCCTGCGGCTTCAATAAGCTTTGAGCTTCCGGGGTCCCATGAGTTCAGCAGTACAAGAATTTTCTTTTGAGTATGAAGTTTTAAGAATGTTTCAGCCTTTGTTTTTTGATCCTGAGTAACCATGTGTTTTCTCCTTCTGTTATTAATGAGAATATAATAAAATTTCCAGATGGAGTCGTGGTAGAACAGGAGATATTCGAAAGGGGCCTACAATGCCACCTCATGCCGGATGCGAAGGAATACTGGGATGAATTCCAGAACACATTTATCTAAGGAGGGGAATGATTCCTTTATGGTGTATAAACATAATCAAATGGAAGCTGGTCAGCCATTCGGAGCTCTTTCCAGTATCCGTCTAGAATAAATAAATTATTCGAATTACCATAAAGATCGGTGGAAATTTTACTTCCGAGAGGTCCGATGTAGCTGACTTTCGAATTATTAAAACATTCTACTTTAAAAACTTTGTCGGTTTTGAAAAAATATTGTTCATTTTCTTTGTCATAACTAAGCAGCAGGTCATCGGGTGATATTCTGTGCCATTGCGTTATGGCAACAAGCTTTGGATCTTTGGTATAAAGTATGAATTCACTGCTTACGGATTTGTTGATCAGTGAAGAGAAAAAATGTTTTGGGGATCCTAAGTAACAATCCTTTCTGTTAGCTTCCCACAAAGTTTTCTGTTCGTCATCTTCGGGGGCGAGTTCTTCGAATTGGCAGTGATAAAAATATCTTAGGATATCCTTTTTATTGAATGAAAAAGAATCTAATATTACTTTTAATCTGTAACCAAGAGCCATGTTATTAATTACTATAGTACTATCCGTATACGCATATAAAGTGCCGCTATTTTCATCAAGCCTGAAGTTAATCACTTCAGGATTTACAAGCTTAGTATTCTCAGAATTTATGGTTTTACCCAGGAACTCTTCCCTAAATAACTTTATATGTTCCTCCCAATCATCGGGAAATTTGGCTTCAATCCTGATCTCATTAAGCACAATGGATTTTTGTCTTAGTTTTATGGTTAATTCAAACAATTCAGCTTTATATGCCCTAACAGGAACACTTTGCAGATCAAAACCTAAGGAACTGACAATTAAATTATATGTCCCGTATTTCGAGCTTTTTAATTCAAATTCGCCATTTGGATCTGTTGTTGTTCCAATGGTAGTATTTTCCAGGAATACTGCTGCTGACAAGACGGGAGCTCCTGATTCTAGTTCAACTACTTTCCCTTTGATAATGAATGGATTGGAATGGGGCTGGGCTAAGCATGCGGCTGAGAATAAAACATAAAAGGAAATCAGGTAACAGGAACTGTTCATAGCTATTCCCTTAATAAGTATTCTGTTGATTACCAAAAAAGTACAAATTTTAGAAATTAAAGCATATAACTATAAAATATATATTCTCCGGATACCGGGACTTGTGTAAAGTCCCGGAGCATGTAAAATTAAAAGTTCATAACACATTCTACTATTCAATCTGGCGGGATAGGGCTATGGCTATAAGATCTTTTTGTAGCATCTTCTTCTTTTATGCTGACGGTTTTCAAAAAATTTCCATTGGGCCTGTATCTTCGAGTTTACTTCAAGCTCCCTGTTCGTTTCCACCTTTTCAATTTTATTATTGACGAATACTTTATTTATTTCGTGTATGAGTATTGCATTTACACCTTTATTCCGCATTTCAGGACTAACGCCGGTAAGATACAGATCCGCCTTTTTACATTTTTTCATCGCTTTCAAGATACGGATAAAACCAAAAGGAAATAACCTGCCCTTGCTTTTCCGGAGAGCATCGGATAAAGATGGCATGGTAATTCCAAAAGCCACAACTTTATTATTGCTGTTGAGAACAACAGGAACGTACTCCGGCATTATATAACCGAAATATTGTTTCACGTACATGTCAATCTGTTTCTCTGAAAGTTCAACAAACCCATATAGATCTTTGTAAGCTTCATTGAGCAGGGCGAATATTTCTTGCGCGTAAGGAAGCAGTTCCTTAGCCTTTTTAACTCTCAGGACTGTAAGATTGTTCCTTTTCAGGGCTATTTGAGCGATTCTTTGAACTGTTTCATTTACTTCTGAGTTCATTGTAACTTCGTATTCGACCCAGTCGGCCTCTTTTACATAACCTGAATTTTCGATGTGTTCGGGATAATACGGATAATTATATATTGCTCCAAGGGTGCCAGTTTCTTCAAAGCCTTCAATAAGTGTTCCCTCTGCATCCATATCTGTAAAACCCAGAGGGCCATGAATACAATCCATGCCGTTTGACCTTGCCCAGTCTTCGGCGGCAGATAGGAGTGCTGAAGAAACTTCCTGGTCATCTATAAAATCAAACCATCCAAAGCGTGCAGATTTTGCATTCCACCTTTCATTATACTTAGTGTTAATAATGCCGGCTATTCTTCCGGCTATTTTACCGTTTTTATAAGCCAGCCAGCATTTGGAACTGCAGAAATCGAAGGCCGGATTCTTATCCTCCCGCAGAGAAGAAAGCTCATCTGAACGGATTGGAGGAACCCAAAACTTATTCTCATTATATAACTGATATTGAAATGAAACAAACTTTTTTAACTCTTGCAAACTACTGACTTCTTTTAGCTCTATATGGTTATTCATACGCTTAAGGACATCCTATTATTCTGGTTTTAGAATTCATGTTTCAAATCGGGCAATGTGAAATAACGACTATCTGTACCTGATTAAAACTCGGACCTTGCGAATTTAAGCAAAAATTTCATAAACCTGAAACACTCTTTCTTATCTTTGCCGAATAATTTCCGAAAAATAAATGAACTGACGCAAAAAGTCTTGATTTTATACATTCTTAAGTCTTTTAAGCCAAAAGCCCAAAAACACATGGAGGAAAGAGAATTATTACAAAAAGATTGATACTGCCCGGCGTAATTAGTACTTATGCAAAAAAGATTCTGTATGGAATAAATTAAAGTTTTCTTGTACTGGGTTTTACAACCTCCTTGCTAATTAAATCTTTTCTTAATTTGGTTTATTCGTTTCCATTATTAAGGTCTTTATAGTTATTTATCGTGTAGCGCAGGTTAAGCATTATTACCGGGGTTTCGCGTTTTGTACTGCTGAAGGCATAGTAGCTGGAGTTTTCAGTAGTTGACTGCCATCTTGCAGTATTAAGCACATTCCTTGCCTGAAGTGTAAGTGAAAGAGCCTTTTCCAGAAACTCCTGTCTTATTGCCAGGTCAAGTGAGAATGAACCTTCGGTTTTGCTCTGGAAAGAGGCCTCAGGACTATTGTAATCGGCACTCAATTGAAGGTGAAGTGTATTGCTCAGCATCAAAGAATTATTCATTCTTGCGTGCCAGTTAAAGCTTTCCTTTGAGCTGGGCTGGCCGTCGAGATCGGTCTTTAGGCGGTAATCATAAAGATTGGCCATCAAGTCGAGGTTCCATAGCTTAAAAAATTCAGCACTTGCCATAAGCTCGGCACCGGTAGAGTAATCCTTGCCGATATTGTCGAATGTTTGCAGAGTTACATGATCTGAATAAACGGACCTAATGCCATCGATCTTGCTGTTATTTTTTCTATGGTATAATTCGCTCGTAAAAGAGACAATCTTGGCAATAAGCATCTGGAAGCCGAATTCATAAGAGTCAATGAGTTCAGGCAGGAGTGAAGGATTGCCTCTGTGAACTGTGTTGGCATCTGCCCACGTGTCAAATGGTTCAAGCTGCCAATCGTCCGGTCTTTGAATTCTCCTGGCGTAACTGCCGGTGAATTGTTCATCTGAGGAAATCTTATATGAAAAATGTAATGTCGGGAAATAATCAAATCTGCCGATGGTAAAAATATCATTATTTTTTGTAATATTTATTTTCCTGTAGGTATATTCACCTCTCAGTCCAATCTGGCAGCCAAGATTATCCCACATTGCCGAGTAAAGCGAATACAAAGAGTAGCCGTCACTCCTGGATTTGATTCCAAAACTGTAGTCGGAGAGCTGCAAGTATTGACCCAAAGCCGTATTCAACTCAAAATACCCGGTAGATTGATTGCTCAATCTGGAAGTTCCCTGTATTCCGGCCTCAAATTTCGCGGAGTCATTAAAGGGGAGCGTATAGTCGATCTTAGTGCGGAATTCGCCTCCTGGTCCGCCATCGGTAGTCTTCTTGCCGTCGGATATGGCCATATTACTTATCATTTCGCTAATACTCAGTCCGTTTCCCCTGCTCGAATTAAAAGTAATATCTGCTGAAAGATGATGGTCCTTCATTGGGAATTTGTGCTGGTAGTTAAGGCTGAGTGCGTATGAATTGCCGTTTCTGCCGCTTTGGGTCTTATTCCTGTAACTAGTTAGCAGCGAGTTTCCGCTTTGTTCAGTATAGTTGGATACAGAGCTGCTCATTCCTTCCGGGGTATCATATCTTCCATTGAAGCCCAGGACGTCACTTGTACCAAGGTTAAAATTAATGCCACCCCTAATTCCATAGCCGCTCCACCGATAGCTGCAGTCTCCTGATAAACTGGTCTGTGAAGAATAATCCGGGGAATTGTAGATCCTGTATTCTGACCTTGTATCATTGGTGTGCATCTTTCTATAATTGACGCTAAAGACGGATGTGTAAGCTGGCTTTTTATATTCCAGTAAAAAGTCCGAATCGTATTTATCCTTAAGACCTACATTCAGATCAGCCATGCCGCTTAAGCCATTGTTTTCGTCTTTTTTTAGCACAAGGTTAATGATGCCGGCAACTCCTTCAGCATCGTATTTTACCGAAGGATTGGTAATGATTTCAATGTTTTCAATTGAACTAGCCGGGATTTGCTTCAGCTGGTCCTGTGCATCCACTATTGAAGGTCTTCCGTCGATAAGGACCTTAAAGCTGCCGCTGCCTCTTAAACTGACATTGCCATCAACATCTACGGAAATAGAAGGTATATTCTGAAGTATATCGGCGGCATTTCCGGAAACAGAAGTGGCAAACTTGTCGACATTTATTACTTTTTTATCTACCTGGTAAGTAAAGGGAACTCTCTGTCCCTCAACCACAATGTTTTTAAGATTGACAGCCTTTGGGTTTAGTTTTATTTCGCCAAGATTGAGTTTTTGTGAAGCTTTTATTTCGAATGAGATATTTAACTTTTCATAACCGATAAAAGTAACTTCGAGATAATACTTGTCTGCTGCAATATCGGCGACTTCGAAATAGCCATCGGTCCTTGCAATTGAGCCGTTTACCTGGTGTTTATCCTTTTCCCTGAAAACAACAACTGTAGCATATTCGAACGGTTTGCCAGATTGAGCGTCAATAACTTTTCCTGACACCGAACCGCTTACGTCTCCTCCTCCGGAGAGCTGTCTGCTGGATTGAGAGAATGACACAGTGGAAAGAACAGTTAGAATGAATAGAACAAGCTTAGTAGAAAATTTCATTGAGCGACCTTAATAGATTCCTATGGTATTAGTTAATAAATGAGTTTCAGTTGACTGGTAAGGATATCAATATCGTTTCCGAAAGAGGGTCTCAACAGCAGCCCCTCTTTATTTATTACCCCCCCAAAGATAGTTTTGTTTTACAAATCAAATGTTTATTTTCCATGTCTTAAAAAATACTTTCGCCTTTTGATTTCCCCTAGTTAAATTCTGTTAGGAAATGTTAAGAAATGTTAAGACAAATGATTCTTTGAGTGGAGATTGGTAAGTTTACTTTATGAAATCAAATAAAAAGATAATTTTAATTCTGACTGCACTGATTTCCATAGCACTTGCAGGACTTATCATGCTGCAATTATACTTCCTTAAAAATGCAAAGGAACAAAAGGAACAAGCCTTCGACCGCAATGTTCTGCTTGCATTAAATAATACTGTCCAATCGCTTGAGAATAAGGATGCCGTAGAGGGGATAATTCAGTCTTCAATAAATGATTCTCTATCCAATGGCAGGCCAAAGCCTGCTACAGAAAATGCTAAACAAAAAAGGATGAATGTTAAAATTCCATACGGCCGTACGAACTTAAGAACGCCTGCACTAAAGCAAAAGGATATGGCACATAACGGTGAAAGGTCAAAGAAAAAACCTTACAATTACAATTCGTTAACACGGATGCATGCCCCACTTAAGAAGAGCGGTACCGAGGGTTCAAAGCAGGAGCATAACATAATGTTAAAGGATAAGAAAGAAATACCGGACTTAGTAAATTTTTATAAATATTCATCTGACTCCAATTCATATTTAATTCAATCCTTTAACGGAAAGAAAATTGGCATAATGCACAATGATATTTCTATAAATAGAATGAAGCGAATGCTTAATCGCGTGATGGACAGGCTAATCAGGCCCGGACAGCCCCCGTTGGAAAGAAGAATCAAGCTTTCAGATCTGGATTCATTACTTAAAAGCAATTTTGCGGATGTCGGGATAACGATTCCCTATTCATTTGCAGTAATAGATGGGAAAAAAGATATCGTCAGGATGTCGTATAAGGGAGTAAATAAGGCAAAGCTAATCAAATCTAAACTACGTGCCAGGCTTTATCCAAATGATCTCTTTTCTCCTGCCAGGTATCTTTCAGTCAGCTTCCCGGGCAGGAATAATATGATCTTAAAGGAGCTTTTGGGATTACTTTTATTATCCCTGATATTCATTATGATTATTGTCGGGACTTTTATTTATTCCATCGGGACCATTTACCGGCAGAAGCGCTTTTTTACGCAGATAGTGGATTTTATAAATAATATGACGCATGAATTTAAGACCCCCATATCCACAATATCACTTGCCTCGGAAGCAATAAGTAATCCGGCAGTAATTGAAGATAAAGCCAGGCTTATTAGATATAACCAGGTGATTAAAGATGAAAATGACCGCATGCGCCAGCAGGTTGAGAAGATCCTACAGATGGCTATGCTTGAAAAGGGCGATTATGAGCTAGACCTTAGGGAGATAGACTTAAATTATATAATAAAGCAGGCGGCTCATTACTTACAGCTGCAGGTAGAGGCATCATTCGGTAAAGTTCATTGTACACTTAATGCTCCCTTCCATAAAATACTTGCAGACCAGGTTCATATAACGAATATTATTCACAATATTCTGGATAATGCAAGAAAATATTCCCCTGAAAAACCAGAGATTATGATTTCCACTGAAAATAAAGGTGGCAGTATTTTCATTAATATTTCCGATAACGGCATTGGAATAATGGAAGAGCATCTCCCCAGGATATTTGACAAATATTACCGGGTACCGACCGGCAACCAGCACGATATCAAAGGTTTCGGACTGGGTTTGAGTTATGTGGACCTCATGGTAAAAGCCCATTCCGGTAAAATTGAAATAAAAAGTAAACCCGGTAGAGGAACAACTGTTAGAATTGAACTCCCGGTAATTCTTCCGAACCCTTCATATAACTGAGTGTTATAATGACCCCGGCAACTGTAAATATCTTTATTGAAACAAAAATATATTTGTGCAATAGTGTCACCTGTTGAGTTATAGAGACACTGGCTTGAGCGATATTAGCACATATTTGAGGATATTATATTATGATGGTTATAAAAAAAATTCTTGTACTTGAAGATGACATTAATCTCGGATTTATTCTACAGGAACACCTTGAAATGCACGGATTTTCGGTAAAGCTCTGCGTTAACGGGGTTGAAGGACTTGAGGAATATTTGAAAAACCCCTATGACCTGCTTTTGGTAGATGTTATGATGCCAAGAAAGAATGGTTTTGCTTTTGTGAAAGAAGTAAGGCTAAAAGATGAGAAAATACCGGTTATCTTTCTGACTGCTAAATCTCTCAAAGAGGATAGAATAGAAGGCTTTAAGATTGGCTGTGACGATTATGTTACTAAACCTTTCAGTATGGAAGAACTGCTCTTAAGAATTCAGGCAGTCCTCAGGCGCTTTACGAGAGGAAATGAGCCGGAAGCCGATTCTGAAAACAGCCGCTTTATAATAGGGCCTTATATATTTGATTACGACCGGCAATTGCTTCAGTTCAGGGATAAAAAAATGCAGGTAACCTCCAAAGAATCGGAGCTCTTAAGGCTTTTATGCCTTAATATCAATAAAACTCTTCCGAGGGAAACCGCACTGAAAATCATCTGGGGCGACAATTCTTATTTCAATGCAAGGAGTATGGATGTATTTATTTCCAGAATCAGAAAATACTTTAAGGATGACCCAGCTGTCTCAATTACAAATATCCATGGAAAAGGCTACAAACTCTCGGCCCGATAGGATATTTGCCTGCCAGAATTGAATAATCCACATAAACAAAAATTGTGGAAGTGGTTATTAAAAAGAAAACTGCTGGTCTTTCTGCAAAACGTACGGATGTCTCTATTCAAAACCCGGTCCATACGTATTTACCAATGATTTATTGACTTCCTGTGACATACGTAATTTAATTTGTCTGTCCCCATAACTATTCCTTTACAAATACATGTGTTATATGCATATTAAGAATAAAACGCTTTTGGGGCAGTAAACTTTAAAGGATTTAATTACATGAGAAAAATAATCGTTTTATCAATGATTACCCTGGATGGGGTAATGCAGGCGCCTGGTGGACCTGAGGAGGATACGTCAGGGGGCTTTGAATATGGCGGTTGGAGCGCCCCTTACGCTGACGAAGCTTCGGGTAAGCTCATGGAAAAACAGATGCAGCCTGCAGATCTTCTTTTGGGCAGAAAAACGTTTGAAATATTCGCCTCATACTGGCCTGAACACGCAGACTATTGGCCGGGTATCAATGATGTTACAAAATACGTTTTGAGCAGGACCATGAAAAAGTCGGACTGGAAAAACTCGGTTTTTCTGAATAGCCTGAAGGATATCGAAGAGCTCAAAAATTCAAATGGTTCCGACATAAAAGTATGGGGCAGCGGCAAACTCGTTCAGCTCTTGCTGAAGCATGATTTAGTGGATGAACTCTGGCTCAATATTCACCCTTTGACTATTGGTAAAGGGAAAAAGTTGTTTGACAGCGACACGATTCCGGCAGCATTTGCACTGATAGAGAGTTCTGTTACACCAGGTGGAGTGATTATTGCCAATTACAAGCGGGCAGGAGGAGTAAAAACAGGTACTGTTGGAGCTTAAGACGGCTCAAGACTGTTAACGATTTCCCGGATAAGCCGCGGACAACAGATTTAATCCGAGAAATTAAAAAGACTGATATTTATGTCAGATCTCACTTATAGTCAATTGCTGCAAGGTGTTCATAATGTTGTGAATGAGAATCGAATCGTTTTAACAGAAGCTGTGCTTTTGGAGGAACATATGCCTGGGTATAGTTTTTCCCTGTAAATTCTTTTACATCATTGATTCCATCAAACTTCATTATTGTTATGAATTCAACTTCATCCGTTAATTCTCTTTTCAGTAGCTCAATTCCTCTATAACCTTTGAGGTTTTTCCCTTCAATGCTTTTCCATACTTCCTCATAAAGTAGTTTTTCATATTTATCTGCATTTTCGGGTGTGGTAAAGCCGTGCCATATTCTTACTATCATTTTTAGCTCCTTAATTGTTAAAGAAAGTGAATTTCCCTGAATTTATTATTTCTCTTATAATATTAACGAATTTATCGGGTGCTTTTACTGTGGGATTTGTTTTGTAAAGGAATCCAATCTGGTTTAATTCATCCATTTCATCTATTAATGAATGCGTCTCCATATTATCTGTCGGTCTGCCAGGCAGTCTGGCAAACAAGACATTCTCATTGTTAAATCTTCCGGAATGTAGTTGTGCCGCCACATGATAACCGCATTTACATAAGTTATTTGGCTTTAACACACTGCAATTCTTAAACAGGAAAGATTGCAATTTACCCCGGGCTCTTGAAAGGCGTTTTCTGAAAACTGCTGCGCTTACGCCGAGTACTTCAGCCCCCTCGGTACTGTTAATACCGAAAATATCAACGAGTAGAAAAGTAATTCTCAGTTCACGCGAGAGGCACTGGAGAAGCCCCTGCAGGCAGCTTATTCTGATTTCATCAAAGTATGATTTATCTTCAGGATCGAACTCTGTTTGCCTCCATTTGGAGGAGGAGGCAAGCTCAAGACCCTCCTCATATTTTAAAAAGGTAGAGGAGTATCTTTTTTCCACCTGCTTATATCTTAATAGATAATTAGCCGCAACTTTATACACCCAGGTGGTAAAGAGACTTTTTCCTCTAAAGGATTGGAGATTAGTAATTATTCTTATTAAAATATCCTGGGTGGCATCGTCGGCATCAGCAGGATTATACAGCATTCGTAATGCCAGGCCGTATACCTTATCTTGAATTTCCCGGATTATTATTTCCAGTGAGGCTCTGTTCCCGGCTTTTGCCTGTTCAATCAGTATGCTAAAATCCATATAATTCCTCTTGTTGTATATACTTTAGATACAAAATATTAAAAAGTGTGACATATAAAACAGCACTGGTTCTAAGGATTTTTATCATATGCTATTTTTGTATAGTAAGGTATATTTCCTGTCCCCTGTGTAAGGTCAGCTACTTGTTTCTGATTATGTCTCATCTTTTTATAACAATCAAGGACTTGGGCCGGGTTGGAAGAATCGACATTAGAAAGGTTATTTTAAATACCCATGTTAAGGTTTTTCCGAAACTGGCCGGGCTTATTCGATTATTGACTTATATACCAATTCCCTGAATTCTTTAAAGATCGGGTAATAAAAATTGGGGACAAATTGTGTCATAAGTATTAATATCAAATCCTTTTTAGGATCAATATAAAAGTAGGTATTTGCTGATCCCGACCACCAGTAGGAACCAGCAGAGCCGGTAAAAGTCGATTGATTACTATCCTTTGCAACTGCAAAGCCGAATCCGAATCCCATTCCGGATAGCAGTGGTCCAAAGAAACTGTCATCAGGCATTACCTCATTTGATATCTGATTCGTGGTCATTAGTTCAACGGTATTACTTTTTAAGATTCTTATTCCGTTGTAGATACCTTTGTTGAGAAGCATTTGTGAGAATATCATATAATCTTTTGCTGTCGAAATAAGTCCCCCATTTCCTGAAAAGAACTTTACTTTTGCCGACACGTTGTTTATTTCGGGATTTAACAAAGCTTTAATCCCGCCGGAATCGGCAGGGCAGAAAACGGCTGTAACCCGGTTGAGCTTTTCTTCAGGAACAGAATAACCAGTATCATCCATATGTAAGGGCATAAATATTCTTTCTCTTAAGAATTGATCAAAAGGCATTCCGGAAATGACTTCTACCAGATACGCAACTACATCCAAAGACCTGCTATAATTCCATCTTGTGCCGGGTTGATATAATAATGGAATTTTTGACAGCTTCTGTATCATATCTTTTAACGTTCCATCTGAAAGATAAGCCGCCCTGTACATGGAATCGACCGGATTATTCTCTCCGCCACTGGCCAATCCAGATGTATGCATAAGGAGGTTGCGGATTGTCATTGGTTTAGCCTGTTCTTCGAGTTTTATTCCGTTTTTATCAATTGAGGAGAAGACTCTTAAGTTTTTAAATTCGGGAATATACTTGGAAACTGGATCATCCAAGTTAAAACGGCCTTCGTCAAACAATGTCATTAAAGCCACACTTGTAACTGGTTTTGTCATTGATGCTATTCTGAAAAAAGCATCTAATTGCATGGGTTTCCCAATGTCCATGCTTCCAAATTTATCAAAACTAATGACCTTTCCATTGCGGGCAATCATGGTAACCATGCCCGGAAGTTTCTTTTCATCAACGTATTTTTGCATTAAAGTATTTACAAAACCTAAACTGTCTGATGACAATCCGGCTTCTCCGGGTTGAGAGGCTGGCAACATGGTTTTCTGCTGCGGATAACCAATAGTGTAAAAAAGAAAAAGGAAAAAAATAAGAGTGTTTCTCATATTTAGTCCATGCTAAATGTTGGCAGTGCTATTATATAGTACAAATACGGTCTAGTATGTCCGGAAGAAGTTTATATCTCCTATAGCTATGGAAGTGCAGCCTGTTATCAGTAATCTTGTTGACCAGATTTTTCTATTCATCTGTCTTGGATATTTCCGGTAAAAATTATCGTACAAGAATATTGGCTTCCACTTCATTAGGACTGTGCTTAAATGCTTTTTTGTCCCTACGTGCTGCCGCGACAAAAAAAACTCCGGGTCTATTTGCTAAAAAATGTAGTTCCTGTTTCTCCGATTTTTCTAGGAAAAATGTAAAATCTTATCGTTTCTTCTTATACCTAATATTATCAGGCCGACGAAAATTATTATTGCGGCTGAATCTGTCAGTACATTATTTATACCGTTTATATCTTTTAGAAGAGTGCTTCCCAAAATAATAACCCAGCGGGCAAGTATAATAATTGCAATTATCCAGGCGGCAAATTTCACATTTGCAGAATCTTTATGAAATGCCATTATAAGGAATGCAATTCCAAAAATTAAATTTTCAATTGTAATGATGTGCCAAACGTAGAAAATTGTTGTTTTTGTGGATACCCCGAAATTTGCTGCCTCTGTTATAGGGAAAACAGCAGTATGTCCATTCAATGCATGTGAAATACTGAAAAGAATTGAAAGGATCCCTACGATTAAAAAATAGACGTTAACTTTCATTTTATACCCTCCAACTATTGTTTTGGCTATAAAGATAAAAAATCGCTCTATAAATTTAATATCACTACCTCATTTATCAAAAATTCATTTTCAGGACGGCTAATGTGGAAAGTCAAGGAATGAGAAATCAAATCCTGGTCAGGTGGGCTGAAGACTACCTGCATTAAACTGAACTGTATTCAGGTAGTCCATTATCTGTGGCAGTCCAGTTAATCCATAGCACTTTTTATACGTCTTTCAAACACTGTTGCGGCAGCGGCAATTGCGGCAGAGACAAGAATCATAAAAAGACCGATAGCAGCACCGCCAGTAATGTCATCCTCCTTGCCTCTCTGAACTAGAAAAAGATAAGCTTCCGCTCCAAGAATAAACCCGACAAGAGACATCCCGCAATGTTTTATAGTCCGCACGGCTTTTAGAGAACGTGCTGAAAAAACGTCATTTTGTCCTATAAATCCCAAGAGCTTGAATGCCTGATAGAGCGCTACGAAAAACGAAATGGAAGCGATGTAGGCATATGCCAGGAAAGGATCGTTGAAATATATTTGAAAGACCGTGGAGTGCGCGTTTCTGCCTTCAAGGTGAGGTTCCCAAAGCATGAGAACGAGAGCGCCGATGCCAATGAGAAAAACTATTATCTGAAGAAATATTGTTGAGCTTCTTTTCATCTGAGTGTTTTGCAAAATGTTTATAATTACATCTTGATTATGTTGTCACTGTTCAAAACTTAATCCATCCAATTTAGGGAAATTATGCATTATAATAAAGCAATTGCTTATCAGCTATGACTGAAAGTAGGGGAAAATAGTAAAAAAATCAAAGCCTGATTATAAGAGCAAACGGACTTTTGGAGAGCCACAGCAACTGGATGGTTGAATATTGGCGAGTTTCGATGTCCGTTTTTCTTATTTATCAACCTGGGGCCTTTCGGCGATATATTGCAGTATCGGAGCTGCACTCATCTTCCAATTGCGAAATAAGAGACGGTACATTCGAACGAATAAGGCAAAAATCATGTAGCCGATTGCAGCGCCGAGCGTGTTAAATATAACGTCGTTGATGTCGGCGACACGGAATGTAATATCTGCCATGAACCCCGATATCAACTGCAGTAACTCGATAGCGATGCTAAAGAGCGCGCCGGCAAGGGCTACTCTTTTCATGCGGAAATTGGTAATGAACGGCAGTCCGAAGCCGAACGGCACCATAAGAAGAACGTTAAGAAGCGAGGTCTTTACGTCCCCTGGTGTGAGCGTGGCAAGCGGAATAAGATTAAGGCTTTTTTCTGCTCTAAGGCCATTGAGCATCAGGTTTGGCACAAAGTGCTTTAGAAGAAGCAGGGATTGAAACTGGAACAGTGTGTAATCGAAAACCTTATACAGGTATACGTAGAATATGGTGAAGTACAACACATACACTTTACACTTTTTTTTCTTCAGCAGAAAAAAGGCCGAGATGCCGAGCCAAATGGAGCCAAAAAAAAGAAAGGTTGCTAGGTTAATTGCCATGCTTACACTCTTATAATCCATGATGTCCCTCAAGGTATAATACCAGTTAAGATAAAGTTTTAAATACGGGCGCCAAAAAAGTTAAATAATAATGAAAAAAGTACTTCAAATCAACAACAATTTATCATATTAAAATTATCGCAAAATCATAATAAAATAATTATATTTCTCTGTCTTTTTTATTGAAACTTTATGTATCTCCAATTTGAATTTTGGATCATAAAAAGAATTGATGATAAAGCATCTGCCATACCTTTGATAACCTCTACTTTGTAGTTATGTATATAACTGTTCGAATTATATAAATCTGGAGTCCCTTGCCAGGTAGTATCGTTTTTAAGCAGTGTTAAGGATAATTACTTCTTCTTTATTATAAATGCCTTACTCAGAGAACAAGTTCTCTGAATTAGTTCGTGTTTTTTGCAGTAATTATTAATTGTTTAATTCGATTAAAATAATGTCTCTGATTCCATCACTTATGTTGAAAATATTACGTAAAAGGTTCCCATTAGTCCGGCAATATGATCAAATTGACTGCGGTCCTGCTTGTTTGCTAAGCATTTTGAAATATTACTCCGGTAATACATCCCTCGTGCATATGAGGGAATTGTGCAATACAGGCACGAATGGCAGCACAATGTTCGATGTTATTAATGCTGCAAAAGAGATCGGTTTCGATGCTTTCGGTGCTGAAGGAGAATATGAAGATTTGGAGAAAGAGGCAATGCCATGCATTGCTCATCTTGTTATTGAGGAAAAGCTAAACCACTTTGTAGTTATTTATAAAATCGACAAAAACAGAGTCTTTATTGCTGATCCCGGTAAGGGCCGATATTACCTTGCTAAAGAAGAGTTCTTAAGAATATGGAAAAGCAGGTCTGTGGTTTTGTTAAAACCGGACAGGGATCTAATGAATCTTGAAGCACCCGTATGGTATAAATGGATTATGTCATATATTCATAAAGAAGATACCTGGGTGTATCAGTCTTTATTTTTAGGAATAATATATACTATAATCTCACTTCTGACTTCTGTGTTTGTTCAGATGATTATCGATAAATATATACCGGAACAAAAAACCTGGAAAGTGCTTTACACCGGATTGTTATTGCTGATATTACTTGGAATAAAGGTTTTAGCGGGTTTCTTCAGACAGCGCTTTTTAGTAGAACTTAATAACCGCATAAGCCTCAATATTAACGCCGACTTTATTTCTCACATTTTTAAGCTGCCTAAGAAGTTTTTTGATACTCGAAAAGCCGGAGACATTACCTCCAGAATTAACGATGCAATAAAAATTCAGCAATCTGTCCTTCAGATTACCGGTACTACAGCCATTGATATACTGATAATAACAGCTTCGTTTATTCTCATATTTCAGTTTTCCAGTGTACTGGCAGGCATCACACTTTGTATGGTTCCCATTTATCTGGGGACAATGATCTATGGTGCCCTGAAGCTAAAAAAGCATCAACGGGAAGTGATGAAAAATTATTCCCTTGTTGAAGCTTCATATATAGATACGTTAAATGGTATTGATGAAATTATTAGCTACAGTTCATCTGATTATTTCTCAGATATAAACAGGAAATACTTCAGAAATTTCCAGGAAAAGATAAAAGCCCTGGGATTGACCCAATCGAATCTGGCTTTTGTTTCGGATGGCTTGGGTGTCCTTGGTTCCATTCTATTACTGACACTCGGTTCTGTGATGGTAATTAATAAAGAATTAATGCTCGGTCAAATGATGGGCTCATTTACTCTTTATGGCGCAATTATGCCTTCTATTAATAGAATGGTTGATTCAATTGTAGGGTTGCAGGGTGCGTCAATTGCTTCGCAGAGACTAATGGACCTTTTCCTGGTAAAAACTGAAAATGCATCTGGCACGGGGGTAGAACCCGATTGGAAAGGAATTGAGCTGAAAAATGCCGGATTTGGCTGGAATAACAGAAATCCGCTATTTAAAGATGTTAATATGCAGATCCCAAAGGGACTGATAACCGCTCTTTATGGCAAAAGCGGAAGTGGTAAAAGCACAATTGTCCAGATCCTTCAGAGAAAATATGAGCTTACAGAAGGCTGCATGTTCTATAATAATATTGATGCAGGTTCAATTAGTCTGGATGTTTATAGAAAAAAAATTGCGGTTGTTCCTCAGAATATAAAAATATTTAACGGCACGTTGCTTGAAAATATACTAATGGGAAGAAATCTTCCTTCAGTAGATGAGCTCAATGATAGAATTAAGCTTCTGGGGTTTGATGATTTTTTTAAAAGATTTGAATGGGGCTACTTTACAATTCTTGGAGAAGATGGTCGCCATCTTTCAGGCGGGGAAAAGCAGGTAATAGCTCTTGTCAGGGCACTGTTCGACAAACCCGATCTCCTTATAATTGATGAAGGACTAAGCGGATTGGATCACGACCTTGAAGCGATGATATTTGCTAGGTTGAAAGATTATTCCAAAGACCACGGGGTTTTTATAATAACTCATAATACTCAAATACTTGGAAGATGTGAGCATATATACAGGCTCGGGGACGGAAAGATTAGAATTGAAGGTAATCCACTCATTAATAATGATAAACAAAAAGCTTATGAAACAAAAAATATTGGACTTAATTAAAAATAACAACATTAAAAACTGGCAAATATTCATATTGCTTGTTACACTTGACTTCCTGCAGGAAGCTATTACGAATAATTTTGTTTTTACAAAAGAAACATATCACATTCTATTAGCCCCGAAAATGGAAAGTTATCAGATTGATAACATATTTATTATAATGAAACGAAATTCAACGTATAGTTACTTATTCATTCCCGTTATTCTCCTTATTCGCATACTCACTGTTACAATGCTAATTCAGCTTTTCTTTTTATTTGGCCGTATGGAACTGAAACTAAAAGAGGTTTTCAGAATTGCTTCTTATGGGGTGATTATCTTACTTATAGGATCTCTTGTAAAATCGATTTGGCTGATGTCAATTCCGCGCGAGCAGCTTACAATAAAGATGTTTAGCCATATGCCTCTTTCACTTACAAATCTGGTTAACCCATATAAGATGGATCATATAATGGTTGGGTTGTTTAACTCAATCAATATCTTTGAAATATTGTGGATACTGACGATAGGATTTTTAATTAAGCTTCTTTATAACATTAAATTTACCAAGTCCGTAATTTACTCCCTCGGCGTCTGGGTATTAGTTCTCATTTTTCAAACAGGATTGAATCTTTATGTGGCAAGAGTTTTTCATGGATAGGGTGAACAAAAATACATTAGCCAAGATATTTAGATATATTCTGGCACTTATCTATCTTGTTTCAGCAGTACTGAAACTAATTGATTTTGAGGCTACTGCAGTAATGATCAAAGAGATTGTTCAACTTGACCTTTTATATGTCAGGACTGCTCTTCTAATATTGATATTACTGGAGGCTTCTGTTGCCACTGCATTGGTATTAGACCTTATGAAAAGATTTACAAGGGCGCTTCTATTTGCCTTATCTGGATTTTTCATCATTTTCAATATAGCGCTGATTCTGAATGGATTTGACAATTGCGGATGTTATGGTGCCTCAATTAAACAATCTCCAAATCTAAGCCTGATAAAGAACATTTTAATAGTTTTAATGACTTTTATGATATAATGGAATATTGGATATGTACAAAAAAGTTTCGGTGATATGCTTTCTAATTATATTTTCCGGGATTACCGTATGGCTTTATTTGAATAGTTCCTCAAAAGACAGGTTCCCGCTAGGCAGCAATATGCCTTCTTTTACCTTTCGGAGCATATCAGGTGTAAAATCGATTGCTAAGGATCCAAATAAAAAAATTATGATTGTCCTTTTCTCATTAAACTGTGCTCATTGTAAAGCATTTTTAGCTGATCTGGATAAGAATATATCGAAGTTTAAGGATACAGGGATTTATCTTTTTGCCCAGGAAGAGAGGATATTTGACATAATGAAAAGCCATACTAACAAAACTTATTTAAGCCTTGGAAGCTCGGGAAATGTACAGTTCGGCTTTTTCAGTTTAGATGGCTCAAGGGATAAGTTCAAAACTTCTGCTGTACCGTCGATTTTTGTGTTTGAAAACAATAAACTGATTAAAAAATTCAACGGATCACCAAGTATAAACAGGGTTCTGAATTGAAATTAGCTCAGCTATGAGGTCCGGAAAGATTATCTGAGCTAAATAACACAACAAACAAAATAAACATGAGGTAAAAATGAAAAAGTTAAATGAGAACCAAACTATAGCTATCATTGGTGGAGAGGTATGTCCAGATAATTGCGTTCGCTTAAGCTTTTTAGAGCAGGCATACGGGTACCAGTTTATTATGGATCACGGATGGTGGGAAGAGTTCGTTTATTGTGCTGATGTTTTAGATTGCTAGTATTTTCTTAGGTGAGTCAGCTCAGATATGAGGTCCGGAATGATTATCTGAGCTACTTTATAGCTAAATGGTAACAATTATTTAATTATAAAGGATAAAGTTTTTGAAGAAACTAATAATTTCTGTGGCTGTTACATTTATTCTACTTGTGGCCGTAATTCTGGTGAAAAATGAGAAGAGCGCAGGACTTGAGACAAAAGGATTCTGTATTGAAAACAGATATAATATATTAAATAATGAAATGGACTTGCGTTTACAGCTGGTAGGGCAGAAAATTCCGATAGAGGATAATTCACACTGCAGCAAAATAATCCTTGCCAACATGGAAAGGGATAATAAGACCTATGATTTCAGGAGAGATCTGGAATCTGCAATGGAATATTATTCTGATAAAAAGGATTCTTTACAAGATTTGAAAGATACTAAGCTTATATATTTAACAAGGGATGAGGCCTCCCCGGTACTGGGTACAATACGGAAAAAATATAAAGATAAGGTCAAAATATCAAAAGAATCATCCGATGTTTTGGCGGAGAAATTCTCGATACCGCCGAAGGGAGTTATAGTTCTTTATCTTAATAAAGATAATATTTGTCTCTATGCTTATTATCTTGAACAGAACAATGCGCGTAAAGTAATGGAGAATTCACCAGTAATATTTCAACTAATTAAAAATGTTAAATGAAAAAGAGCAATCTGATAATCGGCGCCAGTATTTTACTCACAGCAATCATGGCACTGGGTTCGTATCTGATATACGATAATTGTTCCACTGAAAGCAGGATATTATCTATGATCAGAAAAAACCTGGGGGTTGTAAATTATTATTGTAAAGCTAATAACATAAATCCTCGCATTTACATAAGCATAATCTATGGTGAATTGCACAGTAATTATAACTTTTTTGATGATTTTGACAATTTACGCGCAGAGTATGGTTTTGATCCTTCGGCGGGTTTCGGACAAATGAAAGTTTCTACTTTAATGTGGCTAGAAGAGAATTATTCAGACGGCAAAATAATATCAAAAAGCCGGAACAGAAAAGAGGCTGTTAGCAAATTATTAAATGATACTACAAATATTGCATATAGCGTTTTTTATATAAAACTGATAAGCCAAAAGCTCAGGAGCATTACTGCAAAAGAACCTACGGTTAAACAGCTGGGATCTTTTTACAGCCTGGGAATAGACCATGGAAAAAGAGAAATTAACTCTGACTTTACTAGTCCTGTCGGACTGGCGGCCGAAAAATTCTATTATTCAGATGATCTGATTGAGATTTACCCGCGGCAATGATTCATTCAGGAGGGATGTGTCTATAGGAACCTTATTCTAAATTACAAATAGGATGGCAATTATTAAGATGAGACAAACCATAAATCCTTTCCTTATTATGATGGGATTTTTAGTATTATTGATAGTGCTTGTATTTCTCAGAAATAACTATTACCACAAAGGCTCTTCTTCTCCGGTTGTATTATTAAGATGTGATGATTTTGGAATTAGCAGGTCTGTAAACCTGGCAATTGAAAAGCTTGCAGAGCGGAAAATACCCTTTTCTGCTTCATTAATTGTAAATGCCAGGTTCTACAATGAAGCTGTTGAGATACTAAAAAAAAACAGGACGATATCGGTCGGTGTTCACCTGACGTTTACCTCTGAATGGGAAAATGACAGGTGGAAACCATTGTTGCCAATTGAAAAGGTAAGATCATTAGTCGACAGTAATGGATGCTTTTATCCCTCGAGGTCTTCCCTGTGGAAGCAAAGACCGGACACTTTAGAAATTGAGGAGGAGGCGGAAGCTCAAATTAAAAAAGTATTAAAGTCAGGCATTAAAATCAGTTACATCGACGCACACATGTTTTCTCTCTATTCAAAAGAATACCACAACATATTGAAAAGACTCGGCGCAAAATATAATCTGCTGGTCTCTGGAATGAATAATGAACTGCTCTTAAATGATATGTTCAAAACAGACGCAGGAAACAAATTGAATAAATATCTTGAAATACTTTCAAATGTTGATTCCGGCGACACGTGTCTTATAGTTTTGCATTTGGCAGCATATCCCGACGAACTAAATTCAATGAAAGATCTGAACAACCCCTATTTTACTCAAAACGGCAGTTATCGTTATAGTGAATACTGTGCCGTTATTTCCGATAAAGCCATGCAGTTTATCGATAAGAAGAAGATTAAGCTCATTAATTATTCAAATTATTCTATTAAAATGCCAAAATGAAAAGCATATGATAAAAAAATCCAATTTGCTCTTCATTGTTATTCCTGCATTGATATTTTCATATATTCTGTATATGATAATTGTTGATAGTTTACCCCTGGCTTGTACGAATGGATTCAGAATAATCTCCCGAAAAGAATGGAATGCAAACAACCCGCTTGACACATCCGGCGTTTATTATTATAAAGATGATTTAAAAGTAGTTCTGAAATATATTGTAATACATCATTCCGGCTTTCGCGAAAATATAGGTGTAAAGAATATTCAGAGCTACCAGCAGTCGTGTGGATATAACGATATTGCCTATCATTTTATCATTGATAGGTATGGAAAAATATATGAGGGAAGAAAGATAAATACGCTTGGTGCGCATGCAGGAGAAACAGCAGAGGCCAATAATATGGCCCAAAGGTTTAGCAAACATATAGATAAACATTTAACTGCTACTAGCCTGCCGGAGCCATATAAACTTGATCCTGACTATGGAGCAATAGGCATATGCCTGGAGGGGAATTTTGAAATAGAAAGGCCGACCAGATGTCAGCTCTCAAACCTGAAACAACTGGTATTATACCTAATGCAGAAATACAACATAGAAAAAGATAACATAATGTTGCATAAGGAGGTGCGGAAACGGCTTATTCTTAAGAGAAACCTGCATCCAATTAAAGAAGAAACACATTGCCCCGGTAAATATGGAGCGGCAGAAATTAAACATCTAATTAATACAATCTAATGATTCCCAATATCCCGAATGTATCATAAAAGGAACCAGATATTGTGAGTATCTCTTCTGGCGATTTATTCAATCTTGCCTTACTTTAAAGGCTTTATTCCAAATGCTTACCGAACAAAATTAATAATTAAATGACTCCAATATTCAAGTCTCTTCTATTATTCTTTATAAATTACTTCAAAACCAGTGCTCAGCTAAGACATGAGTCATAATTCTGACAAAACAAATAGAAAATCTTCAAAGAACAAATCCGAAGTTAAAGATAAAGAAACTGACCGGCTAATATTTTGCATAATTAAAGATTTACAATCAAAGCGGATAGATAAAATCATTATCCTAAAACCGGAAATGGTTATCAAATGGCATGGAACTGCTCTCTGAAATTATTTCAGAAAGAAAAGCAATTGCGGTGTCAAGTGAACATGTGTTAATTAAATATAATGTTTCTGCATCTCTTCAAGTAAACCGATATGGGTTGGTTCCCATGTGAGTTCCTCTCTTGTCCATTGACTTGCAGCCGGAGTATCCAATCCGATAAAAGCACTCATCCATTCAAAATATGTTTGGATATCATTGCCCGATATTGATTTAACAGGCAAGTTAAGACCTTTCCCTATAACTTCTGCAATTTCCCGAAAAGGAATAGCCTCATCTCCAATAGCATGGTAACGCGCAGATTTTTGGGCTTTTTCCAATGCGAGGCAGAACAAATGTGCTGCGTCCAAGCGATGAACAGCAGACCAACGGTTATTTCCATCTGCAACATATGCAGAAACACCATTTTTGCGAGCCAGATTAATAATAAATGGAATAAAGCCTTTGGGCTCCTTATCATGAACGCTTCTTGGCAAACGTACTACTGATGCATTAACCCCGGCTTCAACTAATGCCATGGCTGCATCCTCGGAGGAACGTGGTGAAAAAGGAGCTGTGTCCGCTTCCTTTAAAAAGCCGTTATTTGCAGGAAAAATTCCTGTAGTGACGACAATTGGTTTATTTGTACCTTTTAGGGATTCACCCATTGCTTCAATTGCCCGTTTGTCAATTTCATTTGACCGTTGGTATTGTGAAAAATCATGAATAAAAGCTGTATGTATTACTCCATCAGACAGTATTACACCCTGTTTCAAGCTTTCCGCATCCTCAAGGCTTCCTTTGATTACTTTTGCGCCAATATTTTCAATAAAATTTGTAGAGCTTTCCGAGCGTGAGAGTCCAAGGACTTCATGACCTCTATCAATTAATTCGCGAACAATTGCCGATCCGATAAAGCCGGAAGCACCTGTTACAAATACTTTCATATTTCCCTTTCCCATTAATTTGCTTTTCCTAAATTTAGTAAGTTAATGTCATTGAAACGAGGACATTTGACGCAATTTTGCAGTACAGGGTATATTTAGTATTTTTGTTCAAATTGCATGGAAAAGTTATGATTGAAATATTTAGACGATATCTTCAAAGTGAAATTCCTAAAATAACGGCTGAACAAATTGATCTGATAGAGTCAAAGTGCACTCTACGAAAACTACGAAAAAAGGAATTATTGCTGAAAGAAGGGGAAGTCTGCGATAATAAAATATTCGTCTTGTACGGGCTTTTACGCAACTATAGAATTACGGGAAATGGTAATGAAGCCATACTGCGTTTTACTGATAAATGTGAATGGACCACAGACCCCGAAAGTTATTTTAAGGGCTTACCTTCAAATTACAACATAGATGCCATTGAGGACTCAGAGGTTATTCTTATAAAACATGGGCAAATGGAATATTTACAACAACAAATCTCTCCTTTTTCAGAATTCATGAAAGGAATGATGCACCATAATGCGGAGCTAATACAAAAGCGGGTTTTAATAAGCATTAGCGGAACTGCGGATGAAAAATATTCTGAGTTTATGCAAACTTATCCCGGCGTTTTTAATAGAGTGCCATTACACATGATTGCTTCATATCTCGGGCTTTCGCGAGAAACATTGACAAGAGTTAGACAAAATTTATTAAAATCCAGGCGGGTATAAATCTGATATCTCATTTATATTCTGACAATTCGAGTAAAAAGTGCGTACCGATTAGTCATTCCATAATGGCAGGGAATCTCCGGATGATGTGAGAAACCTTCAGAGTCAGCTCAAAAGACGAAACATTTAACAAAAGTAGTAACCAAATTGTGAGCAGCGGGAGATTATTAAAATCTTTTTTAGCTAAATAGGCATCAAACCTACATTTTTATACTCAGTAATGAAACCCTTAACTGCTATTACATTTTCGGTGAGCATTAGAACAGCCTTAGCTCATTTTCCTGCTTAATTATGGAAGGTAAAAAAACACTAAACTGGCTGGAAAGTAAAATATTTTTCAGGCTTATTCGTCTATATTACTGGAAGCATTAAAAACAAAAAAAATGATAGAAACTTCAAAACAAATAGAAATTACTGTAAAAAAGGAAAGGCAAAAACTCTTTAACTTCATCAGGAAAAACGTTCCGGTAAAGGAAGATGCTGAGGATATACTCCAGGATGTATTCTACCAGTTTGCTTCGGGAATCGAAGAAATCGAGCTATTTGAGAAGATCTCGGCTTGGCTCATAAAGGTGGCAAAAAATAAGATTATCGACTTCCGCAGGAAAAAACGGGAAAAACCTATGTCCAGTTTCAAAGTAAGTATCCCTGATGAGGAATCTAATGATACTATTTCTCTTGCAGATATCCTTCCCGACCTGAGCAGTCTGCCGGACGAAATTTACTGGCAAAATCAGATCTGGGAGGAAATTGAAGATGCTCTTGAGGAAATGCCGCCTGAGCAAAGCGAGGTTTTTATTATGAATGAATTTGAAGGACTAAGCTTTAGGGAAATATCCGAAATAAAACAAGTGCCTGTTAATACTCTTCTTTCAAGAAAAAGGTATGCTGTTTTATTCTTAAGAAAATACTTAAAAAATTTATATGAGGAGTTAAAAAACAATGTTTAATGAACACAGAAGACGCCATTGGTTCTTTTTAAGGTTCCCGCTGGCCCTGGTATTTATTGCAATAATTACTTTGATACTCATGCTCTTGTGGAATGCCCTGCTGCCGGCAATATTCGGTATTACAAGCATAACATACTGGCAGGCTTTGGGCTTGTTTTTATTATCCAGGCTCCTGTTCGGCGGTTTTGGCCGCGGTCCGCACTGGTTCTACCATAGACATTATGCATACAGGAAATTCGATAGAGAAAGGAATATGCCAGGAGAGGAATACTCTGGAGAAAAAGCCCCGCAGGCGTAAAAAGAAGGGCCTCTAAAAAAGAATGCCCCGGGAAGTCAATTGGACTGAACCTGTGTTAATTTTGCATGCAGACCAGTGAATCTGATAAATAAAGTTTTCTCTTGTAATTAAAATATTTTCCCGTCCTATTCGTCTATAAATATCGGAACATATTATTGCAAGAGATATAACCTGTCAGAATAATTTACTTGAACATTTCCGATAAAAAGAACACGGAGAAACTTTGTGATAACAAATAGTATAGAGGTAAGTAACTTTACTAAAAAATTTGGTTCCTATACTGCAGTGGATAATATTTCCTTCAATGTGGAAGAAGGTACTATCTTTGCTTTTCTAGGTCCTAACGGTGCAGGCAAAAGCACTACTATAAATACGCTTTGCACGATACATGACAAAACATATGGCGAATTAAGAATTAACGGCAATGACGTGACACGTCAGAAAGACAAGGTGAGGAATGACATAGGCATTGTCTTTCAGGAATCAACACTCGATGGAAAGTTGACCGTTGAAGAAAATCTGAAGCTCCATTGCGATTTTTACAAAGTGCCGAAATTGGAAGTAAAGAGCCGTATAGATTTTGTGCTGGAACTTGTGGATATTGTTAATTGGAGAAAAGCTCCGGTAAACAGCTTATCTGGCGGAATGAAAAGACGTGCTGAAATAGCCCGCGGACTTGTACATTTCCCTAAAGTCCTCTTTCTTGATGAACCGACAACCGGACTGGACCCGCAAACAAGGGCCAACGTGTGGGATTATATACACAAATTGCAAAAACAAAAGAACATTACCATTTTTCTTACAACCCACTATATGGAGGAAGCAGAGATATGCAATAAGGTTGCAATTATCGACCACGGAAAAATAGTAGCCCATGATACCCCATATAATCTGAAAAAGAAATTTACATCCACTACAATGAGACTTAAAACTTCCAGACAGGATATTCTTTTGAACCATCTTAATAATTCTTTTATGAAATATAAACTGGACGATGGCCAGATTGTTATATATGCAACCGATGTTGGAAAAATTCTGGAAATTATCTCATCTTGCAAAGAATCTATTGAAGATATTGAGATCAACAAGGGCACGCTTAATGATGTATTTATTGCAATTACAGGTAAGGAGATCAGAGAATGATTCGTCCGGTTAAAGCTATCGTATTAAGAAATTTAATTAAGCTCTCCAGAGATAAAATGAAAATGTTTTTTACGCTGTTTATGTCGGGGCTTTTCCTCTTCATATTCTCCTTCGTAACCAGGTCTGCTGTTGCAGGTTTGGAGCATCCAATGAATTATCTTATCTCGGGTATCGTTATTATGACCGTATTCCAGACGTCATTGAATAACTCAATGAATATACTTGAGGATATTTCAAATGGATTTATGAAAGAGATACTGGTTGCGCCGGTTAGCAGATGGCAGATCGCTATTGGTCAGGTTGTTTCTTCAATGATTGTGGCTGTTTTCCAGGGAATTATAATAGTTTTGCTGGGCTTGTTTATGGGACTTAAAATAGATCCTATTCACGGGGTGGTCATGACGGCTTTAATGTGCCTGGTTGGATTAACTTTTAGTTCTCTCGGATTATATCTAGCCACTATATCTAAAGAATCAACTAATTTTCAATTGCTTATTACTATTGTTTCTTTTCCACTTACGTTTTTATCCGGAGCTTATATTCCCACAATGGCAATTCCAAAGATCCTGGCTCCTATTATATATCTGAATCCATTGACCTATACCACATCGGCTTTCAGATACATTACATTACATATGGAAAATGTACCGACTGCAGATCTCTTAAAGTCAGGCATTGCCTTTAACGTAAATGGATTTATTATTATGCCTTTGATGAGTACTATATTAATTGCTATAATGGGTATAATATTTTTAACATTATGTGTCAGCAGGTTCAATAAAGCAGATTTTTCAAGGGTTAAGGTTTTCAGACATGGCCATAGATAAGTGAACTATCGTTCATTTCATAAAAGGGCAGCGAAAATTGCTGCCCTTTTAAGGCTTTGTTACGCTGAATAACTATTTGGGGACCATGTGACTATAAGGAAGTTTCCCATTGTATTACTCTTTCAAACCACACTTGCAGAGTTTGGGCTAATGACAGGGTAGCACCTACATCTTCCGGCATTGTTACAACATATTTTATGACCTCAGTTAAAATTATTATTTTTGCTGAAACAAAATCTGAAGAGGAGAAAGATGGAACCTGTTCTAATAACTGATCAAAAGCATTTGAGTATCCGTGATGAATTGCTGAGGCTTGAAGCGTTGCTTCATCACCCAGAAAAAGGCACCATGCGAAAAGAATTGGAAGAAATGACAGACGAGCTATTCTGGGAAGTAGGAGCCTCAGGAAACCGCTACAGCAGGAGCTTTGTGCTGAGTGTTCTTGAAGAAAGAGTAGAAAATTCCAACACGGAAGATAAATGGGAAACGAAAGATGCCTGGTGTAATGAAATATCAGCTAATAACTTTTTGCTTACTTATACACTTATTCAGGGTAAAAGAATAACACGGCGTTCTTCTATATGGCGGAAATACGAAAACTCCTGGAAGATAGTTTATCACCAGGGAACGATAGTTTAGAATAAAAGTCTGACAATAAGGCGGGTGAATTGTTTTGTTTCTCTTGCGGTTTTACTATATGAAATATACCAGAAAGTAACAGCTCCGTGAAAGGGCTTTAATAAGTCTAATTCATACATGCAGTTTAAAATCCTTCCTTTAATCAAAAAAAATCCCTGAAGCAGGATATTTCAGCTTAGACGGATTTTTGAATTAGGAAAATGACGTCAGAACTCAGCTAATGTATCAATTGAACGCAAGAAAGATCTGACGACACCTGTAAAGCGTTCTGGCTGGTCCAAGTGGAGTACGTGGCCAGCTTCCCGTATTTGTTCAGCCTGAAATTTAGGATTAAGACGTTGCAACTCTTCGGCAACACAAGATGAAACCACGCCTTTGTCACCAAATACGAGAAGGCTTGGAACGTCAATTTTGCTTACTAACTGTTTATAATCTGGGTTCGGTGGTGTGAGAACGTCGAAAGCACTCATGCTGGTTTGAAGTCGTGCCCGCGCGAATAGCTCAAGTGTCTCAATAGCCCGGTTAGGATGTCTGCGCCGTGCTTCTGCAATTACTTCATCCAATGACATATTCAGTACCTTCCGATGCTGCTCGGCAACATCGCTGTCACGCACTTCACGCTGAACTTTAGGGCTCAGGAAGGTCGGATCAGCCAAGATCAGCCCACGGAGTAGATTTGGTTTACGGCTTGCCACTACGGCTGCCGTCATCCCTCCCATAGAATGTCCGAGCAGGATGGGAGGAGGAAGCCTTAGGGCATTTATTAAACCGGCAACATCATTTGCATGATCTTCGTATCGGTATCCATAATCAGGGGCACTCGAACTGCCATGTCCCCTGGCATCCGGCATAATTACGTCATATTCCTTCTGGAGAACATTTGCCAAACTTGTCCAGCACAGACCATTAGTCATTAATCCATGTAGCAAAATTAAAGGCGGTTTGTTTCCCCCGGTTCTAGTGCAATGTATGTTAATTCCGTTCGTTTCGCAGGTTGTTTGCTCCCAGTCGGTCATTTGTTATTTCCCTTGAATATGAAAATCAATTTGCGGTTGCTAAAGGTTCCGATTATGGCATAAAAAAATTGAAGTTTACGAAAAAAATGGGCTTATGATATAGATCCAGAAAATAAATTAAGCAAATTTAAAGAAATAAAATCAGAGATTATAATCGGAATAATATAATAATTGGGCGAGATGCTCCGTACCATTCAATGAAGAGTCATTAATGTCAGCAACAATAGAGACAACCTTGCCAAATTTCGGTAGAGAAGGAAGAATAGTTCATTCTAAAGTGTTAACCCAATCCGAATAAGCTGGATGGTTGACCCTGTTCAAAACTCCGTCCATACTAAAATTCCCCTGGAGGATAAAACCATACCGTGGAGAATGAATGAAATCAGCTATGGCTGCCAGCCCACTTGACAGTACGGGGCTGAGTGAGGGGGCCGAAAATTGCCATCGGATTTATGACTGAAAGTTCTAAATCCCCACCCTCGCGCTGAATAAAACCCCAAGCTGCCTTTTCTGCAAATATGCTGGAATTGTTATAGATTGACAAACCCTTCTCATTTGGATCTGTCCAGCTCTCTTCTGTGAGAATGCTATTTTTGTCCTTATGGCTGTAACCTACAGCACCGAAATTAGAGGTCATCGCAACTAGGTTTGAAGAAAATATCTGCATAATATCAAAGCTTAAAGCTAACCCCAATGCTTAGTTTCAGAACATAAGCAAGCTTCAGAGGTCTCATCTCTACTACGGCTGGATGATCCAGCCCGTCATCCCATGTGTAAGTACCGGTTCCGATCTCTTTATTAAAAGCACTCAGATACATAAGTTCAATATCAAACTTACTGTTTCCATTATTATTTCCGTACGGAAGGCTTACACCTATAGTAATGGCAGGCATTATCAGGTTTGCCTCGTTAGAGTACCATGGAGGAATTGCATCGGTTGAACTAACAATTTTACTATTCATATGGCTCACGAAACCGGTGCTCATGTACAAAGGACTAATAAAACTGTACTTTATCAGAACACCTAATTCTGTCCCTGTGAAGTAGTCAGGGCCAAAGTCTATTGCCGACCTTGCTTCAAGTGATAACTTTTGGCTAAAGTCTACAGAGGCATTTACCTGGAGACCGTATATACTTGCATATAAAGGAAGAGATTTATTCTCCTGATTTACTTTAACTGCATTTGACTCCAGTCCGAAACCAAGGTTAAACGCCTGGGCTTTTATTGTGGTAAAAGAAAAGAGAAAGATAATGACTAGTTCAGCTAAACGGGGTTTCAATTCGAATCTCCTACTGTTAAAGTTTTTATATCCTTTTTATAATAAAAAAATGCTGATGAGTAAAATCTGCACGCCTCTAAGCCACAATTCAGTTTTTAGATAAATGCCGAATGAATTACTTGCTGAAAAATGGCAGCATACACTTTAGCGATGGAGAATTAGCTATGGTTTATAAAATATCAACTCAGATGGAGTTTTGAAAAATGGACAGGCTTAAAAATATAATTAAGGCATATTCTTAACCATGCCTGCTTCATCAAAAAAAATCCTGGTGCCTTTCTTGTAATTGATACTATTAATTCGTTTGTCCTGTGCTAAAGTACATTCTTTCAGTTTACCATTTTCATGTAAGCCGATATTATTAAAAAGATCGCTTTTGCACAAAATATTATCAACCAAGATATCCCCATCAGAGTAAAAATAATTCAGTCTTCCGCTCTTGTAAAAAGAAGTAGAGATACCGGAAGGACCTCCCCCGCCTATGCACTTGAAACCTTGTACAAGTGTCTTCTCCGGGAAAACACATATAACGGACCCCTCCTGAGTAAAACGTATCCAGGAGTTTTTGCAATATTCAAAATTATTAATTGTTGTTTTATTGCAAAGTCGGAACAATTTAAGTTTCCAGTCCTTTGTAAAATGGACCCAGTCAGCAGCACATGGATACTGCTCAATGATAGTGTTTGCTTTAAGATAACCAATAATAGCCGTAGTGTCATTATCCTTAAGGCCATATCTAATTTTTTCAAACTCAATACCATTAATGAGTTTATTCTTCTCCCATGCGCTATATCCACGGTTGCAGGAGCAAAGAGTAACCAAAATAAAAGTGCCAAGACAAATTTGGGCTAGCTGGGTAGCTTTCAGTCTGATGGATTTCACTTTTAATTCCTCCTGAGGGTCATGAAGGTTTATGTTCAATATTCCGAATAGGTAAAAATAGCTTAAATTCATTTAATAATGAAATATTTCTATTTTTACAGTTTGAACGATGGTACTGGAGAAAATGAAAAAAACGTTTGATTTGAGCTTTTATTTAGTGCAGATAAATAGGGAATCTTAGCAGGTTCTAAAATGCCGCAAATTCGGCATAAAACGCATCTTTCAAAAAGTCGGTGACCGAAAAATGACCAAGACGTTTTAAAATTTCACGCCTAATTACAGAGCTTTAGGATAGTAGCTGAACCTTGCCACAAAGATATCTGTTTATGATTTTTTGCAGGGACTACGAATTCTTCCAGCTTTGAGGCAACCTCGTCATTGATTCATTATTCACCATATTGCGGGATTGTTGCCGGTACATCTCTTATAACTACCATTCTATCCTCCTGATTTGTAATCTCTTTCGAATGAACCTTGGGGTATGGACAGTAGAAAAAATAAAGTCTATAATATGTAGTTTCTATATGGATTTATTAAAACTAGAAATATTATTGTACTTATGACAGAAAGAATAAATAAATATTCGTGAACTTGAATATATCCCTTCCTGGTCGATAGTTTTTCTGAAATGTGATAATAATAACCTAATCCATCTGCAATTATAAAAACCCCTAAGGCAATCAAAGCCGGAATAATACTACCTGCAATTATAGTAACAAAAATTAACCCTCTTGTAGATATATGAATAAAAGTTACAACAATTCTTTCGATTACTGGAAATAACACATTGAATATGTAATTATCTATCCCTTGCATATTCTCCAGAGATTCAATTAATTTATCAAAAGACTTTTCCAGTGAAGTTCCTTTTAGTAGGTTATTGGCATTAGATTGAATAACAACAAATATTTCAAATGCCCCTATTGCAAGGCCAAAACTAATAATTGCATTAAAGTCAAAAGCAAATTTATCCTTCATTAATAAAATGATGATATATGCGGCAAGCAATTCAAATATACCGGATAATAAACCATTGAGGAATGCGCTGAAGAATAAAGAAATATTCTTTTTATGTAACGGGACTATTACAATCTGATGTGCCAATATCTTAAAAATACAACCAAACCCCCATGAGCCGGCCCCTAAAATAAAAGCCTTCAGAGGGACATTTTTAATTTGATTGAAATAAAGAAGCGGAAGAGTTGCTATCAATATGAGTATTGTTTTTTGCAAATAGTTTGTAATACGTCTGTTTTCCATTTACATTCCTGTGATTAAGTCGTAACGCAAATTAGTTTATTACAGGTGTTATATTTAATGCAATTATGCTTTCGCAACATTCCATTGCAGGCAACGGTTAAATAGGATAGTCCAATCTGTAACTTTCACCTTCCCTTAAAAATCGTCTTCAATATTGGAATTCTTGTACACATTGTCAACATTTTTACCTGTTGGAATGAATATAAACTAACCCCCGTATAAGTACCCTCATAGAAAAACAATACGGTATTTGTTATCATTTATTCCGAAGAATATAGTAGCTCCATGTATATACTCATCATATTCCCAGTCTACCTCCGCCACAAATAATTTATTGTTTTTATTATTATTCAATGTCTGTTTAAACGATTATTATTTTGTCCAACTAGTTGATTTCAAATTGGATCTTGAGGTTTATGGCTATCACAAAAACCGAAATAAATTATTAATTGTAACAATTAAAGAGTTTTTGTGTCATTTTAGCTTTGTAAATGAATATAAATACTCTTTTTGACAGAAGGGGAATGAGCTATAATTAGCTGTGGATTTCAGACAGTATGGAGTTTTAGATAGGTACAATATTTCTCACGGATAGCTCTATACGGTTTTTATGTTCTTGTATTCTGAAAAAAATCAGTTTCCAATAAACAGTATATTTCACTATCTAAGTATTTCCCGTTATATAGATAATCTTCTCTAAAATGAGCTTCTTTTTTAAACCCGAATTTTTCTAATATTTTTATTGAACGTTGATTTTGTGGATTTACATTGCCCATAATGCTATGTAACTTGAATTCACTGAAGCCAAATTCCAGCAGCTTTAGTAATGTTTCTGACATATAACCTTTTCCCCAATACTCGAATTTCAATGCATATCCAATTTCGGCTCGGACATTTTCTCTTATTAAGTTCCAATAACCCACATAGCCAACTACTGCAGATGATGCTTTTTCACGGATAATCCAACTAATCCCAGCTTTATCTTTGTATGACTTGAGTATCCCATTTATCATTATTTCGGATTCCTCAACTGTCTTATGATTATCTCTATCCAAATATTTTGTCACTCTATCATCTGATCGAATTCTAAATAACTCTTCTGCATCCTGAAGCGCAAAACTTTCCAAGGTTAAATTCTTTGTTTCAATACTAGGGAATTTATTAAATACAGCGTCATTAATTTTAAAATTCATTGTATCACCCTAATTTATCAATCATAACATACATTTAAGCCGTCTGCCTGTCAATATTCAAGACTCCATCTGTGTTAAAATAAAAAAATATTGAACAATTTTGAATTATTATTGCCGGGCATGTTAGCCTGCTCAAAACCTCGCCCATGCCAATTAAATGAAAACTTGCATAAACCTGAAACATTCTTTTTCTTATCTTTACCAGGAAAATATCAACAATAAGATGGTTCCGACCTCAGCATATAAAAATATACGTCAATTGCATTCTGGATTAAGATGAAAATCTTTGAAAGAAGGGGAATGAGCAATGATTATCTGAAATCCCAGCCTGTACGAAGTATTGGATAGGTATAGCCCTAATTCAATCTGTTGCCACTGATTCATGCTTAATAGCTTTAGTATAACTTACCTCGCCTGCACGAGAAATTATGAAATCAAAGAGAATCACCTCCTCAGAATATGGCGAGATTGTGAACAATGAAAACTCATAAAGCCCATTGTCATTTTTAACCAACTTAACTGGCTGCAGATAGGAATACTTCTGATTGTATTGCTTAATGTTACTCTCATCAATTATTACCTTCTTCCGTTCAAAAGGGGAGTATAACTTTGTGCTGATAAATATCTTTACAATTTCAAAGGCTTTGTTAATATCCTTTACCAGACCATATCTTTTCTTTATAAACATATTAAGCTCATCTTTCCAGTAGTTATGTAAAAGGAAAATGTAGCCGCTGTCATCAATTGCTAAGAAATACTGCTTGCCATTATCCACCATATAAGAATGATAGATGCTATAGGTAGTGTCCGTAATTCCATCAATTACTATTTTGTCAGTCTCAATATCATATGTCTGAGCTTTGCCGGAATCCAATTTGAAGCAGTTGTTACCTGTCGCATTATAAAGCCGGATTAATATACTGCGGTCCATATACTGTGCGGTATCCATTTGCCAGCTTTCATGAAGTTCTGCTATTTCATCATGGTCCGCCTGAATCTTCGAGATCTTTTGGGCGATGAACATCTTTTCACTCTCGGTCATTAACTTGCTTGTCTTCGCATCATTAGTCTGACCGAAGATGGCTGTAGCTCCAAGTAAAATAAAAATACAAATGAAATACTTATACATAATATTATCGAGTTTAATTAAGTGACATTCTATCGAATCTAAAGAGGTATTCTCGTTTTTATAGAACGAAACCTTTGCACCTTATTGCAAAATGATCCTGTTTTATCTGTATTAAGTCAAAGCAGGACAATTGGCTAACGTTTCCTATCAAAAAACTAAAGGTGTGTATGGTGCTTCCATCAGCATTAACTTTAGATGAAGAATTTATAATAAAAACTGTCTTTTCATCCTCTAGAAAAGCCTTGCATGTATCTGAATATGTTCTGGTTATTTTAGGCTGAATGACATTAAATTCATGCCAGTCATAATTATTACTATAAACTATATCCTTTAGGATCTCAACAGTCACTACTCCATTTTCAAACAGGTCGAGGGTAGGCTTGTCCTGATCGGGTCCTGGATAAATGACGACAGTTGTTGAATCAGATAAGTTTATCACTTTTGCATGCATAAACGTGAAATTTCTGGTTCTTATTTACAGCAAAATTTGTACTGGAGCATCCATTTAAAATTATGGAGATAACAGACAAAGCTGTAAGGAAAATTAACTGTTTAAGACTGGTTTTCATAGTTAATGTCTATTTTGTGAATTATTCTCTTCTGCTCCTACCATTGGAAACGACATCAAGGATATTTTAATCTTTCTTTTTTAATTTATTGTAATAGTAATAGCAGAATACCTGAAAACTGGTAAGAAAAAATATTATTGCACCTATTGCCACGTACTTCTCTGAGTTAAACTTAGCTAATTCCTTAAAGTCAGTCGATGTGAATACTATTGCACAATTTGCTGCGTATTGAAATATGAGAGTAGCCCAATATTGTAATGGCTTCTCCTTCCTATTAAACATATCCACCTTACGAATTCTACTGTTTGGCGAAATCAAGATTGCATATCCAGTCTTTATTTCCATAAAAAGAAATGATAATGTTACATACAATACTATTATTGCAAAAACAGGGTTCAACTTATATTCCTCTTTATTGTACCGTATTCACTGTTCATGTTAATTATCACTGCCCGAAATATGATCAAACAAAATATAATAATTTCAAATTTAATTACTTACTGCAAGAATCCTAAAAACAAATCAGCATTATTGTCAAGCATTAATTCTTATATGTATATATATATGGTGACGGAGGGCGAATTCGGAAAAATATTTGTAAAAATTGATAAATATGGTGAGAAGTATGAAGAAATGCCCGGCGAGAACGGATTATATACATGCATTCTGGAAGCAAGAGATTTCAGAGCTTAGATCCAGGGCAGATGGACTTTTGAACTTTGTAATTCATTTCAATAACGTTTCCAACCATTCTCAAGAGTCTGCTTTTTCACCCGTCCCAAAGAAGGATAATCATTAATGTCAGGAAACGGTTCTGAAATCAGCACAAAAGATAAGTAATCCTTCTCCAGCTTAAAAAGATACTGTTCAACTCTGTCAGGATATTTTTCAATAGAGATTGTCATTGTATCTCTACTGATTCTGTAAGTTCCCCTTATTCTGGAAAAAGGTCTCCGGCCAGAACAATAATCTTCCGTCTTAAATATAATAAAGCTGGAATCCTTATCGATTGTCATCGAATAATGCTCTATATAGTAATTACTATTCATAACACCTCTGGAGTCTTGAGATCCTGAACCGATATATACTGAAACCCACTGCCCATATATCTTATCGGGAGGGTATATGCCAAGAGCCTCTTTATTCAGAACTGTATAGCTACAGCTGATAAAGAATAAAGGAATAGAAGTTAGCAATAGAAATAAAATTGTATGACCCAATCTCATTTTACCTCCCAAGCATTTAATCAGGTTATCTGAATGAAAAATAATTTACAGCAGCTCAAATGGCAAGAGAAATGACAATAATATTTTTGCTGTTGTTCAGAACCAGGTTTGTGCGAGTTTAATCAAATCTCGTATAAACCTGAAACAATCATTCCTTATCTTTGCCGGGTAATATTTGCCAAATAAATGGATCCGGTGCTCATCTGATAAAAGCGTTGGCCAATATGTCTACTGAAAATTAGAATGGGAATATTAGAAAGAAGAGAAATGATTTGTGATTAGCTCTAACTTTCAGCCTATGAACTTTTAGGTGGGGATAAGTATAAAATGAAAAAGCAAAATCGTCAGATATAGAGCTTTCTTTTAAGTGCGGAGAGACAGGGAATCTCCGGAGGTCCTAAAATCCTTTGAATTCAGCTCAAAAACGCTATACAATAAAAGGCGGTGACCAAATAGTGACCAATAGGTTTTCAAATTAATTCAAAAGTCTATTCTAAATATATTTGTCTTTATAAAAGCTTATTTATCCCAGATCATTATAAAATCTTTGCTCAGATGGACTTTTGAATAGGGACGTGTCCTTGTGCCTTTCCCTCTTAATAAGCCATGCTTTTTACTTATGGAATTACACTGATTGCTATGGTAATTACTTATTGTAAACAACCGGCATCTTGTATTTCCATTTTTCCCATAATTCATTATCAGTTATCAGTTCAGTCATAAAATGGCCGACATTTATACGGCTGGTCTTTCCAGGATTGAATATTGGGTTTCGTTTTATTGTTTCAAATACTTCGTATGGACTTACGTCATCATTATCAATTAACGCATCGGGCCGAACTGCTGTCCATTCTATCTTTTCATGACTCTTTCCAATAGTTCTTGATAAATAATTTGCAGCCATAACATTATCTTTCTGCGGCGGCAATAATACAGCCAGTACTGAAAGGATAATTCTTTCCGATAATGATCTTTTCTCATTGATGTCTTTATAAGTACAGGCCACTGAATTCATTAAGATTATTTTTATCTTTTGGGAGGAGAAGTGAGTAATTGCCTCACAAATATTCTTCAGCGACTGATAAACTAACAGCCGGGGTTTTCCAAATATTCCTTTGAAAGTAATATTATGGCCCAGACAGCACACAACTGAATCACATGCATTAATAAGAGCCTCATTTTTCATCATGTCAAATTCAGCTATATTCCCTATAATATGCTCTACCATTATATTATTGCGCATATCTTCCGGAATGGCCGCACTCTTTCTGGTTACAATTTTTAAGTTTATTCCTTTTTTTATTAATAGGGATACAACCTGTTTGCCGGTTGCTCCGCTTGCGCCAAGAATTAATACTTTCATGAGTTCCCCCTATAATGATGATATTCTGACCGGCCTTACAATAATATTCCCGGCTCACTAAAGATCATTCCATGATTGCCTCTACGCAAAATCTTGTCCATGTTAAAATATTCCTTTTCTCCATAATTCTAGTTTTAGTTCTTCGAATACATTAAAAACTATGGGACAAATTTCACAATTATTTATTATTCCCCATAGCCTTGAAGTAAAATCTTTTTTATGGAGATGTGGAAATGACTGACAGTTTTCCGGGCGATTATCGTAATTGGTGCATAAATTATTTTTTAGAAAGGGACAGGGGAGGGAATTAAATTGATATAACTTTTTATTATCATCTGGCTCAGCTTCTTCCAGATATTTATTCCTGAATTCTTCCTCTCCAATCTCAAGGCTGCTAATAAATCTTTTTATATCCAAAGCATCTAAGAGTGGCATCTTTGTAAGGCAACAATTAGCACATTCTTTGCAGTCAATTTGGTCAATTACTTCATTGTATATTCTATGAACAGAGGAATCTATTTCTGCTGATTCCAGATCAATCCATTTCAAGAATGAGCGAAACTTGAAATTCTCATCTCTCTTAAGCCGCGCTTTCTTTTTTATCTCTTCTAAATTTTTTTCAATATACATAATTGGCCCTACTTTATTCTACTTAACATGATGAATTCCTGGAAAGCTGTACGGTTCTGCGTCTGTGAGTGCCATTTCTCGTTACTACTAAAATATCAAAGTCAATCCCTTCAGTCATATTCCCCTTTAAGGCTGAACCAAATAAAATAACTTTTGAAGGATGACTGGTTTCAATAATCCTGCTCAAAATATTGTTCGATATTTCTTCGAGATTCTTTTCCATAAGACGGATATTTGGAGATAATTTTTAGAAATATGAAGCTTTATTAGTAAAACTAAATGCAATATAATAAAAAAATGTTACCCGGGTATATTTGCTATTTGTTCCAGTTTTCTTTTATATTGTCCCTTTCCAAAACCTCCTACTTGCGAATTTAATCAAATATCGTATAAACCTGAGGCATTCTTTTCTTATCTGTGCCGGATAGTTATTCACAAATAAACGGCTCCAATCTCAGCTTATATAAATATTGGCCCAAATGCCGCTGAATTAAGATGGAAATATTTGAAAGAGGGGAATGAGTTATGATTCTTCGTAATTTTCAGTCTTTACGGAGTTTTGGGTAGCGACAGGTACAGACTATGCTCAAATAATAAAAAAGCCTCAAAACAGCGAAATTTCGTCATTTTGAGGCATTGAACTTAGGCTTATTAGCCTTGCGGAGAGACAGCGAATCTCTTGGTTTTAGTCCGTTTTTGCAATATTTTAGAAGTCGGTGACTAAATAGTGACCATGAGGTTTATAATTTTCCTGGGCGAAATTTACCTTTAGTTAAATATTCTTAAATTTTCTGATGAGCTCTTGAAATTCACCGACTTCCTCAATTACTTAAGCAAAAAGCTTTTTGCCTGCAGATCTTTTTAGGGCCCTTTCTTTAATATTATCTGTTATCAGATAGACAACCGGAACGATAATCAGCGTAAGGAGCATAGAGCTTGAAAGACCTCCAATTAATACCCAGGCAAGCCCGTTCTTCCATTCGGAAGCAGGACCGGAAGCCAGTGCAATTGGCAGAAGACCTATTACCATCGACATTGTAGTCATTAAAACAGGTCTTAACCTTAAGCGTGTTGAAGTAAGCAATGCCCTCATTGTTCCATAGCCACTTTTCCTTAAATGGTTTGTAAAATCTACCACAATAATTGCATTTTTTGCAACCAGCCCTACGAGCATTACCATTCCCATCAGGCTGAAAAGACTTAGCGTGGATTTGGTAAGTGCAAGTGAAATTATTGCTCCAATGATCGCAAGCGGTATTGAGAATAAAACCACAAACGGATATAAAAATGATTCATAAAGAGCTACCATAATCATATATACTAGGAAGATCGAAGCAATAAGTGCAAAGCCCAGGCTTCCGAAAGCCTCGGACTGGTATTTCATATCGCCATCGTAGCTGATTGAAACATTATCCGGAAGTTTAAGCTGTGCAATTTTTCCCTTTATATCATCGCCAACATCACCAGAGGCTCTCCCAAGCACCTGTCCTTCAATAAGAACTGAGGAGGTCCGGTCATACCGGTCCAGTTTTGTACTGCCTGTGCCGTAACCTATCTTCGCAAACTGTATAAGTTTTACCTGTTCGCCGGAGGAATTCGTAAAGCAGAGATTAGCTACATCAGATGCGCGCTGCCTGTTGAACTGGTCGAGAATAACATTTATATCATATTCATATGAGCCATCCTTGAATTTGGCGTCAGTATTTCCGCTAAAGGCCGTCTGCATAACAGGCCCCACCTCGGCAAGCGAAAGCCCGAGAGAAGCCATTTTCTCTTTATCGATTTCAACAAGTAGTTCAGGCCCGGCTGATTCAAGCGAGGATTTGACGTCCCTGGTCCCGGCTGTATTCTCAACCAGTTTTTTTATCCTGGTGCCGTATTTATTCAAAGAATCGGGATTATCGGATTTAACCACTACCTGAATGGGAGCATCATCTGTTCCACCGAAAAAGGGATTTACAAGAGCCGTATTGATCTTTGCTCCCACTATTGTCGCCGCCAACTCATTCTTTATTTTGTGTGCATATATCTGTGAAGTGACGTCGCGGTATTCTTTTTCAACCAGTTTGACGTCTATCTCAGCTTTATATGCCCCTCCTGAAGAGCCTAGCATACCGCTGCTCGAAGAACCTATAGTTGAAAAGACCGTCTTTACCTCCGGCTTGTTGAATAACACCTGCTCTATCTCTAGTACCTTGAGGTTAGTTTCCTCAAGCGTGGCATCCTTGGGCAGTTCTATCTGAACTATAAACTCTCCGGCATCGCCGAAGCTTGCGAACTCCGAGCCAACGAAACCTGCGGGAATGAGCGCAACAGAGCCAAAAAACAGGATGCCTGCAATAATAAAGGTCAGAGCCTTATGCCTGAATGACCAGATAAGGATATTATGAATGACCGAGGAAAATGCGTTTACCAGACTCTCAAACCATAAGGTAAACCTGCCTGTAATAGACCTCTTATCCAGATGCTGAAGCTTCCCGAGTCTTGAGGTAAGCAGCGGCACAGCCGTAAAGGCTACAAGCATACTTAGAAGCGTGGTGATAACAATTACCATTGCGTATGGGGCAATGATCGGAGAAATGATGCTTTTAGAAAGAGCAATTGGAAGAAATACCACAACGTCAACAAGCGTTATAGCAACTGCTGTAAAGCCAATCTCAGAACGCCCGTCCAGAGTAGCTTTAACTTTATCCTTGCCCATCTCGAGATGGCGGTATATATTCTCAAGAACCACTATAGCATCATCGACCAGGATTCCAATGACCAGCGAAAGTGCAAGGAGCGTCATCATGTTCAGTGTGTAATTAAGCAGGTACATCCCCAGAAAAGAGATAACCAGCGAAAGCGGGACTGCAAGCATGACAATAAAAGCATTGCGCAGGCTGTGAAGAAAAACCAGCATTACAAGTGATACCAGCAATATTGCATAACCAAGATCAGACATGACCGAGCTTGCTGCTTTTTCAGTGAACTCCGAGGAGTTCATCGGTATCTGGAATTTAAGGTTATAATTTTTATAGGTCTCCGTGAGCCTTTTTAATTCATCCTGCACCAGGTGGCTGACTTTGACAGTATTTGAACCTGCCTGTTTCTTTATGCTTAGCCCTATTGAATTTATGCCGTTGACACGTGCTATTGTTGAAGGATCCTTTTCTGTATCTAGTATCTCGGCTATGTCCTTCAGCTTGATCGGCGAGCCGTTATCGCTGCTTGCTACAACGACGTTTTCTATATCGCTTTTGGTTTTGAATTTGGCTGAAAGGCGTATTACCATTTGTGACTCCCTGCTCTTGATACGGCCGGTTGGGAAATCCATATTTGAAGCCTCAATTGCCTGCAGGACTTTTATTACCGGGAGCTTATAGGTTTCAAGCCTGGTCTGGTCAAGGCTTACTCTTATCTCGCGCTCGTTGCCCCCTACGAGTGTTACTTCGCCTACTCCCTCAACCCTTGATAGTTCGGGTTGAATGCGATGCTTAAGGAGGTCATAAAACTCAATCTCGCTCATCTTTGAAGTCACTCCCAGGTTCATTATCGGCAGGTCGTTAATGGACATCCTTGTTAGTGTAGGTTCAAGTATGCTTTCAGGCAGTGTACTTTTGATTGAGTTTATTTTTCTCTGTGCATCCTGCAGGGCATTGTTCATATCAGCCGAAAGCTTCAGCTCTACAAGCACGAGCGAATACCCTTCCTGAGAAAATGAACGTATATTTTCTACATTCTCAACTGTAGTAATTACATCCTCGATTTTTTTTGTTACACTGTTCTCCACCTCGTATGGCGAAGCCCCGGGATATACAGTCAGTATTGTCATCACCGGGGATGAAAATTCCGGCATTAACTCATAGTTCAGGTTCTTATAGCTGAAAAAACCCAGGAAGACGAGCACTGTAAAAAAGACAATGACCAGTGTCGGCCTGTTGACTGATAGTTTGCTTATATTCATTTGAATTTCTCTCTGATGAAACTTTTATTATTTTTTTATACCTTTCGGCTCTTAGCCCGCCTGTTAATTATTTCATATGTTTAATGCATTACCTTTATTTTTGACCCATCGGTTAAGTTTATCTGCCCTGATGTAACGACAATATCTCCCTGCCTTAGCCCGTTTTTAACGTGAAGGTATTCATCGTTAAGCGGCTCAATTACTATGTTTTTTTCTCTTACCCTGTCTCCGTTTACCACGAAGACCGCAGGGTCTTTTATACCTCTAATGAGAGTCCTCCGCTTAATAACCAGCTGATTAATTTTAAGATCGTTTTCGAAGAATGCAGTGCCGAACATTCCCGGGATGATCTTGTCTATTGCCTGAGAACTATTTACAACTTCAATCTCCACATCATAACGCCTTGACTGGTCTGCCTTGATACCTATTGAAGATACTCTTCCTCTAAATTCCCTGCCCGGCAGAACGTCAGCTTTAAGCTTTATTTGTTCATTCTGCCTGATGTCTGAAAGCTGTTCAGCTGTAAGCCTGGCTATGAATATTACTCTTCTGATATCAACAATATCAAAAGCTGTTGTACCGGGGGAGAGAAAGCTTCCTTTCTCAATATATCGTTTTGTTATTATTCCGCTTACAGGAGCCTTTACTGATAAATTGTCGTATTGCTTTTTTGCAGTGACATAAGCAGACTGTGCGTTCAGGTAAGAAAGTTTTGCAGCTTCAAACTGCTTTAGGCTTGCAGCATCATCGCGGGAAAGGAGCTCAAACCTTTTCAAATCTTTTTCTGCCTGTTCATAGGTCCCTTTTGCCGCAGAAAGCTGCGCGGTTATAAGCTCCCTGTCAGTCGAGGCCAGTATCTGTCCGGCTTTAACGCTGCTGCCTGTTCCGGCAAATATAGCCTCAACTTTACCCTGTGTTTCCGAAACCACAGATACTTCGCTTAACGGGGAAAATGAACCATTTACGCTGAAGCTGCCTGGGATGTTCTTCCCGGAAATCGTATCGACAGCAACAGGGACTTCAGTATTAAATTCGCTTACGGATTTAAGCTCTTTTGCCAGGCTTTGCCTGTTATAAATCAGCCTCAGCGTTATAGCCCCTATTACCAGGATGATTATTGACAAAGTGATCATATTTTTTTTTGATTTCATCGGAGTCCCTTTCTAATTTAAGATTGTCTGTAATTTGCCTGTCGCCTTAAGTATATCCAGCTCTGAGATTCTCAGCTGGTAAAGTGCGTTCATAAGGCTTAATTGCGCGCTGCTGGAACTGTTCTCAATCTCAAGCAGGTCGGATAATGAGGCCACGCCCTGCCTGTATTGAAGAAGTGTCTGGGAATATACTTTCGCTGCAAGTTTAACATTGTCTTTCTGCCTTTCGGCGGCATCTTTGCTGTTGAAATATTTTTTAACTGCGTTGTTATATTCCAGGTTCAGCAGACGTGCCAAAAACTCATAGTCGTTTGTAGCCTCAAGGTAGTCCACCTCGGCCTGGTTTATCTGGGCATTCTTCTGAAGGCCATCGAAGACTGGGATGGAGAGGCTTAAACCTATTACTCCCACATCAGACCATTTATTCTGTCCTGCACTGAAGAAATCAAATTTTTCACGCTGGCCCTGATAAAAATACTGCCCGTAGATGGAAAGTGTGGGATAGAAGCCCGAGGCTGCAAGCTTCCTGTTTAGTGTGACCATTTCCAGCCTTTTAGCCAGAAGCTGCATTTCGTTATGCTCGCTCAAATCGTTCAACTTTTCCGGGATGCTGTAATTACTTAATAGCGGCATCCCGAGTGAATCCGATAGGGTTATATTTACGGTCTGATATGCATTTTTAGATACCTTATGCAGCCCGATCGTATAGAACAGCATTTCAAGCTGTTTGGACTGCAGTATATCCAGGTTTTTTGCCTCATTTCCCAGGTTCTCAAGATTGATCTTTATCCTATCTATATCCACCTCGCGTACCAGCCCGGCCGCATGCTGTGACTGGGTGACCTTAAGTAGCTGGTTGAGTCTTTCGATATTTCCCCTGTATATACCGGCCTGTCCATCTGTAAGCTTTATCAAAAAGAAAAGGCTGGAGACTTCATATATCAGGTCGTCACCGGCTTTGCGGTAAGTTATTTCGGAGATTTCCTTTGCTTTATTTGCAAGAGACATCGCTGTAAAGATTGTCTGGTTGTAGAGCATTTGTGCAGCCTTAAGGCCGCCTGTAACGTTATGCTGTACATACAGGCTTATTGGAACCGTGGTACCTGGCTGACCGAATATCTCGCCCGGTACCATTTGTACTGGTATCTTTAAATAATTATCGTAAGTTCCGAAAGCCTGCACCTGTGGCAGAAGCTGGCTTTGAGTCTCTTTTATTTTGTATGTTGACTTTTCGGTTTCCAGGCGCAGGTTGATAATTTCCCTTGAGGATTTTAATCCCTCTGAGAGGCATTGTCTAAGCGAAAGGCTCTCAGGTTTCCGTTCTTCCTGGGCTGCCGCGCTGGTAACTAGCAATGCAAGTATTATGAATATAATGGTCTTTATTTTCATCGTTTTTCCCATAAACCGAACGTTCGGTCTGTTATTCGGTAAAAAATAAACCGATAGTAGATCGGTTTACGCAGTTTGATTTGAACTGTAATTAAATATCAGGTTTTAATATGGTTATAGAAAGCGTCCCAGAGTTCCTTTATTTCAAAATTCATTTTCTCTACATTGCCCTCGAGAATAAAATAAATCCCCGCGCCGTCATTTATGCGTATAAAGGTCTTTGCAATTAGCTCATCTGTCATCGGGGAGGAGATTTCACCCTTAGCCCTGGCCGTTGAGACAATTTTCCTCCATTGTTCAAACTCACGGTCAGAAATTTCAATGACTCTTTTTCTGAAGCCAGGCAGCAGGTTGATAGCATCAAAGATGAGCAAGTAATAATTCATAGGAACTACTTTATCATCTACCTGGAATTCTGTACTCATCTTGTTTATCTCGGCTTGCATCTGTTCGAGGATTCCATTATAGAAATCCTTCAGGTTATCCTGGGAAAACTTCAGATAATCGACGTTAAGATAAGCATAGTAATATGAGTCGATTACTTCCATGAACAATTGTTCCTTGCTTGGGAAGTAATGATAAAAAGCTCCCTTAGATAACTTTGTCTTCTCGACTATCTCCTTGAGAGTAACCTCCTTGTAACTCTTCTGCATGAAGAGCTGGAAGGCAATTTTTAATATATATTTTCTTGAATCATTCATAAACCGACCGTTTGGTATGTCGAAAATTACTCCATTATTTTCAATTAATCAAGTAGAAGTCTTAAATATTGGAATTTTTCTTTGTCGTTGTCCCTAATCAAAACCCTATCCCTGGGAAACTAGTGAAATTTCGAACAATGATGAATTATTCTTTTTTTATCTTTATAAGGTTAAATATTAACAAATAATTGGATTCGATACTCAAATCTCTGCTTTTATATTTCCTCAGATCCTATAAAACAAATACTCAACTGAAATTAGAATTGATAATCTTAAGAAAACAAATGGACTTTTGAACAGGGATACGTGGCGGAACCATGTCACGCACGGTATCCCTTTATGATAGTGCACCGGTTAAGCTGACGCAATTGTAAATGAAAATGTGCTGCCCTGACCCACTTTGCTTTCAACACGGATTTTGCCGCCATGCTTTTCAATCATTTCTTTGCATAGCAGTAAGCCAAGACCTGTTCCTTGTTCATTTGCGGTACCTTTTTTGCTGATGCTTTTATCGATCTTGAATAAATTATCAATTATGTCTTTCTCAATACCTATACCTGAATCGGTAACAGAAACCTCAATTAAGTTATCCAATTTCCTTGCTGCCAGTATAATTCTTCCTCCAGGATTTGTAAACTTAATAGAATTAGCTGCCAGGTTTCTTACAACAGTAGACAGCATATTCTTGTCGGCCCTGACAAAGATCGAATTGTCTATTATGTAATTAAACTCTATTTTTTTGTTTATTGCAGTTTGCTTTATTAAAGAAATTGTTGGGTAGAGTTCAACAAGGAGGTTAAAATCTTCCATATTTACAATCATCTGCCCGGTTTGCATTCTGGACCAGTCGAGTAAATTTTCAAGAAGCTTATATGAATTACGGCTGATCTCTTCAATACTGCCGATGAAAGACATTTTTTCCTCTTCAGATAAGGTACTATATTCAGATGACAAAATCTGAGAGCAGCCTATAAGTCCCTGGAATGGGCTTTTAAGATCGTGTGCAATAATTGAAAAGAACTTGTCTTTGGTTGCGTTCAACTCTGCAAGCTCAAGATTTATCTTTGCAGTCTCCTCCTCAATGAGTTTTCGTTCAGTGGAGTCGCGTTCGACAAAGAGTATGCTTGCAGGATTGCCCTCCGTATCGGGCAAAACGGTATAGTTGAGTTCAACATAAAACCGGCTGTTATCTTTTTTTATTGCGAGGTATTCTCTTATCTTATGGTCACTTTGTCCTGTTATTAATTTATGCATATATTCAGTCAACCTGTTATAGTCAGAAGGATCAATAAAATCAAAAGCCGATCTACCAGTTAACTCATCTTTTTCCTCAATGGAATAGCCATACATCTGAATTAATTTATCTGACATAAACTGCATCTTTCCATCCAGCGAGATAATTCCTATTCCATCGGGCGAAGCTGAAATAATAGCTTCCAGTTTCTGTCTGCTATGCTGCAGGGCAGCCTCATCCAATTTGCGTTTGGTTATATCGCGCTCTACGTATAAAATACTCTGAGGCTTGCCGGCTGAATCATACAATACTCTTGTATTTATATCGATATTAAAACAGCTTTTATCTTTTCTCAGAGCCAGGTATTCAGTTATCTGATCAACCTTTTTACCCGAGAGAAGCTTATGTGTATTGTCGATCAATAATTGGTGATTTGAAGGATGAATATGCTCAATAACAGAAGTCCCCAGGAATTTCTCCATTTCTTCAACAGGATATCCATGCATTTTAACGAGTTTTTCTGAAATAAGCTGTATTTTCCCATCAAGAGATAACATTCCGATTCCATCCGGTGAGGCTGCGATAACGGCTTCCCATTTCCGGTTGCTCTGCTCAAGGGCTTCTTCAGCCAGCTTACTTTCTGTTATGTCGGTCAAAAAGTTCAGTGTTGCCGGAGAACCTTCCCAGTCAATAAGCACAGCATTCATATAAATCCAGCGTGTACTTCCATCTTTGGTCAGCAGCCGGAAGACATAATAATTGGGAACAGCTTCACCGCGCATTCTCTTTTGATGGTTTTCGGCAAGCTGTATACGTTCTTCCGGATGGATGAATGAAGTAAACTGTGTTTTCTCAAGCTCCTCTTTCGAATAGCCTGACATATTACTGGCCATCGCATTTGTCAGCCTGGGTATCCCATCCTGAATCACTACAATAGCCTCGTTAGCGCTCTCAATGAGCAGGCGGTATTTATGTTCGCTTTTTCTGAGTTCATCTACTGTCTGTCTGTGTGCGGTAAACTCCCTTGCAAGTTCTTCATTTGCATTTTGAAGCTTTTCATTTGCTTCTGAGAGCTGAAGGGTGCGTGCGGCTACAGTTTCTTCTAGTGCTTCATTGCGCTCGGTAAGTTCCTTAAGCGGATAAACTTCGCCCTCGCGGACAAGGTAATAAGGAATTGAAATACTGCTGTGCGATATCTTCCAGCCTGATTCTTCCTTGCAGAAGATGAGCACCAGGCGTGCTGTTTCGCGCGAAAGTATATGGTCTTTAATTGGCAGGTGTATGGTAAAGAATCCTGTTGTAACTGCAACTGTATCTGAGAGCGATTGAACGGCCAGATCCTTAATTTCGATATGAATTGTTTCCTTTACCTGTGCAAAATCCTGACGTGTTATAACTATCCATTCCTCTTTGTCCCTGACCAGGAAGTCTCCTCCGCCCGTAAAGCCTGAAAAGTTTTCGCTGAAGTGATTTGTCAGACTGTCATCGCGGGAAGCATACATCTTAATGTAATCTTTAAAAAGCTGCCGCACGCTCTGTCCGTCAGGCATTCTAAGCTCTCCATTCTCGGGAGCAAATTCTGTACGTATATTCCCGCCGTTATCAGAGGCAACACCACCTATATGTTTACGATCATGGATCTCTTTTTCATACATTTCTTTCAGGTTAGCATAATCCTGCTTCAGCGCAGCTAATTCCTGCGAAAGCGCTGCTTTGGTTTTATTCATATTTCTCTATTTTTACTGCTATTTAGAAAAAATCAGCATTGTCTAAGTGAACAAATATTCTTCAAAATGGTTGTCCCTAGTCAAAACCCTATCCCTGCGAAAATAATGAAATTTCGAACAATAATGAATTATTCTTTTCTTATCTTTCCAGAGCAAAGATTAACAAATATTTGGATATAATGTTTGAATCTCTGTTTCTATTCTTTCTAAATTTCTTCAAAACTAAGGCTCAACTAAAACTCGAAATTATAATCCTCTCTGGGGAGTGCCGAGAATACACGTGGAACTTAAGAAACATTCTAAAGAAATCGTCTCGATTGACTTTCTTACTGTTCCAACTGATCATCTTGAATGAGGATCATCTTCGCCCGGTACTTTCTGATTACCTGCTCTATTACAATAGGCAAAGGACTCACCTTGGCATCAACAAAGATTCTCCTGAAGGAAGGCCGGTTGAAACGGCAGGGAAGATTGGGAAGAAACAGGCTGTGAACGGGCTTTACCACGTCTACTTCAGACAAGCCGCCTAATTATTTTATCCAGCAAAACATTTAACTCACGAAGGGATCGGGATAACTATGTTTTGCCTACCAGTATTTTATCATTCCTGCATAATATTGACCGTTGGAGCAGAAATGATCAAGAAAAATTGATCAGTTCATGCAGAAAGCAAAGGATTCTAGAGCTCAATTTCAGGCTGGATATGCTTCTGAACATCGACAACCATAAGAAAACAAGGATTCAGCATATTTGATGCACTTGCTTCTGTTTTAATTGTCAAACCTCTATAAAGTCTCTCTCCTTAGCTGAATAGTAACTATAGTTTTTTAATTACGAGTTCCAGTATTTTATTAAACTCCTCAGGCTTTTCGATCATCGGGTAATGCCCGGTTGCATGAATGTAGCTTACGTCAAATGATTTCGGGCAGTACTTCTCAAGACCCTGAGTATTGGTGGGTCCAAAGTCACTATTGACAAGATGCAGCTTATAATTAAGTTTGGATACTCTTTCGTTCAAGATCTTAAAATATTCCATCATATCGAACAAAGTTGCCAAAGCAACCTTCTCATCCGAATTAACAAAATCATCTGTTACCCTTTTTCTTACATCAGCAGGAGTTTCAGGATGGAACAAGGTTTCCGCAAAAAAAGGAACCGAATTCTTGTAATCATTTACAATTGCCTTTGACATTGAGGTTATCTCTTCAATCTGTTCGGGTGTAAAGGCAACGTCAAGCATCTTGAAATTATCAATTCCAATTATTCCTTTAATCTCATTGTGGTTTTTAAGTGCGGCTTCCAGTATCACGTCGCCGCTCATTGAATGGCCGATAAGTATAACATTCTTTAGGCTAAGCTTATCAATGAAATCAATTATATCCTGCCCATAGTTCTGTCTTGTCCACTGATTTCTATCCGACTTTGATTTTCCAAAGCCCGGGAGATCAATTGCAATTACCCTATAATCCTTAGAAAAATATTCTAACTGATCATTCCAGTAACTGCTGTTAATTCCCCAGCCATGAATAAAGAGTAAAGTTACTCCACCTGTACCCTTTTCAATATAATGGATAATTGCTCTGTCGGTTTTAACCTCTGGCATTTGAGAGTCCCTCCTGTTTTTTTCCGTGATTGTACTATTTATTTCCTGTTTAGAAATATTCCTGCATTTGTTCATAACTCTGTCTTTGCGAATTTAACCAAATTTCATTTAAACCTAAAGCATTCTTTCCAAATCTTTGCCGGGGAATTATTCACAATAAGATGTTACAGATTTTAAATCTGGATTACATAAATTCAAAAAAATCATAATGGTTTAATATTCTGATTGACCCTGAAGAAATTCTCAGGGTCATATTTTTTCTTAATTTTTGCCAGACGCTCATAATTATCCCCGTAAGCGGCTTTAACCTGGTCTTGCCCTTCATCCATAATCATATTAATATATGCGCCGCCTGATGAATAAGGATGCAAATCCTTCCAGTAATCTTTGGCCCATGAAATCATTTTTTCGTTATTTCTTGGATCAGGATCAACAGCTACAATTACTCCAGCAAAGTTTGCATCACGAAAACTGAAAGCCGTGTCGTTTTTCCCGACCTTATGGACAGCTCCATTGATGGGATAAAGATGCATAGTTGAAAACATCGTTGGCAATTTTGTCCCATACTTTAAATGCAGGTCTATTACTTCCTTGTTAATTTCATTAAAAAAGTCTGCCTTCCAGTACCACTGCAATCCCGGAGTAAATAAACCATCAAATAATGATTGCAAAGAAGGCCAGGGAATTGGGCCGGCAAAATCGATAGCTGGTTCGCCGAACTCTTTACGGATATTGTTCAAACGTTCTTCGGCCTGTTCCTTTTCTCCTGTATCGCACCAGACGATACCGCACATATTTTTCAAGTGATATCTTTCCGGGAAAGGCGGACCAGGAGGGATATTCAGAAAGGCGAACCATCCGTTTATTTCTTCAGGTGCATTTAAAATATAGCGGCTCCATAGTTTCATTATTTCTTGCGCCCGCTCTGCAGGCCAGATCATCGGACCTCCATGTACTATACTTACGGGGTGCAGCCGGAATAGGAAAGATGTTATTACTCCAAAGTTACCTCCGCCACCCCTGACTGCCCAGAATAAATCATCATTTTTTTTATCATTTGCGGTAATAAAACTCCCGTCTGCCAGCACTATATCAACGCTTAATAAATTATCGATTGTAAGTCCATACCTGCGAGAAAGATAACCAATACCGCCGCCAAGCGTTAAACCTCCAACACCGGTAGTAGATATAAATCCACTGGGTGTTGCCAAACCGAAAGCATGGGTTGCATGATCGACATCTCCCCACACACATCCTCCCTGTACGCGCACAGTTTTTTCTTCAGGATCAACTCTTACTCCTCTCATATGTGAAAGATCAACAACCAAGCCATTATCACAAGTCCCTAACCCGGGACCACTGTGTCCTCCACCGCGAATAGCTGTCAGCATCGAATTTTTACGTGCAAAATTAACGGCGCTGATAACATCAGCAATATCTCTGCATTGGGCTATTACCCTCGGATTTTTTTCAATCATTGCATTATATACTTTTTTTGCCTCATTATAGGCGTTGTCTCCGGGTTGTATTACATCTCCTCGCAAAGCTGATTTTAGTTCAGTTTTAACGGATTCATCAAACATGAAAGCCTCCTTCTCTGGTTTCTCCTGAAGCCATTTATTCGTAAATTTGTCCTATATCGAAATAAGTAAGGTCATCTTAGTAATTAATAAGTTAGATATTGCAAATACATTTGCAAGTAAATAATTTGTTCATGTCGGGTAAGTGGGCAAATATTACTATTGAGGAATTTGATGATTCGTGCAGAAATTTGGATAGTGACAGGATCATCTGAAGCCCATACTTTCTGAATACCTGCCTTATTACAGTAAGTCTCGAACTCACCTCGGAATCAACAAAGACCCTCCCGATGGCAGGCCGGTCGAGACGGCAGGGAAGATCGAGAAAGTTCCTGCTGTGAACGGGCTTCACCACGTTTACTTCAGGCCAGCCGCTTAAGAAATTATGACTCCAAAAAATTGTACCTGATCTGGTAAAGGTATATCTATGTCCTGACCGGAATAATTTTAATGATTTTGGGAGAATTTTGTATATCGGCACTGATCAGAGAAGAAGGGAAGCACATCGAATGAGGAAAACTAGCGGTAATGAATCAAGATTTCAGGCTGGATATTGTTTCGAATATGGACAACAATTCAGAATTTTCGCAAAAATGCACTCTTCATTAAATCTGT
>JAAXKQ010000006.1 GCA_025612245.1 Ignavibacteria bacterium
GGTTAACGACAATTATTTTTACCGGTTAGATTCTCTTCAACGACAATTATAATTGTCGGTAGTTGTCGTTCATAGAAATTGTGTACGGAATGGAGCCCCGGAATGGGCGGACAATGTAGTACACAATTTCTCCCAAACATTTTTTAGCCGGTAATTTCTTCTTTTACCTCTTCCTTTTTCTTTTTTTTGATTCCTCAAGACGGTAGCTGAGCAAATTTAATTCCAGTATTATGCAGTGATGAACCAGGCGGTCAATGGCAACATCTGCCGTCATCGGGTCCTTGAAGACCTGATCCCACTTCGAGAACGGGAGGTTACTGATAAGCATAATGCTCCCACGTTAATAGCGTTTAGCTAGAAGTGTGAACAAGACCTCCATCTCCTCACGGCTCTGCAATGTGTCCCCGTTCTGATTAGACTTGCCCGGTTCTGTTTTCATTCAGGGAGGGATTATCTGATAACATTTCTTTTATTCTGTCTTCATCTTCCCTGAATGGGTCTTCTCTTGTCCTCCAGGTGTGGTCTTTCCGTAGTTCATCAGGAAGCTTGCCTTCCTTCAGGTATTTTCTTGCAGTTCTTTCTGCAATCCCTGCTTTCTCTGAGGCGGTTTCCTGTGTTAAGCCCTTGTTGATTAGCATTCTTAACCTTTTGATATGACTGTTTGTAACCATCCGTACACCCTAATTTTTTCTGTGTACGGGTTATAATTATTTCTACTTAAAACCTGCAAAAATAATTGTCGCTAATCAGATAATAAAACTTATACACTGGTAACGTCAGATAAACTTGTGTATGAATTTGATGTTAAGACTGGGAAAATCCTGAAAAAGTATCTGGATCCGGCTGCGAAGACTTTTGTTGAGAAAAGAGATGAAGAAGCAGAAGCAGTGGAAAAACAGGGATTAAAAATAAAAAGTATGACTCCTGAACTTATAGAATTTGACAAATATTTCAATTGTGAAAGAACCGAGGGTTTTTACACTGGAGGAGAATTTGAGGGTATGTGGGAAACTGATCTGATTCCAAAGGAAAAGCAGTTGTATCCCTGGAGGTACACAGTACGTTTCACAATTCCTGAGGATAAAAAAGTTCAGGTGAAGCTTAAACCTGAGGATATTTTGGAATTATACAGAGATTTCACATCATCAAAATTTGCAAAAACCTTTCCTGGCAACTTTAAAGTTACTGAGATAAGGTTCAGGACAGTAGCGGACAGGTTAAACTCACTGGGTAAAGAAACTGAAGAATTTATCACGATGCTGTCTGTTAATGGATATAAGGTAAGTGGCACAAAAGAATAGATTGAAGCAATAATTGATTTCAAGGGGAAGGATGATAGCAATCAGATGATCAGTTTTCTTCATCCTAAAGGTTCAGATTATTATTTGCTTCATTATCTGAATGAGGAATTACCTTCATTGGAATCTCTTTTGAATCGGCATAACAGTCGATATGATTTTTATTGCTACAGAAACTTAACTTTCTTTGATAAAGACGGGAATATAAAAATGATCCCTAGAATAATAATTAGGACATTTTTAGGACATCAGCTTGAAAAAAAATACCTAATGCAGCCAGAATTCAAAATATTTTAGGGACCTGCGCATCATCTCTCCCTGTCATCATAGAAAACAAAAGCTCAAAGGCAGTTAAAAACGTTGGCCCGGTTCATTACAGACCTCGACAGGAATTGAATTTTCATTAAGCAGCGATTTTTCTTTACAGACCCAGCAATATTATTCACAGCACGAAGTAGAGGACGTTGGTGTTTATATGAATATTGTATAGAATGATCCCAAAATCAGGCTTGTCGATCCGATGTGCAACCTGAAATAGAACATTGGGCTTTTTTACCTTATGGGCGGCATAGGTCTGTCGCATCAGAATACGGACGAGATGGGCGTTTACGTCAATGGAATTTATACGAAGCTGGATTCCAAAAATGATAAGGTTGTAAAAGCGGGTTTGCTAGGCTTTGGGGCAAATATAAACGTTTGGAGATAGCTAAATTTCATTGCTGAAGCCAATTTGCATATAAGAGGTAAATAGGGCGGAAATATGCTGTTGGGCGCTAAATACTATATATACTGATAAGAATTGCCTTTGGCATCTTTTTGTTTTAGTTTATTATTCCTAAAACTCATTTGTTAAAGGGATAAACCGAATTAAGGATCTCCCATGATTGAAATAAGTATTAATAGAAGATGTAATATTGAAAGATTACAAAAGTATCTTAATTACGAGTTATCAAGTTCGTTTATTATCGTATTATATTTCTTAACTGATCTTGCGGTGATTTTGATGGCTATCGCTGCTATACTATTCACACCATTGCTATTAAAAACACTTTTCGAGGAAAGAAAGTTTGGATGGATTACTTTTTTTCTAATATTTGTAGTAGTACCCGTTGTATTGCTTTTTACTTTGAATATTAATCCCCAATATAAATTAATACTACAGGCAATACCCGTTGCTCTTTTCTACATTTACTGTTTTATCTTAAAAATGGCCATTGGTGATTGGTAACATTTTTAGAAAATTATTTATTTTCCATTTACTTTTTTAAGCACGCCAAATAGCTTTGCCTTAAGGGCTTTTGTTCAAATTTTTATGACGATTTATGACATCGGCTTCCTAAAAACCTTTTAAATAGGCTGAATTAGCGGAAAGTAGCCCCTCCGTTTTCTCTCCCCCTTTCCGCTTACAAAAGCTCAAAGACGGATAAAAACGTTTTTGAGCTTTTTTGTTTTGGTACTTACCTGCCCAACAGGAAGACCAAGTTGTTCAATATGCCGGATCCTGTGCCCCGGCATTCCAGTCAGAGGCCAACCTCATTCTTTCGGCGCCCAGCCCGCTTCTTGCGCGGCGAATAAAGCCGCCTGGCTCAAAACGGCAATACCAGTGCTTGCAGTCAAGACTGGTATGAGTATCCAAGTGCCTGAATCAACACTCCTAAAAAATGAAATTATTATTCGGTTTTTCGTATTTATATAAATTTTGTTATTTTGCACCCGAAAAGTCTGGTATAAACAAATTATTCGCGGAGATTTTTTATTGTGAAAATATTCTGCCGGTCTTTGAATAAAAACCTTGCATCAATTTTGCCTGCAGCGGCAATTTTAACTGCAGCATTGATCTGCTGTTGTGGCTGCAGCGAAAACAAACAGAGTGACAAAAAGCAAACTGATTCGTTGCATTCTTCGGCACAGAATTCTTCGGCACAGCCATCTGTGAATTCATTGCCTGACTTTAACTGCACGGGCTATATTATAGCAGTATCTTCCGGTATGTCTGCAAATTACGTTTTAATTGATACCGTGGAATGGTTCAGCGGTGATGATGCATTAAGGGCATATTCGGAAGATAAGAAAGTAAAGGTTAAAAATCTTCCTGATCCTCCGCAGGGATTCTATATTAGAAATCCTGAAAAAGACTCGCTAAAAGTTAAAATTTCCGCAAATCCTGTGATCATAATGCAGACACTTTCATATGATAATTCAGGAAATTTTAAGTTCAACGAAGCCATCAGTCTGCAGAAATTCCTTTCGATCTTCAGCCGGAAAGATTATGCGCAATTCAGACAAAAACCTTTTTCATTTGAAATAAAAAATGGTGAGATCATCTCGATTAAAGAAAAATATATTCCTTAGACTAAATAACACCTGGAGCTTTTTCATGAAATATTATTTACTATTCCTGTACTTTGTCTTTTCGTTTAGTTCTGTTGCCGGGCAGGCAGTTTTTACAAAGCTTGCAGAAAAAAAATATTCTGATCTTCCTGTAAACTTAAGAATTGAAAATTCAGGCATCTACTGCATTTCATCTTTTGACCTTGATAAAGATGGTATATGGCTTAATGCGTTCGACTCCCCCGTAAGTTACTGCATTACAGGCAATCGTCTTCAAAAGGCAATTAATCAAAATGGATCCGCAGAAGGCTTTGTTCCGGGCAGCGATAGGCTACAATGTGCTTTGCCCGATAATGAGCTCACTTCAGCCCCGAAAAACCTTTATACCTTAAAAAGATCATTCCTCTTTAATAAGCAGGATGTTTTTACAGATGACTGCGGTGTACTTTCAAATGCTTCGGGAGAAAAAGTTACAGTAAATGTTAAGAACCGAAACGAACTTGTATTAAATTATGAAATACAAAATTTCAACAAAACCTTTAAGCTGAACTTCCCTTCCAGCCTGGCATATTCCGACCTGATAGGAATAGATTCGAAAGGAAATTCTTTTGTCCTGGTTGAAACTTATTTATCTGAAATTCCCCTGAAGGTTAAGCGTGAGGTTTATACTTTGTCTCCTGAAGGCAGTGTACTTTCAATACTTGAAATACCTTCAATTAAATACCTTTATTTGGTGCGCGATTTTCAGATAGATGCTGATGGGAACCTCTATCACCTGTTAACTGAAAAAGACAAGCTCACTCTAATCAGATGGAGCAATCTTACAATTCCGGTCACAGAAAAGATTTCATATCCCTCGGAATATAATTATGAACTGCATTATAATAATATTGTTCCTCATACTGAAGCTGTCGTTTCTGCTGGCTTGAATAAAATTTCCGAAAAACCAAACTTTGGAATCCAGGCTGTAAGCCGGAATACTGCTTTAAGACTAGCAGAAAGTTATGTCCTTTATAAATATCAATGCAAGCAAAACAACCTCGCACCTTCAGATATAACCGGTCCCGACGGCGACCTGGTCAGGACACCATCATGGCTTATCGCCGGAATGAACGCAAAGGTCCCTTATATGTGGGGTGGATTCTGTACACTCTCAGATTTCTCGAACGGCCTCCTGAACGGCAGATATTGCGGCGATATAAACACAGCCGGTATTTCCCGCTATGCCGTTGGAGTTGATTGTTCCGGATTTGTAAGCCGCTGCTGGTCATTAAGCTATCATTGTACAACATCCGCTATGCCCAATATTACAACGCAATATTCAAGCTGGGATGAAATAAGGCCGGGAGATGCTGTGCTTACAAACGGGCATGTAAGAATGTTTGTTGATAAAGCTTCAAACGGGGCTTTGAGAGTTGTTGAAGCCTCCGGCCGCGACTGGGCGGTTTCTTACTGGTCCTATACCCCCTCGGATCTGACTGCCTATACCCCCAGAGCATATAGCGGAATGGTAAGTGATTATTCTGTAAAGCAGCCTCTGCTCTTAAGCGTGTTAAAGCAATCAGATGGAACTGCAAAAATTACCTTCAGCTGCGATACGTCAGGAGTAAAGGGCTTCCGGCTTTATAGCTCTGCAGACGGCACAAACTGGAAGCAGATCCAAAATGAAAATACTTTAAAGTCATTTAGTACAACAGTTTCGATGAGCAGCAGTACCGAATATTACCGTGTTTCAAGCGTGCTGAACAATTCAACTTTAACTGAAAGCAGCTTGTCAAACGCTCTAGGTATTGGGAAATCATCCGCGGCAAAAAAGATATTGATTGTTGATGGCTTCGACCGTGATGCAGGCGGCTGGAGGGGCAATGGAACTGTCTTTACCTGCAGGTATGGCAGTGCCTTATCAGCATTGAATATGCCATTCGAATCGGTAAAAAGTTCTCAGCTGACAAGTGGTCAGGCGGGCCTAAACAATTATGATGCTGTTTACTGGATGTCGGGCGATGAAAGCACACTTAACGAAACCTTCAGCACAGCAGAACAGGCATTGGTACAAAGCTATCTTGAAGGCGGCGGAAAACTTTTCGTCTCAGGCAGTGAAATAGGATGGGACCTTTCAGCCAAAGGAACTGCATCTGATAAGAGTTTCTACAGCACTTACCTGAAAGCAACTTACTTAAATGACAATGCATCTTCAAAATCAGTAGCCGGTGTTGCCGGTTCAGCACTCGGCGGGGCAAATTTTAATTTTTCACAGACATATGAGGTCGGCTACCCGGATGAGATTGGAGCCTCAAACGGCAGCACATTGTGCATGCAGTACACAAATGGCAAAGGTGCCGGCATCCAATATTCAGGTCCATTCGGAACTTCCACAAGTGCCGCAAAGTTAATTTATCTTGGTTTTCCTCTTGAGTCTACGGCCAATGATACAGCATTTAACTCCGTGATTACAAAATCTTCCATGTTCTTTTTCCCGGAGATCAGTGCCGTCCCATACAATGGAAATATGCCTCAAAGTTACAGCATGTCGCAGAATTTCCCGAATCCTTTCAATCCTTCGACGATTATAACTTATTCACTTCCAAGGCAGTCATTTGTGGAACTGAAGGTCTTTGACACTATAGGAAGGGAAATATCAACTCTTGTCAGTAAAGAGCAGAGTGCCGGCGAGTACAAGGTTCAGTTTGACGCATCTTCCCTGCCCAGCGGAATGTATATATATTCCATACAGGCTGGAGAGTTCAGAGCCTCAAAGAAACTTCTTCTGATCAAATGACTTCAGGCAATATTTTATTCAAGGCCCTTAAAGAATCACCTTTAAGGGCTTTTTTATTCTAAAATTTGGGGCACCGGCTAATCATAAATGCTCAAAGACGGAGTAAAAAAACGTTTTTGTTTTTTACATGTTAGCACTTCCCAGACACACTCACCAATTTATACCTTCTGCGGATGCGTTTCATCCAAGGTGTTAATTCCTAATGCCGCATATAAAGGACACCAGGCGGTAACGCCGGTAAGTAGAAGAGCAACACCTATAAGCCCCCACCAGCTTTGAAATGTGAATCCTGCAGCTATAGCCGTAAATCCTGCAGCCGATCTGATTATTCTGTCCAGTTTCCCAAGATTTGTTTTCATAATGGCCCCCTATGATTGAATTTTCGTATTACCCGCATTTATGCTTCCGAGACACAAAATTGCAATAGAATCTCTTTTAACAGCCTTCTTAATGTCTGATTCAGAAGAAAATGAAAGGATTCCTAAGAATGAAGCAGGAAAAAATTTTCTAATACTCAATGTGAAACCAATTTTCCATTTCTGCATCATACGATAACCTTTGCATCTATATATATAGGTAAATTTAATATTGCAACATTATATAACCAGCGGAAATCAGATGGGAAAAAGAAATTCCACAAAAATATTGATCATCGGTGGCGTGGCAGGTGGTGCTACGGCAGCTGCACGAATAAGGCGTTTAGATGAAAACGCAGAAATAACTATTCTTGAAAAGGGACCATACGTCAGCTTTGCGAACTGTGGGCTCCCCTACTTCATAAGCAGGGACATACAGCGGCGTTCAAAATTATTATTACAGACTCCTGAGGGATTTTTCAGCAGGTACAGGGTAACAGTTAAAATAAATACTGAAGCACTCGAAATAAAGCGCAATGAAAAGAAAGTAGTCGTCAAAACCCAGCATGGAGAAGAACTTCTTCCTTACGACAGATTGATACTGGCACAGGGAGGAAGCCCAATTGTACCGCAGTTACCCGGTATAACACTTGAACGTGTATTCAAACTCTGGACAATTCCGGATATGGACCGCATACATAAGTATATAGAAGAAAAAAAGCCTGCAAAGGCTGTAATTGCAGGCGGGGGCTTTATCGGCCTGGAAATGGCAGAAGCTTTATCTGCAAGAGGAATTGAAGTAACTCTAATTGAATTGGCGCCACAGGTGATGATTTCAATGGACCCCGAATTCAGCTCAATGATAAAAGCCGGGCTTGAGGAAAAGGGAATAATTGTGAAAACAAGTGTCGGTTTGTCTTCTATATCCGATACCACCGTTAAACTTTCCGATGGCTCGGAATTAGAAACGGATATGGTCCTCTTGTCAATTGGCGTGCGCCCTGAATTAACGCTCGCTAAGTCAGCAGGGCTGGAAATAGGATCAAACGGCGGACTTATTGTCGATGAAAACATGAGAACGAGCGATCCCGACATTTATGCGGCGGGAGATATGGTGGAGGTCAGCCATAAAGTCCATGGCAAAAAAGTGCGCATTCCGCTGGCAGGTCCGGCAAACCGCCAGGGAAGAATTGCCGGGACAAATGCCATAGGAGGAAATATGAGATACCGGGGGGCACTCGGAACCTCAGTGGTAAAACTCTTCGAGCGTACCGCGGCATCAACCGGACTTTCAGAAAAAGCCGCAGCTGAAGCAGGATATGAGACGGGTGTATCCTATGTTTTTAAGGATAATCATGTAACATATTTCCCGGGTGGAAAACCTTTGGCTCTTAAAATTGTTTTTGACAAAAAAACGGGCAGACTTCTTGGCGGCCAGGCCTATGGAGAAGACGGCGTTGAGAAAAGAATTGATGTGCTGGCAACAGCCCTTCATGGAAATATGACTTTAGAAGATTTATCGGAATTGGACCTTGCTTATGCCCCACCGTATAACAGCGCAAACGATCCGGTCAACATGGCGGCCTTTATCGGCTTGAACGATATTATGGGATATAGTCCGTTAAAGACTCCGGCCCAAGTCCTCCCGGAACAAAACGGCAAAGAAAGTCTTATACTCGATGTTCGTACTGTCGGGGAGCAGGCAAAGGCCCCCCTTTTGGATACACTCCATATTCCGGCCGATGAACTGCGTGACCGGCTTGGTGAAATACCTGAAGACAAAACGATTTATATAATGAGCAAGGATGGGTTTCTTGGGCACACAAGTTTGCAAATATTAAAAGCCGCTGGATATAAAAAAATATTTAATATTGCGGGCGGTTATTCCGCAGCAAAATGGTTTGATGGATGGAATTTCAACAATTAATATTATTAACGGAGAAAAAAATGTCAGGATTAAAAGAAAAAATTAAAGCCGGAGCTAAAATAGTGGATGTTCGCACCAGCGAAGAGTTTAATGAAGAGGCCTACCCAAATGCAATCAACATACCGGTAGATCAAGTGCAGGCAAGGATAAAAGAATTTGGACAGTTCGACAGCCCGATTATCGTTTACTGCGCTTCAGGTGCAAGAAGCGCATATGCGGCCAGCATTTTGAAGAGATATGGATATCAAGATGTCGTCAATGCCGGCGGGCTGGACGACATGCCGGACCTGTAAAGAACAAAAAAGAATCTTTCTATTTGACGGCGGTAATTTCGTCCTGTCGAATAGAAAGATTTGTTTTATCCTCTTTTTACGACAGTTTTAACCATTGAAGAACCTGATCTTCTTTAGAAAGAACACCACTGCATACAAAAATCAAAAGAGATTTCCAACGTTTTGGGTTTTTACATTCCAGGGATTCCCTGCCTTAGCTTGATCGATTCTTTAATATGGAGCCAAAAGGAATCTTGTTCTGAAAATTAGTGATTCAAAAATGATTTGACTTTCCAGAAACATTTTTTAAGCTTTGCAAAAGCAAGACTTGGTAAGTGCTCTTTTATTTCATCAAATTCTTCACAACTATTGGAGCGCGTCATGAAAATTTCTAGAATCATTTCAATTTTGCTCTTCTTTACATCATTTTGTTATGGGCAGACTGACCAATGGGCCAACTTTTTTGGCAAAGGGCCTATAATATCGTCTGCTTTAGATGGTCAATATCTCTGGGTTGGAAGCAGGCAGTATCTAACCAGACTGAATACGGCTTCAGGTGAAAAAGAGATCTTTACTCATTGGAATTCCGGACTGCCCGCAAATCTCCCCCTCTATGGAACTTCAGATATTTTTATCACCGCCATTGCCGTAGACTCCCAGGGAAATAAATGGATTGGAACTTACGGGTGCGGACTTGTAAAGTATGATAACAGTACATTTACTGTTTATAATACTTCTAATTCCTCACTGACCAATAACAACATTTCATCTATTGCGATAGACGGCAAAGGAAATAAATGGCTCGGGACCAGCTACGGTGGAGTTGTCAAATTTAACGATACAACATTTACTTCATGCGGCATCTATATTCCCGGTTTGCAAGTTACCGGCGTTCCTTCTATTGCAATTGATCGTAAGTCGAATATTTGGGCCATTATTGTGGATGGTGACCATAATGATCTTTTAATGTACAATGGTAGCAGCTGGACTAAATACGATACTTCAAACTCCCTCCTGCGGGGAAAAACCATTTCCTCTCTGGCATTTGATAAGCATGGAAATAAATGGATAGGCACTGATGAGGGACTTTTTGTATATAATGATACCACCTGGAACACTTATAATACTGGGAACTCAAAACTGCCCTATAAAACTGTTTATTCCGTCGCAATTGATCAGAACGATTCTAAATGGATCGGGACCAAATCCGGAATCGTAAAATTCGACGGCAGTACTTGGGAGACATCCACTGCCCCCATAACAGAAAGTCAATACAGCAGAGTTTTTTCAATTGTTGTGGATAAATTGGGAAACAAATGGACCGCAAGCAATGATGAGTCCGACTACTACCTCTTTAAATTTGACGGTAAAACATGGACTGAATACAATACTTCTAACACTGCTATGTCATTTTTCTCCGGCAGGCGCAGCATCCTTTCCATAACTCAGGACCAGCAAGGCAACAGATGGTTTGGAACCACTAACAACGGTCTTGTTAAATATGACGGAAATACATGGACAACATACACCCCCAATAATTCCGGAATGCCGTCCTATTACTGTACTTCTGTAAATGTTGACCACCAGGGAATTATGTGGCTAGGAACTCTAGCCGGACTTGTAAGATATGACGGGCAGTCCTGGACTGTTTACGACACCACTAATTCAGATTTGCCTGACAATGCTGTTCTATCAGTCGAAACAGATCTAAATGGTAATACATGGGTTGGAACTACAAACGGGGTTGGCAAGTTTGATGGACAGACTTGGACTGTGTACAATAAGTCAAAAATTGATTTACCTGAAAACCGAGTCAATGTAGTTAAATCGGATCTCCAGGGAAATATATGGGTTGGCACAAATGTGAATGGATTAGCTAAATTCGACGGAATGAACTGGACTGTTTATAACACAACCAATTCAAAGCTCCCGGATGATAACATATATTCAATTGCCATCGACCATAAGGGAAATAAATGGTTTGGAACTAGCTCGGGACTTGCAATCTACGATGATAAAGCCTGGACATTCTATAATCCGTCTAATTCAGGTTCTCCAGTTAGTTCTGTCATGAGTATTGCAATAGATGAACATGATGTAAAATGGATTGGAACATATTTAGACGGATTAATAAGGTATGACGGGCAGACATGGAAAGTCTATAATTGCGACAATAGCAAAATGCCAAGCAGGATAGTTTTATCGGTTGGGGTAGACAGACAGGGCAATACATGGATTGGAACCGATGACGGATTAGCAGCATTCAGGGAAGAGGGAGTAAACTTGTCCACTACAGGTGTGAAAAAAGACGAAATACCTCAGTCCCCTAAAGAGTTTGCTCCCATGCAGAACTATCCGAATCCTTTTAATCCAAGCACAAAGATCTCTTTCACACTACCTAAAGGCGGGAATGTAAAACTCACGGTTTATGATATGCTTGGAAAAGAAGTTGCGGCACTTGCAAATGGCTACAGGCCTTCCGGAACGCATACGGTTCAGTTTGACGGCTCAAACCTTCCCAGCGGTATGTATATATATTCCATTCAGGCCGGAGAGTTCAGAGCTTCAAAGAAACTGCTCCTGATTAAATAACGAAAACTTACCTGATAGCAAATAACATTATGTGCTAATCAAACCAAAGCCCTTAAAGAATAATTCTTTAAGGGCTTTTTTGCTTTTAATATATTCAGGACCTTTTTAGGATATCGATTTGCAGAAAACGCTCAATACAGCCTGAACTCTGAGCATCTGAATGACGTGCATCATCTCCTTTTTTCTGCTCATAAAGACAAAAGCAGGCAGCTAAAACGCCGTTTTGCGCTATAGATTTTTCAGAGGCCGATAAATGCCAAGGAAAAACTGCCCCATTGAGCAAATCTTTTGCAAGTAATCAACTTTGACAGACTTTTTTAGGAAATTGTCTTACAGGAAGGGTAATAACATCCTGTTTTTCAATCATTTTGAAGGGATGCACCTCATCTCCATTCCTTCGCATAATGACCACTTCTAGAAATACTTAGCCTCACCCCGATTAAATAATTAAGTACACCAATATACGCTTTGTCTTACAGGAGTCTTTTTTATGGCGATTTATTTCTCCTGGTCTATTGATTGTAAACAATATAAACACCGCCTAAGATAACCAGTATGCCGCATATCCTTTTAGTATATAGCATTACATTCGAACTGCCAGTCCAGTTCAGGTATTTCTGCACTACCTGGCTTAATGTACCTGCCCCCGCAATTACAAAACAGTGCCCCAGCGCAAAGGCTGCAAGAAGGCTGACCGGAATAACTATACTTGTTGTTGCCGCCTGAAATACAACACCCAACACGGGAGCCATAAAGGCAAATGTACATGGACCAAGACCGATCCCGAAAAGAAGTCCCAGTACAAAAGCAGCTCTAAGCCCCTTAAACCGCGTAGAGCTTAGGCTTATGCCGTTCCAGGGAAGTTTAATCAGATCGAGCAGGTAAAGCCCTATAACAAAGAATACTATTGCTACGAGATAATTGCCCAGAGTTCCAATATCCCCCATAAGGCGGCCAAGTGACAAGGTTATCATTCCTATCATGGTTATCGTGAGCAGTATTCCAAAAGCAAAAGTCAGGGATATACTAAATGTTCTACGGATAGATATGCTGCCCTGACTTGTGATGTATCCGATTACAAGCGGAATGCTTGACAAGTGGCATGGACTTAAGAGAATGCTTAATATTCCCCAAATAAAGGAAGCTAGCACGGCCAGGTATATGTTGCCGTAAAGCGCAGAGTTCAACTGTGTAAAGATTTCATTCAGCATGTTACACCAGAATTTGTAATCAAATTAGTTGAGGATTTTTAAGCCTTTAGACTGAAGGAACTTGTCTATTTCTTTTTCAGCAAAGAAACCCTCATGCCTCATGATCTCTTTACCGTTTTCATCCAGGAATACCTGTGTGGGAATGAGTTTAATGCCATACTTTGAGGCGTACTGCTTCTGGTCCTTTTTCCAGACGTCATGGAAAACGACCTTTTTCTGCCTGCCATATCTCTTTTCGATCGACTTCATTACAGGCTGCATCTGCTTGCAGGGAATACAGTTAACAGACCCGAGCTCCACAAATGTAATTCTCGTTTTTTCTTCTGAAGCAGTTTTTTTGTTCGGGCTCTGAGCTAAGGCAGATGCCGTAAGAATTACAGCTGCCAAAAGAAGGAGTACAATATTTTTCATGATTTATCCTCCAATTATTACTGTTTTAACCATTGAAGAATCTGATCTTCTTTAGGAACAATTCCACTGCTGACAACTTTTTCATTTACAACAAGTCCGGGAGTCATCATTATGCCGTACTTCATGATTTCCTGGATATCGGAAACCTTTATGAACTCGGCTGTAATGTTATTTTTAGAGGCAACTTCCTTTACCCTCGTTTCCAGGGTGTTGCATTTTGAACAGCATGAACCAAGAATTTTAACGACCATTTTTATACCTCACTAACGAAAATGTTTTTAATAGACAAGGTTAAACAGGTAACCTACAACAACAATTCCAAGAGCAACCACAGCTATAAATATCACGATCAGAGGCAGCTTCAGCACCTTCTTTAGTATTATTGTCTCTGGCAGCGAAAGTCCTATTACAGACATCATAAAGGCCAGGACAGTGCCTAGCGAGGCCCCTTTTTCGAGAAGAGCCTGTACTATAGGAATAATTCCGGCGGCATTTGAATACATAGGAACACCTATAAGAACAGAAATAGGCACGGACCACCACGCACTTTTACCCATGAGTCCTGCCATAAAGTTTTCCGGCACATAACCGTGTATCCCCGAGCCAACAGCAATCCCTAAGACTATATAAATCCAGACCTTTGCTACAATTTCTTTCACAGCATTAAAACCGGCCATAATCCTTTCATAAAACGGAGGCTTTTCTTCAGACATTTCATTGTGACCGGCTTTGATCTGGTAAACCCAGTCCTCAACGTACCTCTCTAGCTTAAGTCTGCCTATTAGGTAGCCTGAAAACATCGAGATAATTAAACCGGTGGACATGTAAAGAAGCGCAGTCTGCCAGCCGAAAAGCCCGAATAAAAGCACAAGGGCTACTTCATTTATCATCGGAGCTGCAATCAGAAATGAAAACGTTACACCAAGCGGGACACCCGACTCAATGAATCCAAGGAATAATGGAATAGCCGAGCAGGAGCAGAAAGGAGTTACTATTCCAAGCAGACTTGCCAGAACATTGCCCGTAAAAAGCGACTTGCCTTCAAGCACCTTCCTTGTCCTTTCAGGAGAAAAGTATGTCCTTATTATGCCGACAACAAAAACAATCAATACCAGCAACAACAATACCTTTGGTACTTCAAAGGTGAAAAATCTGACTGCTTCTGTAAAGGCCGAGGCTTTGCCCATTGGAAAAAAAGAGTCAACAACCATGTTGATGAAGGGCTCAAGGTTGAAGTAAATAATGCCCCACAAAGGAAGGAATAAAGAAAGCAGAAGGTAATTTTTTCTGCTTTCTTTTGAGACAATTAACTTTTCCGCAGTTTCCACGTTATAATCTCTGGTAATTAATAAATTGTTGTTCTTTCAGGCTTAAAAGAGAATTCACTTATTTTGCAGCTGTGCTAAAGCCGTTTGCTTTAACCTCGCTGGCAAAATACCTTTTTTGTATCCAGAGGGCCACATTTACCAGACTTATCAGCACTGGAACTTCTACCAGTGGGCCAATGACAGCAGCAAATGCCTCGCCAGAATTAATGCCGAATACGGCAATTGCAACAGCTATTGCCAGCTCAAAATTATTGCTTGCGGCTGTAAAGGATAGTGTGGCGGCTTTTGAATAATCTGCTCCCACTTTCCGTCCCATATAAAAGGACACACAGAACATTATTATGAAGTAGAATACCAGAGGAATTGCTATTCTTACAACATCAAGAGGAATCTTTACTATATATTCTCCCTTTAGGGAAAACATCACAAGGATTGTAAACAGCAGCGCTATAAGAGTAACCGGGCTTATCTTTGGAATAAAGACTTTTTCATACCACCCTTTCCCCTTAGCCTTGAGCATTACAAACCTTGTAATCATTCCACCAAAGAACGGAATGCCGAGGTAAATAAATACACTGCGGGCAATCTGCCCAATTGTTATATCTACGGCAAATGTCTTAAGTCCAAGCCATGAGGGAATTACGGTTAAAAATACGTATGCATACACTGAAAAGAACAGCACCTGGAATATGGAGTTGAAGGCCACCAGACCGGCACAATATTCCGTGTCCCCCTTTGCCAGTTCATTCCATACAATTACCATGGCAATGCACCTTGCAAGACCTATCATTATTAGCCCTGCCATGTATTCAGGGTAGCTTTGCAGGAATATAATGGATAAAACGAACATCAAAACGGGTCCTATAATCCAGTTCTGCACAAGAGATAAGAAAAGAACTTTTACATTTCTGAACACATCGGGCAGTTCCTCATATTTTACCTTTGCTAAAGGCGGGTACATCATTAAAATCAATCCGATTGCAATCGGAATGTTAGTCGTCCCGCTCTGGAAACTGCTCCAGAAATCCACAATGCCCGGGAACAGGTATCCTGAGAATACTCCTATAAACATTGCAAGAAATATCCAAAGCGTAAGGTATCTGTCAAGGAATGAAAGCTTTTTAGTCAATGTGCTCATAAATTTCCCCTAAATATCTTCAATTGTTTTCAGACTCAGCCAGTGCATTCATTACCCAATGAGTTAACGTAGATTTTGTAGGAAGTTTGCCGCTTGAAACAATCTTTCCATTAATGATGAGTCCCGGTGTGCTCATAATGCCATGAGCCATAATGTCTTTGAAATCAGTGATCTTTTCAATTTCAGCTTCAACGCCGTTTTCTACAACTATTTCTTTACAGAGTTTTTCCAGGTTTATGCAGTTTGTGCATCCTGGTCCAAGAACCTTAATGTTAAGCATTTTACTTAGCTCCCCGATATTTCTTTATAAAAACTGGAAAATTCTTTTTCTATTTCGTCTCTGACCCTTCTGAACTCTGAGAGGATTTCCTCTTCCGTGCCGGTTGCATCTGCCGGGTCATCAAAGCCTATATGAAGCCTGTGCTGAACTTTTCCCATGAAAGCAGGGCATGCCTCCTTTGCGTTGCTGCAGACCGTAATAACGTAGTCAAAGGCCTGCCCGAGAAACTCCTCCACGTCTTTCGGATATCCCTTACTTATATCGATCCCCTTTTCGGCCATGACCTTAACTGCATTTGGATTAATACCTAAGGCAGGACTTGTTCCTGCAGAGAAGACTTCCAGATCCATATCAAGCGCTTTAAGGAAACCTTCAGCCATCTGGCTTCTGCAGGAATTGCCTGTACAAAGAATGAGTATTCTCTTTTTCATGCTTTACTTTATTTTTGTATACAATTTCGTTATTTGCCGAAATATTGCATAAATAATTTTATTTGCAGCAGAGCTTATTACGGTCAACAGAGTTTATCTTTTCAACATCGCTGCTGGTAACTGTATCGTTACTGACCCAGAAAGGCAGCATCGAGAGAATTGATATAACAGTTGCATCGCAGCAATGCGGGTTTAGCATGTAATTTACCCACTTCCCGTCCTTTTCACCGATAATAAATCCGACTGCTTCCAGAATCCGTAAATGTTCAGAAACCGTAGACGTCGCAAGCTCCAGAATTTCTGTAATCTCGCAAACACAAAGCTTCCTAGCCTGCAGCATCTTAAGTATGCGCAGGCGGTTTGGATCCGACAAGGCTTTGAATAATTTGGCTTTTTCTTCTATTAACATTTGTCCATTTCGTTTTACACCGAAATATAATAATGGAAATAACTTTTGTCAAGAAGAACCGAAGAAAATTGAAAGACCCGTCCAATCTTTTATTAAAACCGTGATAAATGCCCGCTCAAAAGGCGAAATAATAAGATTTTTGAGTTTTTATATAGCAGATGCTCCCCGAAACACTCTCAGGAGCCGTGGTTAGAAAGTACTGTAAATACAAAATAAATTTAGGGAATGAAATGAATCCTGAGATAAGAATTACACTGCTCAAAGAGCTGGAGAATATTAAGAGGGTCAGTTCCAGAAACAGCTACCCGGGTGCATGGATGGGCTTAATTGTATCAGTGTTATGGATTGCTCAAATCGTCTATATTATGAGCAAACCCGCTGGCTCATCCGCAACGCTAAACGGACTGATGATGGTTCTTGCGATTGCCCTCCTGTTGCAGAGCTTTTATGTTATTACAAGGCATATTGCGGACCGGAGAATGGTTCTTCTGTTAGAGGCTTTGCTGGAAAGCAAAATTAGCACATCTGGTTCTGGTCAAACGTGAAATGAGATTGACTGAACTTTCAGAAATGGTTTCAGTTAAAATACAGCTTTATACTTTCTTCACATTTATTGATAATTTCCCCATTCATCCTTAAAACTCTATGCCATTCTGCTGATAATCCTGCTGTAAAATTTTGTTTCGTTTGAATTTAAATAAACTATTATATACCTTTTCAACGTGATTTTTAGGAAAGCAAATTTTCATTTTCTACCAACATATACGCAATTATCTCTGGAGAAACCATGAAGCTAACAAAAACGCTTTCAATTGTTATTGTTCTTTTTATTGTCCTCACTAAATCCATATTTGGCATCAATGAAGTAATTGCCAGAGTTCCCGATATCTACTTATCAAAACCAGGTTATATTGACAAGGCGACACTCGTAGTAGAGCCACTTGGTGGCTATTCCGAGCAATCACTTTACCTGGAGTACTCCGATCATGGTCAGTTCAGCCCCGGACAAAAAGTAGAAATTATTCACAGATTTGAATTGCCCCAGGGGGCCGTCGTAAATGATATGTGGCTGTGGATCGGCGACAGTGTGATGAAGGCAACCTGCATGGACACGTGGACGGCAAGATCAATTTATGACAGCATAGTAAGCATGAAACGCGATCCGGCCTTTTTAACAAAAAAAGGTAATCAGTACGAACTGCACATTTATCCGCTGGAATCCGGAAAGTTTAGAAAAATAAAGCTGAACTTTATCACTCCAACCCGCTGGATCGGCAATACTGCCGCAACTGAACTTCCATTACTAATGCTAAAATCAAATAATAATAAAATCAAACCTCTCGAAGTGCTCTTTAGAACCGGGCAGGATATGTGGGGAGAAGTTGGATTTAGCGAAAGTCCCAACCAAACATTTGCATTTCTTAAGGATACTGCGGGTTACAAGTATAAGCTATCAACTCTTACCGATATCAGTCAGTTCAACAGCCTTAAGTTGACATATAATGTGAATATGCAAAATGGTTTTTATTTTGATTTAACTACAGGCAGCGATAGTCTCACATATTTCCAATCATCATTCCAGCTCAAGGATATTTTCGGTTTAAGTGTTGACAGTACGAGCAAAAAAAACCTTATTGGAATTGACCTAAGCGGAAATAAAAATAAGAATTATTCCACATTAATTCCCGAATTGAAAAAATTATTCAAAACCTCGCTTAAGTCGATTGATTATTTTAATATATTTGTAAGCGGGGCTGGCAATACAAAAAAATTATCTTCAGACTGGATACCTGCTACTCCGGTCAATATCGATAATATACTGGATGGGTTTATTCAGAGTAAATATGCTGATTCTATAGGCCAAAGTAAATTTCCAATTTTAACATATTGCGATAATAATTCCACACTCTGCTGGGGATTTACAGATATTGAATCTCTTGCAAATATAAAGAAATTCGATAATATCTCCCAGGCCTCGGTATATTTCAGTAAATCAGACATTATTGCCTCCTACGATCAAGGCCGTGAGCACGTTCCTTCTTCAATGGAATTACCTAGTATCCTGGCGGCTTTAGATGCTTTCTTTGTAAATGGTGGAAGGTTTATTACATATTATGATTTAAATCGTGACAAGTATAGTGAACCAGTAGCTACACATTATATAAATGGATTAGGTACAAAGGCATCCAATCACAATTCGATGACTTTATACCGGAATGTAAATGGAAATATCGGTAAAGATTTTCCAGAAAGCATAGATCATGCAGGAACATATAGCTTAAAGTATAACGACCCGGAAGTTAAGATTGAATTGCAGGACAAGGATGGAAACCCTGTTGTAATTTCCAAAAGAATTGGAAATGGTTTAATTGTAGTTTCAGGTATATGGTCCTTTAACGATGACGCCCCCCTAAAAAAACTTTTAGGAATGCCGCTTATGGGGCTAAATCATTCGAAAGAACCATCTCAGATCGGGCAGACTTTGGATGCTATGAGTGATGAATATACAAAAAATAAATTCGATAAAGCCCTTGTCGTAAGCAACTCCGATTCCCTGGTTTTAGAACAGGATGCATTTGCCTGGGCCGGCAACTATGCTTCACGATTCAACAGTTCATCAAAACCGGTCTTCAATTCTGTCAACCTGCTTGATGGGACCGTAAGCGTGCCACCATCAGTTACTGTTGATAATGTTACTTATTACGGCAGCGGATTTTTGTTGAAAAAAGTCACCGAAAACATGAATGGGATTCATTTCGAGACCCACCTGAATGACTGGGATATTATATCTTCAATGCTCCCGGCATGTTCCATTCCTTCTCTTGAACAGTTTACTCTCAGAGCATCTGAGGGTAACAACCCCGAGGAGATTTTAGAACTCAGGGAAATCAGGCAGGATCCCCAGGATAACAACAGCCCCAAGTTTTTCATTGGCTCAGCTAACGTAGTAAATGAAATTAAATTAGATTTAAAGGCAAAGTTCACCGGAATTGATTCTTTAAGGACACGTTCTTTTACCGTACCAGTATATCATGACAAGCCTCAAACAAACCCCATAATTTCTGCAATGCTGGGAAATGAGAAGATAAAAGGCTACTTTTCCAATGGGGGTTTTGACACGACTAAAATTGTTCAGCTTGCATTAAAATACAATCTGCTATGCGATTATACTTCCCTGATTGCCTTGGAACCAAACGATAAAATTCATTTTATGGAAAATCCGTTTGATGAATCGAAATTAACACATGTCGAAGATGAGCTGAAAGCTGATTCATTAGATTTTTCTGTTTTCCCGAATCCTTTCAATTCCCAAACAAAAATTCTTGTTAAGGTTAAGAGCCCCTCAAAATTGACTTTGTGTATTTTTAATATTTTAGGACAGCTTGTTAAAACAATTGCCGATGGCGAGGAATTACTTACTGGAAAATCCTACATGTGGGATGGCAGGGATTCTTTTAATCAACCTGTAAGCAGCGGTATTTACCTGACAAGAGTTGTACTCAAGGAAAGAGATACTAATAAAATCCGGACATTTACCAGGAAACTTCTATTGCTGAAATAGGCGGTTACAAAAGGCCGGTCATAAATGACCGGCCTTTTTACTTTTACCACTATCTATTAAAAAACTTTTAGGACAACATGATGACTTAGGCTTGTAAGCCTTTGTCCGGTCAGCATTTATTGTGAGCTTCAAAGTCGATAAATTCATTCCCTGGTACCCCCAGCTCTTGCAAAACCACACATATTCCCTTCTGCTTACCTGCTTACAGCCCTTAAAGCCCGGAGGATTCTTTTCCCCTTAATTATTTTGTCCTTTTTGTTTTAGTTATAAAAAAGCCAGAATTTCAGAGAAAGGATTGCTCCATGGATACCGTAAAAGCTCAGACAATTTGGCCGGCACTGCCCTATGAAAAATGGAAGGATACACTTGATACACTGCATATGTCGATGCAGATCGCAGGCAAGGTAAAACTTGCTCTTCATCCTTTTATCAATCACTGGTGGGAAGTAGCTTTCCAGATCAATTCGTCGGGTATGACAACGGGGCTCATACCCCACAAGGATGATGCATTTGACATAAATTTCGATTTTTTGCGGCATGAGGTTTTAATACACAAAACCAGTGATGAATCCAGAAAGATTTCATTATACCCCCGCTCCGTAAAGAGCTTTTACGCTGAATTTATGGCAGCACTCGCTGATCTCGGGATTTATGTTACCATAAACCCGATGGCGGTGGAAGTTCCGGACCCGGTTTCATGCGACATCGACGAGCTCCATTCGTCCTATGACAGCAGATACGTGCTGAACTGGTGGCAGCTTCAGGTAAAGTGCCATCTTCTTTTTGAACGCTTCCGCTCCACTTTCAGGGGGAAAAGCAGTCCGGTACAATTCTTCTGGGGGTCATTTGACCTGAATGGAACACGTTTTTCAGGAAAACCCGCTACACCTCCGGATTACGGAGGACGCATTATGCGCTTTGCCGAAAACGAGGAGAATTTTTCGTTCGGTTTCTGGCCGGGCGATAAAAGGTTCCCTCATCCGGCTTTTTATGCATACCTGTACCCGGCACCAAAGGGAATTGAAAACGCTCGTATTGAACCCCTTGCAGCCTCTTTTAGTCCACTCTTGGGTGAATTTATATTGCCTTATGAAAAAATTTATGAGTCCCCCTCGGCAGGGGATATGATACTGCAGTTCCTGAAAAGTACTTATAATGAGAGTGCGAGACTTGCGGGCTGGGACCTGAGGTCACTGGAGGGACCGGTCCCCTTTTAACAAAAATAATAAACGAGATGCCGGATTAGCTAACACAAAGGAAAATTCAATGAAAGAAGAATGCGAACATATTGCCCAAATTCAGCAGGAGCCCGAACCAAGAACACCCGAAGGATGCGAGGAGTGCCTCAAAATGGGAGACACTTGGGTACACTTAAGAATATGCCTTACATGCGGACATGTAGGCTGCTGCGATCAGTCGAAAAATAAGCATGCAACAAAGCATTTCCACTCAACTCATCACCCGGTAATAAAATCTTTTCAGCCGGGTGAGGACTGGAAGTACTGCTATGTAGATGAACTGTTTGCCGAATAATAAAGCTTCGGCTTGACTTTTACTCTGCCGGAGAGTGTCCGGATAGAGGAATTCCTGATGACCGTGGGAAAATGCAGCGGAAATTCCTTGGGCCCCGGCAATTATGTTACCTGTTTTGCGGAATGGAAACCCTAAAGACCTGACAATTACTGCTGAAGGTGATTTTCAGTTCTTTTACCAGCCATGGGATCAGTATGGAATCACCCTGCTTAAATAGTTTGTCTGCTCCATTTATTTCCAGTGAGATATTTCCTTCTATAATAAGAAGAATGCTTACACTGTAGTTATCTACAGTTCTGGTGGAGCGCTCACTGAATTTCCACCTGGTAATCCGGAACTCACTTGCCGGAACTTCGTAAGTCAGTTCCTCTTTTTCAGATGAACTTCTGTTTATTATTTCTACCGGAGTAAGGTCAAATGAAAGTATTTTAAGGAGTGAGTCGATATCCTTAAACTTTTGGGTCAGCCCTGCACGTACAACATTATCCGAATTTGCCATACACTCAATAATATTCCCCTTCAGGTATGCATGGGGAATACCGGCATTAAGAAAGATTCCCTCCCCTTCTTTTAATTCAATAAGGTTGAATAGAAAAACCGAGAAAAGTCCAACGTCAGATCCATACTGCTTTTCAAGCTGAAGGAAAAGATTTTCCTCTTCACTCCTCTGCCCTTTTTCCTTCTTAAGGATCTCTCCTTTCACTCTTTCAACAGCACCTTGTAATTCCTGTGGGTGCAAAACGGATTTCTTCATCATCTCTTCATAAAGCTTTCTAACGCTAATACTTTCTTCTGAAGATAGAAATAAATGGCTGCTAAGAATTTCGTTGGAATTTCCGCCGCCCAGGAACTCCCTTAAGCCCATGTAACTCTTCACCGCGAGTATGAATTCAGAAAGGGGTTTCAGACCAACCAGCGCCTTGAGACTGTCTAGAGCAATTGCTATTTCAGGTTTATGATTGCTGTCAGGATAATTCCCGGGATCTTTCAGGTGAAGAATTCCGGCATTAATTTTATCCGGGTGAGCCTGTATGGATAAGGCTTCGGAGGCGGAAAGTACCTTGAGCAAAAATGGCAGCCTGCCTTCAAATTTCACTGAAACATCCCTGCCCAAGATCTCTTCTGGATATCTTTCAATCAACTCGTTAAGGCTGACTTCTTTCCCCCCGGAAATAACGACTGAGGAAGGTGCTTTTGGGTGAGACCCTATCCAAAGTTCGGCATATGGCTTATCTTTTTCTGCCTCAAAGCCCAGGAGTTTTGGAATTACCGCGTCTTCTCCCCTTGTCCCCCATTCATAGTTCTGAATTTTATTTTTAAGCAAATATGCCTTTGCTTCAATCTTTAGTTCGTTCTGCATAATTCTGAATTTTTACCCTTTTGCCCTGTTAGGTTAATGATTCCTTTATTGCCATATCATAAAATAAATAAAAGATCAGTTAAAACCATAAGTGCAGTGTGGGAAATTTTCTCCGGCATTCTTTGGTAATATAGCTTTGCTGCCACTTGAGGCTCATTTTGTGCCTTAAGGCGGCAGCATTCTTTTACCTTCATTTTCAATTATTTCTTATAGCCAACGACCGTAATGCTGAAAATGCCCCTTTCGCCCGACTTATAGCTTTTTATCTCTTCATCAGATATGAATTTCTTCAGAGTTTCTTCGGGCAGGTCGATAACCTTCGACTTTTTTATTTCAATATCAGCAAACCCTGCCTCAGCGATCCCGGCTAAATAGTCTTCCTGCTCTAAGGCGCCTGCTACGCAGCCTGCGTACATTGCAGCCGAATCCCTTAATGCCTGGGGAAGCTCACCTTTAAGTACAATATCCGAGACGCAGAAGTGTCCGCCCGGCTTTATTATCCTGTACATTTCGGAAAAGGCTTTGCTCTTATCCGGAACCAGGTTAAGGACACAGTTGCTTACAACGACGTTTGCCAGGTTCTCCGCCAGAGGAATATCTTCAATTTCGCCCAGATAAAACTCAACATTCTTAAAGCCCAGCTTCTGATTGTTCCTGTTTGCCTTTGCTATCATCTCAGGCGTCATATCAATGCCAATTACTTTTCCCTTTTCACCGGCAATGGACCTTGCCACAAAGACGTCATTTCCGGCGCCAGAGCCCAGGTCAACTACGGTATCCCCTTCTTTTATTGCCGCAAACTGTGTCGGAAGTCCGCAGCCCAAATTCAGGTCCGCCTCTGCAACATAGCCCTGTAGATTCGTATATTCGTCGCTCATAATTGTATAATTTGCATCCCCGGCTGAGCCGCAGCAGCATGAAATGCTAACCGGTTCCGAAGATGAACCACAGCAGCAGGATGACGTGGACTTTTCGGACTGAAGAGCTATCTGTCCATATTTTTCTTTTACTGCTTCTTTTAGCTCCTTTTCATTTTCCATAAAATAAACCTCCATTATGTGTATTTAATTATTGAATAACCGTGCTTAGTTCACTTTGACTTTCTTTCACTAAATATATACTAAATCTACAGTGCCACATTTACGAGACTTATCAGCACGTAAACTTCCACCCAAAGATCAACTATAGCGGGAAAAGCCTCTCCCGGGGAATTTTTCTTTTTATACCTCAAAGTTGCATATTGTTAATCGCGCATTTCCATTTCGCCATCTACCGAACTATTATGTAAAATTTTTATCTGCAGCAGAGTTTATTGCCCTCAACAATAACAGCTTTATCCGCATCGGCAGTTACAGTTTTATCGGTGCTTATCCAGAACGGAAACATTGAAAGTATTGATACAACCGTCGGGTCGGATGAACTGAGGTTAATGGCATAATTCATCCATTTTCCGTCCTTTTCGCCGATTATGAACCCTGCACTTTCCAATACCCTCAAGTGCTCCGATACAGTTGAAGCTGCCAGGTCCAGAACCGCCGTAATCTCACATACGCAGAGTTTCTTTCCCTGGAGCATCCCGAGTATGCGCAGCCTGTTGGGATCTGAGAGGGCCTTAAATAGTTTTGCTTTTTCCTCTAGTACCATACTATCTCTTTTTTCGTTTCGTTATATACCGAAATATAATCGCCCTACGCTCAATTGTCAAGAGAAACTTCATTTTTTTCTTTTCCGGCAATTTGATGGTTGCTGCAATTAAAGAAACCTGAATATTAGCATTGAAATTGAAAGGCAATTTGAAAAGATTAAGGCTGTGAGGCCACGGTCTCCCGGCCTTGCAAGCTGAGGTGTAGAATGAAGTATATACTCATTTCCATTTTATGGGCAGGCTACTGTGCCCTGCATAGTTTCCTTATCAGCATAAGGCTCACAAATTTCCTGAGCCGGGTTCTGAAAAGCTATTATGCCTTTTACAGACTTTTTTATGTGCTGCTTTCCCTGGGGCTGCTTATCCGGGTAATTGATTATACGGAGCAGCTGGACGATGATATCATAGTAACATACTCTCCTCCTTTGATGGTTATACGTTACACTTTGCTTTCAGGTTCATTGCTGATGTTCTTCTGGGCCTTTTTCTTCAGCTACGATCCATTGCATTTCTTTGGCATACGCCAGATAATGAACTATGCAAAACCCGGTATAAAGGCATCTTCTGCGGAAGGGCTTAAGAAGAGCGGGCTGCTCGGTATTGTCAGACATCCGATGTATCTGGCTCTGATTATATTTTTATGGACCCAGACTTTAACTCTGGCTGACATTGTAGTCAATTTTATTCTGACCTTTTATGTTATTATCGGAACCCTGCTTGAGGAAAAAAAGCTTTTACTGGAATTTGGAAGCGCATATGAGAATTATCAAAAGGAGGTTCCCATGCTCATCCCATTTACGAAGAAAAAGCAGCTAAGTCTGCGCTGATTAGGAACAAATAAAGCTCAAAGGCTGTACTCAAAACACAGCCTTTGAGCTTATTTATTCAGGCAACAGGCTAATTACTCTTCTGCAGCCTCGGCTTTCACACACAGGGGGACATTTAACTTAAAACCCCTTTTCATCGGCCGAGGGTCCGTATATTGACGGCACAGATATGTCGTTAAGCCTCATGTAAACCGTCAGCTGCCCGCGGTGATGTACAAGGTGGTTAATTGTCTGTCCCACGCTTTCTTTTTTGGTTGAAGTAAATAGAACGAGTCCGTTGCTTTTCAGTGAAAACTTTCCTTCAAGGGCCTCATCGGAAACATTCTGCAGGGCGTTTCTTGCTCCCAGCATATTGTCATCAAAGTGCTTTACCAGTTCACTCGTGGTTCCGGGCTGAAAATGCTCAAATGTCGCTAAATCAATTTCCGAAACCTTTATTATGTGTGTAATCCATTTAGGTATTTCTGCAACCAGCATTGCAAGGTCACCCAGGGTCATCGACTTATTGTGCGGCTTCCAGCTGGAAAGTTCCATAGGGATTCTTTCAAGGCATTTACGCGTAGAGACAGATTCTGCCTCCAGCTCCCTTAAATACTCAGATGCAAGTATCTCCTTTGCCAGTGTATCTTTCATATAATTCTCCTGATTTAGTTCATAAATAACTCATATCACCGGATGCTCAAAGAAATATTATATGATTATGCCGGGCATAAGTCAATAATATTCATTTTGCCCATAAATCCAGGAGCTTTTACGCCAAAGAAAAAAGTTTAATATCTTGTTCCGCCGGCACATTATCGGCCTGAAGCTTTAGTAAAAGAAACTTTAGCCTAAAAAAAAGAGGTCAAAATTCTTTACTTTTTCGTATGCGACCAGTTCGAATGTGCCAGCCTCCAGTCGTCATTAACCAGATGGTAAACCTCAGTGGCATTCCATTTGTCTTTTTGTCCATCCTGAGAATAGCCCACAAAGTTGAAGCTCAGTATTCCCGTATCTCCGTAGAGCTGTACCTGAGGATTTATGAGCTCATAGCGGGGAAAACTAAAAGAGCCGTTAAAAGAAGAAAAGTACTCACGAAATTCCTCTATGCCCGTAACTCGCTTTTCAATGTTTGGATCGAAATAGGTAATATCATCGGAAGCAATTTCAACAAATCCGAACGTATCGCCATTCTTCCAGCGGTCGAGGGCAGCTGTTTCCTTTTTAATGATCAAATTCATGGTACACTCTGCCGTTAAGTAACCGGAAGGTAAAGACATGTTTATACTCCCTCTAAGTAATTTTCAAAAAATTGTATTACACAAGTTAATTACGCGGAATAATTACTTCAACATGTTTAATATAAAAGTAATTTACCCTCCGGTCCGGCCCTTCAAAAGGAACTCCAGCACTCTGCTGTTATAAAACTGCGGATTTCCAATCTGCATCGAATGCGAGGAATCGGGGACAGTTTCTCCGGAATTGGTTTCAATTAAAAAGTAAAAATTAAAAGTATTGGAGAAGGGTAAGGGAAAGTGAGGGCACAAAAAATTCTGCGGCTTTATTCCACCTTTGGGCAGGCAAACAGAATAAAGCCGTTTTCATTGCTAAAACCGTCCTGTATCGGAGGATAAATTATCTATTTATCCTTTTCATCTAAAATTGCCATAAGCTCGCTGTAAATGTGGCTTTCCAGGTCCTGCGCAACTTCAATCTGGTCGGTTACTATATCTTTAACAGGGCGCTTTTGGATTTCAGCAAGGTGATTTCTCATGTATTCAAACTGCTTCGTCCTTTTTCCTGAGAGAACCTCTTTATCGATAAAATCGTTGAATTCCCTTATTGCATGCGAGAGTGCCTCCCTGATCAGCACATCCTGATTAGGAGGAATTACTGAGGCCTCCTGAGAGTTTTCAAACGTTTTGTGAGCCCTTACAGAATTCAGGAGAAAATCTCTCTGCTCATCTTTGTAGTAGTCTGGGACAAAAGACATCGGGCTGATTGCACTTTGTAAATCATCTACTTTCTGCAACAACACCTTTATTCTTTCTTTTTGGTATGCATTCATAATGCCTCCATAGTATTATGAATTATTATGTGTTTTTAGCTAAAACGGTGATAACCGCTTTTAACAGGCAGATACCCCCTTGTGCCCAAATCAACTTACCAAGACAATGTTTTTCTTACAAGGCATTAAAACAGTTACCCTACCCTATTGCCCGGAAAGCTGATATATTGACTCTAAAGGTTTTATATTATAAGTTTTGGTTGCTTCCTTTTTCAGAGAATCTATTTTAGAATCATTCTTCAATTAAAATAAATCAGGAGAATTAATGTTACAGATTAAAGTTCTTCTTCCATTGGTATTGCTACTTTTTACTGTATCTATCCGCTCACAGGACAAGATAATTAAACTTCCCGAGCCACAGAAAGAAATCGGGAAACCTCTCATGCAGGCATTGAGCTTAAGACAATCCACGCGTACTTTCAGCACCGAGGCTCTTTCCATGCAGGACATGTCAAACTTACTCTGGGCTGCATTCGGCATTAACAGGAGTGAATCGGGCAAAAGGACCGCCCCTTCAGCCATGAACTGGCAGGAAATTGACATCTATGCCGTTACTGCAGAAGGCACATTCCTTTATAATGCAAAGGACCACTCGCTTCTGAAAGTTTCAAACGAAGACCTGAGGCCGCTTGCAGGAAAGCAGGACTTTGTAAAGGTTGCCCCCCTTAACCTGGTTTATGTATCCGATATGTCGAAGACCGGGAATTCCTCCTCGGATGACAGGCTCATGTATACAAGTGCCGACTGCGGCTTTATAGCACAGAATGTGTACCTTTACTGCGCTTCAGAAGGGCTTGCAGTAGTAGTCCGCGGCATGGTGGATAGAGAGGCACTTTCAAAGAAGCTTAATCTGAAGCCAGAGCAGAAAATCATCTTGTCGCAGACGGTAGGATATATGAAAAAATGAGGTCAGAATCTTAAAAATGGCTGTTTCATAAGAACATCTTCTCATGGACTTAATTCCCCATAGGCTTTCTAAAGGTGCCGGGGAGGGGGTAATTAAGTCCAGGCATAAATTTCGGACTTCAGCTATTTCAAGGCTACAATTTCTGCTGCCACATTCCCGCCCTCAATTTTAAGAAGCCCCGCTGTTATTGGAAGCCGGAATCTCTGGGGCCCCGCGCTTCCGGGGTTGAAGAATAAAACCCCGTTTTCTTTTTTTATTGCCGCCTTGTGGGAATGGCCATAAATTACTATATCTGTATTGTTTTCCTTCAGATCCAGAGCAAGTTCACCTATGTTATGCAGAATGAGGATTTTCTTATCCTGAACTTCAACGATTTCTTTTACTTTCAGGCTCTGGGCCCAATAATCCACATTTCCCCTTACGGCAACCGTTGGCTTGAACTTTCTCAATTCCTCTAGAACGGATTCCCTTCCCACGTCCCCGGCGTGCAGAATCATCGAACAGTCCTTAAACAGCTCTTTTATCTCTTCTCTAAGAAGGCCGTGTGTATCTGAAATTACTCCTATCAGCGTCATAGTTTGCCAGTGTTAAATAGTAAAAAAGGACGGGCAATAATTGCCCGTCTTCAAATATACGATAAAAAATTACTTATTGGGCAGTATTACTCATGAAAGGAACCTGCATTGCCGAAGGTACAAAATAGCCTTTTTCCACTATCTGGTCTTTTTTAAATATCGCCCACTGCGGCATTCGGTAAAGGTTCTTTGTCATGTGATAAAGCTCGAGTGCGCTGTTGGCAATGAAAAGATAGACTGTTTTCTTAGGGTTATAAGGGTTAGGATAAGCTGCAAAAAGCCCCTCATCGGAACTACCGTATACCTTGCCGTTCCATTCAAATACATTCCTGCCCGCTTTAACGTTTAATTTTTCAGCAACTGTTTTCATGAGCCCGTTATCCTGCATGCTGCCCAATATAACCAGGTCACTTTGTGAAAGTTCCTGAACCTCAACTTCATTGTCCTTTTTCATGGGAAGCAGGATTTCAGTAAACTTATCGGCCGCCATCTTCTGGAACCTCTGTGCTAAAGTATGATTGGCCTCTATTTGACTTGCGGTTCCGTAAACAATAAGAGTTGTCGAGAAATCATCGGTAAAGTTGGAGAAGGTATAAATAAACTCCCTTTCAACCGGGATGTCGTTATTCCAATTAAAAGTCAGTCTTTCGGGTTTATCCTTCAGCGTAAAGGAAAAAGTTTCATTAGCACTATTAACCTCAACTTTCTTCCAGACCTGTTCTTTATCTGTTTCTATCATTACAGTAGTGATGAAGTGATAAGGATTACTCTTCTCCTGGCTGACTTTTAGGTTAACAGTCCACCCGGAGCCTTCAAGGCTTGAGGATGCCGAAACTTTAAGCTGTGGAATATCATCTCTTGAGATCCACTGGTCTATAAACTGCTCCAGTTTAACGTTGCTTACGCCTTCAAGTGTACTTATAAAGTCACCTAAAGTAATTTCTTTTTCCTTATAGGTGTCGTGGAATTTTCTCAACGCTTTTGAGAAGGTGTCATTACCCAAAAAGAGTCTGAGCTGATGCAGGAGGTACGTTCCGCGTATCCTTGGGATCTGGTAGTGTTTGAATTCATTGTAGACGGTCCTGGCCTCATCGGGCTCAAGGGAGCCTTCGCGCTGCATTGTATAAAGAAGGCGTGAATTAAGTTCTGCAAGCTCATCCCTCAGGTAAACTGAGGCTTTCATTGAAGTAGAAGGCATTGCGTTCAGCATATTCCAGTATGCGGCCGTACCGCTGATGTACCAGTTTACCTTATCTGATGATGGGTAGACCGTATTGTGCCACAAGGATGCTTTATCAAACTGATATACTTCTTTCACCTCATCAAGCACCGGAGAAGGAAGTTCATCCCTTTTTGATGCCGCCAGATGCTCCTTCTGCTTTAATTCCTGCAGCTTTTCGGTAAACAATACGGGGTCAATTACCGCATATCCCAGTGAAAGGTGCGGTATGGCACCCGGCAGGTCGGGCACTCTTCCGTTTTCGTTTACAAAGGTTTCACGAAGTGTAACCTTGCCGTAATTGGCAAAAAACATCATGTGCTCTGCCATCTCTGAAGTTGTCACCTTGCCGTCACAGGCATGAGGCCGGTTAATGGGAGAGGTGCTTAAAAGATTGATTCCGGCGTTTGCATCAATACTGCCGTAATTAGCCTCATAGAATTTTGTAAAAGAAATGTCCCGGTTAACGGGGCGGAAGGCAAGGTCATAAGGAGCATTGTCGTCATTGACAATGTATTCTTTTCTTACCTCAAGCGACTTGTTATTATTGTCGCTCCAGTACCAGTCCTTCTGTCCGCCATAGAAATCGTCTTTGGTGCTGCGCCAGACTTTATACTTATTGGTGCCGAGAACGAGAATTGCAACTTCATCAGTTTTTGTATCGGCAATAAGCCAGTCGTTTGTATAAAGACCGTTGTTTTTTGTCGTCATAATGTTAACAACTTCATCAATGCTTGTGGCATACTGCGCAGCCTTGCGTATGCGGTTCGACTGTGGCATACCCTCGGGATTAAAGGGCGTCTGGCTAACGGTGGTTTCCCCGATAATTATACCCGATTCATTAATGTAGAAATCGGCGCCCGAATGAATTCCTCCCGGGAAAGTCTCATATACGAGCCGTTGTCCTTTTGAAGGCTTAACATCAACAATTATGTTCCAGTGAGGGCCGGTATACCCGTTCCACATGAAGAGCTGTCCGAATACAACTCTTTTGTCCTTTGTAGCAGATTTTGTAGCCAGAAACCCCGAACACTTATGGAGCTTATCCTGAAGCGAAAGCTCATCTTCGGCTGCAAGAAAGCTTTTACCGGTCAGAGGGTTTGGCGTATTATGAAGTGCATCGGCGGCATAATCGAGATCGATGGATGAATTAAGGGCAACAATGTCAATCAGATCCAGGCTTTTTCCGAACAGGTCAATTCCGGCCCTGTTGGCCCCTTCGGCAATACCTTTCATTTCAGTTAAGTATTCCTCCTCGTATTTTCTCAGCATTATGGCGTCGGCAGCAAAGCGGATCTCATTCCAGCCCGCCTGTGGGTTAGCACCGTTCTTTTTTATTGCAAGCTTATTTATAAACTCTTTAATTTCATCGGCAACGAGGTATCCGTACTGGAATCCGCGCTGGTATGGCTCCCCTTCAATATGAACAAAAGTCCATCCTTTATTCTCAAAGCGGAAGGCATTTTTGTACCACCTGACGGTTTCAAAAGGAATATATTCCGAGATATCGTTTACCTCTTCAAGGCGCACCTCATCGAACCAGGCGTTGCCCTTTGCCCCTCCGTTATAGCCAAGGTTCAGCGATACACGGTCATCTTTCTGCGTTGCAATAAAAATGGTTTCAATCTTCTGCCACCCCTCAGAAGTGCTTCCAAGAGCCGGTGAATGGTTTGTAAAGGGAAATGATTCCATTGAGATGCAGGCTGCAACCGGAGTAGGATACTGGCTGGCAGGATTTGTGTATGCGTTTTCGGTCTTTACCCATGCGCTAAGCCGGTATAGGCTGCCAACATTAAGCTTTACCTGAGATGAGAGAACCGAAGTGCTGCTGAAATTGCCGTGACTTATAAGCAGGCTTGAATGGCCTTCGTGCATTGTTTTCTTGTCGAGCAGTACCTGCGACTGACCTTTAGGATTGCTCTGCCAATCCAGGGGCTTATCGCCCGGGGACTGTTGTTCAAAGCCAGGATTTAAGATTTGAAGCCTTTCTGTCTGGGCTTTCAGTATGCCCGAAGCAACGGGCAGAAACAAAACAGATAATAGAAGTAGCTTTACCCGGTTCATTTTACTCCCTGTTAATTACTTGCAGTATAATATTTTATGGCCTTTGGCAAATTAAGGTTTGAAAAGCTTCCATGCAATGTTTTTTTCGGCAGATAAAAAGCCCGCTTCAGGTGAAAAGCTTTAATAAATCACCAGGTATAGAAGATAGCGTGTCTGAAGCATTAGATAGTGTAATTTAGCGGATTTTAAGAGGCATCAACTTTAATAGCCCATGGATGCCTCATTTTATAAAAATCCTTTTTATATGGATAAGCCATTTAGAAAGCCCGAAACTGCACTTGTCATCTGGTCGAATTCTATTAAAAATGCATCGTGCCCGTAGGGAGAATCTATTTCCGTGTACAGGGCATGCGGAATGAGCTTTGCAATTTCCTTTTGTTCTTCGGCAGGATAGAGCACGTCGGTATTTATTCCAATTGATAGTGCGGGGACTTTAATGTTTCCCAAAACGTCTTTTAGCGTTCCCCTGTTATAGCTCAGGTCGTGCAGGTCCATTGCATCCGAGAGATAGAGATAGCTGTTGGCGTCAAACCTTTCAACGAGCTTTTTCCCCTGATAATTGAGATAGCTTTGAACCTGGAAGAGGTTTTCGGAATTGAGGTAATCGGAATCGTTATTTAATTTTTCTCTTTTGAATCTTGAATTGAAGGACGCGTAGCTCCGGTAGGTAATCATTGCAATCATTCTTGCCAGCTCAAAGCCCATTTGGGGCTGTTCTGTATAATTCCCGCTATTCCAGGCAGGGTCGGATTTGATTGCTTTTCTGGCCATGTCGTTAAGCCCTATAGCCCAGTCGGAGTGTCTTGCCGTAGTTGCAACAGGAATTATGGACCTGAGCATTTCCGGGTACATTACAGCCCACTCCAGCACCTGCATGCCCCCCAGGGAGCCCCCGGCCACGGTAGCCAGCTTATTTATTCCCAGGTATCTAATGAGCTCGTACTGCACTTTTACCATGTCTCTTACCGTAACCTTCGGAAAGCGCACCCTGAAGCTGTTGCCTGTTTTTCTGTCTATGCTTGAGGGGCCCGAAGTTCCGTAGCAGCTTCCGAGTATATTTGAACAGATTACAAAATATTTGTCAGTATCGAAAGCCTTGCCGCTTCCAATCAGGCTGTCCCACCAGCCGGTTTTGCCAAAGTTCATGCTGCTGTATTTACTCAGGCAATCCGGATCACTCTCCGGATTGCTTTCCAAACGGCTGAGTTTTCCTGCTGCGTGAGCATTGCCCGTAAGGGCGTGGCAGATTAAAATTGCATTATCCTTCTCAGCATTGAGGCGGCCGTAGGCCTGGTAAGCAACTTTAACGTGAGTTAATTCGTCTCCGGTTTCAAAATGTAACGGATTCCGCTCGCTGTACAGATCCGCAAACTTTGTAACCGGAGTAAGAATATTAGTTTCCGCAGTTTCGTTTAGTATTCTCATATCCTGAATAATTGTTTAATTATTTTACTGCTGCGCTAAGAGCCTGATCGAAATCGGCCTTTATGTCGTCTATATGTTCAATTCCCACAGAAACCCTGATCATGTCGAGCGACACGCCGGCTTCAAGCTGTTCCTGCTCGGAAAGCTGCTGGTGTGTTGTAGAAGAAGGGTGAATAACCAGAGTCTTTGCATCGCCAACGTTAGCCAGCAGGCTTGCCAGTTTCACGTTATTGACGAAAGCCTTCCCTGCCTCAAGGCCGCCTTTGACTCCGAAAGCCAGCATTGAGCCAAACTGTCCCTTGCGCAGATATTTCTTTGCATTTTCGTGTGAAGGATGACTTGCGAGTCCAGGATAAAGTACCCAGGCAACCCTGCTGTCTTTCTCGAGCCAGCGGGCAAGTTCAAGGCCATTATAGGAATGTCTTTCCATTCTGAGCGACAGGGTTTCGAGGCCCTGGAGTAGCAAAAATGAGTTGAAAGGACTGATGCACGAGCCCAGGTCGCGCAGGTTTTCAACCCTTGCCCTTGTAATAAATGCAATGTTGCCGAAAGGTGACTTTGTGCCGAAAGTATCTGAAAACACGATGCCATGGTATCCGGGGCTTGGCTCTGTAAACATGGGGAACTTTCCGCTGCTCCAGTCGAAATTGCCCGAATCAACTATTACGCCGCCAATTGAGGTGCCGTGGCCGCCGATCCACTTTGTGGCCGATTCGATAACAATGTCGGCACCGAATGAAATCGGGTTTGCCAGGTAGCCGCCAGCGCCAAAGGTATTGTCAACGATAAGAGGAATTTTGTTTTTATGAGCAAGATCGGCAAGAGCTTCAATATCCGGAATGTTTAATTTCGGGTTGCCTATTGTCTCGATATAAAGCGCTTTTGTATTCTCGTCTATTAGTTTTGCAAACTTTTCTGTGTCATCTCCTTCCACAAATTTCACGTCGACGCCGAGCCTGGGGAACGTTACCTTAAAGAGGTTATAAGTTCCGCCGTAAAGGAAGCTGGAGGAAATTATATTATCCCCTTTCTGTGCAATCGTGGCCAGCGTTATTGTTGCAGCTGCCTGACCTGAGGATACCGCAACCGCACCAACGCCGCCTTCCAGGGCAGCAATACGCTTTTCAAATACGTCGTTTGTAGGATTCATGATCCTTGAGTAGATGTTGCCAAATTTATTGAGGCCGAATAAATCGGCGGCATCTTTGGCGTCGTCGAATACATAAGACGAGGTCTGATATATAGGAACAGCTCTCGATTTAGTTGTCGGATCTACCTCCTGCCCTGCATGAAGCTGTAATGTCTCAAATTTATATCCATTACTATTTCCCATTTGTTTCTCCCAATTTTTTTGATTACTCTCTGTACTAATAATAGATGTTACTTTTAACCGGTTAAACTTAAATTATGCTCCACTATAAAACATCTGGGGCAAAAAAAAACCGGCTTCATTGCTGAAGCCGGTTTTCAATATCTGTAAATATACGCAGCCGACGTCAGCTTCCCAAAGGAATCATCATGCACATCCACATCGACATTGCGCTATTTAGACTTATATTTTTCAAAACTCTTTATTTCAGATTTATTCTTTGAATTTATCTTAATGTTCAAATTTATTAAATACAACCTAACACATAAAAAGGTATTTGTCAATATGCAGTGAAAGTTTTTTTACAATCATAAAGGATTTTCCCAAATTCCTACATGACTTTCCTTAAAAAAGCCGGACTGTGCCACCTGGCAAACCCGTAGGCCATTTTTAATCTCTGGAGTGTTACTGACATTTATTGTGTCTGAAGTAAGCCAGGCTGCTATATTGTTTATGTTACCGGAGACATCACCTTCTTCTTTAACATAAAAGGAACTATACATTAAATATCGGCATATAACCTATAGAAATAATTGTCTTAGTTTTAGTGTCATTAACCTGCCATTCCTTTAATTTTTTCTTTAGTATTAGGGCTTATTTTATTTATAATTGCAGTTGTATACTTTTGCATTTCTAACATTCCTGCAGTATAATTCTAACTATTTACTTTGTAATAAGTAGCCGCATAATTCTAATTAATTCCATCATATCTTTCTTCTTATTCATTCATTTTTAACCGGGTAATCCCACACCGGCAACTATTTATTTTAAGTAACGGAGGCTGAATAAGAGGCATAAACGCTTACTCGCAACAACCTTTTAAGATACATTTTTATATGGCCATACATCCTATATATTAAATAATTTTCACCACATCCGGGCTACTTATTATTTTATAAGTAGTTACGTCATTATTCATAATTTTTAGCTTTTGGTGCATAGGTATAACGGCAATTTTATTTATGTTATACGGCACTTTATTGTTTAACACTTCAGGAAACACGCCTTATATATCTTAATGTTATATATAATAAGACAGATTAAAAATTATCATTATAAGGTTTAATTTTCTATAGGTGGGATTTACAACTAATGAATAATGAAACTCTTCTCTTAGGGTTTTACATTTCTGCTATAAGCGGATGCTTCATTTCTGACGTCGAGTTCTGAGGCTGTAAAGAATTCCAGCTTAAGCTGAGATGCTTTCTTTAGTATGGCTTCAAGCCTGCCGTAAGTTGTCGCATAGTTGCCAGGCGAAGTACCTGTGCCCTCTTCAATCCTGTGTCCATAAAAGACTGCGACTTCTTTACTTTCACTTGCAGTTTCCATCGTGCTGTATATGGAATCGAGCGGCACGTGGTAGCTATCGTCAATTGCTGTAGCCAGAAGAATTCTTGTTCTGCCCCAGCAGTATAGGTTTCCTTTGTTGCCGCTTACTATACCCCTGAGTACCCTGAAATACTTAAGAAGGGCCTCATCGGTTTCAGAATTTCTTGATCCGAAGGGATAGGCAAAGGATGAAGGGCTAAACCCTTTGGCGCGCATTGAATCTATGGCAGGTTTTATTTCATCTAAAACGTATCTGTCCATTCCATTCTCCACGTAATAAAGTACGGCATCTTTATGACTGAAGCCATGGCAGGCAATCTCATGTCCGTCCTTTTGCAGCTCTCTTAGCTTACTTATTTCATCTTCACTAAGGAGGCAGAAATTAGTCACAAAGAATGTGCATCTAACGTTATACTTCTTAAAGAGGTCCCGGGCTTTATACCAGTCATCAACTGAACTGTCATCCCAGCTGATTACCACGCCTGCCCTCCCCTGATAGTTGAAATTATACCCGCTATTATCCTCAACCTCATTGATTTTTATTTCGCACGAGGGTGCCATTAGGGTGAAGGATAACAGCAGTGCAGTACAGAGCACCGGCAAAATCGAATTCTTTTTCCCGGATGAAGTCATATACTTCTTCTCTTTTCTTTACCCGATTGCGAGCTAATGCAGTAAGGGGAAAGCGGACCCCAAAAAGGTAGGGATCCGCTTTTTTAATTATCTTAGAAAGCCTGGTCTTTTCTGGGGACAGTTCTAACGAAGCAGCCGAACTTCTTGGGTTCTTCCAGGCGGCAGCTCCAGACGAGCTTATCTTCCCAGACGGTTATATCCGGGCATCCGTCGCACATATTCTGCCCGCCATCCTCCATGAAATCAACCGGCTGAATCATCATAATGGACTGAAAATGCAGGCGCCTGAAGAGGTTTAGCGGGTTAATGAAAACCGATTTGAGGAATCTTCCGGCGGCCTTTCTCAATCCCTTATCCAAAGGCCAGAGCAGAAGGCTACTTTTACCAAGCTTTGTAAAGCCCGGAGCAGCATAAGCCAGGTACTTACCCTGCCAGAAGTGGTACTGCGTTTGCACCATCTCAATGAACTTATTACCCATATAGCCCATTATGGAGTGCTTATTGCCTATCCTTATCGAGAGGAGCCATTTATATGAATCCGGCTTTTCCGTACCGTTAAGGTAGGCGCAGGGGTTAAATTCGGGGAATTTTTCCTTGACCCTGGCTAATACATCCGTAGAAAGTATGTCAACTTTTCTTTCCTGCTCCGTTGAGTACCAGAAATGGTTCATTTCGACCTTCTTGCCTCCCGCGTACCAGTCCATGGGCATTTGCGGGACAATCTGCCTGTAGGCAATAAAAACCATTACCTGCACAATATCTATGTGTTTTTGGGCCCATTCGACCAGTTCAGGCACATATTTAAGCGTATCCTCGTAAACAGTGGCATTAAATGAGCATGAAATGTTGCCCGCCTCGGCCAGCATCTGAGCGTATTTGAGCCTCAGCTCATTTAATTCAAGCTCGTTTTTATCTTTCCATTGGGGCCTGTTCTGCTTGCTGTCGATGTGGAAGGTAAAGCCGAAAACTCCGGCTTTTTTTAGTTCCAGGAGGAGCTCTTTAGTAAGGGCAAGTCCGTTGGTGTTAATAATCGGCTTCATGTTGCGCTTTGCCACTTCACGCACAATTTCTATTATGTCCGGATGCAGCAGCGGATCGCCGCCTGCAATTGAAACCCCGTCTGTTATCCTAAGTTTTACGAAGACATCCAGTTCCTTTTTTACGACATCAAGTGACTTATGTGAATTTTTTTCATTTTCGCGGTAGCAACCGTCGCAGCTCAGGTTGCATAATGATGTCGGCTCGAGCCATGAGATGGCATTGTCCGGCAGTGTCCAGGGCAGACGGTAAAGATTTTTTTGATCGATAAGAAGTTCCTGCATAACAACCTCAGTTTATTCAATAAATATTAAAGTCGTCATAAAAAGAACAGAACATTTCAAATCAAAGACGGGAACATATTTTGCAGTTCATTTCAGGGTAAAAATAAGAAATTATATCGCAATAAAGCAAATGTTTTCTCCGCGCGCGCGGTTTCTCCAGGCCTACCTGGACTTTTGGTCGTTCAGGTACATTTTGTACCACCCGAGGTCATAGATGAGCCTGTTGAGCTTTGAGAGGCTTTCCTGTGTCAGGGAGAGGTATTTTTCCCGGAAAATATTCATGAAGAAGTTTCCAGATCCCTCTACTATCTTCAGCAGGTTTTTCTTTATTTCTTCAATGTTTTCCGTATATTCAGCCGTATAGCGCCTTAAAACCTCCTCCTTAATTGAGCTTTCGCCGCGTTGTATTATGCCGAATAACCCCTGAAGGTATTTTGCCCTGAAGGCCGTCTCATCAAGAAGCGGAGTGCTGCCATTTTTAATGCTCAGCTCAATGATCCTCAAAAGGTCATCTTTCATTTTGAGCCTGTTCCTGGATAGTATTTCCACCTCTTCTACTATCTCCCTGGCTGACTTCTGAAGCATATCCATGACTTATCTTTTCTTTACGCCAAAACCGATTCCGTCACCAATTGGAAGTATTGATGCAGTAAGATCCGGATGGGATAAAAACTCTTTATTAAATTCCCTGATGTGCCCGGTAGAATTCTGAAACTTCTTCGGGACCTGTTTTGAGGCTGCATATCCGTGCCAGAGGAGGTTATCTACAAAGATTACTCCCCCTTTTTTCAGCAGCTCCATGGAAAACTCAAACAACGCCTTGTAGTCTTCCTTGTCGGCATCCAGAAAAATAAGATCAAACTTCTTTTTCATCCCCGGCATAACCTCAAGCGCATTGCCATGGATAAGCTTTATCTTGTCTCCAAAGCCCGAGATCCTGACGTTTTCCTTTGCAATTTTCACGTTATCGCTGCTAAGCTCAATTGTGACCAGTTTGCCCTTTTTCCTAAGACTCCTTGCTATATGGATCGAGGAATACGCAATGGCTGTTCCTATTTCCAGCACACGCCTGGGGCGGTAGGCAAGTATGAGCTGCTCCATAAACTCAACTGCCTTCCAGTTTAGTATCGGCACCCTGTGCTCTTTTGCATACTCCTCCATTTCAATGATAAGCGGATCTTCTTCTTTTCTCAAGGTTTCAAGATATGCCTGCTGCTCAGGACAGATGATATTTTCCATTCGGCTTTCCATGTTAAATTCATTATGTTAGGAAAACAAAATTTCCCGTTAATTTCAAGTTTTATTTTAACAGGACCATTTTCCTGCTGTAAACATTCCCCTGAAGCTTTAAGGTATATAAGTATATGCCGCTAGAGCAGGACGAGCCGTACTGGTCTATTCCGTTCCAGACAATTGAATTTAAGCCGTCCTTTGTAAGCACATCCAAAGAAAAAACCCTGCGCCCCAGTATGTCGAATATCATAAGCTCTGCCGGCTGGTTTGCAAGCGAGGTAAAATCAATCCTGGTGCTCCTGTTAAAAGGATTTGGGTAATTCTGCGACAGGACGTAGTTGCCGGGAATTATAGGCACGTATGTATCCAGCGTATCTGCATCCATATTAAAGCTCCCGGTCTGAGGGCTCCTGAGGCTTCTGCCGAGGCTGTCGGTATAGGTAAAATAAAACCTGAGGTGCGCGGTCTGGCTAAAGGGCAATTGCACGGAATAAAAAGCCGTGGAATTTGACCCCAGAAGCGGCAGAGAAGTAAAATTTGAGTCGCTGAAAGAATAATACATCTTAACACTCTCCGGCATAACGCCGCTGGAATCGAGAAACGCCTTGTGGAGTATGGATCCCGCTGACGTTCGTTCAATGTTTGGATATTCAATTGACTTTAAGGCCGAGACCAGACCGTAGCCTCTTGAAGAATCCGGAGCCTTTGCATTGTCGGCAGTAAGGAGCAGTATCTTTCTCATTTCCACATTGCTTAAGTATGGGTATGCCGACAAAAGGAGTCCTGCGCAACCAGAGGCAATTGGAGTGGCAAAGGAAGTCCCGTTGCCGTAAGTGTAACCATCCGCAGAGTGGGCCGAGGCTTCGAAGACGTTTCCTCCCTGGGCTACAATGTCGGGTTTAATGCGCCCGTCAGCGGTAGGACCTTTGGAGCTGAAGGAGGTAACGACGTTTGACTGTGAGACCGCCCCTACGGCAATCGTGTTAAACCCGTCGGCAGGAGCGGTAATATAGTGCCAGGGATCGTTACCTTCGTTTCCGGCTGCTGTCATTGTAAGGACACCACGCTGAAATGCCATTTCAGCGGCTCTTGTTACAAGAGCCGTCTTTCCGTTCATATCTGCATACGTATACGAAGCCTCCGGCGCATCAAAAGTATTATAGCCCAAGGAGCTGCTTGTAATATCAACCCCCAGGCCTTCCATCCATTCCAGTGCAGCTGCGTAGTTATCCTCTTCAATGTGTCTTTCACTTCCTGTGTCTTCAGTTTTGGCAAGTATGAACTCTGCACCGTAAGAAGGACCAATTAGCTTTCCCGGCGCGTAGCCGGCTAAAATTGAAAATACAGCTGTCCCGTGAACATCCTGCCCGGCAAAATCCCCTTCCTGGTTTGCAGTAACGTTGTCGTTAAAAACAAAATCGTGCTCTGCTATTACAACCTTGTCGCGCAGCGACTCGTGAGTCTTCCAGTCAAATCCGGAATCCAGTATACCGATTATGACCCCCTTTCCCGAAATTCCCTTTCTATGCACCTGAGGCACATCTGAGAGCCTTAGTTGCCTTAGAGAGCTCCCGTAATCGAGGTCAAGCAAGCTGCCCGTCTTACCCAACCCCTGAGTCTCGGACCCGAGATTCCTGTCCAGGAGATAAAGGGCCTTAACCTTTTCCACTTTTTCAACAAATGGAAGCTCCAGGACCGCTTTAAGCTCGCTATCGGTCAGAAATGCACTTGCAGCATTAAACCACTTAAGCACGTTCTGAATTTTGATTCCCAGACTTTCCAGAGAGCGTAAATACTCGTCCTTTACTGGAAGATCTTCATAAGTAACAAAGGAGTCTCCGCCCATTACTTTTTTGCGCCTTTCAATGCTCCTTTGGCTAAGAAGTCCTTCGGCCTTGCTGAAAAGAGCAGAGGATTTGGATAAGGACTCTGAAGGCTTCTGGTCCTTATCCTTGAAGTAGATCAGGTACTTTGTCTGTGCAAAAGACATTCCCGAGAAAAGGACGAAGGCAAAAAGTAGAAGTATTTTTTTCCGCATACAATTCTTCTTAAAAAAATAATGGTATAAATGAAGCCGGATATGCCGGCACAATAGAAGTTAGTCGTAATAGCACTAAACATCAACTGAAATTCAGGGTCACATTCGTTTTATTAGTCAACCAATGCCGCCCCTGTACGATTTAACGCATAATGGACTTAATGTATAACGCGTGCCACCCTGTCCCATTTTACGGTTGCCAGCATGTCAAGAATGTTTGTTCTGGATGGATCCCAGGACCAGTAGACCATAAAAGCCTTGCCGATAAATTTATCTCTTGGCACAAAGCCCCAGAAGCGGCTGTCGGCGCTGTCGTCCCTGTTGTCGCCCATCATAAAGTAGTAGTCCTTTTTAACCGTATAAGACTTAGCCGGTTTACCCAATATGAAAATATTCCGTCCTTCCACACTAACGGCTTCAGAATCCAGCTCCCTGTTAATAATTGTGCGCCACAGTTCGATATTCTGATAGTTGAGGGAAACCACCTGGCCTTTTCTCGGCACCACAACGGGTCCGTAATTATCCTCATTCCAGGCAACGCCTTTTGGGAAAATCCTGTATTCGGCTTCTTCGGGGGGCTTTACGTGGGAATTGACGTACTGAAGGCCGGGAGGCCTGAAGAATTCCTTATGGTTGACAAAAACCACCTTATTGATAATTCTAATCGTATCGCCGGGAATTCCGATGCACCGCTTGATGTAGTTCACCTTTTCGGATGCCCTTACTTCGTCCCTGTCGCCCGGATATTCAAATACCACAACATCCTTCCTTTCAGGCTCTCTAAGAGCCGGAAGCGTAAGCTGTGGAATTTTCCAGCCCGTAAGGGGCAGAAGGCCTGGAGTGGAAGCTCCATAGATAAATTTATTCACGAGGAGGAAATCCCCAACGAGCAGTGTCTTTTCCATGGAACCCGTAGGTATCCGAAAAGCTTCAACGACGAATGTTTTCAGGATAAAGGCCGCAAGCACGGCGTAAAAAAGAGCTCTTGAAAACATCCTTATTTTTTCAGCAGGAGATCTATTTTCACTATAGTCCTCTCCGGCTTCAGCTTCCTCATATTTCTCAAGGTCATCGGAAAGGGACAAGTTTTAATCTCCTAAAAATAAACCGGCGGAAAAAGTTTTTTCCGCCTTAATGTTACAAACTGATCTTAATGAATTATCCTGGCAATACGGTTGAGCCTAACTGAGGACAGGAGGTCAAAGAAATTCGAGAAAGGTATTTCCGGGTTCCACGACCAGTAAACAATTGCGGCCTCCCCGATTACCCTGTCCCTGGCTACAAAGCCCCAGAAGCGGCTGTCGAGGCTGTTATCCCTGTTGTCGCCCATCATAAAGTAGTAGTCTTTTTTTAGCGTATAACTCCCGGCGGGTTTTCCGTCAATAGTTATCAGATTTCCGCTGAGCTGTACAACACGGCGTCCGAATTCCCTGTCTATTATCGTCCTCCACTGTTCAAGATTCTCAGGGGTAAGGTGAATTACATCGCCTTTTTTGGGAACAACAAGCGGCCCGTAGTTATCCTCGTTCCATGGGGCTCCGGGAGGAAATATCCTGGGGTTTGCTATTCCAGCCGGAATGGTTTGCGGGCTAATGTACTGTATGTTAGGCGGCCTCCAGAACTCCTTGCCGTTCACAAAAACCACCTTATTAACAATTTTTACCGTATCGCCAGGCATTCCGATAAGTCTTTTTACGTAGCTCATTATTTCGCTCGGTTCCAGGTCGTTTGTATAACCCGGCCAGTCGAAAACAACCACATCCTTAGCCTTGGGTTCCCTGATTGCAGGGAAGCTGAAATGAGGCAGTGTGATGTTGGTAAACGGAATATTGCGCGGCGTTGTAGAACCGTAGATAACCTTGTTTACGAGAACAAAATCTCCTACCAGAATCGTATTTTCCATTGAGCCCGTTGGTATTCTGGAGGATTCCAGCAGAAACGTCTTAATAAGAAGCGCACCAATAAGGGCAAAGACAAGAGTTTCAACAAAATTCCTGAATTTTTCCTTAGGGGTTTTAACCTGCTTTAATTCTTCTTCTGTTTTAATGCCCAGGAATTTCCGGGCACCTTCCTTAAAAGTCAATTAGCCTCCTTAATCTTCAATTTGTAGAACTGCGAGGAATGCTTCCTGAGGTATTTCAACGTTGCCTACCTGCTTCATACGTCTTTTACCTTCTTTCTGCTTTTCGAGCAGTTTCCTTTTTCGTGAAATATCGCCGCCATAGCACTTGGCAAGAACGTTTTTCCTTAAAGGCTTAACAGTTGAGCGGGAGATAACCTTATTGCCAATAGCCGACTGGATTGCAATTTCAAAGAGCTGCCTGGGAATAAGATCCTTCAGCTTCTCGCAGACTTTCCTTCCCCAGTCAAACGACCGGCTCCTGTGAACGATAATTGAAAGTGCATCAACCACCTCCCCGTTAAGCAGAATGTCCAGTTTCACAAGATCCGACTCGCGGTAGCCAATGAACTCGTAGTCAAAGGATGCATATCCGCGAGAGAAAGACTTCAGCTTGTCGTAAAAATCAAAAATGACCTCTGAAAGAGGGAACTCATACTGAAGATCTGCGCGCGTGGGATCAATGTATGAGGTATTCTTGTAAATGCCGCGCTTGTCTGTTGCAAGCTTCATCAGGTTGCCTACGTACTCGCTCGGGCAAACGATCTGAGCCTTAACATAAGGCTCTTCAATCAGCTCTATATCCCCCATCTCAGGCATGTCTGCCGGGTTATCGACCACTATTCTTTCCCCGTTTTTCTTATAGACGTAGTACTCAACGTTAGGAAGCGTGGTAATAATGGACTGGTTAAATTCCCTTTCGAGCCTCTCCTGTACAATTTCCATGTGCAGCATGCCCAGAAATCCGCACCTGAAGCCAAAGCCCAGTGCCGCCGAAGTCTCGGGCGTAAATACGAGGGCAGAATCATTGAGGCGGAACTTTTCCAGTGCATCCCTCAGGTCTTCATATTCTTCCGTATTTGTGGGGTAAAGTCCGCTATATACCATAGGCTTAACGTCTTTATAGCCCGGAAGAGGGTGTTCTGCCCCGTTCTTTGCAAGCGTAAGCGTATCGCCCACCTTGGTATCGTGCACATCCTTGACGCCTGAGATCAGGTATCCAACGTTGCCTGCGGTAAGCTCTCTGGTTTTAATTTTCCTCAGGCCCAGAACGCCGATCTCTTCGGCCAGGAATATCTTATCGTTGGCAAAGAACCTGATCTGGTCCTTGTCGTGCAGCGTGCCGTTAAAAATCCTTACGTATGCAATTGCCCCGCGGTAGGCGTCAAAGACAGAGTCAAAAATCAGTGCCTGAAGCGGTGCCTCAGGGTCCCCTTTCGGTGCAGGGATCTTCTTTACAATGTCTTCCAGAATCTCATCTATGCCCGTCCTGGTCTTTGCGCTTGCAAGCAGTATGCTGCTTTCATCGCAGCCCAGGAGGTCCAGTATCTGTCCTTTTACAGTATCCACCATTGCGCTTGGAAGGTCAATTTTATTAATGACCGGAATGATCTCAAGCCCTGCCTCAATTGCAAGATAGAGGTTACTGATTGTCTGTGCCTCAACTCCCTGAGCGGCATCCACGACCAGTATTGCACCCTCGCAGGCTGCAAGCGAGCGCGAGACCTCGTATGAAAAGTCCACGTGCCCGGGAGTGTCAATTAAATTCAGTGTATATTCAATACCGTCCTTGGCGCGATATTTCATCTGAATGGCGTGGGATTTAATTGTAATTCCCCTTTCCCTTTCCAGATCCATATCATCCAAAAGCTGCGCCTTAAGCTCACGTTCCGATACCGTTCCTGTCCTTTCAAGAAGACAATCTGCTATGGTTGACTTGCCATGGTCTATGTGCGCTATTATACAAAAATTGCGAATTTGTTCCATTTTTACTCAAAATTTTAGAATAGTAATATATCAATACATGGCTGCAAATTCAACGAATAACTTTTGCTCAAAAGTTCACCTGGACGGGCATTTGTCAGCTTAGCGGGTTTTACTCTTTCTTTCCTGTTTATACAACTCCAACTCTGAAAAAGTTCTGAGAGAAAAATGCCTTTTTTGCAGCCATTATTCAGCTTAAGGATAATTAATATTTAATTCAATTTAAGTTTAAAACAAAATATTTAGTAAATTTAGGATATGATTTTATCTGTAAAAAGCATTAAATGCCATCAGAAAAACAGAATAATTTTACAAATGATAAATTCGGAAACAAGAAATGAAAAGATTTAAGCTGACTATACTCTTAACCCTCCTTTTAAGCGTACTTAGCTTTGCGCAGCCGTTCAAGTTCGGCTGGATAACGGACGTTCACATAGGAAGCCCCAAGGCAGAGGAATACTTAAAGCAGGTAGTGGATGATATAAACAAGAGGAGCGACATACAGTTTGTTATAGCCTCGGGTGACATTGCTGAAAAAGGGCAATCGGCCGAACTGGAACAGGCCAAAGGGATACTGGATGGGCTGAAGGTAAAATATTACGTCATACCCGGGAACCACGACACCAAGTGGAGCGACAACGGGCTTACCAAATTTACTGAACTCTGGGGAAGCAGCAGGTTCAGCTTTGACTTTAACGGCATCAGGTTCATAGGCATGAACAGCGGCATTCCATGGCGCGGAGGCGGCGGACATTTTGCAGTTGAAGACCTGAAGTGGCTTGATAGTGAGCTTCAGAAGCTGGATAAGAAGCAGGAAATCATCTTCTGTGCCCATCACCCGTTAAATGAAGAGGTTGACAACTGGTTTGAAGTTACGAACCGCCTGAGGAACTACAACATTAAGCTTGTGATGCTGGGACACGGCCACGTAAACAAGGTATTTGATTTTAACGGCATACCGGCTGTAATGGGCCGTTCGACGCTTGAGGATAAAAAGAAAACCTGGGGATATACTGAGGTTGAAAACGCCCAGGACTCGCTCTTGTGCTTTGAGATTAACCGCGACTCTGTTCCTCACCTGTGGGCTTCCGTAAGCAAGAAAGCGGAGCTTAACGTTCCGCAAGTGGATTCCGCGCAGTTTGTAAATTATAATGCCGAGGTTAAATGGCAGAAGGATCTTAATACTACTATGGTAAGCCCCCTGGTAGCCTGGAAAAACAAAATATACGCTGCCGCAACCAACGGCGTGGTATCATGTTTTTCTGCAAACGGGGATTTATTATGGGAGATAAAGACCGGGGGAACAATTTACAGCCGTCCTGCTGTTGCAGATAATGTGCTTGCAGTTGGCACCATGCAGGGGGATTTAATTACAATTGACGCTTCAAAAGGCAACATACTGCAGACAATCGGCATTGGAGAGCCCGTGACGTCACAGATACTGGCAATGGGCTACAACGGCGACAAACGCCTTATGAGCGGGGCTAAACCGGACACGGTTTTTATTGTTGGGACATCCAAGGGCAGGCTACTTTGCTATGATATAAATACACTTGACCCGATCTGGGAGAATACAAGCGCCTCGGGAATGATTGAAACTCGCCCTATGTACTATGAAAATAAGCTCGTCTACGGGAGCTGGGACAGCTATTTATACTGCATCGACGCGCGCTCGGGCGTATTGATCTGGAAATGGACGGGAAACAAGAACTTTTACTATTCCCCTGCCGCCTGCACACCGGTTACAGACGGAAAGAATGTCTATACGGTTACACCCGACAAGTCTGTCTCGGCAGTTGACCTTCTGCTTGGCAAAAAGATCTGGAGGAGCGATACTTATCCGGCCTGGGAGTCAATTGGTATAAGCCTCGACAAGCAGAACCTGCTCATTAAAGGGATGAACGATAAGTTCTTTTTCCTCAGCACTACAAAAGGCAAACTTGTAAAGGAGCTGGACTTAAAGTTCGGGCTCGATACGGCGCCTGTAACACCAATTGAAATTAACGGAAATGTAATTTTCGGCTGTAAAAATGGAATTGTTTACCAGATTGATAAAAGTTATAATTACAGACCGCTGATCTTTACCGGAACAGCGAGGGTCCATACCGTTGTGCCGCTAAAGGATAATACCTTTGCAGCATCTAATATGGATGGAAAGATTTTTGTTTTTAGCATTAAAGAAGGACAGCAGTGAGAAATTTCGATGGAATTTTGTTCGATATAGATGGTACACTCACCTCGACAAATGAACTGATATTTGCTTCATTTAACCACGTTGCAAAGAAATACCTGAATAAATCCTATACGCCCGAAGAGCTGATTGCGCTTTTCGGGCCCCCGGAAGATGAAATCCTAAAGGAGCTGACGGGTGAAAAATACAACGAGGCGCATTTCGATTATTTCGACTTCTACAATAAGAACCATGAAGCCCTGGCAGACATCTACCCCGGCATAAAAGAGATATTGAACGACATAAAAAAGGCTCAGATCCCGCTCGGGGTTTTTACAGGCAAGGGGCGCAAAGCGGCTTCAATAACGCTCAAAACCCTCGGCCTGTACGATTATTTCGACATGATTGTAACCGGTGATGACGTAAAAAGGCATAAGCCTAATCCCGAAGGCATAGTAATGTTCGTAGAGAAGTTCAACCTGGATAAAAGCAGGGTCCTTCTTGTTGGCGACGCCCCGGCGGATATTAAGGCTGCCCGCGGAGCCGGCATAAAGATAGCTTCCGTTGTTTGGGACAGCTATGCAAAGGCGGCTGTAATGGAATCCAACAGCAACTACGTATTCCATACGGTTGAAGAGCTGCATAAGTTCGTCAGGAAAAACATACAGTAAAGATTGTACACCCGACTTTTCAGCAATCAGGAAAGCTGCGGCTTAACTGGTCGGCTCTTTTAAGAATAAATGGTATCCGGTTTTGACCATACATTATGGCAATAAGGCTTTTGGCCTCCCCGGCATCAATACCTGCGGAGGTGATAAAAAGCGGGCGGCTGCTTCTGCCCCTGTAAAGCCTCAGCTCCTCCGGAGTATCCTTAAAAGCCGACTTGGCCACGCCGATTACGGGTATCCTTTCATTAAGCGACTTATAAAGACGGCCCCCGAGGCCGTCTTTTTTATCCCGCCCGAGCCAGACAAAGCCGTCAATTACAATAACTTCAGGAGCCTGCCTGAGCTTTTTTATCACTTCCAGAATTGCAGGAAGCTCCCTTAAGTAAAAACTTCCCGGTATGTAGCTACTAATTCCCTTCAGGCGGGCAGTTACTTCATAGGCCGGAGCCTCATCTGTCCAGTCATAAAAGGCAACACCCGCCGCAAATGCTTCATCCGCCTTATAACTTACATCAACAGCCAGATTCATTTTTAAGGCCAGACTGTTTTATATGTTCCCAAAAATTTCCGTTTTAATCCACTGATATGTCATCCAGGAGGACAGCAGTGTCATACGAACTATCCCCTACATCGCCTACTGAAACTGTCAGCGTCACCGTCTGGCCCTTAAACTTGGAAACGTCAAAGGTCTCGGAAACCCAGCCCGTTGCGTAAACATCCCCGCGGTCGAACTTTATGCCGGGTGAAACGTACTGCAGGCTCCCGGCTGACTCCTTTGTTGCCCCGAACTGTGCTGCAATCTTGTCGACACTCTTCTCCAAAAGGACAGTCTCAGAACCATCCTGGCCTTTAATAGTCACCCTGAAGACATCCTGGTATCCCGAACCGATATATTCCAGGAGCTCCTCGGAAAGGAAATTCCAGTACATGGACAAGGTAGAGTTGAAGTCGTGTATCCTGAAGGTCTGTGTAAATTCTCCCGAGGAGGTCGTAAAACCTAGTCCGGTTGAAATAATGCCCATATATTTATCCCTGTAAGGCTTGATGCTGCCAAGGCCCGTAATGATCCTGGCGTCGCCATTAACGTCCCAGCCCACGAGGTCACCGAACTCAAAGTCGCCATTGATCAAGAGGCTAGTATACCTGACCGGGTAGGCGCTGAACATTCTGAATGTATTGTTAAAAAGCGTAGCCTCCTGCAGCGTGTAGGCGTCGCGAGTATTTTTTTCGTTTACCGTGAGCTGCTTTATAAAGTCGGGAGCGGTGCTGTTTGCAAAGGTGACATTTGTAAGCCCCGTATAGCCGAAATAGTTCGATGCCCCTTTCTTAATAAATGCAAGCGCCAGGTTTAGGACCGGGTCGGCACTTGAAACATAAGCGCTCTGGCATGAAATGTTCAGTATAACGCTCTTTGGGAAATTTTTGTTAAGACTCAGAATAAATCTGGGTAGAATGTAATATACGTCCTGCTTTACCAGTGGAATGAGTATGAACCTGCAAACCGTAACCTTAGTTGCAATCAATATCTGAGGCTTATACTTATCCCTGAGGTCCTGGTATAAATATTCCCTGTTCGGTGTGGCCTCTTCTTTTGTGAGCATCATAAGGCCGTCGTACCCGTGAGTAAAGATAATGACCAGTCCGTACTCTGAGAACGATTTTGCGGCCTGTACAGTAGCATCCAGCCCGGCAAGGTGTGTAACCTTGAGTCCAAGAGTGGATTTACTGAGCTCATCCTGGATGCGTGAGATGATATTTATGGGCAGTTCATCCTCATAAGGCGCCCATATGAGCACTTTTTTATTGAGTATCAGGTTAGTATCAATATCCCTTATTGACCCGACTGTCATCGGCTCCAGTGTGCCCCGGGTCTGGTTCATGAGCTTAATTGAAGGGCCTTTCCGGCTCATTGTGTCGGGGGCTTCTCCTCCTCCTCCAAGGTAGATGGATTTACCGTTTTCATCCTGTTCATCGACTACTACGGCGCCCTTTTCTCCGGAGGAATATGATATCATAATTGCCCTGTCGCCTTTTGCTTCAGCAGATTTAACGTTTGGCTGTGTTTTCAGCCATTCGACTGTTGAATTGACCGAAGCCTGGAGATCCTTGTTCTGGTTAAAGCTCTCATAGATCTTGTCTGCCGCTGTATTCTGGATTTTCTTCTGTTCCTCAATGTCGGATTCCTTGCGCGGCTCATAGACGTTTAATGATGCAACAGAAGATTTACCCTCAACAGGGCCCGAGGCCTCCTGTGTCTGAGCCGTCACCCTGTACTTTTTTACGCCGGTCTGAGTACCGTTAAGTTGGACGATATTGCTGAAGAAATTGTCGCCCTTAATGTCATCGCCGTGCGAGAGGTCCCCGTCGTCATAGAGGTTAGCCACCTCGGTCAACGAGCCGCTGCCATCTACCTCAAAGAGTTTAACGCTTGAGTAATCCAGGTTTGAGACCGGTTCAATTTCTATATTTACCGTAACATTTGTCGCCTGGTTAGCCGGGATGCTGGAAGGAGAAAACTGCGGCTGGCAGAGAAAGTTAAGGAACCTGTTTTTTGTAAGGATGATTGTATCGGCGCCAATCTGGTCCGAATTATCAGTTGCCGTAACGGTAACTATATTATCCCCTTCCTGCATGGATACTTCGCTGATAGCCCAGTTTTCCAACCCAGTAGCGGTTCCTTCGGCAGCAGAAGATTTCCATTTGACGTCCTTGAGGGGTTTTTCGGAAATGACCATGCCGGAGAGAGGAATTTTTTCTTTAGTTGTAACGTAGCACCCGTCTGAAGATGGTTCTTTAATGACTACGGAGATTGTTTTGGAGAGTTGTGTAACGGGCTGTGGGGCAACCGGGTTTTCATCTTTTTTGCAGCTTTGGAAAGCAATTCCAAGTGACAGGCCGGCCATAAATATCCAACGATTCATAAGCACCTCCTGTTTTCAAAATGCTGAAAACAAAACGAACTTTCCTCGTACACTACAAATCCCAAAGTAAACAAATTAATTAAATAAGCTATCCCATTTACGGTGTACCCGGCTATGACTGCCTCAAGAGGGCGTAATGCGGTATTCTTGCGAGGGAAGCAGTTTAAGTGCACAAAAAAAAGCAGGACAAAGCCTGCTTTTTTTTGAAATCCGGATTAACCGGATAAATTATGGTTTGGTGGAGGTGGCGGGAGTCACCGCTTTACTCCTAATTTATTATAATTTAATAACTTAGTGTTTGTTCGAAATGTTTTCACATACTTTTCACACTAATTTAATTAAAATATCAAGATATTTTGCCAATTATTTATGATAATAAACAAGAGGTGCATGACAAAAATAAATTATTAATTAAAGTACAACTTCCAAATTCTTCTTGAACTCATACCATTCCATTTTACTTTCAGGTTTATATTTTGTTGCTGAACGCTTCAACTTTAACATATAACAGAGAGTTAAACCATATTTTGAAATGTAATTATATATTATATCCTTTCGAATTTTCATTAGGTACCCTTCGGATATTGGTTTATATCTTCTTCTACCTATTCCCGAAGTATAAGGGTCTTGCCATCTTATTACCTGAATTGAAGAATCTTTTTCCCCTCTCAATAAATCCTCTAAATTGGACTTTTCGATTCCTAAATCATCATCAATATCAGATATTAGGCTGGCATTAATCAAATCTTTCTCTCCTCGAAAATTGTTATATGATATTTCAAGAAGAGGCTTAATCTCGGGGACTGGATAACTCTTAGATGTTAAATCTGAAGAAGGCATTTCAAATGCATAAGCATTTTTACTTTTAAGGGCACAACTTAAATTATTCTTTTCCATTATAGAATCATCGAATCCACTTTTCTTTAAATATGCAATAATATCAAAGTAACATGTATAATAATTACCCGAATATTCTTCTTTTGTTCTTTGGCTTCCATAATCAACTAATGTTAAATATTCTTTATCTCTATTTATAAAACTTTGGGTAATATTATCATAATCTGTAAATTTTATAAATTCATCTTCTGTAAGACTTTCCGAAAACCAATTTACAAATTCTGGCTTCGATTGGATTTTATATAAAAGTTTTGAAGGGTCATAAAGACGAAAATCCCTTTTCATGGTTTCAGCAAATTTTTTAGAAAAGCATCCTTTTCTAATTTTTAAATTATATATTTTATTTATGCTGCTTCTTGTCTCTTCTGAATATGGCGAAACTATTTCTAAATTGTCAAAATTCGTATTGATATTATACCTTTTATGAACATAACTTTCTTCAGTAGGAGTATAATTATCTAATTTCTTCTTAACTAAATCTGAATATACGTCATCTTGTATCTCCGTATCATCATTTTCATTAGATTGAATTTCATTAAGAAGATTGGCTTGATAACCCGAATAGATAAATCTTTCACCCTTAATTGGAGTTGCGATTGAACTATGCAATATTATTGGACTTTTAGAATTAATGGCATTTAATGTTGTTACTTCTTCAGAAGTTAAGATATTATTGTCATAGTTATACAATCTAAGAAGTATTTCTTTAATAGATTGAAGAATATTAAAATGATTTACATTATTTAATGTAAATAATTCATTTTTATATGGTACAAGAATGCTAGGGTCTTCTACCGCTATTGCATGAAGTATAATTAGGCAATGCTCAATTTGATTGTGGCTCCCCTTTCCAACTCCATGTAACATTAATTGTTTTAAATATTCTGGCCTTTCATGGACAAGATTAAATAAGGATTGTAGAGTCAATTCTCGAATTTTTACAACTGGATAATCAAACAATTCAATGAGATATTTAATAATTATCTCATGTAGTCTAATATTTTCTATATGATTTTCAATAAAACTGAAGTCGATACTTTTTTCAGATAGTCCTTTAGCTAATTCACGATTGTATCTCAAATTCGACTCATAATAAATTATTGGTACATTTTTATCGTCATAATATTCCTTATACAAAAGTAAATCATCAAGTTTATCAATAATCTGACTACCGTATCTCCCATATTGCACAAGGTAGTCTTCAAGTAAATACTTCTTGCTTGCTTCTTTATCTATTTTGATAATTGTTAATAATTTTTCAAAATCATATTCTTTATATTCCTCCTTATAATTAAAATATATGCTTTCATCTTCATTTTCGAATAAAGAAAGTACAATTTCTTTTGCTCTATTATGATTAATAGTTTGTAATCTTTTAGCAATTATTAATAATGCATTTTTTTTGGTAATACCGTTAGTCCATTTATCTATAAGTTCGATGACTTTTTCATAATTTGATATGGAAACTTTTTCAACAATCTTATAAATATTATCAGACGAGGTTATATTTTGCAACAGACCCCATTGATTTTCATTTTTTGAAATTAGCAAATTTGTATTCAAATCAGTCTTTTGCGAAGCTTTAAGAAAATATTTTTTAAATGTATCCTTTGGAAAAAGACTATTTGTTGAATCAACAAAATTATTTATTAATAGTATAAGTTCTTCGTCTTTTATAGGACTTTTATAGTCTATTTCGATAATACTTTGTTTTAATGTTACTAATTCCCTAATTATCTTTATTTTAATTGAATTTTGTTCTTTCTTAGGATATTTCTCCCAGAAGTTATCGAATAATGATTTATAACGTTGATATCCATTGTGAAACATTTCATTTCTTTTATTCATAACATAAATCTTATATTTGCTTTCCAGATATTTCTCGACTGCGCTATAATCATCAAACAGTTCAATAACTTCTTCAGAATTATTAATTATTTCTTTATTCAACTTTCGTGTACATGCCGATATTCTCACTTTCTCTTCTAATGGCATTGGCATTTTATAATTTTCAATGGACCAATTATTCTCAATTAATACTTTAGAAAATAATTCAAGTTGCTTATTATCACCTAATTCTACCAAAACAACATTGGCGACTTGATTTAATACATAACTCACAAACCTTTTTTCATCTAATTGTATAGCTCTTCGAAGTAAACATAATGAAAGATATAAAAACTGATTTTCCCTTACCTCACCTTTACTCCATCTAGTTAAAGTAGAAACAACACTAAAATATAAAATAAGATTTTCAGGTGTGGCAACATTAATTAATGGCTCTAGTATAATCTCGATTGCTTCTTCACGTGCCAGATATTCATCCTCCCTTTTCAACAGAACAAAAGCCAACCCGGGGAAGTGCAAGGCTGCAAATGATATTAATTTTGACAAGCAAATATGCATCATTCTTGCATTCCCAGCATCTTTCAATCGATATTGAATTTCAAATATTTCAGCTAATCTTTTTAGAGTTTTGCCTGGCTCAATTTCATGCAATATTTCTAAAGGAGCAATAATATTTGATGCTTGATAATCTTTTCTAGAGCCGACACCAAAGGAGATTTCTATTAATTGATTATATAATCTTTTAAATTCTTCGTTATAACCACATAAGCCATATACTTCAGCAACATCGGCTAGAGATTTAGTTAATGAAATAGTTTCCTCATCACTTCGAACAATATTTTCTGCTAGAGTAATCACCTTTAAAATGGAATCATTTAATTCTACATGATTCAAACAATTAAGTTCCTTTGCAATATTTAAAGCTATGCTAAATTGTTTAAATCCGTTTTTACTATTTTCTATATTATGCCAATAATCGACTAACTTTATTATACTTGGAATTTCAAGGATTATTCTGGCATATTCGAATATTTGACTAAATAATACATAAATATTACGAGCAATATTATAATACGTCATAGAATCGTCATAATTTTGGCGATTAATTTGTCGTAATTCATATAACTCATCAATAGTCCTCTTAAACAACGATAGTTTATTATCTTCTGATAACTTTGAAGTTCTATTTGTATTCCACAGTGTCGAGAGGTAAAATATTGAGTTATAAACTATTCTCGAAGAAAATGGCAAAGTTGATACTCTAATAAGTAAAGGATTAATATTTTGGGGTTCATTTATCCAAACTATTTTAAGTTTATCAAATAATAGAGGAATATCATCCTTAATCGTATAGTTAAAGTCTTTATTAATTATGTCATTATGCAATTCAATGGGATTTATAGATTTTGATGGTATTTCCTGAATTATTTCAGTATTTGTTAGATATTCACAACTTGTACTAATTAAATCGATATATTCTCTATCAGTTAAAACTGATAAGTCAATTTTCTTTATAATGCTGATTGCAGATGCTTTTTCATGTGGAATTAATAACTTGAAAATCGCGATTTGAGTTCTTATTAAAATATCGTCACTCATTTCTAATGATTTTGATATCATTAATAGGGCTTCATATTTTCTAATATCATATAAGTAATCGATAATTTTATATTTTATCTCAGTATTGATTTTGTTATTTTTTTCCTTGCTTAATTTTTTCTTTTTTGAGTTTAAGCCCTCCTCTTCCACCCACTTTAAGGAATCTATGTATTTAAATATTTTTATACTAAAACCTTGGACTAGACTTTTTGTAATTAATTCAGTAATTGTACTATCTTTATCTTGAGTAACTAGTGCTTTAGAAATACCTTGATGAATTATATTTAGTGGTAATAATGCTCCTGTTTTTTTATAATATTCTCTAAGGTAATTACAAAAGTATGTTTTACTTTGAATGACAAAATCTCCATCCCAAACTGAACGAATGCTGTTTGCTATTTCACCAGCATTCAATAATAAGGATGGCAAATCGATTCCAGAGTTCTCTATATTCCAACTTGCAATTGCAAATTGAGCTTTTAAAAAAGATATTCTAATAAATTCAGATAAAGAAGTGAGAGCAATACTAGCTTTAAATGCTGTTTCAATATTGCTATCTATTTCAGAAATCGTTCTAAAATTATTCCATGCATTTTTAATCCATTCTATATTTATATTATCAAGAATTTTTTGATATTCACCTATCTCATAAAGATGTTTAAAATAATTTCGATATGCCTCATCTGAAAATAGATTCTTTTCATAATATTTTGCCAACGCATTATTAAAGATATCTTTTAAATTTATAGTTTTGGATATTATAAATTCTCTAAAGCTATTATGAAATATAGAATATGTTCTTCCATCGGTCTGTCTAAGCAAATGAGAATAGTTATTAATAAATTCGTCAACTTCAATTTGCCTTATACTTAGCCCAACAATATTTAAAATCTCATAAATTGTAAGTGTATTAGTATTTTCTTTTCTATAGGCTAGTACAGCCAAAATCCACTTTGCCACCTCATTTTTTTTCAATTTTTTGGAATAAATATTCATGATACTTGTTAATTTCACCGTTTATTAAATTTGGTAAATCCGCCAATATTTTTTGATATTTATATTTATCCGTCTTTAATAATAATTCAGAGATATAATGAAGATAAATTGGAATTCCTCCCGATATTCGCTCTACTTCGTCAAGTATTTCAGATGGGTCAATTCTTTTATTTTTTAAATATTTTAGTATTTCAGATTGTGAAAATCTTGAGACTATAATATATCTTCTTGAGTCCTCACGTATTTCCAGCTCAACTGAATCTGATAGAACACTCCTATATTGTGCACTTAAAATAAAGTAAATTCCTTCTGGAAGTTTTCCTTTAATTTGATTAAGAAGTGAATTATCATTGAACGCTATATCACGGTGAACATGGTCTAAACCATCAATAATGAAAATAATCTTCTTTCCCATTTTTGATAATTCTTCAATATATGTAGAAAGCTTCTCTTCGTATTTATTAGAATACTTTTGGGGAAGGTCAACATCAGGGAAACTATTCTCAATTGCTATACATAAGGATTTAACAAAGTAATTGGATTTATGCCTTAACTCTCCAAAATCATTTTTCACATCTGGAATAAAGCAATAATAGGCCAAAGTATTCTTAGAATTAGCTTCTTTGAATTTTGTAAGCGCAGTAGACTTTCCAATACCTGGCAATCCTTCAACAAATATATATCCACCCTTCAATTCAGAAATTGCTGTTTTAAGTTTCTTTAGTAAATCACCATTAGGTACGTAATATTTATTATCAACAGTTTTGAAGAAGTGAGAAAGTTTGTCTTCAAACCTATCTGAAATACCAAGTTGTTTTAATACAGAAGTCTTAGTTATTATTTCCCCAGTTATACTCCAATTGACTACACTATCAAGAAATTTTTCAAATAATGACTCCTCAATACCTAATTGCGTTAATTTAAATCTTATCGCATTCTGAATCTGCTTTATTGGCTCTTGATTAAACTGAAATTCTAATCTCTTTATAAAGTCATTAAATGAATCTTCATTCAAATCACATTCATTTCGAATAGCTTCTAATGTATCGCGATAAATGGAATAATTTGGTAATGAATCATATCTTACTGTTGATTGTTTTAGTGGTTCAAGTACTCTATTTCTAATTTCTGTTAAACCATGTTTAATTCCTTCTTTAGGCCTTTTTTGTGAACTTTCTTGTTTTGTCGTAAAGAGAGTAATTATAAACTCAATCTTACTTTTCCTTACACTCTTATATCCCTCTCCAAGCTGTTTGAAAATCGACTTTTTATTTGGTGGTGCAGTGAGTAAATTGTAAAGTGTATATGATTTGTCAGTATCTTCACTCCATTTTATCTGATAATATTCAATTTTTTGTTTTCTATATATTATTATATCGTCAATATGTTTCCCACTATCATAATTCTCTAATTTTATGTGTGTTATATCTGAATTGAAAAAAAGACATTCAATAATTTTTAACACTGCTATATTATTTTGGTAATAAAAACCTGCTTGTGATGCTGACCCTTCCATAGCCTATTCTTTTTTATTTAATAAAATATTTATTATTATTTTGTGTATATCAAAAACTAAATGGCAATCTGTTTATATATAGTATTTAAATGCCAGCGGTGGTGCCTTTATATCAGTACTTGCTGTTAGTATTTCTCCAATTTTATCGGCAAACCTAAGTGTTACAGGAATGCCATCTGCATAGATACAAGCATTGTAATTTAATTTTGTCAATGCCATAATATCCTTTAAAACTTGCTCAATATTTGCTTCTCCCTTGTTTATTTCAACGTAAAGAGGATTAGGAACTTCCATACATAAAGTTGATTCAATTTTCGGGACATAACCAACTGTCCAAAGAAAAGCACCCTTATCATTTACTATGAAGGCATTGCCTCTCATTATAGGATAACTACCTTCAGATTTAAATAATTTAAGCGGTTTTGTTTTCGTAATTGTAACTCCAACCAGACTTGTTTCTTTAGGTGTTACTTCTTCAAAGGCATTCCATTCAAGCATATTAAATCTAGTTTTGGCATGTATAAATATTTCTTTTGGAAAATCGCCGTTTTGCTCTCTATATGAATTTAAAGCTTGTTTTAGCAAGGATTTAGCTTCTTTGGGTTGCAAATGATAATCCCCCTTCTCAGGATTATACCAAGGGCCAACTTCTCCTTTGAATACCGTACCATCTCCATTATCTAAAAACATTTGAGCAGCACAACAAGCATTTTTAGGGTCTTTACTTTTTTCAATTTGTTTATATACTAATCCAAGATAACAAACACCACTTCGGATATCTGATAATTTCCAAGGCTTGCCACCCGCTTTGTAAAAGGCGGCAGTTGCTATTGTCCATGCTAAATGTCCCTCAATTTTCGAAAAGTTTCTTAATGGCTTACCAAATTTATTTTTGAATTCCCTCCATGCTAAAGTGCTTTCTCTCATGATTTGTGTTGGAATGGTATATTGAAGTAATCTTGCTTTTAACTGGTCATGAAATTGTGCATCATAATTATAAGTAACGACCTCTTTTTCTTGCTTTATTAGCTCAATATTAATATCATTAAAAAAAGTGGGCTCATATTTGAAACTCTTGGCTTTTATCTTTGAAATAAGCGATTTTGATTGTACTAAATCTTTAGGTAAAACGGAGTTTGGACGACAATATTTGTAAATTTCATCAGGTACTATTACAAACCAAATATCTATCTTTTCATCTTCATTTTTATTAGTGATAATTATTTTATTAATGAATAGTGAAACCAAATCATATGTTCTCTTGTGAGTGCTATCATTGTAAAGCAGTTTTCCAATTTCTTCATTTGTTACTTCTTTAAATACAATACTATCAACTTCCCATTTACATCCAAATACTGTTTCAAATCCTGGGAACATTGGTCGAGTAATGTTATTAGAGTTGTATATGGGTTTCTGAATGAAGTTCAAATAATTCTTAAATATTTTTAAGCCTTCCTGAGTTGCAACTACACCACTTTTAATTCCGAATATTCTGTTTAATGGTCCAAACAAAGTAAGTCCATCTCTTACATCTGCACATTTCTGTTTATATGCAAATAGTAAATTGGGTTCTGGTATATAAATTAAGTCTTTCATTCAGCCTCAATGGAATCGCTATTATCTTCATCAAGACTATCATGACCATTTAATTCTGCCAGCTCTACTTCTTCATCTAAAGTATTTTTTTCTGGCATATTATAGCTCACTTTTCCTGAGAATTGAATAGGCTCGTTAGATATATAGATTTTTTCCTCGCTCCCCATTTCTAAATAGAATGATTTCTCTTCATCCGATATATATTTCATAAAAGCCATTAGTTTACTTCGCCAATCATCATTCCACCAATTCTTTCCTTGTCTACGCCTAGCTGAATGTTGAATGCTTTTCGATTCAATCAGTGTTCTTCCATCAAACGTGAAAAAGATGTGAGAAGAAACCATTAAAACAGGAAAAGGGTACAATTTACTAGCACCAGAAATCCCAAAATGCCAATTCTTGTCTTTTAGTTTTCCGACTAAACGAACCTTATTGAATTTATCTTTATCTAATTTCCCTTTTTCAAACCAATAACTAATTTTGTTTGACATAAGATATTCCCTGACTTCTTTTGTTTTCATTTTTAGGTTAAATGCCTTATTAATCAATTGTACAATTAGCCTCTGACATTCATAATTTCTAATGAAATTCGTATCATAAGTACCTGACAATACTTCTTCTGTAGGGATTATTATTGTTTTGCTACTAAAATATCTTTCGGTTTTAGGTAATTGGTGCATGAAATCAAATTCCCATGCAAATGTACAGAGATAATTTTTATAGTTTATTGCGGGGAAGGTCAATTCTTGAATATTAAAGCCTTTTGGAATCAGTTTTTCAAAATTATGAAATCTTAGCTCGCATGGGAAAGATGATATTGAGAACCAATTTGAATCATATATTTCCTCTTTTTCAACTATATTTTTATTATGAAGAAATATTTGCTGATACAATAAATTACTTAGGGCTGGGTCAGGACTGTTTTTGGGTACACATTTTTTTTCAAATGCTTCCAAAAGGTCCTGTAATCCTTTTGCCCATGATTGCTTAAAATCAATGGCATTCAGTCTAACTATATCTATATTTATATCATCATATGATAGATTTTCGTCAATGGACAGAGGAATGATAAATGTTTCATCATCTAATTGCTTTTTAACTTTTGTTGCAACAGCCAGCTCTTTCAAAACACCTTCGCGTTGATTAGATGCCAATGATGACACAATCAAGAATTTACAAGTATGCTCCCTAATTTCATTTTCAATTTTCCTCCAAAAATCAACTCCCTTTTCCAAAAACAGCACGTCGCACCATACCTCATAACCCAAACCAACAAGTTTTAATGCCAACCATTTTGTAAAATCATTGTCATCAGGTGAGGCATGACTTATAAATACTTTTGTTTTCATTTATTATAAACCAATATCATTTATTATTCTGGTTACAGTAATTTCAGTTTTACTTTTATTTTAGACAGTACATATCTGAAATGTATCTTGGATGTAGATTCCGTAATTTCGCGAAAACTTTTATAGGGAGTAGCCTAATTTTATTCTGCCAGAATATTATTAAGAAAACAGAGAGAGATTCCCTAAAATCAAGGAATTGTTGAGAAGGATTCTTGTTATCAATCATTTTATACCTAAATATTGAAGAATTAACAGCTTACAGGCATAATTGAAACACGAAGGGAAATTTAGAAAATTATATAATAAAAATCCCATATTTTTATTGGGATATGAGATTTCATGAAGATTAGCCATCATACATTGAGCTTTTAAACTTCTATGGAAGGGTAACTTGTCGTTTAGCTCGCCCTTAATATATGTTTATTGCCTTATGATTAGGACATAAAGCCCTTTACTGTTGGGCATTGAATAATCTCCCTTTCTAATTATCAGATGTATCTAATTCATTTTACTCGATAGACTCTTTAATAAAATCAGCAATAATTTATGTGGTTCAGCTCAAAAAACAGACCTTCACACTCTAGTATTATTACATCTTAGGCTTCTTTTTTTTCGAATTATTTAAAGCAGCTTCGATGTATTTTGTTTTCTTGTTTTGTTTTTTCTATTTTCAATTACAATCTTTATATTTAAACTTATTTTAAGCATTTTGATAATTATGTATTCAATCAATTCAGTCTTCTCTATAGAAAGAATAAGGATATCATTTTATCAATTCTTAGTACCATTATAAAAATTAGTTAATCCATATCCGGTGGACCTAATTAACGTAATGACAACCATAATTTTCGCTTTTCCAATATTTCATAAAGTGTAAGTTGATATTGCTCTTTCAATTTACTTATTGAAATAGCTTCGTTTGTTTCCAGAATTTAAAATATCGTGGTAAGGAAAGCTTTACGCATGTGGCTGCAAGCTTTCCCCTTTCTCTGTAAATTTAAATATTTAGACTAATTTGGGAGTCTCGTATTATTAATTAATCCCTTACTATTCTATTCACTTCATTCATTTTATTCAATGTATTCATGTAAAATGAATTTAATGACTTATAATGATAGGAATGGTAAGCTTATAAGTTATTATATTATAATAGATTACAGTAAAATGAATAGATTGATTATTAAACTACTCAATTAGTAGTATTCAAAACTGATTCCTATCCCTATTAATTATTCACTTAAAGGACTCAGGTTAGGAAATATTCAACCTGTATAAACCAAACTTTGGCTTTCTAAGTATTCCTTCTGAGTATAATTTTTTAAGCTGATGAGATACATTTGTAGGCGTTTTGTTTACCTTTATTGCAATTTCAGAAGGAGTAAAATCCTTTTCCGGGTTAGCTTGGAAAACAGATAGTATTTCCTTTCTTTCTGGGGTATAGTTATCTTGAGGGGCATCATTTTTAATTTTCCAGTTGCATTCATCAAGTTCCATTTCAAACATATCTTCCGGAATATCTTTACCAGTGATATATAAATTTGTTTTGGCTCCATTCTTTTTTAATATCATTAGTCCATCGGGTGCGGCTTGTAATCCTGTTGTACCAGCGATGTCATCATAGGGATTATCAGAAATTGCTTTTCTCGTATGGTGTAGAACAAGTAGGCATATATTATTACTTATTGCAAATTTTTGAAGCTCAGCCCCAAATTCATATTCATCCTGAAAGTGATTACCGTTTTTACTCTTCTTTTGCTCTATTCCTCTTCCAAGCGTATCTATAACAATAAATTTCAGTTCCGGTTTTTCGGTAACTACTCTCTTTAATAACTCTAATCCACCATTATTTATCTTGGGGAACGTATCAAGTCCATAGAAGAATAAGTTCTTTGGGGCATATTGTAAATTGTTATGCTGCCCTAAAATGTTTATTCTATCTTTAATTCTTCTCATGTTGTCCTCATAAGCAATATTCACACACAAATTTTTGACTTGGCTTAATTTTATTTGACTTTGGGAAGGTGAAAAGGACATAAAAAAAGCCCTTTTCAGGGCATTTTCTAATTTTTTGTTAAACTGCATAAATTGAAGTAAAGAGAGTTGTGGAGGTGGCGGGAGTCGAACCCGCGTCCGAAGCTGAAATTCTAAGAACGTCTACACACATAGCCTGTCAGTTTTTTTGGCTTAAAGCATCCCGGCAGGCAGGGTTGACTTTAAGCTTGCCCGGTTAAGTTTTGCAGGATTTACCCGGACGCTCATCTTGCTATCACACCTGATCGGCGTTCATCTTAGACCCGGTGCGCGAAGTCAAAGCGAACGGCTGCTTGTTTAATTAAGCAGCTAAGGCGTAGTTATATTCGCCAGTTATTGTTTTATTACCGCCGTTTAACGTGTCTACGGTGAACACGGTGTGCAGTTCAAAGCCTGACTAACCCCGTCGAAGCCAATTTCACCCCCTTGTATAAAGAAGGATACTTGCTATGGTTAGAAGAGTCTTTTACCTCTCTTTCTCAAAGCTTATCAACATTGTAAAAAACATCACGAACTCTTAAAAAGTTCTGACTTTTATTCATTTTTCCAGATTACATCCGGAACGCCTGCAACTTTGTTTTCGTAGCGGGCAAGGACAAATAAAAGGTCAGAAAGACGATTTAAATATACGATTATATTCTCACCTATTTCAACAGTTTTATTCAGCGCAACGGCAAGTCTTTCCGCCCTGCGGCAGACCGTACGCGCATGGTGCAGCTGTGCGGCCGATCGCGTACCTCCGGGAAGAATGAAATTTTTCAATTCCTCCAGCTGGTCCGTGTAAAAATCGATCTGACGTTCCAGCTCCTGGCTGAATTCTCTTTCCACCCTGGGAATTTGAAACCTTGCATTTTCCTTATCGCGCGGTGCAGCCAGGTCGCTTCCCGCAACAAAAAGCTCCCTTTGTATCTTTTCTATGAGCGAAATAACGCCTTTATCCTTGAGGTCATTTATTGTAACACCCAGAACAGAATTTAATTCATCAATCGTCCCGTAGGCCTCAATCCTGAGGTTATCCTTGGATACGCGTCCGCCGCCGAATAAGCCCGTCTCCCCGTGGTCCCCTGTTTTGGTATATATCTTCATTTTCTTAGTGGAAGGTTACAAACGGTTACTGGATACTCTTTCCCATTTTCATCTACGGCGGTAAGCTTTGTACCGGCCTGCGAATAAGCCCTGGACAGTACGCACAGTGCAATTTCCTTCTCCAGGTGGAATGAACGCGCCATGGTGGTAATTCTGCCTGCCTCATTGCCTTCATAAAATAGCCTGCAGGAGGCGCTTACTTCTGCCTTGTCGTCGAATATCACGCCAGCCATGCGCTTTTGTACTTTGTCGTACGTATCCAGGCGCGCAATTACCTCCTGGCCAATATAGCACCCCTTCTTGAAGCTCACGTCTTCAATCAGGTTTGCCTCATAAGGGTTATACGTGTCGTTTATTTCATTCGGAGCAGCAGGTATACCCTTAATGACGCGGAAAACCTCGTAGGCTTCCTCACCTGCCACCCTGAAATCAAAAACACTTTCCTGGCTGCCAATGTGCTTCAGGAGGTTAAAGCCTTCTTCCACACTGCCCCAGAGTACAAACTTCTTCTGGTTAAATTCTATTACCTTAAGGATATTTATCTTTACCCCTTCGGCCTCAAGCTTTCTTGCAACGTTAAACTCCAGCCCGTCGGCAGAACTCCCGAATATCAGTGTCAGAAAGGATTCGGCCTGCGGCCCCAGGAGTTCGAAGAAAGAATAGCTCCCAAAGCCGTCCTTTAAGCTTATGTCTTCCATTATAATGTACCTGTTTATCCAGCTCTGAAGCTTGTTGGCATAAACAGAGCTGCCCGAAATCAGCAGGTAATCCTGAAGGTTAACAACTCTCGTCCGGTCTATTATGCGTCCCTTCTCGTTCGTAAATATCGTTGCGGCAGAGTTTTGGGCCGGAAGACCCACTAAGGAATTTGTACTGATCCTGTGCAGGTACTCAAGACTGTCTTTTCCATGCAGCTCAAGGATTCCTGAATTGGATATGTCGCGAAGCGCAACTCCGCCCGTCAGGGCTTCGTACTCCTGCTTCGCCCCGGTATAGACGCTGATTCCGTCACCGGTTTTATTTAACACGATGTTCTGATATACTGACTTAAAAAACTCCATCATCGGAGAAATTCTTAAAACAGTATCTGACATTTACACTCCTTTCTTCTATAGCAGGAAAATAGCAAGAATAATGGGAAATTGCTAAGAAATAATAGTAAAATTACCTTTTAAGGCGGATTTGGGCAAGGATATTTAACTTCCCAAAAGTTCCCCATACAAAGCAGAGGGGTTAGACTGATCTCCGGCTACCATACAGGCTTATAAGACTCTTAGGAAGAAGAATCTGCGTCAGTAAGGCCTGGTCTGCCGGGGATTCCGGGTATTAACGTAAAGCTGTCTTTTCTTATCCCAGAAAAAGGCAACCGAATCGACCGGATATATCCTGTTACTCAGCGAATAGAAAGTGTACTCATAGTAATCGGGATAATTGTCCTTGTTTACGTTTGCAATCGTCCTTTTGCGCGAAATTCCCTCATATGTCTCAAGCAGGTGCGGCATTTGTCTTATGCCGTTATTCATGAAGATATTGTAATTCCTGTGGCCTACAATTATGCCATCTTCAAAGTTTACTTCCACGAACAGAATTCTCTCCGGACCCCAGGTCTTTAGTATCATGCGGTTGAAGCCCCCGTGCATGGGAATCTCCTTCTCCCAGACCATCTGGAACCCGTTTTCATCGTATGTAAAAAGCGTGAGATAGAAAAAAGCCGTTCCAAGCTTTGTACTGTCGAGGTTAATGAAACTGGATTCATAGCCAGTTATGTTCTTTGTCTCGATCAGCCTTTCACCGGGCTTCGACTTAGCGACAACGGCAAAGACATACGATGCATCAGCCTTGTAGTAGATAACCGCAGGACGTGGCACGCCGTATGTATTTGAACGGTCGAAATATACCAGATATGAGCCGGCCGGATAATTGTGAAGAATGTGCTCCTTAAGCGCCAGGGTATCGTTTGTGCTTCTTTGTCCGGCCTGGTCTTTCTGGACTTCCAGGTTGTACTCCTGAATCCGCTTATCCCTGGCGTCTGAAAATGCAGCATCATAGCCCTGGCTTTCTTCCTCTTTCTTGCCGCATGAGGTCAAGAGCATGGAAAGCAAAATAATAACAAGTGAACCAAACAATATTTTTTTCATTTTAATTGGCCCCTCTCCTTGTTAGAGCACGGCCTCAAGGCCGTGCTTCACATATCTGGTTCATTTCATTAAATTCAGAAGGCCTGTAAAATGGCCTTCTTACTGGTATAAGCCTATTACTGTAATCAGCCTTTTTGTGACAACCCTTCTAAGAAATAAGATGAGCTTAAAATACCTAATCTGAAGTGATTCAGGTCAAAATGCTCGTTTGGAGAATGCAGATTCTCGCTGTCCAGGCCAAAACCCATCAGTACGGCCGGAGCCTTCAGGTTCTTTACGAAATCGACTACAATTGGAATCGACCCGCCTTCACGCATATAAACGGTTTTCTTGCCGAAAGCCTTTTCCATTGCTTCAGAGGCAGCAACAATAACCTTGTGTTCCAGGGGAACTACAACAGGGTATCCCCCGTGCAGGGCCTTTACGTTTACCTTTACGCTCTTTGGGGCCAGAGTCTTGAAATAGCTCGTAAACATCTTGGCAATCTTTTTGGGGTCCTGATTCGGGACAAGCCGCATGCTTATCTTTGCACTGGCCTTGGATGGAATTACGGTCTTTGCGCCCGTTCCGGTAAAGCCTCCCCATATCCCGTTGCAGTCGAGCGTAGGCCTTGCCCAGAGCCTTTCAAGCGTAGTATAGCCTTCTTCGCCTTTCAGCTCGGCTACCTTCAGCTCTTTTGCAAATGCTTTTTCAGAGAACTTGAGGCTCTTAATGCTCTCTTTTTCTTTTTTGCTCAGTGGCAGGACGTCTTCATAAAAACCGGGAATTGTTATCTTTCCCTTTTTATCCTGCAGGCGAGCAATCATCGAGGCAAGAATATTGATCGGGTTAGCAACTGCTCCGCCGAATGAGCCCGAGTGAAGGTCATGGTCGGGACCTGTGACTTCAACTTCCATGTAGCAGAGGCCTCTGAGACCATAAGTAATTGAGGGAACACCGGGAGCATAAAGCGACGTATCTGAAATGAGGACCGCATCGCACTTTAGCATGTCCTTATTCTGTTTGAGGAAAACGGCAAGGCTTTCGCTTCCTATTTCCTCTTCGCCCTCCAGTACAAACTTTACATTTAAGGGAAGGCTGCCGTTGCTCTTGAAGAAAGCTTCAACACTTTTTACGTGTATGAAAAGCTGCCCTTTGTCGTCTGTTGCACCGCGCGCCCAGATCTTACCGTCTTTAACTACCGGCTCAAAAGGCGGAGTGTTCCATAATTCCAGCGGATCTACCGGCTGCACGTCGTAGTGCCCATAAATAAGAACGGTCGGCTTGCCCGGCGCTCCAAGCCATTCGCCATAGACTATCGGGTGACCTTCGGTCTGGAAGATTTCCACCCTGCTTAAACCTGCCGCAGTCAGTTTGTCGGCTACGAATGAAGCACACTGCTGAATATCCTTCTTGTTCTCAGTGCCCGCACTAATGCTGGGTATTCTCAGGAAGTCTTTTAATTCTTCAATGTACCTGTCCTGGTTTTCCAAAATATAATTTGTTACTTTTTCCACTTTTTCCCCATTAGGTTAAAATTACATAAAAACAGGCTTTATATTTGTACTTTTTATTTCATTCCCGGCGGATATCAACAGAATACTTTCCCGGAATCACACGCTCTAAGACACAACTTTACAAAAACTTAACATGTACAACCTTAAATTTAAGAATATCTATTAACAATTTAAATCGTCCATACAATATAATATAATTTAAGACTTTATGTTGTTAAACTTTTGTGCCTTTGCTATATTTATGTATTAGAAACGAAGACTTTAATTTCAGATAATGATATTATTCAGATATATATTAAGAAACCACGCAGGACCCTTTATATTCTCGCTGCTTACGCTGATATTCATCTTCCTGTTTAACTTCCTGACAAAATTTGCCGACAGGCTGGTTGGTAAGGGGCTCGGTTTCTGGATCATCACAAAGCTCATTGCTTATAACCTGGCGTGGATGGTAGTGCTCGTGGTTCCGATGTCCGTGCTGGTAGCTACACTGATGGCATATGGCAACATGTCAAACAACAACGAAATTGCCATCATGAAGGCAAGCGGCGTTAGCGTTTATAAAATGATACTGCCCCCTTTCGTTTTAAGCATCATACTGGGCTTTCTGCTCGTTGAGTTTAACAACAAGATATATCCCGATGCAAACCACGAAGCACGCCTTCTGATACAGGACATCTCAAACAAGAAGCCGACACTTTCGCTTATCCCGGGATTGTTCTCGCAGGAAGTGGCAAACTATTCCATACTGGTTAGGAATATTGATGAAAAGACAAATACACTCGAAGGCGTGACAATTTACGATTACCAGGACCCCATGCACCTGAACGTCGTGACCGCAAAAAAAGGAAGAATTTATTTTTCGGCTGACCAGAAGAAACTGATCATGGACCTTGCAAACGGCGAGATTCACGAGACCACACCGGGCAGCAAAGACGTTTACAGGAAGCTCCTCTTTACAAACCACAGGATTGCAATGGATGCCGAGCAGTTTTCTTTCCAGCAGTCAACTCCCGGAGGTCAGAGGGGCGACAGGGAGTTAAGCGCACAGGACATGCTGGGAATTGTTGACAGCCTGAAGAAAATTCAAAACCATTTCCAGTCGGGAATGGCCAAGGATATCCACGATTACTTTACAAGCGACAGCGCATTCATGTTTAAGACTCCTTATTCACAGGCCTCGGGCGAACTTCTCTTATACAGGGTTCAGGACAGGGTTAATGCCGCAAGGAACATCATTACCTCCGACGTGTCCAACATTGAAACCTACAGGGAGAGGATTGACAGCTATATGGTGGAGGTGCACAAGAAATATTCAATCCCCTTCGCCTGCATCGTCTTTGTTCTCATAGGGGCTCCATTGGGCATCATGACGCGCCGTGGCGGAATGGGTGTTGCTGCCGGCATAAGCGTCATCTTCTTTCTCATCTACTGGGCTTTCCTGATTGGCGGCGAAAAATTTGCCGACCGGGGATTGATTTCGCCATTCTGGGGAATGTGGAGCGCAAATTTCGTACTCGGAATACTGGGCATACTGCTTACGGTAAAATCTGCCCGCGAGACCGTTACGCTTAACCTCTCATTCCTTTCAAAACTTGTCCCGCGCCAGTTAAGGGCGCCTCAGGAAGAAAATGAAGATAATTGACCGCTACTTCGTAAAACAGTTCCTCCAGACGCTATTGTTTGCACTGGCGGCTTTTACGGTTATTTTCATCGTAATAGATTTAATGGAAAACCTGGACGATTTTCTGGACCAGAATGTTTCCTACCCTGTTATCTTTGAATACTATATCTACTTTGCCCCCGAGATCATTAGGCTCATGATACCCGTTGCCACGCTATTGGCCTGCCTGTTTACAGTAGGCAAAATGGCTAACCAGAACGAGCTGACTGCAGTCAAGTCAAGCGGAGTCAGTTTATACCGTATCATGGCGCCTTTTATTGTCACTTCCCTCATTATCAGCATTCTTTCAATATACTTCGGTGGCTACGTGGTTCCGCTTGCAAACAAGGGGAAAGTGAAAATTGAGCAGGTTTATATGAAAAAAGACGTCGTTGCCTCCGGGACGAACATTTTCTTTCAGGATACAAGGAACAGAATTGTCAACATCTACTACTTCGACACCCAGCGCTCAACGGCCAGCCAGGTCAGCATACAGGAATTTGACCCCAAGGACCTGACGCACATGGTTTCAAGGCTGGATGCAGCACAGATGCAGTACGACAGCACAAAAAGGGTATGGCACGCCTTTAACGGCGAAAAAAGGACATTCCTTGCCCAGGGGGAAACAATTCAGAAGTTCAGCCAGATCAGTCTGCCTGAGCTCCATTTCATACCAAGGGACGTCGTAACAAAGCAGCAGAAGCCAGAGGAAATGACGCTCTCTGAGCTGAAGGATTTTTACCGTAATCAGGCGCGAACGGGAAATGACCCTACAAGAGCCCTGATTGAATACCACTCCAGGTTCTCATTTGCCTTTGCAAGCCTGATCGTGATATTTTTAGGACTCCCGCTCTCGGCCAACAAAAAGCGCGGCGGCCTGGCCCTGCAGTTTGGAATAAGCCTGTTATTCACGTTCATTTACCTGGGCTTTATGAAAATAAGCGAGGCATTTGGGAAAAACGGCGTCCTCGACCCGCTTCTGACAGCATGGCTTGCAAATATCCTCTTTTTTACGGCTGCACTGCTGAACCTCTTCAGGACTCAGAAATAACTTTTTTTATGAATTGCCGGCCGACAAAAAAGCCGGCGACGTGAGCCTTAATAACCTCAAAAGAAGAATCCTGGGGGAAAGTGCCCCATAGAAATCCCTTTAGTTAAAAATCTTTCTTTTGCAGCCTTACGCTTGAAGTTCTTTCCTGCTCTAAATCAATTTATTTACTGCAATTACCTAAACTTTGAATTTGCCCGACCGATAATTCATTAACAAATGATGCTTGTCTTTGTTGGACAAACTCAATAAATTTTGAAGCTATTTTCAATTTATTTCTTAAATAATTTACATCAATTCTTTCCCATTTTTATGTATGACCGGAGTACGATTCATGAAGCAATTTCTTAAGAGAACGTTCATTTCTTCACTGCTCTTCCCTGCATTTTATTTCGCCGGGTGTATGGATATCCCGGACGGCTTTGAGGCCCCGAAGTGGGACGTTAACCTCAGTACGCCTGTAATGGATACAACCTATACACTTGAAGATGCGATTAAAAGAGATCCCGACATGATCAAATGGTACGCAGCAGGCTCGGAAAAAGAAAACCTCCTTTATTATGCCGATAATAAGGAAATCGAAAAAGTTACCATAGGTGATAAGCTTAAGCTCGACAAGCCAGTTGAGTCATCACAGGCTCAAACCATCGGGCAAATTAAAATTGCGGACCTGCCCTCAAAATCTGCTTCAATCTCCAGCAGCTGGACACACCTCCAGGCAGGGCAGTCCTTCCCGATTCCTTCGGTCAGCAATATCCCTATTGACATCGTTTTCCCGCAGGTGCAGGAATATAATTACCTGATCTTATCCTCAGGCTCACTCGACCTGAATTTGACCAATGTAATGGACGTCCCGGTAACTCTTTCGGACTGTTACCTGCAAAACAACGGCAGCAATATCAGAATTGGTGAGCCGGGTTACAGTATCTCTATCCCGGCCAAATCCTCTCGTTACGTTAGTATCCCCTTAAAAACCGGGATCAGCATTGCTAACACGATCGGTTTCCACGGTTCACTTTCTACACCCGGAAGCAACGGCAGCCAGGTTTATATACCAAGCAGCTCAATAGATATAAACGCATATTTCAAGAATCTTTCGGTAGATGAGGTTCAGGGAAAGCTAAATGAAAATTATATCAACATTTCGAAAAGCTTTGTAATTGACGACCAGACCAAATTTCAGAACGTCGTCTTGGACCGCGGCAGCCTCGATCTTTCTTTAACAAACAATATTGACGTGGACTTAAACGTAAAGGTCAGGCTTAAGAACCTCTACTCAAGCAGCAGTTCCTACACCCCCTTTGAAATCACACTTCCGGTCTACAGAAAATCGACCAGACAGATTTCCCAGGCGCTGAATGGTTTTGTCCTCAGGTCAGGTTCTGCCTTGCCAACTAACGTAGTCGACTACGACGTGATAGTCTCTACAAGTACAACAAGCGACTTAAGGACGGTCCGGAGTACAGACGACATCATGGAATCCGTCAAGATGTCGGATCTTTCCTTGCGCAGCATTACAGGCGTTATCAAGCCCACGGAGCTGGAAATTGCACCTACCGTGGTTTCAATTAAGCTCGGAGAATTGCAGGATAAGTTCAAATTCACAAAATTGAATTTTAAGGATCCGAGCTTGAAACTCTACCTTAATCCTTCCTCGCAGTTTAAGGCAAAAGTTAACGGGACCATTAAGGCAAAGGGCTACAGCTCCACGCTGAAATTCTCAGATTACATTTATAATTTGGGCGGCCAGTCCAAAACCACTATTGAAGTTCCTTCGGCTGACCTGTCAGCGTTTATCTCGAGCTTCTCGCCGAACTTCCCGAGCGAGCTTACAATAACAGGTACGGCTACCATAAACCCCGATGGCGACCAGAATACCATCTATACCATTTCACAGGACGACTACATTACTGGAAACGCCGAGATCACCTTCCCGCTTAACGTGGGCGTCGAAGACGGCCAGTTCGCTGATACTACTGAAATTAACATTACGGACATAAAAGACCAGGTAAACAAGGTTCAGTCGGTCATTCTGACCGTCCAGATTACAAATGGAATTCCGGCGAAAGTAAAGTTTGAAGGCGCTTTCATGGACGCCACTAAGTCGGTAAAGCTTCTGGACCTTCCGCCTAACAGGCAGGACGGGAACAGGTTTATCGAGCTTGAGGGAGCCTCGGTTGACGCCAACGGAAAGGTAACGGCACCCACAGTGAAAACTGAAACTATTGAGTTTACCGGAAGCGACGTGGACAAATTTGTAAACACGAAGTATATACTCTCGAACGTAACCATAAATACTACCGGCGCCACAACGGGTTCTGCAGCCCCGGTGGAATTTAAGGTAACAGATTCAATAAAAATACGCGCTTCGGCCAAACTGGTCTACAGAGTAAATGAATAATATTTAAGTCTCACTGAAAATAATATAATACAGTAAATAAAGAATTGGGGTTTGCATGAAATATTTTTTCTTATTGTCTTTTCTTTTCCTGGTATGTATAGATACCCAGGCACAGATCGGGGGCTCTGTGGCCTCTTCTGATGCACGGTCAACAGCAATGGGCAACACTTTTACGTCAAGTTCAAGGGGAATTTTTGCCATCAGTAAAAACCCGGCCAACCTGGCCTTGAGCGATAATAACGGCTTCGAAATCCAGACCGCCGCAATTCCTCTTCCGCTGCCTTCACTGAACATTGGAGTGGGGACGAATTTTCTTTCCCTTAAGGAATACAATTATTTCTTCGGCGGCATTCCTGACCCGGCAGATCCTTCCAAGAAAATCGGAAGGCTCCTGACACCGGCAGACAAGGAGCATTTTGCGGATCTTTTTAAGGACGGCGGAAACGTCTTTACAGATTTCACCCTTCCCATTCTCAACCTTTATTTCAACGCCGGTGAGAAAACCGGAGCCTTCGCACTTTCAATAAACGAAAGAGCTGCAGTCGATTTTAACGCCCCTGAGGACCTGGTTAATTTTGCCTTAAATGGCAACGCCGACGTGCCGCTTTATAAATTTGACGACGCAAAACTTAAAGCCTGGTGGCTCAGAAGCTACGGACTTTCCTATTCAAGACAGATTGACGACCTGCTTACCAGTGCCTTTAAGCTCCCGAAGAACATGTTCGATCAGGTAACCTTCGGAGTCACGGTAAAGTACGTGCAGGGATTTGCCTATGCTGGAAGCGACCAGTTCAGCGCTTCAGTTGAAACTCAGGACGACCAGATTATTGCAAATGCAGAGGCCCGCGGACTTGTAGCGGCTTCGCCTGACTTCGGCTTCAAGTACAGCTTCGACTCACTTTCAACCAAATCCGACGGCAAGTTCTCACCCTTCCCTAGCCCGGCAGGCTCCGGCGTGGGACTGGATTTCGGCTTTACCGCCAGGTTAAATAACGTACTGACTCTTGGAATTGCATTAACCGACGCCGGAAGCATCACATGGAATAAAAATGCGGCAGAATACTACTACAAAAATCAGATCAATTTTACAAATCCTACAAACGGTGACCGCCTGGACTCAATCAAGGAGGACAGCAAGGAATACAAAGGCAGGTATATCAGCAGCTTCTCTACCCCTCTTCCAACGGCTTTAAGCCTTGGGGCCTCTTATCAGCTCGATAAGGCTCCTTTTATCTCCTACTTCCCTGGGAAAATGCTCCTGGTACTGGAATACCACCAGGGTTTTAATGACGTTCCGGGAAATACAACAACACCCAGGTTCGGATTCGGATTTGAATGGAAGCCTGCAAACGGCATCCCATTTATCCGTTCGGGAATATCGGCTGGAGGTAGAGAGAAGTTCAACTGGACATTCGGACTCGGTTTCAACGGGGGGATTTTTGATGCAGCCCTGGCTACAAGGGATCTAAACTACTGCTTTACGAACAGCCTTAAGCGCGTAGCAATTGCCCTGGATACGAGGTGGAAATTCTAAAGAAAAATTAAATTGTGCACCTGTGTAAGTGCAGCTACTTCTAAAAAATATAAAAGCCAACTCTGGGGAGAAAATACTTTTTTCCCCGGGCTGGCTTTTTTTGTTAGCCCTTATGGCTAACAAAAATACTTTCTAACCGCTGGCTTCTCTTTTGCTGAAACTGCCCATATGAAGATAGATAGAGAGACCAAACCTCTTTTAATTGATCTTCTCATCGCGCTTCTGGTTCAAATAGCCAAACTGCTGGGGGTCCGACTGTCCTTCCAGCTTTATCTCGCCAAAGCGTGCTTCATACTTTTCAATATTGTCGCTCAGGGCAAGCATCAGCATCTTTGCATGTTGAGGAGTAGTGATAATTCTTGCATGCACCTTTGCCTTTGGCACACCCGGAACAACGCGCGTAAAGTCAATTACAAATTCAGCCGGTGAATGGGTGATTATTGCCAGATTCGAATAAATGCCCTCTGCTTCCTTTTCTCCCAGCTCAATATTGATTTGCTGCCCCTGCTGAGGCTGATTATTGTTGTTTGAGTTCATTTCTGCTCCAAAATTTAATGTAATATAATAAAAAAGCCCTCATGTTACCACAATCTTCAGCAACATGAGGGCTTAATAAAACTTAAGTTCTATTACTTCTTTAACTGGTCTGCCTTTGCAAAAGCTTCCTGCGATTCTTTGCTCATTCCAAGCACCGCATAAACCTTAGCTAAAGTTTCCCAGGCAACAGGATCATCCGGCTTGAGTTCGGTTACTTTCTGCAGATAAGGCAAAGCCTGCTGATACTTGCTCTTGTATTCAGGATTTTCCTTGTTTAATTTATCTGCCTGTTCGCGAAGAGCCGTTCCCCACTTTACATAAGCAACACCAAGGTTGAAAATTGCATTGTGGTACTTTGGATCGATTTCCATTGCCTTTGAGAACTGGTCTGATGCTTCCTGGTATTCAGAAAGAGCCTTGTCGTAGTTTCCTGCCTTTGAATCAACGTCGGCAGCCTGGAGAAGAAGTGTACCATAGTTGTATCTGTAATACTGGTTCTGTGGATCTTTTTCAACTCCCGTCTTGAATGTTTCCATTGCTACAGAGGCTTTATTGGCTGAGATGTAGGCATTTGACAGGTGAAGGAGTATGTCCTGATCTTCAGGGAAGAGTTTACGGCCTTCTTCGAGAACTGTAACTGCTTTGTCAAAAGCCTGCATAGCCTTAAGGCTGTCTTCAGGAGCTTTTGACTGCTTGTACTTGTTCATTGAAGTGGCACCTTCCTGATTGTATATCTGGCCAAGCAGCTTGTAGGAATCGGCAGATTTCTTGAGAGTCCTCAGTTTTTCAAGCGGCTGAACTGCTTCCTCTGTACGGTTAGCAGAAAGAAGAGCAAAAGACAGATTCTTATATGTATCTGCTGAATCCGGTTCAATTGCAATTCCATCGTTAAAAGCCTGTACAGCCTTGTCATAATACATCTTTACACTATCCTGTGCCTGAGCTTTAGTTGCCTTGTTGAAAAATGCAACTCCCTTGTTGAAGGAGTTCATCCAGTGATATTTCTTTGTATCCTCGATATTCTTAGCCCATTTATTACTGATTGCTAAAGATTTATTAAACGCATCCATCATCTTAGGATAATCACCCTGCTCACTGTAAAGATAGCCTAAGAAATAATAAGCTTCATCGTTCTTTGGATTTTTCTGCAGCTCTTTCTGCAAAGCTTCCATTGCTTTAGCATAATTTTTCTGCTGGATGTAAAGCTTAGCACTGGTCATTTCAGTTGATGAGCACTGGAATGCACTTAAGCTAAGGACCAGCAGGATCGCTGTCATTGAAAAAACAAAAATCCGTTTCATTTGGTCTCCCGGTTAGTACTTGTTATTTTATCGAAATTTACTTGGAAAAATTACCATTTTAAGGTTCTAAAATCAAGATTTATTTCTTCGTTTTGCTAAATCTTGTCCCTGATGGAATGTTTTTGTAACTTCTATAAATATACAAAATTCCGGGCAAAAAGTTCCTCCCGTCCCAAATCCCGATATTGCTTTTCGGACTTAAAAAGAATATTTTACGATTCAAAAATGAGGTTAAATTTGGAAATTGAACAGATCATTAAAACCGTTCCAAAAGTGCTGCTGCACGACCATCTGGACGGGGGCTTAAGACCACAGACTGTAATTGAACTTGCCAAAGATTCAGGATATAAAAAACTTCCGACAAAAGACCCCGGTGAACTGGCCGAATGGTTCCACCGCGGAGCCAATAAAGGCAACCTTGTTGAATACCTCCAGGGATTTGAACATACATGTGCCGTTATGAACAATAAGGAAGCCCTTACCAGGGTAGCCTATGAAATGATGGAAGACATGAAAAATGACGGCGTCTGCTACGTGGAGACCCGCTTTGCCCCGGTTTTCCACACCTCCAAAGGAATTTACTACGACGACGTTGTCTCTGCCGTTCTCGAAGGCCTGGACAAGGGGAAAAGGGATTTTGGCGTCGGCTACGGTCTTATTCTCTGCGGAATGAGAAACATGACAAACAACCTGGAAATAGCCGAGCTGGCCGTAAATTTCCGCAATCAGGGTGTGGTAGGCTTCGATCTTGCAGGTGAGGAAGGCGGCTATCCGCCTAAGAAGCACCTGGATGCCTTTCAGTTCATTCAGCGCTCAAACTTCAATATCACCATTCATGCCGGAGAGGCTTTCGGAAAAGAATCCATCTGGCAGGCTTTACAGTGGTGCGGAGCTCACCGCATCGGGCACGCTACGAGACTTACAGAAGACATTGTACTCGACGCCCAGGGGAATGTAGTCAGCCTGGGAGCGCTTGCACAGTACATATTAGACAAAAGAATTCCGCTGGAAATCTGCCTTTTGAGTAACGTGCATACAGGGGCAATCGATAAAATTGAAAACCATCCATTCGGATACCTTTACAAGGAAAAGTTCCGCGTTTCCATTAATACCGATGACCGCCTGATGAGCGATACTACAATGACCAGAGAGTTCCTTACGGCAATTCAGTATTTTCATATCTCGCTGGACGATATCGAGAAAATTACAATAAACGCCATGAAATCGGCCTTTATCCCCTATAAAGACCGTCTGCATTACATATACAATGTTATTAAACCCGGCTATCAGGCTATGAGGGAGAATTTATTATCATTAAACTTCAACAAAACTTATGAAAAAGCTATTTAAGAATTACACCTACGAATTTGACAAAAACGAAAAAAGATTATTAATTAATTTCTGTAAACAGGCAATCAAACAAATGGAGTCGGACAACCGCTTCTTTCCGGACGTCAGGGCTTACAGCTCAATTATTGACAAACTGAACGAACCCGCTGAAAATGTAAAGCTGACTAAAGATGAGCTTACGCGCCTTACCGTTCAGCTCAAGGAAAATATTAAATTCCTGAAAAAGAAAATGGAAACAAGCTGGTTTTTGAAAAAATGGTTATATAAATCCTTATATCAACAATATCAAAACATTCTAGCAACACATTTTAGTGATTAACATGCAAACAAACCTAAAAAACATTATTACAGCTCCGCGCGGTACAACCCTCAGCTGTAAAGGATGGATCCAGGAAGCAGCCATGAGAATGCTGATGAATAACCTGGATCCTGAAGTTGCGGAAAATCCGGATCAGCTCATTGTCTATGGCGGCAAAGGCAAGGCTGCCCGCAACTGGGATTGCTTTCAGGCCATTGTTAAATCTTTACAGGAACTCGAAGAAGACGAAACCCTTCTGGTCCAATCGGGTAAACCTGTCGCAGTTTTCAAAACCCACAAGGACGCCCCAAGGGTCATCATCTCCAACTCCATGCTCGTCCCCAAGTGGGCAACCTGGGATGAATTCCGCAGGCTCGAAGCGCTGGGACTTACAATGTATGGACAGATGACGGCCGGAAGCTGGATCTACATAGGTACCCAGGGCATACTTCAGGGTACTTATGAAACTTTTGCCGAATGCGCCAGGAAACACTTCGCAGGCACTCTTCAGGGGAAATTCCTCCTTAGCGCAGGGCTGGGAGGAATGGGCGGAGCACAGCCACTGGCGGCTACGATGAACGGTGCTGCTTTCCTCGGAATCGACGTCGATAAGGCCAGGATACAAAAAAGAATTGATACCGGGTATATCGACGTGATGAGTGAAAACCTGGATGAAGCCCTCTTGCTCGTCATGAAGGCAAAGCAAACGATGACTCCACTTTCGGTTGGCCTTGTTGGCAACGCCGGCGAAATACTGCCTGAAATATTGGAAAGAGACATCATTCCTGACGTATTGACCGACCAGACTTCGGCTCACGACACTCTTAACGGTTATGTGCCCATGGGAATGAGCTTCCAGGAGGCTATTTCCTTAAGACAGCTTAACCCCGAAAAGTATATAAGGCTTGCCAAGGATACCATCGTCGAACACGTAAAGGCAATGCTGGAATTCCAGAAAAAAGGCGCCATAACATTCGATTACGGCAACAACATACGCGGCGAGGCCAAAGATAACGGCCTTGAAAACGCTTTCGACATTCCGGGCTTCGTGCCTGAATACATACGTCCTCTTTTCTGCGACGGCAAAGGACCTTTCCGCTGGGCGGCTCTTTCAGGGGACCCCGAGGACATATTCGTTACAGACAGGGCCATCATGGAAGCCTTCCCCGGAAATAAATCACTCATTAACTGGATTGAAAAAGCCCAGAGGAAAGTCCATTTCCAGGGTCTGCCAAGCAGGATCTGCTGGCTCGGCTACGGCGAAAGAGCCAAAATGGGTTTAATTTTTAATGACCTCGTCAAAGATGGAAAGCTTAAAGCCCCGATTGTAATTGGCAGGGATCACCTGGACTGTGGTTCTGTTGCTTCCCCAAACCGTGAGACCGAAAAAATGCTGGACGGAAGCGACGCCATTGCAGACTGGCCTATCTTAAATGCCCTTCTTAATTCAATTGGAGGAGCCAGCTGGGTATCTGTTCACCATGGAGGCGGCGTTGGAATCGGTAATTCAATTCATGCCGGCATGGTTGTAGTTGCCGATGGTACACAGGAGGCTGCCAGGAGACTTGAACGGGTGTTGACTTATGACCCGGGAATGGGTATTGTAAGACATGCAGATGCAGGTTATAAACAAGCCATTGAGAATGCTAAGGCACTTGGTATAAAAATGCCAATGCTCTAGGCAGGTATATTTATAAATGATCCCAAAAGGAGTAACTTTATGAAAGTCTTAGTAGCTGACAAATTCCCCGAACACTATCTCCAACAAATGAGAGATCTTGGTTTGGAAGTGATTTTCGCCCCAAAACTAGGCGAAAACGATCTGCCTGCTAACATTGAGGATATCGATATCCTTGTCGTCCGCTCGACTAATGTAAACGCTGAAACCATACGCAAAAGCGATAAGCTGAATTTAATTGTAAGGGCCGGCGCCGGAGTAAATAATATAAACATTGCAGCGGCTAACCAGAAAGGCGTTTATGTAGCCAACTGCCCGGGAAAAAACTCCGTTGCCGTGGCTGAACTGGCAATTGGACTTATGATCTCGCTGGACAGAAGGATTCCCCATAACGTAATGGATTTTAAGAGCAGCAAATGGAATAAGGCCGAATACTCGAAAGCCGAGGGGCTGCTGGGTAAGAACCTGGCTCTGATCGGCGTAGGCAACATCGGAAAGGAAGTTGCACACAGGGCTCTGGCTTTGGGCATGAACGTCTATGGCAAGGATATCTCACGCATTGAAGGCGTTGCAATAAAGGACTTTTCCGAAATGGATCAGATACTGCCTATTGCAGACATCATTTCAATCCATCTCCCGCTTACAAATGAAACGCGCAATCTTTTCGATAGAAAGATGTTCTCATACGTCAAACCTGGCGCAATTTTCATTAACACCTCACGATCTGAAATAGTGGACGAGGAGGCTCTCATTGAAGCCGTTAAGACGAAAAACCTGAAGGTAGGCCTCGATGTGTTCAAGGATGAACCCGAAGGCAAATCCGGCGAAGTCTGCTCCCCCTTGCAGGAGCTGGGGAACGTTTACGTCACACACCACATAGGCGCTTCAACCGAGCAGGCACAGAACGCAGTAGCAGAAGAAACTGTAAGGATCATCAAGGACTTCATGAAAAGCGGCGTTATTGCCCATTGGGTCAACCGGGCACAGAAAACAGACGCCCAGTACCAGCTTGTAATCAAGCATTTCGACCGCCCGGGCGTCTTGGCTGCAATATTCGATGTTCTTAAAGAGGGACACATCAACATTGAAGAAGTTGAGAACGTCATCTTTGAGGGCGGAATTGCCGCCTGCTGCACGATGAAAATCAACAAGCCCGCTTCAAGCGAAATGCTCAAGTGCTTCCGTGAAAATGAAAACATATTAAGCATTTCACACGTATCAATTTAACGAAATAAAAAGGGAAGGCTTAAAGCCTTCCCTTTTTATTAAACTGAATTTAGCCTTGTTCTATTCTGGCTTCATCTCAAACGAAATTCACTTCCACCATGTCGTCCGTAATTCCATGAAAGTACGGCAGCTGCAGAAGCTCCTTTAAGGCTTCCACTTCGGCATCGGTCATTTCAAAATAAACCGAATTAAAGTTGTTCTTTATTGTTTCCTTCGAGTTCTCGTCGATCTCAAAGGTCTTAAGCAGCTTATCCAGGTTATCTTCTATTAGCACGTCGGTATCTTTCAATGCCTCGTGCAGCTCCTCAAGAAAGGACCTTTCTTTTGCAACAGCCACAAAATTCACGTACGGCATAAACAGCATCTCAGATATTTCATCCGAAAGGCTCATCCCCGAGTTAAAGCGCCCTTGCTCCAGGTTAATGTCACCTACCATGAGGTAATTTTTTAACCCGGGAACTACCTGCCCTGTTTCAAGGTGAATCTGGACATCAGTGGAATACTTTTCCTTAAAAAGGATTTTGGAAAGTATGATTTCATTGGTTGAGATGTCCCCTTTCATAAAAATATCCGAAAACTTGTTCTGTTCGGGCATGAAATAGAAAAATGCATTCGAAAGGAGTCCATCAAATGAAATGGCAACTTTGGATGAGACCCAAAAGTGCGGGTGCTTCAGCAGGTCGCACGAAGGCACTATCGCAAGGTCGCAGTTCCCGTTCTCAAGCTCTGTACTCAGAATTGAAGCCTCCCTGAAAGCAAGGTCTTTCTTCAGGCTTTCGGGCAACACTTCTTCGAGCATGGAGGTATAGATATTTTTCGGAAATATAATTTTCACTTTTCTAACTTAAGTCCCAAGAAAAAAAAAGCCGCTTTAAGGAAGGCGGCTTGTAATTCCAAAAGTTATTTAGCTTTATTTTTGATTCTTGCAGCTTTACCCGAAAGATTTCTAAGATAGAAGAGTTTTGCCCTTCTTACGTCGCCCTGTTTGAGGACTTCGATCTTAGCAATTTTTGGTGAATTTATCGGGAAAATTCTTTCAACTCCAACACCGCTGGAGATCTTTCTTACAGTAAAGGTTCTGCTAATACCAGCTCCCCTGATGCTAATAACGTCGCCTTCAAAGGGCTGAATTCTTTCTTTATCACCTTCGATTACTCTAACGTGTACGCGAATATGATCGCCAGGGTTAAATTCCGGCAAGTCGGTTTTAATTTGATCCGCAACAAATTCTTTTAAGTTATCCATGTCCTACTCCGAACTATTTATTTTTTTCCATTTTTCAGTTAATATCGTGGACTGTTCAGCTTTCCAGTCCTTAATTTTCTTAAAGTTCCCCGATAAGAGTACTTCAGGCACTTTCAAGCCCCGGTAATCAGCCGGACGGGTAAAGTAAGGGGCCTCAACAATATTCCCATCCTGGAAAGAATCTTCCAGTGCTGATTCGCTATCGCCCAAGACTCCGGGAATGAGTCTAACAATAGCATCGACAACGACCAGAGCGGGCAGTTCCCCGCCGCTGAGGACAAAGTTGCCGATTGAAATTTCGTCTGTAGCGAAAGCTTCTCTAACCCTGTCGTCAATTCCCTTATAATGACCAGCAATTACCATTAAGTTTTCAGCAATAGAGAACTTATTGGCCAGTTGTTGATTAAATATTTTTCCCTTAGGACAGCTATAAATTACGTGCTGGTATTTCCTCTGGCTGAACAAATATTCAATGCATTCAAAGAACGGTTCAGGTTTAAGGAGCATGCCAGCTCCTCCACCGAAAGGCTTATCGTCAATTGTCTTATGTTTATCGTGCGCATAGTCGCGCAGGTTATGAACTACAATTTCAACTTTCTTAAAATCCTGCGCTCTTTTGATAATGCTTGTATTAAGCGGACTAGTAAGCAGATCCGGAACCGCAGAAATTATATCAATCCTCATCGTCCTCTTCTTCGAAAATATCACCGCCTGGTCTTAAGACCAGGATCTTGTTAATGGGGTCAAAACTCTCGACATAGTCACTAACAGCAGGAATCAGTAATTCCCCTTCAGATAAGTCCTTAATGACATAGACATCATTGGCAGGAAGGCTGAGAACGTCAACCAGATTACCAATGAGCCCGCCATTACGGAAGACCCGGCTGCCGATCAGGTCGTGAATAAAATAGGTATTCTCTTCAAGACCGATCAGATTATCCTGGTCCACGAAGATTCTTTTGCCGAGGAGGAATTCAACTTCGCGGGCGCTGTTAAAATTCTTAAACTTAACAGACCATACTTTGCCCGTATGGATTACCTTCTCAACAGAGAACTTCTTTTTATCGCCAAAGACGTCAATATAGACGTCATTAAGCTTCATTAACCGTTCAGGACTATCTGAGTAAGGGATTACATTTACAAAGCCTCCCGTTTCGAAGAGGCTTTTTATTTCAGCTATTAAATAATACTCACTCACTATTTTCAAGTCAGTCTGGACTTTAGTCCAGAATTTCCAGAACTACGCGTTTGCCTTCTTTAGCAGCGACAGCTGTCAGCAATGTTCTCATAGCCTGAGCAGTTTTGCCCTGCTTACCAATCACCTTACCAACGTCTTCCGCACTGACTTTAAGAGACAGCACGATCTTATTGTCTTCCGAGCTTTTTTCTTCGATACTTACGCCATCTGGGTTGTCCACAAGATGCTTTGCGATAAATTCAATGAATTCTTTCATTTTTTAACCCTCTTAAGTTTAAGCGAAGAGTACTTAGTTAGTGATCTGAAACCCTCCGAAAGTTTCCTTTTTAAAAGAACGCTTTAGGCAGGATTTTCATCGGAAGTAGTACTCTTTACTTCCGTGACTTCCTTTGGCTGCTCTTTAGCTGATGCTGTCCCTTCTGCTGCACCAGATTTAGACTGTTTTTTGGCCGAACCAACTTTGGCTTCATTAAGTTTAGACCACGCTTCAAATTTAGAATTTGCCTCTGTTTCAGGCAGACCCTTTTTTGACAATTCCTTTTTGAGCAAAATACCCTTTTTGCTTAAAAGGTTTTTGACGGTGTCTGTAGGCTGGGCACCAACTCCAAGCCAGTAAAGAGCCCTGTCTTCTTTTATATCGATAGTAGCAGGATCGGTAAGCGGATTATACAATCCAATAGCTTCCAAAAACTTTCCATCTCTTGGGGCGCGTGAATCAGCAGCAACCACTTTATAAATCGGCTGTTTCTTTTTACCCATTCTTCTTAATCTTAGCTTAACTGCCAAATTATTTGTTCCTCCGAGTTATATTTCTTTATATCAATTTATTCTAAAATCAATTAATTCTAAAGTTCTTCAGTGCGGCAAAAGGGTTTTTCCTTCCGCCGGAAGATGAGGAATTAAGCATCTTCATCATCCTCTGCATCTCCTGAAACTGTTTGATCAGGCGGTTTACCTCCTGAATGCTTGTTCCGCTGCCGCGTGCTATTCTTTTCCTGCGGCCTCCGTTTAAGATCTTTGGAGACGACCTTTCCTGCCTGGTCATCGACTGAATTATCGCCTCAACCCTTAAGAGCTGCTTGTCGTCGATGTCCGCATTCTTGATCTGAGAGCCGATGCCCGGAATCATTCCAATAATGGATTTCAAGGAACCCATTTTTTTGATCATCTTAATTTGCTTAAGAAAATCCTCAAAGTCAAACTTATTCTCCCTTAAGCGTTCCTCTAATTCCTGAGCCTCAACTTCGTCAAACTGCTCCTGAGCCTTCTCAACCAGGGAAACTATGTCCCCTTTTCCAAGAATTCTTGAGGCCATGCGCTCGGGATAAAACGGCTCCATGGAATCGAGCTTTTCACCCAGGCTGATAAACTTGATCGGCTTATCCACAACGGCACGAATTGAAAGGGCACATCCGCCCCTTGTATCGCCGTCTAATTTTGTCAGAACAATGCCGTCAAAATTCACCTTGTCGTGAAATGCCTTTGCAGAATTAACTGCATCCTGCCCGGTCATTGAATCAACGACAAAAAGTGTCTCAGAAGGATTTACGTTCTGCTTTATGGCAGAAACCTCCTGCATCATATCCTCATCCACGTGCAAGCGCCCTGCCGTATCGATTATCAGAGTATCGAGCCCGTTTTCCTTGGCGTAGGAAATGGCATCCTTTGCAATCCTGACCGCATCCTTGTGGTCGGCAGAAAAAACCGGAACGCTTATCTGCTGCCCGAGCTGCTTGAGCTGCTCTATAGCAGCAGGCCTGTAAATATCGTCAGCAACTAAAAGAACTTTTCTGTTCTTTGACTTGAGCGATTTGGCCAATTTGGCGCTGAAGGTCGTCTTACCCGAACCCTGCAGACCTACCATTAAAATGACAGAAGGAGCCGAACCGCTCAGTTTTATTTCAGACTGGCTGTTGCCCATAAGGGCAGTCAGCTCGTCGTATATAATCTTTGTTATCTGCTGCCCGGGAGTAATAGAATTCAGAACTTCCCGGCCTATAGCCTTGGCTGTTACGTCATCAATAAACTTTTTTGCAACCTTATAGTTGACGTCAGCATCTAAAAGTACGCGCCTTATCTCTCTTAAACTATCGGAAATATTGTTTTCCGTTAATCTGCCCTGTCCACTTATCTTCTTAAGCGCTGTCTCAAGTTTGTATGTTAAATCTTCAAACATAATATTTTAAAAAATGACACTAAATTTAGCTATTTTTCCGGAAATTTTCAAATTTATTAATTTTTATTCGCCTTTCAACGCATTTGCGCCGCTTACAATCTCCAGGATTTCGGTTGTAATGGCTGCCTGGCGTTCCCTGTTATAGCGCAACTGCAAGGTACTGATCAGTTCTTTTGCATTTTCCGTAGCCATATCCATAGCTGTCATTCTTGCGCCCAGTTCAGAAGCATTTGATTCGAGCAAAATTCTCCACATCTGCGAATTAAGGTGCTTGGGAAGCAGGTTATTTAATATAAGATTCCTGTCAGGTTCAAATATATAATTAGTATTTACCTTGGTTTCAACGTCATTATTTGTAACCCGGAGAACCGGAAGAAGCTGTTCAACAGTAATCACCTGCTGCATGACGGATTTGAACTGATTAAAGACAACAACCACTTTGTCCAGCTCACCGTCTAAAAAGCGCTTCTTCAGGTCATTCATAATTCCGGAAGCTTTTGGAAATCTGAGGTCTGCAAACACCCCTGAAAAATCACCCAGGATCTTGTAGTTCCTCCTGCTGAAGTGCTCTAGACCCTTCTTGCCTATCGGAATCACGTACAGGTTTCCCGAATCGTAATAATCCCTGTAATCCCCGTGTATGAGCCTGGTAGCCTCACGTATAAGGTTCATATTGAAGCCGCCGCAGAGCCCCCTGTCTGAGGTAACTACAATTACCCCGATGTTTTTGACCGGACGGTCTGTAATTAGAGGGTTACTTATATTATTCTCAATTGATACCAGCTCTTTGAAGAGATCGGATATTTTCCTGGAGTAGGGCCTGGCATTGATAATATTTTCCTGGGCTCTCCTCAGTTTTGCAGCAGCCACCATTTTCATGGCTTTCGTGATCTGCTCAATGTTTTTTACTCCGATTATTCTTCTTTTGATGTCCCTTAATGTAGCCATTTTTATTAGATTTTGAGATTAAAACATCACTGTAATTTAAGATAAAACTTTTTGTAATAACAACAAGGCTAAAAGCTTTTTAAGAAACTTTAGAAGCTGAAAATGGGAAAGCCCTAAGAAAAAGAGTTTTCCGAAAAACAGCTAAAAATTATAAATCTTGCCTTTTTAGGGGCAAGATTTATAATCAAGTTCTTTCCACAGATCTTCTGCTTATTTTTCCGAAGCCTTGAATTTCGGTAAAAACTCCTCAATGGCACTTCTCAGCTTGCTGACGGTAGCTTCCTTGAGCTCCCTTTCAACCCTGATAGTTTCCAGAATGTCGTTATACTTCAATTCAATAAATTCCAGCAGCTCTTTTTCAAAGCGCTTTACGTCTGCTACGGGGATTGACTCCAAGTAGTCGTTAGTGCCCGCAAAAACGCTGACGATCTGTTTTTCAACAGCAAGAGGATTGTACTGTCCCTGCTTTAGCAGCTCCACCAGTCGTGCACCCTTGGAGAGTGTACGTTTTGTAGCCTTATCAAGGTCGGAGCCGAATTTTGCGAACGATTCCAGTTCCCTGTACTGTGCAAGATCCAGCTTCAAAGAACCTGCAACCTTCCTCATTGCCTTGACCTGAGCATTACCGCCGACACGCGATACGCTGATACCGACGTTAATAGCAGGCCTTACACCGGCATTAAAGAGGTTAGGCTCAAGGTAAATCTGTCCGTCTGTAATTGAGATAACGTTTGTCGGAATGTATGCCGAAACGTCTCCCTGCTGCGTTTCAATCATAGGAAGAGCCGTGAGGCTTCCGCCGCCTAGCTCGTCGCTTAATTTTGAAGCGCGCTCAAGCAGCCTTGAATGCAGGTAGAAAACGTCGCCCGGGAAAGCTTCACGTCCCGGTGGTCTTCTAAGCAGGAGTGAAAGCTCGCGGTATGCCGCTGCCTGCTTGGAAAGGTCGTCATAAACCACAAGCGCGTCGCGCCCCGAATCCCTGAAGAATTCGCCCAGTGTTGCACCCGAATAAGGGGCAATATACTGAAGCGGAGCCGGCTCAGAAGCTGCGGCTACAATAACGGTTGTGTATTCCATAGCGCCATGGTCCTGCAGTTTTGCTACAACCTGTGCTATAGTTGAAGACTTCTGCCCAATGGCCACATAAATGCAAAAAACAGGCTTGATGCCTATTCTTTTTGCGTCTTCACTGTGAGTGTATTTCTGATTGATGATTGCATCAACTGCAATAGCAGTCTTGCCTGTCTGCCTGTCGCCAATGATCAGCTCTCTTTGTCCGCGTCCGATTGGAATCATAGCATCCACAGCCGTAATACCGGTCTGTAAAGGCTGCTTAACGGGCTGACGTGCAATAACACCAAGGGCTTTTCTTTCCAGGGGCAGGAACTGCTCGGTATGAACCGGGCCTTTGCCGTCAATGGGCACGCCAAGAGGATTTATAACCCTGCCCAGCATCGCCTCACCCACAGGGAAAGAAGCAACACGCTTTGTCCTTCTTACCGTATCACCCTCTTTTACGAGAGAATAATCGCCAAAAAGAACGCAGCCAATGCTGTCTTCCTCAAGGTTAAGCACCATACCAAAGACATCATGCGGAAATTCAATGAGCTCACTGGCCATAACTTTGGACAGTCCATAAACACGCGCAATACCGTCGCCTATCTGCAGAACGGTACCGACATCGTAGACGTCCACTTCGTTGTCAAAGCCTGACAGCTGTTTTCTCAGAATTGCAGATACTTCATCAGGTCTAACTTCTGCCATTTCTATTTCCTTTAAATTTAATCTAAACTTTAGTTCAAAGAGGAATCACCCTTCATGAACTGCGATTTTAACAGCTCAAGCTGATGATCCAGGGAAGCATCTATCACCGTATCTTCGATTCTAACGATAAAGCCTCCAAGTAAGTTCCTGTCAATCTGCAGGCTAAGCCTTACTTTCTTACGGGTATATTCCTCGAGTTTTTTTGTTAGTTTACTTTTTTGTTCATCGGTAAACTCCGATGCGCTGAGAACCTCAGCATTTACAACTCCTAATTTCTTGTCTCTAAGAGAAAGGAATTGCCTGACTATGTTAAAAAGCAGGTTTTCCCTGTTCTTCCTTACAATAAACTGCAGGAAATTCAGAGAGTCGTGACTGATACGGTTTTCAAAGACCTTTAAGAGGACCTGTTCCTTGTCGTACACCTTCACCACAGGGCTAATAAGCATCATCTGGAATTCGCGTGAGGAGCTCAGTGTATTGAATACCACCTCCATATCCGCAGAAATCTGCTCAAAAAGGTCTTTCTCCGATGCAAGTTGCATCAGGGCATTTGCGTATCTTGAAGAAATGTTATAATTGCTCATAATCAGTTTTTCGGTAAATCATCAATAAATCTATCAACCAGATGCTTTTGCTTTTCCGTGTCCAGGTTTTCTTTCATGATCTTCTCAGCAGCCTGAATGGCAATCATGGCCACCTGGTCTTTTAAGGACTCGAATGCCTCGTCGTTTTTGCGTTTAATCTCGGCAGTTGCGTCGTCAAGCATTTTCTTGGCTTCCAATTTGCTGTCTGAGATAATCTGTTCTTTCAGCTTTTCAGCAAATTCCCTGCCCTGAGCTATAATTTTCTGCGCCTCCTCCTCTGTCCTGGCCATGGCTTCCCTGTTCTCGGCTAAGAGTTTTTCAGCCTCAAGACGGGCTTTCTCAGCTTTGTCCAGAGAATCCTTAATAAAGGTTTCCCTTTCTTCCAGTACCCCGAGGATGGGCTTCCAGGCAACTTTCTTCAATACTATGAGCAGTATTATAAAAGTAATAACTGTCCAAAAGATAAGTCCCGGATTTACTGCAAGTAAACTTGGCTTCCCTTCTTCAGTCTCAAGCAACGCGATCAATGCTATATTCAGCATACCCAACATATTTACCCTTCCTTTGAATTATTAGTCCTAAAAATAAACTGGAGTGTTTCTAAAAGAACACTCCACAAAGACTTATTTCAAAGCCAATAAAATACAAATAACCAGTGCAAACAGGGAGATACCTTCAATAAGAGCTGCGGCAATAATCATAGAAGTTCTGATATCACCGGCTGCTTCAGGCTGTCTACCGCTTGCTTCCATTGCTGCTCCGGCTAATTTACCAATACCCAAAGCACCACCTATAACTGTTAAAGCTGCACCGAAACCGGCTGCTAAATATGCAAAATCGAAGTTCATTTAATTTTTCTCCTTTTATTAGACATGTACCGTTGATTAATTTAATGTTCCTGATGAACTGCCATCCCAATGAACAGAGAAGACAGCATTGTAAAGATATAAGCTTGAATTAAAGCGACCAAAATTTCCAGTAAATAAATAAACAATGCAAAGGCAATGGATACCGGGGCTACGAAGAAGGTCTTCAGAATGAAGATCAGTCCAATGAGTGCCAGGATAACAATATGCCCGGCCGTCATATTAGCAAAAAGACGGATGGCCAGTGCAAAGGGCCTGGTAAATAGCCCGAGTATTTCAACTACCAGCATTACCGGCAGAAGGAACACCGGTACGCCATGCGGAATGAGTCCCTTAAAATATCCGAACAGTCCGTTCTTCCTTATACCGCCTGCCTGGATTACGATGAAAGAGATTGTCGCCAGGGTTGCCGTAACGGAAATGTTACTGGTAACAGTAGCGCTGTAGGGAAAAAGTCCAAGAAAATTTGCGGTAAGAATGAAGAAGAAAACCGTCAGGAGGTAAGGGAGGAATTTTTCAAATCCTTTCCCGATGGTAGGTTTAGCTATGTCATCGCGCACAAAGACAACCAGAAGTTCGGCTACATTTGCAAAGCCCCTGGGTATTCTCGATTTCTTATAGCTCTTAGAGACGGCATAAAAAATCAGCACCAGAATCAAAAGGCTGAGCCACATGAAAACGACGTGCTTAGTAATTGAAATGTCGAATCCAAACAGATGAATCTCAGGCAGAGGTATCCGCCCGAAAGGTTCGAAATCGATATATCTGGAGTCCAGTATGTGGTGTAAAATCCATCCACTGTCAGATTTATTGTTAGCCTGGGCCAGAGTGTCGCTAACTGCTTTTACTGTATTAGCATCCATAATTTTTTTACCAGATCTATACTTTCTTTTGTGATATTTTTACCTGTGAAATTTTCACCCTGAAATAATTAATTTCCACAGCTAAAAATGAAATATACAAAACGAAAAAAGTAAATATAAAACCATATTTGTCAATATTCAAGAATTTTAGGAAAATTATGACGGATCCCAGCATCAGCATAAGCCTTACCAGCATCCCGCCCATATTGAACAAAAGAAATGTTTTATTATCCTTTTCCACCGAATAATTAAAAGCTAATAATGAAGCCAGAATGTTCACTAAATTGATCAGTCCACCGAAAACAGAGCCACGAATGAATGCTTCACTTACAGTATCTGTCTTAAAGAGCGTAAATACAAGAACAAAGACGCACAGGAACACGATTAAAACTTGCTTAATAGCGCTTTTCATTTTTATTCTTCCTGTTTATTTGTAAAACTGTCTTAATTACGTTGTAAATACCGGCAAAACCGCCCAGAAAAGACATAATAATTGTCAGTATGGGACTTGTTCCGAGTTTGCCGTCAAGCCAGTAACCCAAAAAGAACATCAATACTATGGAAGCAGCCAGCTGTACCCCAAGCCCGAGGTAAGGACCTATTTCAGCATATTTTTTCCCCGGGTAATCATCACCGGAGGAGTCATTATTTCCCGGAGCATCAGGCTTTTTCGGCTCTTTCATATTCTTATTTCCGGATGAAATTTACGAAAAAACAATTAAATGTAAAGGTTTAATTACTTTTATTCAGATACCAATTCCCCTGAAACAGATTCGGCTTCAGACATTGTACACTTTCCCTCCAAAAATGCGCCCGGTTCAACCACAAGAATCCTGGCCGAAAGGTCGCCCTTCAGGTACGATTTGGATTCCAGGATCAGCTTTTCAGCTACACTGACGGCACCTGTGACCTTACCGCTCAGAGTCAGGTTTTCAGCCCTGACCTCTCCTCGCACCTCTGAGCTTTCACCAAGCGTAAGGTTCCCGCTTACAAAGATGTCGCCATTTACGATGCCGTCGATCCGGACGTTTCCCTGGCTGACAAATTTTCCCTCAATGTTGACGCCCTTACTAATGATACTGACCTCTTCTATGGATCCGCCGGTCGTTTTTCTTTGTACAAATCCCACTGTTTTCTCCTTAGTTGATTAATAGGTCTTTAGGATCAATTACCTGTCCTTCCTTCCAGATCTCAAAGTGCAGATGCGGTCCTGTGGTTGCAAGGCCGGTGTTTCCGCTTAAAGCTATCGTTTCACCCTGCAGGACCCTGTCCCTTACTTTTTTCGTAAGACCTGAACAGTGCTTGTAAACAGTTATATAACCATCCGTGTGCACCAGGATCATCATATATCCATCCTCTGCCGTATAACCCGAAAACGCCACGTACCCTGAGGCTGCAGCTACAATGGCAGTTCCCGTCCTGACGGCAAAGTCAATTCCCATGTGCCCTTTTTTTGCGTCAAATCCGCGGCTTATGAAAGCATTACCAACCGGTTTCAGGAAGAATATTTCTTTTTTCCCGTGGTTCCCGGCACTAAAGAATGAGTTTTGAGAAAACATCTTCTCTATCACGGCAAAGAGATTTCCACCCAGGGGGTTATCCTTCTGAGGTTTACTCTGGGCTGAAAGTCTGATCGTCTTTGCCAGGTCCGAATCCCCCATTGCAATTGCCAACTTTAGTCTTTTGTTTGCCGATGAGATGCTTTGCAGTTCGCGCGTCAGAAGCAGCACTTTTTTATTAAGCAGCAGCGCTTTCTTATTTTGTTCCTTTATTGAGGCATCATCTCTCATTAGGAAAATGTTGCCGGCAGGAGTGACAATTAATAATAACGAAATAATTATGAAAATAAAAAGAGTATATGCCGATAAGTAGAGCAGCAATTTCATTATGCCCAGACGGTGGCTCTTAGTCTGGATTCCCTGATGGCTGGGAATAATTAAGAGTGAGAAGTCCTTTATATCTTTAAGTTTCTGTAGATTCATGCTGAATAATTTTTGCAAAGTTAGCTAACCCTCCATAAAAAGTCAATTAGAACAGGGAATTCTCACCCGTCCGCGTTTTTCTCAATAAACTTCCATTATGTCCTTGAATTTTACGGCACCTTCGCGCAGTAGCTCCGGAGAATTGCCCGTAAGATCGATGAGGGTTGAGCTTTTAGTAACGGCCTTTTTTTCCGTATAGAAAATCGCGTCAAGCTCGCTTCCGAATTCGTAGCTAATGAGGTCCCTTTCATTTAGCGCCTCGCGTCCGGCCTTATTTATGCTGGTTGAGATAAGCGGCCTGTCAATTTCAGAAAGCAGCATCTTACAGAACTTATGGTGCGGAATTCTAAAGGCAGCCGTCGTCTGTCCGAGCAGCCGGGCAGATTCACCGTTAAGATTAAGAATTATCGATATAGGATTTGGCCATATTTTATGCAGAAAGTCGTAATGCTTATCCAGTTCAACAGCAGCATACCTGAAAAGTGTCGTCAGGTCGTCTACCAGCAGTATGAATCTTTTCTTTTCATCGCGTTCTTTTATTCCGGCGATCCTGCTTGCGACCTCCCTGCTGAAAGGGTTGCCCCCCAGTCCGTAAATTGTATCGGTAGGATATGCGAAAACTCCGTTATTACGAAATATATCGGAAGCCAGTTTTACGGCAGAATTGATGTCTTCATCTATAAAAATAAATTTTCCTTTGCGTTCTTCACTCATATATTTAATCGGCTAATTATTAAAAAGAATATCTTCCGGCACTATGCTGCTGCTACTACCCACCCCACGGGAATTCCAGGAGCTACATACATGTACACAGGAAGAAGTAACTACTAAAGATTTATTAAGTATAACATATAATAAGATTTTCTTCCACAGAGAAATTAAATGCAAGTTCCTTCCGGTTGGAAAGATTCCCCAAATCTTCCAGCACCGCAAAATAAGCATTCCATGCACCACTTCTTCCCATGCCGATGGTTTAATTTTCGGCAATTTTCTTAATTGCAGCGGCAACTGTCTTTAACTCTATCCTGTTTGCGCAGTCGAAAGTCTTAACCGGGCATTCTCTTCTACCGTGAATGCCGCAGGGCTTGCAGGAAAGATCATCAAAGCTTATAAAGGTGCTTTTTGTGTTATAAGGGTAAAAGCCAAAGTCCGGTATTGTTGAGCAGTATATCGTAAGAACCGGAATGTCGGCACACATGCCGAAATGCGTCGGAGCGCTGTCGTTAGAAACCAGTATTTTGCAGTGCCTTAGAAGCTCTATGGTTTCAACAATCGAAAACTGCCCTGCTGCGGAAACCACACCTTCATTGAACAAGGAAGCCATTTCCCGGCAGTACTCTTCGTCATCTTTTCCACCGGTAAGCAATACAGTATAGGATTCGGAAAGAAGGTAGCTAATTACCTCCAGAAACTTATCTTTCGGAAATCTCTTTGTCATCCAAACCGAACCCGGTGCAACTGCAGCAAACTTTGTTTCAGTGGAAGTTTTTTCCACGCTGGAGGAGGAAACCTGCTTCAGGAACTCCCCAACTCTTCTTTTCTCTTCAGTTCCGGCAACTACCTCGGGCAGCAGACGCCATTCTGAAGGCAGCCTGCCGTTTTCAACGAGCTCCAGGTTTCTCTGCACCTCGTGATGCCTTCCGTTATAATAAACACTATTCCTGTAGGCCATGTGAAACGACGCATTTGAAAATCCGTACGTTTCCTTTACACCCGAAAGGAATACCAGCAGGGACGTTCTGAATGAACGGTGAGGAGAATAAATCCTTGTATAGCCTTCATTTTTTATTTCTCCGGCAAACCTGAAAAGGCTTTTAATTGACCGGTCCTTTCCCCTCTTGTCGTATGCATAGACTTTATATGTATAGGGGCTTGCCCTGAAAATTCCGCTTGAAGCCGGAGTGCTTACAACGTCAATTGTTGAATCGGGGTAGAGTTCCTTCAGCCTTTTGAGCATGGGAAGCGTCAGGATGGCATCACCAATAAAAGCCGTCTGAATTACGAGGATTTTTTCTCTAGACATAAATCAGTACTTCCAACGTTTATGCATCCAAAGCCACTGCTCCGGGTACATCCTTATATACTTTTCCAGTATGGAGCTGTAACGCTGATTGATCTCAAGGATCTTTTCTTCCTCGGTGCCTTCCAGCTCCGAGGTTTCTATTATATCCACATGAGCCGTATATGAAAAATCGGGCTGCCGGGGGACAATACATACAATTACAGGAGCCCCGGTTCTAATTGCAAGCACGGCTGTTCCGGGGTAAACCGCAGAGCTGACGCCCATGAAATTAACCCTGGGCCCGTCCGGCTCCCCCCTCTGGTCTCCTACAAGCCCAATGATATGTCGGTTTTTCAACTCCTTAAAAATATTGCGGAAAGACATTCCAAGCATGACCACCTTATTGCCGAACTTTTCTCTCATCATGTTGAGCCAGTCGCCAACCAGGCTGTTTCGCTGAGGCTTTGCAGCCACGTACATCGTAATACCCAGCTGTGCAGCTACAGATATGGCAGCGAGCTCCCAGTTGCCGAAATGGGCCGTAAGCAAAATGGCCCCTTTGTTTTCCTCATACTTTTTTCTTATCAGTTCCAGATCCGGGCATTTTACCAGCGACTTCAGTGTTTCCAGCTTCTGGTAAGGAATGCACATTATTTCAACGATGGTTACAGCAAAGCTGTAGTAGGTCCTGTATGAGAGGCGCTTTATCTCTTCTGCCGACTTTTCAGGGAAGGCAAGCTTAAGGTTACTGATTACGGTAGATTTTCTAATAGGAATGACATAATAGAAAAGGAATGCGAGAATATGAGCCGCATGCCTGGCTCTTTTTATGCCAATAAGGCTGAAAACCCTGACTAACGATGTAAAAAGGAAATATTCGAACCCGTTTTTAAGTTTCACGCTTCATAATCCAAATTATTAACACAAAAAAATATGGATATATGAAACAAATTCATATATCCATATTGAAAAAATCTGAACATTACAGAAGAAAATATTTACGTTTTTGGCTCTTGCTACTCAGCCGTAATAATTCTTCTGGACCAGTTATCATCCCTCATTTCTCCGCGTTTTGTCGAATGAAGGAGCTGGTAGTCGGAGAATCCGGAAACATCCCCGAATACAAAGACCACCCCGCCCTCGATCTGGTTATAGTGCCAGATTTCATAAGGCTTTTTATCCAGGTCGCTGGGGTAACGGTCTATCTCATCAGGCTCTCCGTAAAGTATCAGAACGCGACCCCTGTCGGTTTTCATGCCTTTGCGGTTAATTGTGCCGTATCTCTCGTTACTGACCCTGACCCTGTTCATATACTGGTTTTTATACTCGTTTTCAGGGGTTGCAGGATCGGGATCTCTTTTTTTCCAGAACTGGAAAAGAAAGTCTCTTTTGCTCTCCATGCCATCGAGTTTGCTGTACTGTGAAATTTCATTTGCAGAAGCTATATATTTTGAAATTTCAAACATCTGGTCGCATTCCTCGCTGCTTAAGACCCCGAACTCGCTGCCCAGCATGTCCGTTTTTCCGGCCGTCTGCTTGAACGTGTCGACAACAGAAGGATTATAGACGTAAAACCTTTTTGAAGATGAAATGCCGTAATTTGCGGCGCTATCCAGAGCATCTATTACAAGAGTGTAGGTATCAGTGGGATACTTCGACAAGTTCACTGTTCCAACGTCTACGCGCGACTGGTTCCCCCTGGTAATTGGCTTTGTCTTTTCACTTAGCTTATAGCCCTTGCTGTTGATCAGCATGGTATGCAGTTTAAGGTTACCCTTAATGGTATCCTTAACCATATTATAGATTTCGGTGTAGTAGAAAAGGACGGGCACTCCTTCGCCGAAGATCATGGTGGGGTTGGGCTGAACCTCGAGCGTATTCTTATAGAATATGGAATTTGAGTCTGCATTCTCCTGCCTGATATTAGATGAAAGTTCAATATCGCTTAAGGCTAAACTTCCTCCTATTAAGGGATCGACCTTGATAGTTTCCACTATCGATTTTGTTTTGCTCTTATTGAGTGCATCCTGGCCCGATACGACACACTTGAAAACACCCCGCGGGACTACGAGTCCAACCACTCCGATCAGGTTTTTATTCATCCCTGCAGCTGAAGTATCCCTGACAGGATTTTCAATCTTCCAGTCCTTGTCAAGCACAACTTTATTTGCCAGGGTATCGGTGATTTGAATATGTAAGATTGCCCCTACAAAATGGGCGGTATCCTTCTTGTACAAAGTCAGCTGGCTTTGCCCGAAAGAATAATAAAACTCAACATAATTTGAGACGCTGTCGTAACCAAACCTGGCATAATCAAAATCAAAATTTAACCTGCCCTGTGCATAGCTGTGCCCCCAAGCACTAAGAAGGAACAAGACTGCTATGATTTGGATTTTTTTCATATTGATCCCTTTTTGACTAAGATTTGTGCTAATCTGCTTTCAACAGGAAGGAACAAAAATTCTTAAGTCAATATTTGTTACTTGTGATTAATTTAATAAATTTATATTCTTGTACAGCTAAAATATTAAAAAGTTCTAAAAAAAACAGGGATTATTGTATCCCCTGCTCAAAGAGAGATAGAGAGTCTGTGCAATCTGGCTTATTCCGCTCTGACGCATTATCTGAACCGGGAGGATACTTTTCCGGAGCCTGCCGTACCATCCGACTGACCTTTCCGGGAGGGAAATTTCCTGTAACCATTAACGCCATAAATACAGATACTTTATGAAGAATGCCTTTTATTTATCCATTATTTGCATTTTTTTAAGCTTTCCCGTGAGCTCTGTTGCTCAGTCCAGGAAATGGGCAAATTTCAATGCAAAAAACTCAGGAATTCCTTCCAACCAGGTTTATTCCGTACTTATCGATCATAAGGGTGATCCGTGGGTTGTGACGCTTGACAGCGGTTTTGCCGTCTTTAAGTCTAATAAGTGGACTAAATACAACACCAAAAACTCCATTCTGCCAAATAACGGAATTTATACTATTGTAGAAGACAGAAAAGGTTCAAAGTGGCTGGGTACTTTTGGAGGCGGAGTGCTGAAAATCAGCGGCGATAAATGGGAAGTTTATAACACGAAGAATTCCGGCCTGCCGGAAAACTTTATATACTCAATTGCAATTGACCGGCAGGAAAATGTCTATATTGGAACCAGCAGCGAAGGACTTGCCAGACTGAGACTTGGGAAATGGAAAGTATTTAACATGAAGAACTCAGGTCTTCCTAACCCCAAAATACCGTCTCTTCTTGCAGACCATAACGGTACAAAATGGCTCGGTACGAGCGCAGGGCTGGCTATTTATAAAAATAATAATATTATGCCCGCAGGCGACAGCCTTCTTCCAATTTCAGGCATTTACAGCCTTGTTGAAGACAAGAAAAATAACATTTATGTCGGCTACAAGTATGCCGGTCTTGCCGTCTTTAATGGCAAAGGCTGGAAATACTACTGCCAGAATAACTCCGGGCTGCCTGGAGACAATATCCGTTCTGTTGCTGTTGACAGTCATAACAACATCTGGATTGGCACTATGGGTGACGGGCTCGTGGAATTTGACGGGAAAAGCTGGAAAGTTTACAATTCACACAACTCGGAACTGCCGGATAACAACATTTTTCACGTAACTGTTGATAAATACAATAATAAATGGCTTGGAACACTTGCACACGGATTGGTCATCTTTAATGAATCGGGAATTAAAAATGCGGGTCCTGTAAAATAGCCCTATAGAATTTTTCAATTTTACGAGTTACTGATCTTTTTCGCAACTTGTACTCCACAGTTCATCTTAAGGCATAAAAGCACACTACCCTTCTAAGATTAGTCCGAAACACCCCTAGAATTTCGGTATTACTAAGACACAGCCCATTGGGAATTCAATTCCGGCGCAAATTGACGGGGTTTGAATGATTTTACCGGCAGAACTTTCAGAGAGCTAGCGCACTTTAAAACAACAGAGCCCCCTTATTTCAAGGGGGCTCTGCTCAAAGTACAAGAGGTAATGATTTCTTAGAATCCGAACGAAACCGAGAATACATGGTTTGTACTGAAGAACTTAGTCTGCCTATATGCATAGTCAAACCTGAAATCAAAACCTTCCATCTGATAATTTAAGCCCGCGCCGGCAGTAAGACCGAATGTTACGTCGTCCCTGTTGATTTCAGAGACAAATGCGTAACCGCCGCGCACGAAGAATAAATTATTGAAGCCGTATTCAGCACCTAACTTATACTCATCACCATAGAAGTTTGAGTTCTGGAATGAAGATGACAGAGCAAGAGCATTTTCGCTATTGATGTCATACTTGTATCCAAGACCAATCTCAAGGGTTGATGGCAGTTCAAAAGGCTCTGAAGTTAACTTATAGAGCTGTGTGCCTCTCTGCAATTCTGTTGCGGTAGCGGGCAGGTATAAGCCTGAACCATCGAACTGCATCTGAGGGCCTATATTCTTCATAACAACCGCAAAGCTAAGGCCGTTAATGTTTCCAAGATTCTGGTATGAAATACCGATGTTGAAAGCATAACCGGTTGCGCTTACACGGTCAATTTTTTCAGACACGTAGTTAGCTGTAAGACCGACAGAAATTCTGTCACTCAGCATTTTCGAATAAGTTAAACCAACTGTAAGATACTGAGGCTTGAATGTCTGTCCGGTTCCATCAGGATTTTCTACTGTTGTAACTGGAATATCATCCATTGAAAGGCCCTTTATGCTCAGGCCAACGGCACCAAAACCTTCAATGTTTGTTGAAGCTGCGCCATAGGTAACACCTATATCAGCTATGGTATTCATCTGCGACAACATGACATTTGTAGTGTTTGTAGCCCTGGCAAGATTTGCAGGGTTCCAGTAAAGTGCTTCCAGACCTACAGAATTCGTCAGCGTGGCGCCACCCATGGCAATACCACGAGTTCCTACAGGTATCAATAATTCCGAGGCACCTGCAGTTCCGTTACGGTTACCACCGCTGGCAAAAACAGACTGGGTAGCCGCAAGGATCAATAGTATAATGACCAGACCAAATTTTATATTTTTCATTTTGTTCTCCTTGACTGTTATTTAACTAAAATCTGTCTAAGATTTGTTGTTCTTGGATAACAGCTACTTTTAATATCTTTGTTTTGCCTAACTGTGGCATGTCAACGTAAGCTACGTAAACACCGCTTGCGACAGGTAAACCTGAATCAGTAGCTAAATCCCACCTCTGGAATTGATCAGGAGAATCTTTTCTAATTGTTCTGACTAACTGACCAGCCAAATTAAAGATTCTGATAACCGCAGACTGTGGCAGATGACTAAAGGTTACAAACTTCTGATATTTGTTCAGTTCTTCTGAGTTTGCACCATAGTAAGGATTCGGGAATACATTTATCTTCTCAACGTCTGCTTTTGCAATTTCCGTAGACATTGATACAGCAGATGGAGCAGTAAACTTCCATGAATCCAGATCAGTATTAACCTGATTTACATAAATACCGAGTTCATCACCACCGGGCCAGGATTTTGAGTTCCTGTTAGCCAGACTGGAAATAATAACAGGCAGCACTCCGTCAGTCATGTTATTGACCATTAATGACGAATCCGGCGTTGTTGAATAAGGCACGTCAAAGACAAACAGCCATTCTCTTGGGGCAGTTGGACTGTAGTTGTCTACCTTTTTTGCAGATGTAGAAATTGGCGGCCAGTATTTACCATCTACCAGACCTGCTGCAACGTTGTTCTCGAGGAAACCTACTGCAAGTCTCTTCGGGTTTGCAGGATCCTGAATATCATAAGCTGCAATAGGCAAGCCCTTCTTGAAATCCTGAAATGCATAACCAGGATTCTTATTTATGATAAACGGTGCAAATTCAGGCTTTGCTGCTGAATCGGCATTTGCCAGACGCAGGTATCTGTATGCATAAGATACGCTTGCATCATCCGGATTAAGAGGATTGCCCAGTGTATCAGTTGCGGCAAGTACCAGCTTTAAGTCCTTTAACTGAGTAAGAGGAGTACCCCAGAGTGTACCGGCACCCATTGCACCCCTGAAGCCTTCAAGAGCATAGCCGTCAGCTCCTGTCCATGTAAATCTTCTTGCACCACTTAAAATTTTCCAACCCCATGTGTCTTCCGGTGTCGCCGGGTCATCTAACATGTCATTAGACTTCATTAACAATGGCACACCAAATACCTTTATGAGTAATCCGCCAACCGTCAGGTATGCTTCGTCACCCGTCTGGTTTGCCTGATTTTTAATCATAACTGAATCCAGGGCCAGATCCTTAACTTTCCATAAGTATCCGTTGGCATCCTGGTTGAACTCAAAACTAACCTGGTAATCGTGTCCGGTTAACATTTTAGGATCAACCACATAAGCTTCAACGTTACCCTGGCTGCGGCCGGATAACCTTACGGCTTTAACAGTATCTCCATAAACAGCATGGAATCTTACACCCGGATCCGGAGCATGAGGAATTATGGTCATAATTGCAATCGGGTTTTCCAGGTTGTTTGGTACTGCCAATGGATCAGGATTATAAGCGTATGCAGTTACTGCATAATAGTATTTCTTTCCATTTACCAGCGGAAGGTTGGTAATGAAATCCTTGTCGATCTTTATCTGATGTTTAAGACCCGTATCGTTACCGAACTGCTGAACTGCCTTTAAGGTAACACCTGTAGCAGGGTCAACAACATCGCCAAGGATGTACTTTAAGTCATTTACCTCATCGTAAGTAGCTATTCTAACGCCTTCGGACTTTGTGGCTGTTGCTGAAGGCAGCTGATAGACATTATAGCCTTCAAAGGCAAATCCCTTCTTATTGTGGCTTTCTGTCTCAAGAACCTGTTCCGGATCCCATCCCCAATCGAGGTCGATTTCCTGATTGAGTTCTGTTACATGAACCATAGGCTGTCTTGGTGCTGAAGGCAGAACGAAGAAGTTGTTGTATGCGTCCTGAGCCACTTTGTCGTAGCTCCTCAGCATTTCAACTGCTTTAAGGTTATTTAAGCCACTTCCGGGGCCACCGGCGCAGATCTCTGCAATTACGATTTCCTGTGTATCGCCAGGTGCCATTTCAAATGGACCTGAAACCATACCCATTCTGCGGTCGCCTTTCGGGAAAAGCTCACCGTCCAGGTATCCGGTTGCTGAAACGGGATCGCCTGAAAGCGGAAAAGGAGTTGTTCCGGCACCTAAGGATGGCGGAAGAGGAAAAGGCTCGCCTGAAACAGAAATCTTTCCATTCAGGAGGTTCCAGAATTGCATTGTGCCCTTTTCGTAGTTACGGCCGATTGTAGGATCGGCATAAACCGGGCTGTTATTAATAAAGTAGTAGAATGCGGTCATAGGCAGATTTTTCTTTCCGCCAATTTTCTTACCAAATGCTATACCTGTATCAGAAGCTTCTCCAGGCACCAATGGACCCTGGAAATAGTCGAAACCCATGGCAGGAGGATTTGGCCCGTAAATTGCGTCATTATTGGTTGCGTTATAAACGTAACCAAGACTCAGCGTGGTATCGCATCCTGCAAAATCGTCGTTAGCATCACCGTTATCTGGATCGGACCAGACAGAAACGTGAGCTTCATTAAGAGGTTTTCCGCTCTTGTTGATCATAGTATATTTCTTGAAGATCATGTTTCCAAGCGCACCGGCTGTTGAATAACCCCAGACGGTTGTCTGAAGTTCAACGCCTATTGTGTTTGATCCGTATAAAGCGTTAACTTTGTCGTTATCCAAGTCATTGGTAACAAACCATACGGTCTGGTCTGCACCCGGAACACCAGGAATATCTACGGCTGGATCGTACTTTCCATCACCATCCATGTCTTCATAAGGAGCACCTTTAATGGCCGGCCATTCTTCCCAGTCCTTTGCATACTGTGCTCTGATGGCAGCCTCGGAACCCTCACCATCTCTCATCTCAGCAGACATGCTGCCGGTCTTATAGTCTCTTCTTACCCTGAAGATTCTCACGTCATCAGCTTCGGGATCTTCGGCTAATCCAGGAGAAATGATCCTTCCCGGCTGAAGTCCTGCCTGATAAGTAGAACCGCCGACATGAACCTCACCGTCAACTTTACCACCCCAGACAAAGCCCTGCATGTAATCAGTAGCCTTGTTGCTGCCTTTAGGATAAATCAGGCCTGAGTTACCGAGTTCGTTGTTGTCTGCAGTGTTGTCGTACCAGAGATAAGCCGAAAGGTTGTTAATGTTTAACCTTGTATAGGTTGGAACACCCTTGGTCTTTCGCAAGGACTTCCTGCCCACTTTTGTCACTCCTTCTGCCAGAGCCTGTGAAGTAAACAGAGCAACTAGCAAAAGCATACTCAAGTATTTTATGATTCTTTGATTCATATTATTTTAAAAACTCCTATCAATATTTGTTTGTAATAGCAAATCAGAAATTAGTACTCTAATCTAATTCCCAATCTAATTTGACGAGGAGCACCATATATATTCGGGACAGTCTGCAGGAACGGAGCGTTCTGGAACTGCTGATAGTAATCAATATTTATGGCTCTGTATAACTGGGCATAAGCCTCGCCATTTGCCTGGACCATTTTGCCGCCGAGTTCTGGGTTGCTAAGGAACCCATCGTCATCAGGTGCACCGGTTCTTAAGAATACGTTTTCAATATTCTTTGAATCGAACAGGTTAATTACCTGGATATAAATGTTAGCTGATAACTTGTCGTACAAGCTAATGGTCTTGTCAACGCGCAAATCAACCTGGAATACTGAAGGAGTCGTTGAAGAGTTGAGAGGCTCAACTGGTCTTCTGTCTCTTGCTTCACCTTCAAGGTCAGAACCGCCTTCGCCACGTGTATATGGATGTCCGCTGTTGTAAGTAAGCAGCAGTGAAGCACCGAAATTATGCAGAACTGCCGGTCCATCGTTGTCACCGAAACGGTAATCAAGATTTAAGTTAGCTTTTAAAGCATTGTTGAACTCGAGCGGAGAGATGTATTTTGGTGCAAATACTGTAACTCCATCCAGAGGAGAACCAATAATACCGCGGTTTGAATACGGTGATGAACCGGTTCCCTGTGCATCCTGGAATGCCAAAGTTCCATTCAATGCAAGTCTTTCGTACCTGCGCATTGTGAATGAAATTTCAACACCTCTGGTTGTTGCAAAGTCGCCATTGATCAGTGTGTTGTAAGCCTTGAACTTGGAGTTGGTCAGAACTCCCTGCTGATAGAATACAACCTGGTCTTTTACGTCCTTATAGTACCCTGTAACGTCAACCGACATGAAGTCTGTCAGCTGCTGTGTAAAGCCTAATTCATACTGTGTAGTACGCGTAGGTTTGATGTACTTTCCGACAGGAGCACCAAAGAAGTAACCTGTCTTTAATTCCCATGCAGTCCTCAAGTATCCCTGATACATATCCAGACCTCTGGTCTGCTGAACGAACTTTCCATACTGTGCATGGAAAACGGTTTTATCGGTAACCGGGAATGAGAAACCTAAACGCGGGCTGACTTCACTGAAAGTAGGAACTTTTTCCCATCCCGAGGCAATCAGTTCACCTGTATTTTTGTCAACTGACAGGTCGGGGTAGTTTTCGTTCTTCATCTTCATATTGTCAACGTCATAGTAATCATATCTTACACCAAGGTTAAGTACCAGGTCCTGATACTCAATTTTGTCCTGGATGTAAGCCGCGGCAAAGACCGGTTTATGAGGAGCTTCAAAGCCGTCTCCATCGTATTCATTGCCGTAAATATCATAACCGTAATAGTTGACACCGTTGTCTCTGAGTATGCTTCTCTTTGCCGTGAGTTCGTCTTCACCTGAAGCAAGTGCACGGTCAAGTGATCCTGCAAGACCAGACTGGCTGCCTACACCGCCCCAGCTCCTGAGTGTATACTGCTGGAATTCGCCGCCGATCTTCAGTGAGTGTGATTTTCCGATAACCCAAGAAAGGTTACCATTGAAGTTCAATCCTCTTCTGTCGAATTTGGAGAAGTTTACAGGTACAGCACCGTCTCCGGAGAAAGCAAATCCAAGGATGGATTTGTCTGTAGGTTCAACAAAACGACCGTTCCTTGCTGAGTTAGCCAGATCCTTTGCAGATCTCTGCCATACGACACCAACATTTGCGTTTGCAACGCTGTCGCCATAGAGCCAGAAATTGTCGCCCAAATACGGGTCATATGTTCTTGAAGTCTGCAGGAAGTATCCTCCTGAAACTTCATAGAACATGTTCGGGCTCAGCACGTGGGTTGCCTTGATGTTAAATGTACCGTTCTTCTGGTCAATTCTTCCCATTCTTGTATTGAAATAATCCCAGATCAGTCCATTAAGAACACCGGCATCAAGATAACGGTTTGTGTATGTTCCAGATACCCTGACAAGAATTGGTGAGAAGTCCATGTTGAATGTACCGGTATAAGTATAGGATTCATCCTGATTTCCGTGCATAGCGCCGGCAGGAACTACCAGGTTAATACTATCCGGGTTTGTTTTGATGTTATCCACAACTTCGCCAAGGTTAATTCCCGGGTAATCCTGCGGGTTTGCATCTCTTCTATATTGATAGTTAAAGTTGCCAAAGAATTTGAATCTCTGGTCGAAAACAGGGCCGCTTAACACGGCACTCATTTCATTATAACCGTACCAGTAGGAACCTAATCTCTTCTTACCGTCGAAGGCATTATCTTTACTCTTGAAAGTAAAGTTGTCAGTAATGTATTCAAGGCTGGCTTTCATCTGAGTGCCACCCGACTTAAACTGCTGACGGATAATACCTGAGTTTGCACCACCAAACTCGGCAGTGTAACCGCCGGCCTGAACCTGAATTTCTTCAAGTGCATCCTGTGAAATTGTCACTGCGCGTCCACCTGTCATTGGGTTGTTGATTGAAACACCTTCCAGGTAGAAGCCAACTTCATCAAGACGGCCGCCACGTATAAAAACGTTGTTGTCTTTTATTACAACGCCTGCCGTAAGGCCAACTATGTTGTTGACGCCCCTGACAGGTATTGCAGAGATATCTTCACTGGTTGTAACGCGAACTGCGTTAGTATTGTCCTTGTTTACCAAGGGTTTGGGAGCAATAATTGTAATTGTTCCCACAGAAATGCCTTCAGCAGGAAGCTGGAAGTTCATTTCTGTCGTCAGGTCTGCATTAACTCTGACATTTTCAATTGTTACGGTTTGATAACCGATGAATGAACAACGCAATGTGTAAACGCCGGCTTCCAGGTTCTGTACCTGGAATTCTCCGTTTACGTCTGATGCACCACCCTGTGAGGTACCATCGACTATCACGTTTGCTCCAATTAAGGGTTCTCCTGATTGCAAGTCAGTTACTTTACCCTTAACCTTTCCTTTTGTCCCTGCAAATACCAGCATAGGCAAAAGGAGCATTAAAAATAAATAGTAAAATAATTTTCGCTGCATACTACTCTCCTAATTTGTTTAATTAACCTAAGGATATAACTACCTCATTACCGAAATTTTCAGATTTGACCGACCTCCAAAATTTGTTATAAATTTATTTATAAGCATTAATGAAAAATCACCACGCGACATAGAAAGCATATAGCCCTCCCTCACTGGTGAATTATGGAAGAATAAATCACATCGGATCTGATTGTAGACAAGCAGGATCTATACCTGAAGCATCTAGACTTGAACCCCTCAAAACCACATGCAAGACAAACCATGAATGCGACAAAAAACCGCATCCACATGGATCTCGAAAATAATTTAATAAAAAAAAGAAAAAAACCAAATCAAAACAGGAAAAAGTAATAGCTACCACTTCCTGTAGCAGACTGAAACTGCATTAGGAATGATAAAAATTACCAATTCTCAGATTTAATAATTTTTCATGCCCTATTTCTTAAAACGCAAAAGTAATTAAATGTACCATTTAACGCAATAAGATTGTGGAACTTTGAACAGTTTTTTTTTGGGGAAAATTACGGTATCTATCTCTCACCTAAAGTTAATGAATATTTCTGAAAAGAAACAATATTTTTATGAATATTTATTCAGTGAGATTTTAAGAAAAAGCCCTGCTATAGCAGAGCTTTTATTTTCTGTTGAAACTGGCCTTTGGGAACGGCGCCTATAATTGTATCTACAACTTTTCCCCCTTTGAGGAAAAGTACCGTAGGAATACTCCTTACGCCATACTTAATTGCTGTCTGCTGATTCTCATCCACATCCAGCTTTCCCACTTTTAGCTTACCTTCGTATTCACCTGCCAGTTCTTCTATAATCGGGGCGATCATTCTGCAGGGTCCGCACCATGTTGCCCAGAAATCAACTATCACGGGCAAGGATGAGTCCAGGACCTCGCTGGAAAAATTCGCATCTGTAAATTGAAGCGGTTTCATTAGCCTCTCTCCATTTCGAAATTAATTTTATCTGAATTCTTTTAGTATTATCTAACCTTAAAATACACCGTTCCTCTTCAGAATGTCGCGGGCAATGATACCCTTCTGAATTTCATTAGTGCCTTCAAAGATCCTGTTAATGCGTGAATCCCTGTAGAATCTTTCAATAGGAAGTTCACGTGAGTATCCCATGCCACCGTGTATCTGAACGGCAAAATCGGCAACTTTATCCAGCGATTCAGAGCAGAAATATTTTACAATTGCGCTCTGGCGTGAGATATTCTTTTTCAAATCATAATCCACAGCCGTACGGTAGACGATCGACTCCATACCATATATCATTACGGCCATTTCGGCCAGCATGAACTGGATTGCCTGGAAGTTACTGATTGTGGTATCGAACTGCTGCCTTTCCTTTGCATACTTTGTGGACATTTCAAGAAGCTCCTTTGCCGCTCCCAGGCAGGCAGCACCCAGGCCAAGCCTTCCGGCATCAAGAGTTTTCATTGCAATCAGAAATCCGCGGCCTTCCTGGCCTATCATGTTTTCCTTCGGCACCCTGACGTTGTCAAAAGAAATTGCATTAGTCGAGCTGCCTTTTATTCCCATTTTCTTTTCAGGAGGGCCCGCCTGGAAACCGGGAGTGCTTGTTTCTACGGCAAATGCGGTAATGCCTTTTGGTGTACGGGCAAAGACTGAGACGATATCGGCAATTCCACCATTGGTAATCCAGAGCTTGTCGCCATTGATAACCCACTCATCGCCGTCCTGGTAGGCTTTAGTCTTCAGGTTGAAAGAATCGCTTCCGGCCTGTGGTTCAGTAAGGCAGAAAGCCCCAATCTTTTCACCCTTTGCAAGAGGCACTACATATTTTTTCCTGAGTTCTTCGGAACCCCCCAGATAAATTGCGTTTGTTCCGATTGACTGATGTGCGCCTATAAATGTTGCCGTTGACATGCAACCGCGTGCAATTTCTTCCTGGGCTATACAGTAACCAACTTCACCAAAACCGCTGCCGCCGTATTCCTCTGGCAGTGATACGCCAAGTACACCTATTTCAGCCAGCTTATTTATTAACTCGCGCGGAATTTTTTCTTCAGCATCAATTTTATGAGCAATTGGTTTGATTTCATTGTTCGTAAAATCACGGACCATCTCACGCAGCATCTGCTGCTCTTCTGTAAAGCTAAATTCAAACATGATCTAATTAATCCTGATTATTTACCTGATTATTTAATTAATGATTTATTAGTAAGCCTAATATCTATATTACTGCATATGCCGGATAATTTTGCGCACAAAGCTTAAAGCAAAGCTTAAAGCACGTTAAAACGGCTTACAGACTTTATCGCCCATATAATTAACCACATATTCACCGCCGTCAACACGTATCGTATTCCCGGAAATCCAGCCAGCATTCTCCTGGCAGAGAAGCGCAATTGCATGTGCTATCTCTTCAGGAATCGTAAGCTTGCCCATGGGGTTTTTCAGCTGAGCTGCCTCAAGCATCTTGTCGCTTCCGGGAATTTTCTTCAAAGCCGGGGTATCCGTAACGCCAGCCATAATTGCATTGGCTGTAACTTTCATAAAGCCAAGCTCAACGGCTATCTGGCGAATGTGTGCCTCAAGGGCAGCCTTGGCAGCTGAAACAGCCCCGTAGCAGGGAATTACCGTTTCAGAACCGGCGCTTGTTAGAGCAAATATCCTGCCGCCTTCGGCTAAGAGGTTCCTTTCTACGAGTCCCTGTGTCCAATATACAAGGCTATGAGCCATAACATCCAGCGTCATGGTCATTGAAGCCTGAGTTACAGCCTGTTCAGGATTTTTTGCAAAGTAAGGCCTCAGCGTTCCAAAAGCCATGGAATGAACCAGCACCCTTACTTTTTCCTTTGTTTCAGAAGCCCTTTCCAGCAGTTCATCCAAGACCTCTTCCCTTTTGATCGGGTCGGCGCCGTTTATATTGAAATAAACAGCCCTCTGGCCTGTCTTCTCAATTTTTTTAATGATTTGTTGAACATTAGGCATTGTAACCTGCCTGTCCAGATGTATACCAATAATATTATATCCCTGTTTTGCTAACTCAACAGCTGTAGCGCCACCGAAACCACTTGATGCACCCAGAATCAATGCCCAGTATTTCTCATTAGTCTTTTTTGTTTCCAACTTATATCCTTTTTCGTTAATTCATAAAATATGATCCACATAATACAAAATTAGAATTTTTTATTCAATAAGCCTAAAAACATCTGCTTTGCCTTAACCCATGGAAAAGTCCGTTTTTAAGTACAATATAGAATACTATCCTCGCCAAGCAACTCTAAAAGAGATGAGGCAAGTTCATCGCAAATCCTTACCCTGTAATTCTTCAGGTGAAAGAGTCTCGGCTTTGCGCCGTTATTTATCAGGTGCAGAATTACGGGTATATTACCCTGGTGTTTTTCCAGTACCTTCCTGAGCTTAAGGATTACTTCCATGTCCGTAAATTTTTCCTCGTCTATCACTACCTTAAGGCTTTTTGTAAACTGTACTTTTGTTCCTTCCAGCGGCATGGCATTTTCTATCTGCAGCTTTATTGCATCGCCGCTGCTTTCGGGCCGGCCTAATAAAAGGACCGTAGCTTCCTCGGTAATATGCTTACCAATCTTCTCAAAAGTAGATCCGAAGACGACGCACTCGCAGGAGCCTGAAAAGTCATCCAGTGTAAAAAAGGCCATCGTTTTTCCCGAGCGGTCTATTTTCGTCTTAAGTCCCGTTACAACGCCGCAGGCCCGGACCTGCTCGACGGCTTCAAAGGTTTCAGGTTCCCCCAGGTGAACCATGGCAAATGACCTGTACTCCAGTTCGTACTTTCTCAGGGGATGGTCCGTAAGATAAAAGCCCAGAACTTCCCTTTCTTTTGAAAGCTCTTCTTTCTTTGTCCACTCTTCCACCTCAGGCAGAGGGGGCTCAGGAATTGCAACCTCCTCAATGTTACCCCCGCCAAAAAGGCTGTCTGTGATGCTGAACTTGGAATTTTTCACCTTGCTGCCGAACTCAAGCGCGGGTTCAACTGCAGCCAGGTTCTCGGCTCTTGTTCCCTTCAGCTTATCGAGCGCCCCGGCAAGGACGAGCCCTTCGAGCGCCCTTTTGTTTACAAGCCTCGTGTCAACATTTGCACAAAGGTCGTAAATGCTCGTAAAGTCACGCCCCAGCTCCTGTCTTTTTTTCTTAATTTCCTCTACGGCTCCTATACCGACATTCTTGATTGCGCACATGCCAAAGAGCACCTTGCCGTCGATAACGTCAAAATAGACCGAGGGCATGTTAACGTCAGGGCAAAGCACTTCAATTTTAAGCTTGCGGCAGTCTTCAAGGTAAGTGGTAATCTTATCCGTGTTGCCGACTTCATTTGTAAGGTTGGCAGCCAGAAATTCTGCTGGGTAGTGGGCTTTTAAGTAGGCCGTCTGGTATGCAACGACGCTATAAGCAACAGCATGGCTTTTATTAAATCCGTAGTTGGCAAACTTATCAATGGCGTCAAAAATTGCAGTTGCTGTCTTTTCGGCAATATTGTTGTTCTTTACAGCGCCTTCAACAAACTTTACCTTCTGCTCCTTCATGGCCTGAAGGTCTTTTTTACCCATTGCTCTTCGCAGCAAATCAGCTTCGGCAAGCGTCATGCCTGCAGCCTTATTTGCAATCTGAATTACCTGTTCCTGGTAAACGATGATTCCATAGGTTTCCTTTAATATCGGCTCCAGGACTGGGTGCAGGTACTCAGTCTGTTCAAGACCGTGTTTCCTTCTAATGAAGTCATCAATAAACTCCATAGGGCCAGGCCTGTAAAGGGCGTTCATGGCTGAAAGATCTTTTACCGTAGTGGGCTTCAGCTTTTTAAGGTACTCCCTCATCGGCCCGCTTTCAAACTGGAAGACGGCAGTTGTCTGCCCCCTGGAGAACATCTCAAAGGTCAGCTTATCATCAAGCGGTATATCGTCCGGATTAATATCAATATTATGCGTTTTTTTGATGAGGTCTATGGCATCCTGTATGATCGTAAGCGTCCTCAGGCCCAGGAAATCCATCTTCAGAAGACCCGTTGTATCAAGCTCCTTCATGTTATACTGAGTAACAAGTTCGCTTGAGTTGCCAGGAGTAGCCAGGGGCACAAAGTTACTTACATCGCCCGGAGATATAACGACGCCCGCGGCATGCTTAGAGGAATTACGGTTCATTCCTTCCAAAATCTTGGCGTACTTGATCAGCTCCATGATCTTCGGGTCTTTGGATTCATTGACCCACTTAAGCTCGGGCACTTCAGCCAGGGCCTGATCGATTGAATAAACCTTACCAAACTTTGAAGGAATAAACTTTGTAATTGAGGTAACTACTGAGATCGGTATCTGCAGCACCCTTGCCACGTCGCGTAAGACGGCTTTAGAGGAAAGCCTGTTAAATGTGACGATCTGGCAAACTGAGTCTTCACCGTACTTTTCTTTTACGTATTCTATGACGCGTTCGCGTTTACTGTCGGCGAAATCAACGTCAATATCGGGCATAGACTTTCTAGCCGGATTAAGGAACCTCTCAAAGAGAAGGTCAAACTCAAAAGGATCGACGTTCGTAATTCCTACGGCGTAAGCCACAAGGCTCCCGGCTGCACTTCCACGGCCCGGGCCGACAGGTATTCCCCTGCTTTTTGCGGCATTTATATAATCCTGCACAATGAGGAAGTAGCCCGAAAAACCCATGCTCTTAATGACGCCGATCTCATAGTTAAAGCGGTCCTCAAGCTCCTTAGTCACGTTCTTGAATCTCTTATACAAGCCCTCGCGGGCAATCATCTCAAAATACTCGTCGAGCGTTTTTGCCCCGGATTCCGGAGGAATCGGGAACTTGGGGTACAGATGCCCCTCAAACTCAAGCGAGAAATCCACCTTGTCTGCAATTTCAAGTGTATTCTCTATAGCGCCTTCATAATTCTTGAAAAGCGCGGCCATTTCGTCAGCCGTCTTGAAGTAGATCTGATCGGTTTCATAGCGAAGCTTGTGGTAATCGGCAGTGCCGCTTTTATCCCCCAGAAGGAGGAGTATGTTATGGGCAATTGCGTGATCCTTTGCTATGTAGTGGCAGTCGTTGGTTGCAACCAGCTTAATGCCCAGCTCTTTGGAAAGCTTCGGCATCCCCTGAAGGATGTTTTTTTCGACTTCCATGTTATGGTCCTGGATTTCGAGATAGAAGTCGTCGCCGAAAATTTCTTTATATGTAATTGCTGTTTTTCTGGCCTTTTCGTAGTCGTTATTTACCAGGTGGACCGATACAATTCCGCCTGCGCAGGCAGAAAGCGCAATGAGCCCTTCCCTGTATTCGCGTAAAAGTTCAAGGTCAATTCTGGGTCTGTAGTAAAAGCCCTGTGTATGCCCGTAGGTTGAAAGCTTGGAAAGGTTCTTGTATCCGGTTTTATTTTTTGCCAGGAGGACAAGGTGGTGATAATTTCTACCGCGCTTTTTGCCGTTTGAGTCTTCCCCTTTACCCTTATCGAAGCGGCTTCCTTCTGCCACGACGTAAGCTTCCATGCCTGAAATCGGTTTAATTCCCTCTTTCTTGCAGACACGGTGGAACTCCGAGATGCCGAACATCACCCCGTGGTCAGTGAGTGCTACGGCGGGCATATTATTCTTTTTAGCAGCTTTTACCAGGTCATAAACCGTACAGGCGCCGTCCTGCAGGCTGTAGTGAGTGTGGTTATGTAAGTGTATAAATTCCGCCATATTAAGCTACCTGCTTTCCAGGCCCGTATGACCGAAGCCGCCGTTTCCACGTTTACTATCCGAAAGGCTGTTTACTTCTGTAACACTTGCCGTATATACCTTTGATATAACCACCTGGGCAATCCTGTCACCCGGGTTTACAGTAAAATCCTCTTTGCCGAAGTTAAAAAGAATAACCTTAATCTCTCCCCTGTAGTCCGAATCAATCGTTCCGGGTGAGTTGAGAACCCCGATACCGTGCTTTAAGGCCAGACCGCTCCTTGGGCGTACCTGCAGCTCAAAGCCCATGGGGATTTCAACAGCAATATTGGTTGGAATAAGGGCAACTGATCCTTTTTCAATTAAATAGGGTTCTTTCAGAGCGGCACAAAGGTCCATACCGGCGCTTCCCTGCGTTGCATATGCCGGCAGAGGAAGCGTTGGGAATTCGTCTGAAACTCTTCTGATTTTTAATATAATATTTTCACTCATTAGTAAGCCGTAATTTTCATATGATCCCGGGTGGACGAACTGGAATTTGGTCTCTTAAGCCGGATGAAGAACTTTTTTAAACTATTCTTAAAAAAGCTATAAGAATTTAAATTCATCTTTGAGCAAAATCAACTTGATTGTTATGTATTAATTGCTTAAAAAGATGGATGACACCTTCTCTTCTCTGCTTCCCGTTCTAAGCCCCGGCAGCCGGGGTTCTGTGAGGCAGAAAAGTCCTCCTTATAGCCTTCAGGTCATCATTATTGACGACTTTAAGCAAAAACAGCAGGATTATAAAAAGAAGAAGTATTCCAAACTTGAACAAAATGGAATTGTTTGCAACTGCATAAAAAACTAAAGCAGGAATTAGCACCGAGAGCAGTATCCTGAAGAGCTTTCCGTATTCATAGTCAATTTTGTAGAATTTCTGAACCACGATAAAAAGTGCAATTGCCATGATAACATAGCTTGCCAGAGTTGCACTGGCGGCTCCCGTTATTCCAAACTGAGGGATCAGCCAGTAGTTTACCCCAACGTTTACCAGCGCACCGAGTCCCGTAATATAAGGCAGGTATTTTGTTTTCTCTTCAATAAAGATACCCGCCGTAAAGTTTACATATATGCCGTTAAAAAGGTAACCCAAAAGTACAATTGGAATTATATTAGCCCCGCTCCAGTATGCCGCACCGATGAGGGTAAAGCCCATAATTTTGATACGGATAAGGTCCCCGATAAAAAGAGAAAGTAAAACCAGCACTACGCTCCCGGCAAGTACAAAATAAGTAAGAACCTTGGAAAAGATCTCCTTTGCATTTTTCTCCTTTGCATTGTGCAGGAAGAAGGGCTGCCATGCGTACTGGAACATTGAGACAAAGAGCATCATAAAAATGCCCAGCTTGTAGTTTATCTGGTATACGCCAACGGTACTTTCATTTGTCATCATAAGCAGTATCGGACGGTCTATTACCTGTATTACCATGGAGGCGAGGCTAGCAGGCAGATAGGGCAGGCCAAACTTCAGCATTTTTTTCAGGAGCGTGCCGTTAATTTTTATCTCCAGATTCCTCATTATATCCGGAACGAGAAGAAGAAGTGTAAGTACTGAGGCTGCAAGGTTGCTGATAAAAACGGCCATCATGCCCATTCTGAAGCCGCGTATAAGAATTATATTGAGGAAAACATTAACGACTATGTTTATGGTTTTTATCAGGGCAAACCTCTTGGCTTTCCTCTCCAGCCGCAGATGTGCAAAAGGGATCACTGCCAGAGCGTCAAAAAAGAGAATAAAGGTAAAATAGTATGAAATATCCCACCTGCCTGAAGGAATATCCATGGCGGCATTTACCTGCGGCCTGAAAATGATTATGAGCAGTGAAATCACAAGAGAAGTTATAGTTACAAAAATATAAGGCGTTGAAAAAACACTTTTTCTGTTTTTCTCATCCTTGTTCAAGGATGCATACTTAAGGTAAGCCGAATCCATACCGTAAAGGTAAATTATATTCAGGAAGGCAATGTATGCGTATATGTAGCCCACAATGCCGTTTTCGGCTTTACCCAAGACGTGCGAATAAAATGGAACCAGAATGAACGTCAAGAATCTGCTAAGAATAGTGCTTATGCCATAGACAGCCGTGTCTTTTGTTAATTCTTTAAATTTCTCTCTCATAATAAATCTTACTCATAGAATCTCTGTCCTGAAAACTTGGGGGGAAGAATGTTTTCTTTCCCATGGACCATTTTTTCAGGCATTCATTATTAAATTCAGTGAAATATCCAACGCTTTAACGCTGTGAGTCAGTGCCCCGACGGAAATGAAATCCACTCCGGTTTCAGCGATTGAGCGGACGGTTTTTAAGTTGACGCCGCCCGAGGCCTCAACAAGAGCCCTGCCTTTAATCATGGCTACGGCCTCTTTCATTAAAGGAACCTCAAAGTTATCCAGCATAATTATGTCGGCTTTGGATTCCAGGGCCTCTTTTGTCTGTCCCAGATTTGTCACCTCTACCTCAATTTTTGAGGTGAAGTTCTTCTCTTTCATATAATTTCGGCAGGCTTCTACGGCCTTAGTAATGGAGCCGGAGGCTGCAATGTGGTTATCCTTAATGAGGAACATGTCAAAAAGTCCCTGCCTGTGGTTTCGGCATCCGCCCTGTGTTACAGCCAGTTTGTCAGTTATCCTCAAGCCCGGGACGGTTTTTCTTGTATCGATAATTACGGCTTTTGTACCCTTAACCGCTTCGGCAAATTTTCCGGCCAGGCTTGCAATTCCGCTCATTCGCTGCAGAAAATTTAGAGCCGTCCTTTCGGCTGAAAGGATCGAAGAGGCGCGCCCCGTTACTTCTGCAATTATCTCGCCTTTTTTTACTCTTGAGCCGTTAGAAGTATAAGCCTTAAAGACAAGTTCGGCATCCAGGAGATGAAACACTCTTTCAGTGACGTCAAGTCCTGCAATTATGCCTTCTTCGTCCTTGACCAGGAAAGTGGCCTTGCCCGGCACCTCGGAGGAAACCGTGGCTATTGTTGTAATGTCACCCGAGGCGATATCCTCGCGGAATGCACTGCTGATTATCTCGTCGATCTCATTCTGTTGGTTCATATTGTTCCATTCTTATTGTTTTTCTTCAACTTCAGTTATATGAGGCTGCAGGGCATCTATATAGAACTGAGGCGGGCGCACCGCTTTTTTTGTATCTTCTTTCATAAAGACGTGTTCCGTGTATCCTTCGGCCAGTACTTCACCTGTCTGGCTTCTGCGTACGACGTAGTCGATGTGGATTTTTGGCCTCGGCATCTCCTTTACCGCAGCCTCAACTTCAAGAAGGTCGTCGTACCGGCCCGGGCTCTTATAACGGATAAAGGATTCAAGCACCGGGAGCTGAAAGCCCAGGGCTTCAATTGAACTATATGGAAGACCGATTGCCCTTAAAAGCTCGGTTCTTCCGACTTCAAAATATTCCAGGTATTTGCCATTGTAAACAAACTGCATTTTGTCTGTATCGGCGTAACGGACTCTGATATAAGTTTTATGTAACAGCATTAAAAGACTATTATTCCATCTAAAGTGATTAAAATCTATTTATTGAAAAACAATTTATTCGTGCCAGACTCCCATCTTGGCAAATTTGGAGAACCTCAGGTCAAGGAGCTTTTCAGTCTTAAGCTTCAAAAGCTGGTTAAGCTCTTCAAGAATGGCCGTCTTGAGGTTTTTTGCGGCGGCTTCATAATTGGTATGGGCGCCTCCCAAGGGTTCGGGTACAATCCGGTCAATGATCTTCTGCTGCAGAAGATCCGGAGCCGTAAGCCTCAGCGCTTCAGCAGCCTGCTCCTTAAAGTCCCAGCTTTTCCATAGAATGCTTGAGCAGGATTCCGGGCTGATTACCGAATACCAGCAGTTCTCCAGCATCAGGATCCTGTCGCCAACGCCGATGCCCAGTGCTCCGCCGCTGGCCCCTTCGCCAATAATTACGACAATTACGGGAACTTTCAGCCTGCTCATTTCCAGCAGGTTACGTGCAATAGCCTCAGCCTGCCCTCTCTGTTCCGCCTCAAGGCCCGGGTAGGCTCCCGGCGTATCGAGCATTGTAATTACGGGACGGTTAAATTTTTCGGCAAGTTTCATCAGGCGCAGAGCCTTCCGGTAGCCCTCCGGGTTAGGCATGCCGAAATTTCTGTAAACATTACTCTTAGTATCTCTTCCTTTCTGATGTCCTATGATCATTACCTTGTGTTCGTCGATTTTGGCAAATCCGCCCACAATTGACTTGTCATCCTTGCACTGGCGGTCGCCATGCAGCTCAATGAAATCGCTGGCCATAAGGTAGATGTAATCCAGTGTATAAGGACGTTCAGGATGTCTGGCCAGTTGAACTTTCTGCCACCTGGTCAAATCGCCATACACGCTTTCTTTCAACTTCTTAACCTTTCTTTCAAGCCTGGTTATCTCATCAGCAATATCCAGTTTATCTGCATATTGCCGCATCTCACTGATTTTACTTTCAAGTTCAAAAATTGGCTTTTCAAAATCCAGCACTGCTTTATTCATAAGTTCTCCATACCACTAAACATTCTACTAAAAGTTTTGCCTAAAATCTCCAGGTCCAGCCAAATATTTTGATTCTTGGCGTAAAATATATCAAGCTTTTTCGTTTCTTCGGTATCCGTGCTATCCAGTCCTTCCGTATACCAGAACCCGGTAAGTCCGATACGTCCCAGGTATAGATCCGTATCGGTCCTCTGACTGCACGGGCCCACGATACTTTTTCTGCCCGAAAGCACCTCGGGAAAGCCCAACACAAATCTGGAAAAATCCCCGCCTTTATACCCGGTTTTTACGAGCAAAAATATGAAAGGATAAATAAAGATCAAAGCCGGTACCGACAGCAGGAAGTCAAAGATCCTTTTACTTATTTTGCTGGTCAATGTGGAAATATTGTAAAATATCTCGAGTAAAGGGATCTCCTCCAGCATGGTAATAGAGGATTTACCAACCAGAAAGTCGAGTCCGCTTCCGGCTACCTTAAAATCCACATTTTCTCCCTGGCACTCCGAGACCACGGCAAGCATCTGGTTATAAGACATCTCACCCGAGGCAAAGATGACTTCTGAAATCTTTTTTTCCCTGATGATCTTCTTTATATTCTCCAGGCTGCCAATGACTTCCAGACCTTCGATCTTCTCCCCAACGCGCATTCTGTTCAGGCCTATGAGCCCTGCAATCTTTTGTATGCTTGTCAGTTTTGTTTTAAGTTTTCTTGCCAGGTCCAGCGCATGCCTGTCCGTGCCGACAATGAGTGTTCTGGTCTTATAAATTTCTTCTTTCATCCCCAGCTTAAAACCCAGTTTGAAAACTATCCGCCAGGCAGGAAGCATAAATATAAGGATTAAATAGGTATAAATGAGCACCGCCCTGCTGTAGGCGTACTGCTTGAAGAAATAAGTAACCGAGGATAAGATAAAAAAGCCCAGTACAATTGAATAAAGAATGCGTAAAACTGAAATGGAATCCTTTTTATATGCGCCCGTAATTGAAGCAATTGATATCTGTATGAGAGCAGGAATTATGTATATTCCCGTAACCGCACCCAGAGGGAAGCCCAGCCAGTGCGGCGAATGGTAAAGATGGGCTGCAATATAGAGCGAAAGGTCAAAAAATAAAAAGTCGGCAACAATGGCCAGTGCAGCCAGCCTGTAAACATTCAGAAATGCAAAAAGCTGCCGGACTATAATTGCAAAGCGGAGCATAACCTGCACAATAAAGGAAGAAGAAAAATGCTTTTTTACGAACAGGTGCATGGCCTCATAAAACACCTTAGTTTCATCCATGCTGCTGCGCTTAGTGCTTTCCCCCTTGTAGTGGATTATCTGTGTGTCGTGCACATAAAAGACCTTAAAGCCGGCCTTCTGAACGCGGTAGCACAAATCCAGGTCCTCGCCATACATAAAGAACTGCGAATCGAAGCCTCCAATTTTTTCATACACCTCGCGTTTCATCATCATGAATGCACCCGAGATTGCATCAACCTCATAGGTCTGGTTTTCATCCAGGTATGTCAGGTTGTAGCCCGCAAAGAGCCTGCTTTTAGGGAAAAGCCTGCTAAGCCCAGTCACCTTTGTAAAGGAGGTCCAGGGACCTGGAAATCCTCTCCTGCACGCAAGCTGCAGCGTTCCGTCCGAATTCAATACCTTGCAGCCCACTAGTCCGGCCTCGGGAGTTTTTTCCATAAAGTAAATGAGCTTCTGGAAAGTATCTTCCTGGACTATGGTATCCGGGTTAATTAAAAGGATGTACTTGCCCTTGGAGATTTCGAGACCGAGGTTGTTAGCACGACCGAAGCCGAGGTTTTTCTGGCTTGCGATCAGTCTAACCGAGGGGAATTTCTCGCGTATGATTTCTACACTGCCGTCGTCGGAGGCATTATCTATGACTATAATTTCTTTGGAAATGTTACCGGAACTCTTCTCTATGGAACTTAGCAGGTTCTGCAGGAATTCCTTAACATTAAAATTAACGATAATTATAGATAGATCTATCATTCTATTAATTATAGTCTGCCCAAAATACTTTTAAATCTGAGTTTCCAGACCATGAAAACGGCTTCACGCACTATTTTCTTATTCATCTTAGAGCGGCCTTTCACGCGGTCGATAAAGATAATCGGAATCTCCTTAATCTTAAAGCCGGCCTTCCAGGCCTTATAGTTCATTTCAATCTGGAAGGAATAACCGTTGGACCTAATATCCTTAAGATTTATTGTTTCAAGCACGCTACGCCTGAAAATCTTAAAGCCCCCGGTAGAGTCGGCTACAGGAATACCGGTAACAAACTTTGTGTAATAATTTGCAAAATAACTGAGCAGAAGCCTGCGCATGGGCCAGTTTACCACGTTGACCCCTGTAATGTAGCGGCTTCCGATTACGAGGTCGTTATCGCGGATCTCCCTGAAAAAGTTTCCAATTTCTTTTGGATCGTGCGAATAATCGGCATCCATCTGAATGGCATAGTCGTAGCCGTTTTCAAGCATGTACCTGAAACCGGCCACGTAAGCCGTTCCTAAACCCATTTTCTTCGGGCGTTCGATGAGCTTAATACAACCGTTATTTTCCTGCATCTTCCGCACGTAATCAGCCGTGCCGTCAGGAGAGTTGTCATCAACAATAAGTATATCCAAATGAGGATAACGGTCCATCAGGTCAGGTATAAGCACACTGATGTTTTCCATTTCATTGTAAGTCGGAATTATAACGATTGATTTCCCATCCATAAAGGTTACTTTTTCCCCACAAATTCTGTTATGGCACTTGCTATATATTCAATTTCCTCAGCCGTCAGCTCGGGATACATCGGCAGAGAGATGATTTCTTTTGCTACAGTTTCAGCCACGGGCAGGTTAAAACTCCTGGCTTCATCTACAAAGGCTGGCTGCTGATGAAGAGGTATAGGATAATGAACTGCCGTTGGTATTCCCTTTGCAGAAAGGAATTCCTGCAGCCCTTTTCTGTCCTTGACCCTGATTGAGAACTGGTGATAAATGTGAGTGGAATACTCTGCATTAAACGGAGTGATTACGTTCGCATCCTTGAGATTTTCCCTGTAAATATGGGCATTATTGGCCCTTGCCTTATTCCACTTGTCAATATACTTAAGTTTTACGCCCAATATGGCTGCCTGCAGGGCATCCATTCTGGAATTGAGACCGAGCATTTCGTGCACGTAGCGCTCCTTTGAACCGTGGGCGGCAATCATGCGGATCTTTTCAGCCAGCTGGTCATCCTGAGTAAACACCATACCGGCATCTCCATATGCACCGAGGTTCTTGCTCGGGAAGAAGCTTGTTGCACCGATTGTTCCGAGTGTACCAACCTTCTTTCCCTTGTATTCCGTACCAAATGCCTGTGCGGCATCTTCAATTACATAAAGTTTATGCTTCTTTGCAATTTCAAGTATCGGGTCCATGTCGGCAGCCTGTCCGTACAGGTGAACAGGAATAATAGCCTTTGTTTTTGCAGTTATTGCGGCTTCAATTTTTGCCGGGTCGATTGTATAAGCGTCATTTAAGATATCAACATAAACTGGGACAGCCCCGAGTAAGGCAATTGTTTCAGCAGTGGCAACAAAGGTAAAGGGTGTCGTAATGATCTCATCCCCGGGTTTGATGTCCAGAGCCATCATGGCAATCTGAAGGGCATCTGTTCCGCTGGCGCATGCGATTGCATGTTTAACCCCCAGGTAATCAGCACATCCGCTTTCAAAGTCACTTACCTTCCTGCCCATAATGAACTGTGTAGATTCAACTACATCTTTAATTGCCGCGTCTATTTCATCTTTAATAGAAGCATACTGCTTCTTCAAATCCACCATATTAATTTTCATTTTAGCTCCATTTTTATTCATAATGTCCTTTACCGAAAAGGACTACAAATACTGTTCTGAACAAAATCTTAAAATCCATGCGCAGCGACATGTTTTCGATATAAAACAGGTCGTAGCGCAATTTTGTCTTCACGTCTTCAATTGTCTCGTCGTATTTGTGCTTAACCTGAGCCCAGCCCGTAACACCCGGGCGAACCTTGAGCCTTTTCTTATAAAGGGGGATTTCCTGGGCCAGCTTTTCGACAAAATATGGCCTTTCAGGCCTTGGACCGACAAGACTCATCTCCCCTTTAAGAACGTTAATCATCTGGGGTATTTCGTCAATCCTAACCTTGCGAATGAATTTTCCCACGCGCGTAATTCTGGGGTCGTTTTTCTGCGACCATACCGGGCCGGTCGATTTTTCCGCATCGTTTCGCATAGAGCGGAATTTATAAATATCGAATTCCTTGCCGTTAAGTCCCGCACGCTTCTGCTTGTAGAGCACGGTTCCAGGGCTGTCGAGCTTAATTAAGACCGAAACGACCAGAGTAACCGGAAGTGAAACAAGTAAAATAAGCAAAGAAATGCAAATATCCATCAGGCGTTTTACTTTTTTCTCCCATTCCGGCATAAGCTCAGGCATGATATCGATCAACGGGAATCCGTAAATATGGCTCGTCTTTGCCTGCCCTGAAATTATTTCGTACAGGTCGGCTAATATCTTGATATTCACATTCTTGCTGTCGCACTTGCTAATAATCTCCAGAATCGTATCCTCCTGGTTCTTATCAAGTGCAATAATGATCTCCTGGACATTATAGTTATCGATTGTCTGTGTGATACTGTCAACCGAATCCAGGACCTTTACGCCCTTGAATTCCTTGCCGATGTTTTCCGGCTTCTGTGCCACATAGGCAATTATATCAAGGCCGAGCGCCCTGTGCCTGGATATCTGCTCATGAAGACTGTTTGCTCTTTGATTAAAACCCACTATCAGTGCATTTTTCCTTCCAAAACCCTTAATAATAAGGCGCTTCTGCAGGCTTCTGACCATGAGTCTTCCGGCTCCGACGGAGAAAAGAAAGAAAGCCCAGTAAATAAATATTAAAAGGCGGTTATTCACCGTACTTTCCCGTTTAGAGGTATCATCCATAAAAATGATAAAGAAAAGAAGGAAGGTACCAAAGAAGGCTGCCTTAAAAAGAGCAGAAAGCTCGTCAAAACGGGAGGCTGCAAACCAGGTCCTGTAAAGTCCTACAAAAAGAAATATTATAAACCAGTAAAAGTAAATTACCAGTCCCGGTGTAATCAGTTCCGGCTCAATATACTGGTCAAGCAGGCCGCTTTTCACCCTGAGGTAGTAATAAACCAGCCATGTCAGGTTTATCATCAGGAAATCGACAACTAAAAGAAGTGAAATTTCAATTTTTTTATTCATGGTCATTCAATGCTTCATAAAACTTCTGCATAACTTTGGCCCTGTCAAATTCCTCCTCAGCTCTCCTGCGGCCGTTTTTGCCGAGCTGTTCAAGTAGTTTCCTGTTTTTGTACAATTCCATGATCTTTTCGGAAAGCATGCCGGAGTTTTCAGGCTCAACATACATCCCACAGTTGGCGCTTTCAAGAATTTTCCTTGCCTCCCCGTCGACACACAATAGAACGGGAATTTCGGCGGCCATGCTTTCATAGAGTTTTGACGGTATGGTAATCCTGAACAGATCGTTCTTGACAAGAGGAATTGCCATCACATCGAAAAGTGAAATATATTTAATTATTTCCTCTCTTGATACAGGCGGCTGAAGTATGACATTTTTAAGGTCATTTCTCCTTATATCCTCTTCAAGCCCGGGCTTATCGATGCCGTCACCAATAATAAGATAAACTATGTCGTTGTTATCCCTCGTGCACCTTGCCGCTTCTGTCATTATCTTAAGGCCCTGTGCGCTGCCGATGTTTCCGGCATAACCAACGACCAACTTATTCTCAAGACCCAGTTTCTTAAGCAGGGAATCGTCCTTTGGAGCTTTTTTTATCAGTGCCCCGTTCACAAAGTTCGGTATATAGAGCACTTTCTTTATAAAAGGGTGTAGGTTTTTGACCTTATTCTGTGTCAGCTTTGTAACAGTGTTGACAAAATCGCTGTTGGAATAAATTGCCTTTTCCAGCTTTTCAGCGAGGCTGATGACCCTTTTGTTTTTCAGGAAGCCGAGCTGTACAGCCGACTCTGGCCATAGATCCCCTATATCGAAAATGAATTTTACTTTTCTGATTTTTTTGAGAATGATACCTGTAATACCTGTAAAAAGGGGCGGAGAAATTGTAAGCAGATAATCTATCTTTCTGATCTTAAACAAAGATACAATGGTAGATGAAAAAGTAAAGGACAAATAGTAGAGCATCCTTTTTATAAACTTGCCCCTGTCGCTGGCATAAACAAACGTCCTGTAGACTGTTACCCCGTTGTCCTCAGATTTCTCAAAAAGCTTAAGTTTGGTCTTTGCGTCTTCTTTTTTCATCAGGTAACTTGGGAAAGGAGTAACTACTGTAACCTTGAGCCCAAGCCTTGAGAGTTCTTCAACGAATCCTACGCTGCGCTGTGATCCACCGCCGATTTCGGGAGGGTAATACTGGGTAACGAGGACGAAATTTTTTGGCATAATTAAATATCGAGATTATTAAAAACTATTTTTCTTGCTTTCGGTATTAAGGATAACATCGGTTATCTTTTCTGTAACTGCCTTCCAGGAGTACTCCATTGCTCTTTGGCTCCTTGCCTGATTTCTTTCGGCAGTAGAATCTTCTACGGCTGTTTTAATCAGCCTAATAAACTCATCTTCGCTTTTAGCTATAAAAACAAGGTCGCTGAATTTTCTTACTTCTGTCAAATCCGTAGAAACTACAGGAATGCCCATTGCCAGATATTCATATAGCTTTATCGGATTACAAGCCCTCGTAAGATTATTTTCTTCAAATGGTATAATCCCAACGTCAAACAGTTTCGCATAGTCGGGCAGGTCGCTATATGGAACCTCTCCAATATACTTTATATTCCCTGCAGCATTAAAACCCGAGATATCCATCTCAACTCTTCCGATGATCAGGAACTCATATTCCGGGTATTCTTTTGCAGCACGGATAATTAGACTAATGTTTGTCCAAAGTGGAGCAACTATTCCAAAATACCCTATTACGGGCTTTCTAATTCCTTTCAGGGCTTCCGGAATTTTTCTGCACTGCATGTTAAAATGTTCCAGGTCCACCCCCTGCGGCAGATAATGCGGATTACCTTTTGGGGTTTTTCTGCTGTTAATTAACGTCTCAGAAACTGCAAAACAGGAATCAGCTTTCTCAAGCAGACTATTCTCAAACTCAACCAGCCTCTTGAATGCACCCTTGAAATGGGAGTAGTCATCGAGGCAAATATAATGGACGGAACTTTCATCAAGACAGCCCACAATCTGGCTCATTACAGGAGATGAAGTAATGAGAACAGGGTTCTTAAAACGGTGCTCCTTAACTGCAGCTCTTAATTTTCTTAGAAGCAGAATTTTGTTCAGCATTTGAACAATTTTAATGTCGTGCAAAGGGATGACAAAAGGATGCACTTTTATTACCGGAGAAGCACCTTCTTCAGCACGGGGAACCTTTTGATGGAAAACACTTGAGAGTTTCTCAAAGGCACGCTTCAGGTCGCTCAACTTGAATTCTGGCTTCCTCAGTCCAAGCGAACCGATCCACATTACCCGGTTATTCTCTGCTAAAACACGTCCAATATGCTGTATTGTAGAAGGATACCGCCCCCAATCATCCCCAAATATGATAATATCTCTGTTTTTAAGCATCCTTTGTCAGTTTTATTAAAGATTATTGCAAAGTTACAAAATCTTATGAAATAAAACGATACTTATTCAGATGCAAGCACTTACTTTGTATAGAATTTTTGATAGTTCCAACAATTGAATCTACCGTAAATTTTGGTTATTATAGTCAAATGAATTTAGATTATTAACTTTTACGGAAGTAGGATGACTCCAGCAGAATTCTTTGAGTTATTTGAGAAAGAATTAGACTCTTATAACAGTGACAGTTCCTATGGTATAAAGGATTATTATAAATTTGCTCAGAAGGGTTTATTATATACGTGGAGAAAGGCATATCTTTTACAGAGGCTTGAGTATATATATGAGAATATAGTCAAATATAGCCCCTCCCAAGTATGGGATGTGGGCTGCGGGTTCGGTACTTCAAGTCTTTTCCTTGCCATGAACGGAATTTCTTCAAAAGGGACTACACTTGAGTGGTACCATAAGATGCTTCCTGAAAGAAAAAAATTCTGGAACCAGTATGGCAATGCCGAACTATTTAATGTTAATATTGAAAATCTTTTCGAGATTTCAATTCCCAAGGAATCTGCTGACTTCATTTTAGTACAGGATACTCTTCATCACCTTGAACCTATAGATGAAGCTCTCAGGATCTTTTACGAAACGTTGCGCAAAGGCGGCAAGGTTGTAGTGGTAGATGACAATGGGAACAATATAATGCAGCGGATGAAGCTTTATTTGTACCGAAAGAATAACAGGGTAATAGAGTTCTACGATGAAAATCTGAAGAAAAAGATACTTTTTGGGAATGAGAATGTAAGATCTTACTCCCAATGGGCTTCACTGTTTCACAAAAGCAGGTTCGAAATCTCGAACGTTCAGTTCATCCGCTTTTTCCCTCCGATAGTAGTTAATAGCAACAACTACAAGTCAATAATGGATGTCGAGAAGAAGCTTTGGCAAAAATCAGGCTTTCTCAAGGAATATTTTTACTGGGGATTAGATTTTGTTGCCATGAAAAACTCTAATAAGTGAAATTTTATAGTTTCCAGATTACTTATGACCTTAAATTTTGGATTTTCCTTGTATTGGATTCTGTGCCGAAATTGCGGGAAAGCTCACAAAAGATACTTCCATATGAAGAATATCAAAGGGAGCTTGTCGACAATAATAAAATCAAACACCTTGAACTAGGCGAAAAATCAGATGTTTTTGGTCCTCGCCTCTTCGCTGAATCGGTTTGCCGGATAAATAGTAAGTTCCCGTAGATAGAATACAGATTTTTTTAACATTTGCTTATTAAACCTTAAGCACCCAATAACCAAGTATACGAATATCCGCAGTAAAATTCCCAAATAATATGAAGAAAGGAGTACAAAGAATTTCAATCCCCTTCCAGCATGTTTTTGAAAGAACTGAATCTTTGCTATTGTTTGATTCTTAAACTTGAACCATTGTACGTTCTCAGTACTGGCTCCATCCAGATGTATGATTTCTGAACCGGGGAAAAAGTAAACTTTTCCCCCGGTCTTCTTCAGACGGTAACAGAAATCAGTCTCCTCCATATAGAAGTAAAATCTTTCATCCAAACCATTCAGGCGTTTTGCTGTAATATTTGCACAAAACAGGAAGCACCCTTTCACGGCGTCTACTTCCACGGGCTCCTTTAGATCTATGTAATTGAGATAAAACCTGTTAAGCAGTTTTGAAGTGGGGAAAAGCTTATAAATAAACAAAGACTCGGAAATTAAGTTTAGAGCGTTGTCGAATTCCCAGACAGATACTTGGCGGGATTTATCGGCATTTAATATTTTACAGCCTAGTACCAGATCTTCCTGTTTACCTTGAACAAAGTCAATAATTTTCTTGAGTGAATTTTCCAGAAAGAGGGTATCATTATTTAACAGAAGGAGAAATTTCCCTTTTGCGATCCTGATGCCCTGGTTATTGGCGGCAGCAAAACCAATGTTTTCTTTATTCTTAATTATTTCTACGCACTGATACTTATCCCTTATTCTATCAATTCTGTCTCCTTCTGAAGCGTTATCAACAACAATAATCTCATACTCAATACTTTCAGTATATCGGATAATCGATTCAATACAATTGTCAATCATCTTATAGTCTTTAAAGTTTACTATAATAATTGAACAATCAAGAGTTTTTCGGTTTTCTTTTTCCATAATGATTACTTTTACTCTCAACTAAAGTACAAATGTTTAACAGAACTAATCTGCTATTGTCAAGTATTTCTTTTTGAAATAGTTCCTGATATAATTAAAGGCAAATATAACGTCAGAGACAAAATATTTTTTCAGGGTCAAATATACTACCACCGAAACCATCAGGAAGATTGGGATTCTATATGCAAGGGGAAAACCTGTTAATGAAATGGATACTATGCTGAAGGCAAGAAAATACAAGGATAAAAAGGATACCAAACGAGGCTCAAACCTCAGGTTGACTCTTTTGGTCATGAAATACCAATGAGGTATGAATCCTAAAGCCAGGCTGCCCCACATGCTTAAGGATAAACCGAAGGAACCGTAATATGCACCAATATAGCATGCAGATCCGATTAGTATGGAGTTTAGGACCGACAGTTTCACCATCAGTTTTTCCTCATCCGTTGCCAGAAATATCGTACCAATGAAAGTATTTTGAATGATCAGAAGTGTAGCCCATACCTGGATTGAAAATGTTTTTGTAGCCGGCAGATAAAGGTTTCCAAGCACAATTCCAACAACTTCTTTACTAAAAAATCCAAGGAAGGCTGACAGGACGATTCCTGAAATAGAAAGCAGACAAAACAGTTTTGTTGTCTTTTCCTTAAATGCATTTTTATCATCGACAAAATGCTTTGCCAGGACAGGATATAATGCTGTAAATAAATTATTGGCTATCAAGGATAAAGGCATTGATAGTTTATTGATAATCCCAAAGTACCCAACCTCTTTTTCACCCGAAAACTGAGAAAGGAAAAGAACAGGAAGCTGCACTATAGGAATGGATAACAATGTGGTACCGTAGAATGCCAGACTTTTGGCCAGCAGGTACTTGACAGTAATTCCTTCCTGGTGGGCATCCGCAGTTTTAATAAAATATCCATCCTTCCATTCAAGTATAATATAAACCAGGGCACGTATCAAAAATATACCACAATATATTGCGATTACAGTATAGAAACTAAGATAAGCCGAAGGAATAAAAAATACCATAGCTGTAAAAATACAGGAGCTAACGATATTGATGTTTGCAGATATTTTCATCTGCTGCTTACCAAAAGCCAGCGGTTCAGCATAATTCCATACCATTAAAGATACAAATATGATTGCACTCACAATGAGAGTGAAGCTCTCATTGATATTCTCAAAAATAAAAAGATAAACGACCAAAAATATCGCACTGATCAAAGAGGCAATAATAGTTGGCAGCAATGTTAGTTTTGCAACAATATATTGCTTATTATAATCCCTTGCAATTTCTCTGATAGTTATCTTCTGAAGGCCAAGAGCAGAAAATATCTGCGCCATTTGCGTCGAGGTAATAATGACGGTAAAAATTCCATATAATTCGGGTTTAAATAATCTTGCAATTTTAACAAAACTAAGGAAGAAAAGCCCCTGATAAACTATATTGGATAAAGTTAATAAAGACCAGTTTTTGTATAATTTGTTCACGAATCTTTTTCTCTGCTTCCCGATAATATTTTTTTCACTTTTATTTTGCGTTCAATTAGTCTTTCCATAAAAGGTATCACAAAAACAAGCATTATCAGGCTCAAGGTCCAAAATGAATATCTTGAAAGTATTGTAATATAGGAATACATAATCAAAACATACAAAAATGACAATATGGCCAGGTCCACACCCTTTTTCTTTTCATACAACCTGTACCAGTAAAAAGAGGCTGTAAGTCCCAACAAGAACGGAACAACATAAAGCCCGGCATTGCCGAAATCCCCGTGCAAAGGTTTCAAATAAGTAGAAGTATTTGTATACATTGGGATAAAATACCCTTTATCGAAGGTTGGCGGCGTCTCAACCATACCAAATTTTGCCAGGATATTATAAAATGGCTGGAAAGTAAACTCTCCAAACATATATTTATCTTCATCGAAATCGTGTTCGATATATTCGCTGTAGACACCAACGTGGCTGCTAAAGTACAGGTAAATGGATGGAGAAATTAGCAAACTATTTTTCAGCTTGTTCAGCTGTTTTGAGGAAGCTGCATAATTTTCAATGGTACCGCGACTGGATTTTACGATTACTGCACCGCCAATGATTAAGCCCAAAATAATTGCTGCTGAAATAAGAAGTCCCGTTCGACTTTTTTTTGTTACCTTTTCTGAAGCAATGTGCCTGTAAAGAAAAAACGAAGCGATAAAGATAAGCAGTGCTGTCAACATACCAGCGCGTCCGGCATTTGAGATATCCTTCAGAATTACAGCAATAATTGGAATCAATGACAACCATGTCAGCCTGTTTTTATATGCACTATAAATTCCACTCAAGAAAACGCCAGCGAATGCAGCAACAAAAACATATGGTAGCTCATTGACAAGTTTCCCCTCAACTCTCATTCTATAGAGAAGATTGGCCTGAACTATTACTGCAGTAATGCTTCCAAACTTGTGAATAAGGGCAATCCACTGGTAGATGACTCCAAACAGTCCTGTAAGAGAAAAAAATAACAGGGCATATTTAATAATGCGCCCATCATCGGCAAACAGAATTATCTCTCCATGAGAAGGTTCAATATTTGTTGTCGGTTTATTAAAGCACTTTCTAGCCACAAATACTGTTATTGAACCTAAAAAGAAAGAGATATATGCTCCGGTCAAAGATATCCAGGCCATGGGTTTTATATCAACAAATTCCATCAGTTTGATTTCATAGAGTGCGAGCATCATATACCATACAGCGGTATATAAAGCCAGATGGTTAAACCATTTGCCGAAAATCATTCTGCTTAAGAGTATAAAAACAACTGCAATGGTAGTTAAGATTATTATTGACATAAAATGTTATAATCTGTAATATCTGATTATTCTATTATAGAATCTTGCTCCCTTTTCTTCCAAAGGATTATTATAAACTACTTTAGTAATCAGGCTCTCTCCAATATAGACAAAAGGTATAAATGCAAATAAAGCAATTAAAGTAATTGTCAGAATAACGAATGACCTCTTTGGCGAAAACTTTAACTGAGGTGGAACAGCCTTGTCAAGAACCTGAACAGGTGGAATGCTTTTCTGTTCCTCGAATTTTGCCTGCTCATAAAAAGGAAGGACTACTTCAAGGATTTTGCTTTGAATTTCAACTTCCCTGAAATTTCTCATGTACTGCATCGTCATCTCGGGAGCTGTCTTAAAGGGGAACAATACATTGGAAACCGAAGAAAGTTTGTTTGCATTCTTTAACTCATTAACCTTTGATCTAAGTACATTTGCCTGGACAAGTGCACTCTGATACTGTGGGGAATTTTCACCAAACTGCTGCTTCGTAAAATATGCAGCCATTTCTTTCTCGGTCATTTGTGCTTCCAGTTCCCCCGCAGCCTTCACAGCAACTTCAAGCTGTTCAGGCACGGCAAAAACTCCAAATTTCTTTTGGAATCTATACATGGAGTCTTCGGCTGCTTTCAGATCGCTCAAATTTTTCTGGTATCTTTTTTCAATAAATATTCTGTTATTCTTTGCCTGTTCAACACTAAATTTGAGGTTCAGCGTGTCCAGCAGATCCACAAAATAGTTGGCAATCTCGGCACTCATCCTGGGATATTTATTTACAACACTTATCTCAATCATTCCATTTTCATTCGGCCCAAACGAAACATCGGCCTTAAAGGCTCGCATTACCTGATCCAAATTTTGAGTCTCATAATATTTCGGCAGGTTAAATTTCTGAATGACATTTGTCATTGCGGTTCGGCTATTAAGAATGCCAATCAGCATATCTTCAGATGTATTTGAAACCCCAAAAATCTTTGCTCCAAGCCCAGAGCCGCCCTTGCCCGACAACAAGCTGCTCAAACCTCCCAGACCCATTGAGTTATCCGGCGGGATCATTACGACAGCCGTGGACTTATATTCCAAGGGAAGCATGAAAGCAAGAATTGTTGCCCCGACAATTATGATGAGCATATTAATGATAAGAAACTTTTTCCATTTATAGAGAATATATAAATAGTCGGAAAATTTCCCAGTCCTTGGTTTTTCTATCTCTAATTCCATTTTATTCTTCGCTGTTAAAGTTAAATTCTTGTTATTTTGCTTGTCTGGCCAACAATATTACTGTCACAATTGACCCCACTATGCTGGCAACAGCCCCCACTCGCGTCATATAGCGATCGAAATACCAGGCGAAAGTTCTTGGAATTTTTTTCGGAACCCAGATGTAATCGCCTGGTTCAATTTCCAAATTCTTGTCTGTCACAGGAACCCATCTTCTTGTTCTTGCCTTAATAACGCTGATCTCATCAACATCTTTTGCAAGTTCACCCAAGCCGCCGGCTTTCTGGATGTAATAGTTAACATCTTTTCCCTTTTCAAATGCTAAATATCCGGGCGAGGATATCTGGCCGTAGATATACACTAGTTCTTCCTCCTGAGGGACAATAATAACATCACCATCCTTGACCCTGAAATTACTCTGTGTGGTATCGGTCGCCAGTTTGGTAAAATCAACTAGCCCGTTACCCCTAATTAGTCTTAGCTGATCATCAATCTTGAACGTACTTGTATCGTCTTCAGTCAGATAGGACATTCTCTCCATCATGAGCGTTTCAACTTCGACGTTATTCTTGTTAAGCATGCTTTTCTTCAGCATTTCATAAGTGTTGACTCCTCTAATCAGCTCCGAATTTATCAGAGAGGCTGATGGTTTGAAGCCCCCGGCCTTACTTATAATATCCTTTACCGTGGTATTGTCCTTTGTAATTGAGATGTAACCGGGACGGAAAACCTCCCCGATAACCAAAACTTTATAATCTTTTCTGCCAGTCTCATTTGCCAGGATTCTTATTCTGTCAGCTCTTTTTAGTGGAATGTCGCTATTAACATCTACAACAATACTTTCGTCCTTAGTGCCGTAGTAATTTGAACGCATTATTTCAGCTTTTGTAACATTCTCATAGACTTTGCTAATACCACGTGCAAAGAGCAAGGCATCTGAAAGCCTGTCGCCCTCTATAAAGGGAAATTTTACCGGGTTATTTACCGCACCATCCACCGAAACAAAATCCTTTTCGATATCCAGGCGAGAAAAAATCAGTACGTCATCATTCTTAAGAAAGGGATTGTTTTTGAAATCTCCTGTCAGATGGAACTTATCCAGATCAAGGACAATCTCTTCCCCATTGTTTCTTTTAAGGAGGATATTTCTCCTGGAAAAACTCTCCAGTTTCTGGCTTACCATTTCAATTGATCCGGGATCGCTCAGGTTATTCAAAGCCTGTACTTTGTACTGATTAAATAAACGCGTTATGAACTGGTCGACCCGCTCAAAGGGAAGTGCTGTAAAGGTTCCGTTTACAACAAACGCTCCGCCTACGGTTACGCTGTACCCACCAGCAGAACCAGCTAACAAATTTACGTTATCACTTCCCGAAGATCGGGTTTGTCCCAAAATGGAGGAAACAAGGAGAAATAAGGATAGTACGATTTTCCTATACATTAGCTTTTCACTTTGTTAAGTTAGAAAATTAATCTGCAAGACCGGCAGAACGCGAGAACCAATGCCTTACTGCCGGGCTATAGGCTATTATAAGAGATACGAATTTACAAAAGGAAGCATAAAAATACAAAGCAATTATATGAGTATTTATCTACACAAATAGTTCAGATTTGCCCGTATTTACGAGCAAATTATCAATGAGCCTCGTTTTCCCTATCCTGCATGCAACTAAGATATAATACTTTCCACCCTGGCTGAGACTGGGTGCTTCTTCAAACGTTTCAGCATCAACAATCTTAATGTAATCCAGACTGGAAGAATCAACTGCCTCAATTTTTTTGCGCATCTCACCAATGATTTCTCCGGAATCCATTTCACCTGAAGCAATCATTTCTGAGGCATATCGCAAAGAGCTGCTTAAAACGAGGGCATCTTTTCTTTCTTTTTCCGATAAATAAATGTTTCTTGAGCTCAAAGCCAGGCCGTCTTTCTCGCGCACAATCGGATGAACAATTATCTCTATATTCATCCTAAGGTCCTGAACCATTCTTTTAATTACTACCGCCTGCTGGGCGTCTTTCTGCCCGAAGACTGCCACATGCGGCATTACTGAATTAAAGAGTATCGTAACAATTGTTGTAACGCCCTTAAAATGAGTAGGGCGCGACTGACCTTCCAACCCCCTGGTTATTTCTCCTACTTCTACGTAAGTCTGGAATCCCCTGAGATATATCTCCTCAGGCGAGGGTATGAAAACGGCATCCACCTTTTCATTTTCCAGAAGCATTTTATCCTTCTGCTCATCCCTCGGGTACTTTGAGAAATCCTCATTTGGAGCAAACTGTGTCGGATTGACAAATGTTGAAACGACTACAACGTCCGAAGCCTCCCTGGCTTTTCTCACGAGCGATAAGTGGCCTTCATGCAAGTAGCCCATCGTCGGGACAAAACCGATCTTTTTCCCTTCTTTTCTCATCTGAAGGGAATATTCCTGCATTTCTTTAACTGTATTTATGGTTTTGATGGCAATACTCCTCTTTTTCAGTAACTAAAAACAAAATGCGCCTGAAAGGAAGTCAGGCGCATTAAAAATCATTTACAAAAGTCTATGAGGCTTACAAGTTTAGACCTCAGGTCTTTCCTTTGGACAATGAGATCTATGAAGCCGTTCTCAAGCAGAAATTCCGAACTCTGGAAGCCCTCGGGAAGCTCTTTTCCGATGGTCTGCTTTATTACGCGGGGGCCGGCAAAGCCTATAAGGGCTTTTGGCTCCGCAATATTTATATCGCCAAGCATTGCATAGCTTGCCGTTGTACCGCCCGTAGTAGGGTCAGTTAAAATTGAGAAATATGGAATTCCTTCCTCTGCAAGGCGCGCTAAGCGGGAGCTGGTCTTTGCCATCTGCATGAGTGAGTAAGCACCTTCCATCATCCTGGCTCCTCCGCTTGCAGAAATAATAATCATCGGGATTCTGTGCCTGTAAGCGCGGTCAATTGCCCGGGATATCTTCTCCCCGACTACAGAACCCATGCTGCCGCCGATAAAGGAAAAATCCATGCACGCAAATGATACTTCCCTGCCTTCAATTTTGCCCGTACCTGTCCTTACGGCGTCACTAAGCCCGGTTTTCTTCATCGTCTCGTTGACCCTGTCGGAATATTTTTTGCTGTCGACAAAGCCAAGCGGGTCGGCAGAGCGCATCTTCCTGTCATTTTCTCTAAAACTATTTTTGTCAAAAAGTATTGAGATATACTCGCTGCTGCCAATTCTGAAGTGATGTTCGCACTTTGTGCACGTCCAGAAGTTCATCTCAAGCTGCTTTTTGTGAATTATCTCACCGCAGCCCGGGCACTTCTCCCACAAGCCATCCGGCAGTTCAAGCTTCGTACTATCTGAAGCTATATTCTCCTTGGATCTCTTAAACCAGGCCATCAGCTACTTCCTATCCTTTACTTCTGCATAAATTACAAGTGTCTGCTCGGGCTGTTTATAGTCATTAGTATACAGTGTAACCGTCCGGCTTAACTTTCCCTGTTTACTCGTTGAGTCAAATTCTATTCTGAGGCTTACCGCCTCACCGGGCTTAAGGCGTCTTCCGGAAACTGTCGCAGCAGTACAGCCGCAGGAAGTCTTTATGTCCCTAATTTCCAGCTCACTGTTGCCCGCATTCTTAAAATCAACCTTCCAGTCCGCAATTTTTCCCTCTTCCATAACACCAAAGTCGTGCTTAAACTCTGAGAGTTGGAGAACAGGACCGCCTTTTAAGGTATCGGGGAGTACGTTTGCGGTAAAGGAAAGCCTGGTCTCTGGGTTTTCCTTGTCATTGGAAATTATATAGACGTATTTCTGCTGCTTGCCCACTCGCCCAATGGTATTAAATTTCACGTTAATCTTAGCCGATTCCCCCGGCAGGAGCACATTTTTTTCCGGTTGTGCAGCAGTACACCCGCAGGAAGCCCTTACATCCATTATCACCAGGGAGTCATCTCCTGTATTTGAGATGACAAAATCGTGCTCTACAAATGAATTTGGTTTTATATCCCCAAAATTAAATGCCGGGCTTTGGACCGCCAATTTTGCTCCCATCACCTGTGCAAAGCTTACGCTCGCAAAAAGCAAAAGCATTGTAAAGATTGTCTTCATACTATTTACCTGATAATAAAGTTCTTAAGATATGCAGGTTCCAAAAAATCGAAATTGTAACTTAACAAATCTTTCCCAAATAAATAAGCCCATTTTGCAATTAATGAGGCCGAAGGTGACACTACAGGCATTTTGCTGCCATTTTTCACGGCGTTTCCGTATGCAACTGAGTTATCCGAAAGCCTCTCTTCCAAGTCCCCCTTTTTTATTACCTGCAAAGGCTCAACGAACTGATAGCCTTCTTTTGTGGAAATAAATTTGGCATAATAGAGCTCTTCCAGATTGACCTTGTTTGCTATTATAAATTTCGATCCTTCCGGCAGGTATCCTGAGGCCTGAAAGGCAAGCGCTTCAAAGGTTGGAACGGGAATTACCGGCAATTCAGCTCCTATTGCCAGCCCCTTGACTGCCGACATTCCTATTCTCAAGCCGGTAAAAGAACCCGGACCAGAGGAAACTGCAACTGCCTGGACTTCATTCAGGCCCACACCTGCTGACTTTAATACCTCGTCAACTACTTCAATTAGTTTTTCGGAATGAACGTGCTTTAACATTAAATTTATTTCAGTGTACCTGCTATCATCAAAATACACCGCGGCGCTGCACAGTTCGCCTGAGGTTTCAACGGCAAGAACCGGTTTATTTTCAGATTTTTTCATCATTTACTCAATTTAGTGTTCTAGAACAAAAACTCTTTTCATGGCGGCCTTTGGGTTCTTTTGAATATGCAAGCATTCCCTGAGAATTACTATTCCGGATGGAATTACTTTATGGCTGGAACAACACCTCAAGAAGACTTCTTTCAATTCCCGGAGCAAAGGCCAGTGTACCTATTTTTCAGAAAACTTAGCTTTCAGAAAGTTCAGGATATATTCTTAAAACTGATTTCCCTTGAAAAATCATCGTTTACAACAAAACTAATCTCAATCCTCTTGGAGGGTAGTACTTCCGGCAGCAGGTCCGCCCATTCTATAAAAGTCAGAGTATCTTCCCTGGTCAGGTACTCCTCAAAACCAATGTCATACAGCTCTTCAACTTTATTTATCCTGTAAAAATCAAAATGATTCACCTTCAGGCTGCCTTGATATTCATTGACAATGGCAAAAGTAGGACTGCTGACGTTGTCAATTTCGAAATTGCGGAGGAGGTGCTTAATAAAGGATGTTTTTCCGGCACCCAAATCACCGTTTAATGCTACGATCTCTCCGCCCTGAAGTAATTCGGAGAACTCTCCGGCCAGTCTGGCCGTTTCTTCTTCAGAGTTCACTTTAGCTGCAAAAGGAAATTCCACTTACGCTTTACTCTCCATAGTAATTATTGGCAAAATCATCTCTTCCATTGATATACCTCCGTGCTGGAAGGTATCTTTATAATAGCTCAGATATTTATGGTAATCTGTAGGATAGACAAAATAATAATCCTCTTTGGCGATTATATAGTTAATCGTCACTCCCCTTTTGGGAAGCTTATATTCGGAGGGATTTGTAATGTAAATGGCGTGCTTGTCATCTACTTTCAGGTTCCGTCCAAACTTAAATCTCAGGTTAGTTGAAGCTTCCCTGTCGCCAAGAACCTTTGCCCCGCGAAGAGTTCTGATTGAGCCATGGTCGGTTGTAATAATGACCCTGGCATTTTTCATCTTTGCAATTGAACGGAAGGTGGAAAGTAAGGATGAATGCGCAAACCAGCTGTTCGTAAGCGAGCGGTATGCGGGCTCATCGGGAGCAATCTCCTTGAGGAGATCGGAGTCCGATCTTCCGTGTGCAATCATATCCAGGAAATTTACCACAACAGCCGTAAGCTGATTGTTCTGGTAGGAAAGGATATTCTGCTCAAAGGTGCGTCCCACCTCCGGATCAATGATTTTTATATACTTCAGCTCATTACGGAGTTTAATTCTCTTCCTGTCCAAGAGAAGCTGCAGGAGCTCTTTTTCATATTTATTGCAGCTGCGCTCGTCGTCTTCATTTCCTGACTGCCATAAATTCGGGTAATATTTTTCAATCTCTGCCGGATAAAGTCCGCTAAAAAGGGAATTCCTGGCATAAGGCGTGGCTGTCGGAAGTATTGAAAAATAGTATTTCCGGTCTATATTAAACAGGTCCACCAGGAATTTTTCCATTCCGAACCACTGGTCCATTCTCAGGCAGTCGAGCACAAAGAAAAACACGGGTCTTTTTTCATCATCCAGCTGGCTAAGGACAAAATCGTTTGCAATCGTGGGTGTCAGCACAGGAGTATCTGCCCCGGGCTTGGCATTAATCCACTTCAGGTAATTCTTTTCTACATATTTGCTGAATTCCTGATTGCATTCTTTCTTCTGATCTATAAGTGTCTGTCTTAGTCCGATCTCAGGATGGACGTCCAGCTCCATTTCCCAGTTTACAAGCTTAAGATAAATCTCAATCCATTCATCATAATCAGGACCCATCATTACAGTGCGCGATATCTGGTTAAAATCCTGCAGGTAATCCTTAGCCATGTATTCGCCGGAGATCTTTCTTCCTTCAAGGATTTTTTTGCAGACAAGCAGCACCTGGCTTGGGTGTACGGGCTTGATCAGGTAATCCGAGATTTTCCCGCCAATGGCGTCATGCATCAGCGTTTCCTCTTCACTTTTGGTTATCATCACCACGGGAATATTCGGATTAATCTCCTTGATTTCGGCAAGGGTTTGAAGTCCTCCCAATCCGGCCATCATCTCATCCAGAAATATCAGGTCATAAGCATTATCTTTTACTTCTGAAACGGCATCTTCCCCGTTGGTAACCGTCGAAACCTCATATCCTTTTTCCGTCAGGAAAAAAATATGAGAGCGAAGGAGCTCAATTTCATCATCAACCCATAAAATTTTCTTTTTCATCGTTTTCCCAGTTTAGTTTGCAACACTTCAATATTGAGTGTATAAATGATAAACTAACTGCTAAAATAAAAGTTCCATTTTTCCCGCACAGAGAGTAATTAGCTTCATACAATTTAATTAGCGACGTCACAATCCGGCATCCCTAATTTTAGACAAAAACAACCGTTTTTCCAAACACATAATTACTGTATGGAAATGTGTACATCCAGACCTGCCTCGTTTGTCGTTGTTGCAGAAATTCGGGAGGCTCCTTCAGGCTGAACCGAAGTACGTTTATAAAATATGGCAAGAGTTACTTTTGAGCTTATGACGTATTTAATTCTGGGTTCCATTGTCGTCATCTTGGTTCCGTCCTGTGGCACCCCTGCCTCAGTAAACTGATCCATGAGATAATTTATTACTGAATTCTTGCTGCTTGTATAGGCCAGTGTAATTTCTATGTCATTCTTAAGAGACAGACCAAATATTGGAAGATCAAATCCTGTTTTAGAGTAACTTGCCGAAATCCCTATTTCCTTGGAGCTAGTCTGAGTAATATTTTTAGTTGAATTTCCCAGATCGTATCCGGCTTTGGTCGAATACTTTACGTTTCCTGTAAAACTGCCATTCCAGAGGGAATTAAACGTCATATTCAAGCCGACTAGAGGCATGAATCCATAAGAAATTTTCTGCGATTGTGTTTCCTGCCGTCCGTCAGAGTTGATTCTCCATGATTCCGTATAATCCGAACTGTAAGAATGAGTAAGGGAGACTTTCTTGGCAATCGACTTGAACACAGGGTATTTCTCAAGCCCGTCCCAGTTAATACTCCAGTTAGGTCTCGGAATATATCTGGAGAATTCTTTCAAAATCGGCATTTTTGCAAGAAGAGGCGTGGATTCAAAGCCTTCCAGGAATGCATCCGAAAGGCTGCTGCCCGAAGTATAGAGTTCATTTACGCGTTTAATGCCGCTATTCATGAAGCTCAGGAAAAACACCGGTGGCAGTGAAACAAATGAACGGCTTAGGCTTCCTGTTGATGTTACATTGGTTATTCTTGCGTTGCCAAGCGAATCTACCTGAATAGAAGTATTTTTGTTCATCGACCAGCCAACCTTCCACTTTACTTCTATTTGTGCACCTTCCCACAAAGGTCTTGAGGTACTGAAGTCCAGGCTGTTTCTCTGCGAGAAATTATCCGACACATTAGCCCTCAGCGCACGAGGACCTGCATCCTGGCTCAAGCCCAGCATGAAGGAGCGTGAAGGCCCCTTGTTGGAATTCTGGAAGAATCCCCAGAAGTTGTAAACTCCCGTACCTTCGGCTCTTATACCCGACATAATTAGAGAATTATCCTGTGTATAATTAACGTTAAAGGATTCATAATCGAACAGCAGGTATTGCACGCCGCGCTTTAGCGCCTTATAGACTCCCTTAAACGGATTTACCCTTGGCTTGTTTACGAGGCTGTCCTTTGCAAAGGCTACAGCGTTCGAATCTGTAACAGCCAGGGAATCACTTTTTACTGTTGTCGGGTTCTGGTTTGCCTGTCCCTGTGTCTGTTCTTCCTGGTCTGAGCGCTCCCTATTGCGGCGGTTCCTTGAAGGAGCCATGGTTGTTGTGGGTTTATTCTCCTGTTTTACATTTTCATTTGTTTCCTTGAACAAAGGATCAAACAGCGCTTTAACCTTGATCTTCAGGCCGAGATTTATGCTGTTATTAAATGAAACGTTGCGCCCGAGGTCCTTTTTCTGAAGGTCGTTGCTCCAACCATAATTGACACGGTAGCCCGTGCTTAAGTTAAAGTAATTGTTCAGGTTCCAGATACTCGGAAGCCTTGGATTAGTCCTCACATCCACACTCTGAGTGTACTGCAAATCCTGTCCAAAGAGCTGCCCGCTCAAAATATCCCACCAGATTGCGCTTTCCCTTCTTTCTATGTTGTTATCCATAAGCAGATAGGACAGAGTAGAAGAGATGTTCAGACTATAAGTAAGTGATAGGTTCAAAAGCCCCCCTTCTGTCAGTTTCCAGCCAAAGTCTGCGCTTCTGGTTGCTCTGAAATCACGGGATATGCTTGGTTGCGTATTGGCAACTCTTGAAAGAAGGTATCCGTAAGTTCTTGATGCAGTTATGCCTGCATTCAGCTTCTGCGGAGTAAAATAAACCTTCATATTCCTGTAATCCGTAAAAAGCTGCAGTACTGTACCCAGAACAGGGATATCCGCAGGATAGAAAAAGTTATTCTGTCCGAACTGAAGGGCATAATTTACGCCAGCATTCCACTGCCAATTACGGCTAACAACGGTAACAGGGCTTCTGCCACGGGTTTTATTGTAGTTGAAATTGAAGGTAAGATTATTAATGGTTTCCTTCACCAGCCAGAACTGCGAGGGTACCTGGATTCTCAAGCCCGCCATCGACCAGGTATCTGAAATATTTAGCGTGTGAGTGTTTCCGATATAATTATCCGATATTTTTTTTGCTTCCTCCTCGCTCACGCCTTCCTGTATTCTCTTTTCCTTCAGCTGGCTTGCAGCCTGGTCAACTTTTATATCTGTTCCAGGCACATATAGCGGCTTGCTGATCTGCTCGGATCTCTGGTAATTGATCCTGAAGTTGCTCCCCGGCAAATTTACCGGCAGGAGCTTCAGTACATCAAGATCCATAGAGACGCCCCAGTTTTTTGTACCTTGTTTGTTGCCAAACCTCTCGGAAAGCCCGTGGAAATAGGGATCTTTCTGGCTCATGTTAAAACTGACTGTCATAAGGTCCGCAAGCTTTAGCGTTGCAGAACTGCTGTAAGCCCAGCCCTTTGTGTCATCGGCCCCAATGACCCTGAGTTCATCAACCCATATCTGTCCTGAAACCTCCTGGCTGTTGCCCTTATCCTTTGGATTGGCTACGCCGATCATAAAGAAAGTTACATTGTTTATTGCCGGATTACCCCTTACCTCGTAAAACTCCCCAGGTTTACCTGGTACCGCTCTTTTCATAATCATGTTAGAGCTGTCCCTAAGCTGCTTTAAGGCGGTAAGCTCTTCAAATATAATACTGATCTCATTCCAGCCGGCTTTTACTGGCTGGCGGTATTCGTAGTAATTTGTCGAATCACTGCCGAAACGGAAGTAAACTTCTGAGGCATAGGAACTATCGTTTACAAAATTTGAGACCGAGCCAATGCCCGTGTTCTGATCGCCATGAATAAAGAGTTTCATCTGCTTATAATTAAACAGGTCCATCGTTCTCATTTTTTTCATCGCCTGGCGCTCTTCTCCCTTCTTCAAGTTCTTCAGTATGAGGGCCAGCGACTGTTCATTCCTGAGGACGTTTTCATCGGGTTTGCTTCTATCCTTTTCCCTTTCCACGCCGCCCGGGCTCTGGTATTCAGGCGAATTTTCCTCAACACTAACAACAGAAAGTGTAAGAGTTGTATCGTTAACATCAGGAGTTTTATTTACAATTGGGTCTACTTTCTGCCACTGGTTTCCAACGAAGTTGAACTCTGCAAGTCTTATATGCACCTGCGAACTAACTCCGTTTACCCAGAGTCTGATAGTATTAATCAGCGCCAGGCTTGGTTCACCAACTTTACTGACGTAATCTTTTAATGGAATCCTGATCTGATGCCAGCTTTGCGCTGTATTTCCGCCGCCCGTAATGAACTTGTTATTTACCTTGTTCGTGTCCAAAGGTATCTCATACCGGAAATAGCTGTTTACCTGTTCCAGAGTCCAGTCTCCGTTCAGGTCTTCCGTATCAGGCTGTTTTCCTGCATCAATTGACACAGCATTCCCTTCCTGCCCGTTTATGTGCTCATAGTCTTGCAGCCCGGGAACGTAGTGGTAGTCGTCACCGGAAGGATCAGGGTTACTCACCGGGTCATATCCTGGTTCCAGATAATCAGGCAATCCATCCATACCGACATCTTCCCCCTGATCGATGGCCCCGTTACCGTTTTTATCTTCCGAATCCATCTTTCCCTTGTTTTGAATGACCTCTTCAGTTATTCTGCCCAGATCCACGTATAACTTGCTTTCCGGCGGTAACGGGGTATTGGGATCAAGCGCATACCAGAACTCAATAAACTCCATGTTATCGTCGATGAGGTTATTTGCGGTATTGGACAGATTCTTCATCATACCGCCCCAGGAGGCTTCCCTGTTTGAAAGGTTAGGAGCGTAATTATATGTTCCTCTTTTGGATGGGTCAAAGACGAAATCCAGCACCTGAACCTGTTCGTCACCACGGGCAACTTTCTTCTCCGGCCAGATATCTTTAACATTAACATCAGCCGGCAAACGATGATACCACCAGCTTTTGGCCTTATGGCTCATTTTTTCGGTTATAGAAGTGTCACTGATAGAGGAGCCCATGTTGTCGGGTATACTCAGATCATGCCATGTAGTATAACCAATGCCTATAGGAATCGTCTTTTTTGCCCCCTCAAAATCATCCACATACGCAATACTATTGCTTCGGTCGCTGGCAATGGTACTCTTTTTTGTATTTGGATCGGGAGAAATATATGCAAATTCTCCCTTCAGGTTAAGGTTCGACATTTCTCTGGTAGAATAGATCTTGTCCAGTGCCTTAGTCATAAACGGCAGTTCCATACCCGTAGAGAAGTCAATTCCATATATTGAGTTGCTCAGAGGCTCTTCACCAATACGGACCTTATCGGAAAGCGTTTGCTGGTTAAGGTTCAGGGCCGAGAAGCCGAGCTTTGTATTCTTCGAGAAATTCAATTCTCCACGCATTCCAACGAGCGTCTTGGAAGCCATCTGGAAAAGGTCGTTCTGCTCGTATGTAATTTTAAGTCCTGCCCCGGGCACCAGCGCAGCCTGATTGCGAATGGTCACCTGGCCTGACATGTAGTCAACCGTGTAGTCCTCGCCTTCCTTGAGCTCGGCTCCGTTTAAGGTTACGCGCACGGAATTTTCAACCACACCCACATAGCCAAGGTTATATACCGCCGAAGATGCGGCGGAATACTTCCCGGTCATTATTATCCTGTCAATCCCATCTACAAGCCGGGCTGCTGCAATAGTAGTATCATAGAGATCTTTATAGCGCAGGTTTTCAGGCAGATCCTTGGACATATTCTTTCCAAAGGGTTGAAGCACCGGGAATATTATTTCGCCGGTTTCGGGCACAATGGTAATATACGGCTTAAAATCAAAGTTCCCATCCGGGCCGCCAACCGATCCGGATGCATCAGTCTTATCCAGGCCCAAAGCCTGTAAAAGCTGAACTGACTTGCCATTGGCAGTTACTTCCCTCTGCGGCTCGCTTCCCGGCTGCTGATAGACTACATCAAACTGAAATCCCTCCTGGTTAACTTTGTTCCCGCCTACCGGATAAATGTTTCTTAACTGAAGTTTCCAGGCTTCGGCATACTGGGGATTCAGATTTTGCGGCTTAATGAGTTTCAGCACAATCCTCTTTGAGCTGGCGGACTTCGTGGTATCACTGCCAACTAATTCACCATAGTAAAGATCATCATCATTACCTGTGTTTTCACCATCTATCCTGTATGCAACAGCAATAGCATCCTGATCCTGTATCTGGGTTTTCATCGTAAGAACGCCGGTCATCTTATTGTATTCATAATCCTGCTCCCCTGATAATTTCACCCACCGGTTTACCTCCCTTAGTCCCGGACTCTTATTGCCCAAAGTATCGCCTCGCTCTGTGTCATAGTTGAGGCTAGACTTTTGTTTTGGCTGCAGGTCAATAAAGGCGACACCATTTCTTTCAACGCCCGGTTTTGGCTGCCCGCTGACGGTTTTCCAGACCTCAATCTCTTTTATCATATACCTGTTGTCATAGTCGTTGCCGGAGCTGGTATAATATCTGTTAAAAATATTCAGCCCGGCAGAGGTATCTGCGTAAACAGCATCCAGAAAGAAGTGGTTCTGAGAATATTCATAAAGATGAAGATTAAATTCGCTTGTAGTGGAGCCGCCCGTAATTGCAATTTCCTTTACTTCACCCTTTTTCTGCGAAGCCAGTGTTGTAAGGCTTAAAGGCCCAAGCTGGAAATTTGCCTTAACACCAAAAAGCGCCTCGCTGCCACCGACCAGAGGCGAAGTCTGCAAAGATACGTTACCTGCCTCGACGCTCTGAACGATTTCATCCTCGTAGCCTTTATAGCTAATCTTCAGCTGGTTTTCATATTCAAAGGTTCTTTCGGTATTCCAGTCGGCGTTGATCTTCAGCTTGTCGCCAATGGTTCCCTGCACGTTAATCTGAACCGTCTGCTTGAAATCGGGTTCATTCCTGGTATTTCCCATTACAGAAGCAGTAATGCCTTCGGTTGTCTCACTCCTCCAGGCACCATGTATGTCAACGGCACCGCTGATCTTGATGTTAATCCCTCTTTTTCCGAATATGCTCAAGAATCCAACGCTTGGAAGAGGAATATCGATGTTTGTAATATCTGTAATTAAAGAGCCGAGATCTTTTGTCTTATCCTTCAGCTCATATTTGTAGGCAATGTCCTCCCAGATGTTCCTGTTATTGGCAGCAAGCTTCATCTTGACGTATTCATCAAGAGGGATCCTGAGCATAATTTTATACGGCTCATCGCCAATTTTTTCCTTTATCAGCACAAAGTTGCCGGTTGAATCCAATTCCACTGTACGGCTTATGGTTTGGGTCGAAGGATTGGCAAAAAATCTGGATTTTTTCTTGGGGTTCAGCTGTACATACGGCACGTCATGCCTTCTGTAATGGAAATTCTCCAGTCTGGCAGTTGAATCTTTTGATCTTAAGGCCAGTGAATCCAGCAGTGTCATCGGGGCAGTTTTCTCCAAAGATGTATCCGCTCCAATTCTTTTGTTCAGCGTATCTGTTAAAGCCCGTGTAGTGGTATTCAAGGTATCCTTAATGAGGCCATTATTCCGGGAGTTGAAATTTGGGCCGGCTTTTTGAGATTCGATCAGCTTTAATGAATCTCTTGTTCTTGTGGTGTCTGAAAAAGACAGGGATTTCCCTTCGCTTAAAGTATTGTTTTTAAGCACTACTGGTGTATTCTGGGGATTCTCCAATGATGGCACTTGAGAATGAAAAGCATTATTCACCCTGGCATAATCGAAACATGCGGCAAATAATAATTTTTCATTGGCGACCGTATGCTGAGAAGTAAACCCGATTGCCAGTAAGCAGTATGCAACTGCTACTGAGAAGAGAAAGAGTTTTGCGCTTTCCCGTAAAACTTTTTTAAATGTCGGTTTTATTTTTCTACCTAAAGACTGTTAAAATGAACGTAAAATTTTTTCTTTATAACCTCCGTAATTAGTTCGTTGAAAAATTATTTAATTTTGGTTTTATAGTCAACTGGTTTTCTGCAATAATTGTTAACATAATTTCCAACTTTCAGTGAAAAATCGTTGCGCTAAATAACTTAAGATTTTACTTAATGTCAATTGAAAATTTGGGAATACTGCTGATTTTCTTCCAGGCTCCGTTTTTCTGAAAAACGGCACCGCTTGCCTCAAATATCGGATCAAATATCAGAAAAGTTTGTAGGTTCTTCGATTTTATCTAATAGTTCATTATGGTGAATAATTGCCGCACTAAGCTTGTTCCCCATACAGGCCCCGGTATCTATGTACAGGGCGTTTGATCTTGCGTCAAATCTTACATTTTCCTGTTTTGTGTGTCCAACGACCTGAATTTTCCCCAAATTCAGCAGCCTTTCTCTCGACCACAACACTCCGGTTTCGGTTTCATATTCCCTGTAAATGAGCTTGTCCAGTTCTTCCAGGTTATCCCTCAGCTTTGGCGGAAGAACTTTTTTATACCGTTCGGAAATGCCCGCATGTGAAATAAAGCAATCTTCCAGATTAAAGTAAAGAGGTGCCGACTTAATAAATTCAATATGTTTAATTACACTGTCAAAATGATCCAGATAAGACCTGAGGGTCGTCTCGTTACCGTTATAGACCCATGCCCTTGCAAAAAGGCTTTCTGGCTGCCTTACGTAAGAATAAAACATAAAATCGTGATTGCCGGGAGTGAACCTAATTCCGTTATCCATAATATAACTGATTACTTCAAAACTGTTCTTTCCCCTGTCTACAAGATCACCGACACAGTAAATTTCAATATCCGGATACCTGGAGCTGATTTTTTTTACCAGGGCTTCCAGCGTATAAAAACAGCCATGAATATCACCAATTACAGCAATCATACCTTAAATTTTAATCTTCCTTATATCTTGAAATTTTCCCTTGCGTATCTCGAGAGCTCATCCCTGAAGGCCGGATGGGCGACATTTATCAGGGCCTGTGCCCTTTGTTTTATTGTTTTTCCGTAAAGGTGTGCAACCCCGTATTCGGTTACAATATAGTGAACATCACCCCGGGAGGTCACAACACCGGCTCCCGGCTTCAATGCCGGCACTATACGCGATATCTTAAAATCTTTTGTCGTCGAAGGCAGGGCAATTATCGGTTTTCCCCCTTCTGAACGGGCCGCACCGCGAACAAAATCCACCTGACCGCCTATGCCGCTGTAGAACCTGGTACCTATGGAATCTGCACATACCTGACCGGTCAGATCCACTTCAATTGCCGAATTTATGGCAACCATTTTGTTATTCCGTGCTATAACAAACGGATCATTTACATATTCCTGCGGGTGAAATTCAACTATCGGATTATTGTTTATAAAATCAAACGATCTTTTTGTTCCTAGTACAAATCCTGCAATTATCTTTCCTGGATGCAGGGTTTTCTTTTCATTGTTGACTATGCCCTCGTCTACCAGTTCAATTATTCCATCGGAAAACATCTCCGTATGAACGCCCAGATCTTTTTTGCTCTTCAGGAATTTTAAGACCGAATCCGGAATGGCACCAATACCCATCTGAAGCGTGGAGCCGTCTTCAATCAGGTCTGCAATATACTGGCCAATAGTGTTGTAAATATCCCACATATCATCTGTAATATCTGAATCCACCTGAGGCAGTTCCTGAATCGCTTCTTCATGCTCCACAACATAGTGGATTTTATTTATATGGATAAAGCAGTCGCCGAGTGCCCTGGGCATTTTTCTGTTTACCTGGGCAATTATTATGTTTGACTTTTCTGCCGCAGTCTTTATGGTACCAACGTCAACTCCGTAACTGCAGAAGCCGTGCTCATCGGGCGGGGATACATTTATAAGTGCAACATCCGGCTTAATGATGCCATTTTTGAACAAGAGCGGAACCTCAGAGAGAAATATTGGCATAAAATCCGCCCGGCCGTCATTTATGGCCTTTCTGGCATTACTGCCAATAAAGAATGCCGTATGCCTGAAATGCTCTTCCATGCCCGGCTCCAGATACGGCATTTGCCCTACGGTCAGAATATGGTAAATCTTTACATCATGAAGTTCATCCTTACGCCTTACCATAGCCCTGACGAGTTCCATCGGGACAGCACATCCGGGCTGAATGACCAGGTTGTCTCCGGACTTAATAACCTTAAGAGCATCATCGGCAGAAATCAGCTTGGAGGTGTAATTTTTCAGCCAGTTTGCAGTTCTGAACTGCCCTACTTTTAAATCTTCATATGACATAAATTACTTTTATTAGTTTTTAGAAAAAATGTGAAGTCTTCTGTATTCGACGTTAAACACCTCTGCAATGTTCTCGTTGGAACAGAATCCGTTGTAGGTGCAAACCCCTCTGGAAAGTCCCAAATCCCCCAGTAAAGCATTCGAAAGGCCGTTATCAGCAATATTCAGTAAATATTCTAAAGACGCATTTGTAAGTCCGTAACTGGCAGTTCTGGAAACCAGGGCCGGCAGATTGGGTATACAGCAGTGTATTACGTCGTGCTGTGTAAAGACCGGATCGGATATTGTAGTCGGATGGCTCGTCTCTATGCAGCCTCCCTGATCTATAGAAACGTCCACAATTACAGCCCCTTTTTTCATCTGCCTTACCATATCTTCAGAGACAACGTGGGGAGTCTTTTCTCCCTTGATGAGTACAGCGCCGATAAGAACATCGGCAAACCTGGCACCTCTTGCAACAGTATAAGGATTTGCCACTACTGTAGTTACCCTTTTCTGGAACAGGTTATCAATCCTTTTTAAGCGGTTAAGATCCTTATCTAATATAATAACCTGCGCTCCGCGCCCCAATGCGGCCCTTGCAGCGTTTGTGCCTACAACACCTGCCCCCAGTATCACCACGGCTGCCGGGGCAACACCCGTAATACCGCCAAGCAGTACGCCGCGGCTTACCTTTGCAGTGCTCTCAAGATAGCGCTCGGCTACCTGAATTGCAACCTGACCGGCAATTTCACTCATCGACTGGAGAACCGGAAGGTTGTCGTCGTTTTCAATGAGCTCATAGCCGATTGAAGTGACTTTCTTTGAAATCAGAGTTTCAAGAATTTTCCTCTTGCCAATAGCCAGGTGCAGAAAGGCAAATAGAATCTGGTCTTCCTGTAAAAGCGAGGCTTCTGCCTCGGTTAAAGGAGCAATCTTTGTAATCAGCTCAGCTCTGTTGTATACCTCCTCCGGACTGTAAACTATGCTGGCCCCAACCTTACTATATTCTTCATCGGAAAAGTTACTGCCCATTCCGGCACAGCTTTCAATAAAAACAGTATGCCCGGATTTAACTAATGCATCTACACCTGCAGGTGCTAAAGCTACTCTTTTTTCTTCGAGTATTGTCTCTTTTGGTATACCTATTCTCATGTGGCGTGTCTTTTTTAGTTTTATGGTATAAATTTTACTGCAAGATAGTTAATTAACTTAACTATTGCTACTCCGGCAAAGCCCTAACAGGCGCCGGAGTAGCTGGAAACAGAACTAAAAATATATTTCGGAAAGTAAAATAAGGTCAATTGAAACATTAAGTACTCAGGCAACCGGAGTAAGAGGTTTTCTGCCTTTAAGAACATTTATAAGATTTTTTGCACAAAGCTCGGCCATTTTAGTCCTGGCCTCAAAGGTAGCACTGCCCAGGTGAGGCAGCAGGACCACATTTTTCAATTTTAGAAGTTCCTTGTTCAGCTGGGGTTCATTTTCATAAACGTCGAATCCGGCAGCAAAGATCCTCCTGGCTTTGAGCATTTTTACCAGTTCTTTCTCATCCAGAATCTCACCCCGGGCAGTGTTAACTAATATTGCAGTCTCTTTCATCAAATTCAAATGATCTTTGTCAATAAGACCTCGTGTCTTATCTGTCAAAGGCATGTGAAGTGAAATAACGTCTGAAGTTTTCATCAGCTTTTCCAGGGATACCTTCTTTGCACCAGTGGATTTTTCAAGGGCTTCATTTTTGGACCTGCTGAAATAAATGATCTTCATTCCGAAGGCTTTTGCCCTCAATGCCGCAGCCGTGCCGATCCTTCCGGCTCCTGCAATGCCAAAGGTTTTACCGCTAAGCTCAGTGCCCAGGAAAAGTTCCGGAGCCCAGCCCTTGAATTTTCCTTCACGCATAAACCTGTCCCCCTGAACTATGTGCCTCGAACAGGCAAGCATCAGTGAAACTGCGATCTCAGCCGTAGCGTCTGTCAAAAGATCAGGTGTATTGGTGACAACTATGTTCTTTTCCTTTGCAGCCTTAAGATCTATATTGTTGTATCCGACGGCATAGTTTGCAATTACTTTGCAATTCTCCAGGCGCGAAATTATATCTTTGTCGAGCTTGTCTGAAAGAAGCGACAATATGCCGTCGGCATCTTTTGCATTTTTAAGAAACTCCTGCCGGGAAATCTGGCGGTCCTTTCCATAGAGCACAACGTCAATGCCTTTTTCAACTAACAGATCGACAGCATTTCCGGGAAGTTTTCTGGTTATAAAGACTTTCATATTTTATCCAATAATTTTATCCGAAAAATTGTTCCCCGGGGGAAGGGAAATCCCACCCCGGGAAATATTAACCAAATAACAGTTTTACAATAAATAATGCTCCAAGGGCACCTGCCAGGTCGGCCATAAGTCCTGCTGCAAGAGCATGCCTTGTTCTGGCAATACCGACGGATCCGAAGTAGACAGCAAGCACATAGAATGTGGTCTCGGAGCTTCCGTAAAATGTTGAAACCAGTATGCCGATCATCGAATCAGGCCCATGCACCGCTATAGTTTCAGCCATAATGCCAAGTGAGCCGCTTCCAGAAAGCGGGCGCATTAAAGCCATAGGCAGTGCCTCGGCAGGCATACCGATCAGGTCGGTAATTGGACGAATAATGTAGATCAGGAAGTCCATCGCCCCGCCGGCCCTGAAAATACCGATTGCAACTAGCATACCCACGAGAAAAGGTATTATTCTTACGGCAACGTTAAAGCCTTCTTTGGCGCCTTCAATGAACTTTTCATAAATTTTTACCTTCTTAAACATACCATACACAATAAAAATAAATATAAGGCCCGGTATGGCAAGAATTGAAATAATCTGTACGATGTCTTTGAATAAGGTAGGACTTACAAAGCTGAAAAGCGAGCCAATAGCAGGAGCAATTCCTAAAGAAAAAACTAGGGCAATTAAGACTGCAAGTCCGGCAAAAATGCCTACACCCTTTAGATTTGACCTGAACCATGCACTCCCCTCGCCTTTTTTGATCGGGAACTTTTCCATGATCTTGGCCGAAGTAACGCCCACTATGGTTGCGCAGATTGCGCCAAAGACAGAGGTACCGATAATTATTGCAGGATCCGAACTGCCAGAGGCAGCCCTGATGGCAATTGCCGTAGCCGGGATGAAAGTAAGACCCGCCGTATTTACTGCAAGGAAAGTACACATGGCGTTTGTTGCAGTACCCTTGGTAGGATTCAGTTTGTCCAGTTCCTCCATAGCCTTCAGGCCAAAGGGTGTCGCGGCATTTGAAAGGCCCAGCATGTTGGCCGAAATATTCATAATCATTGAACCCATTGCCGGATGATCTGACGGCACATCCGGAAACAGGAACTTTGTCACAGGCTTAAGCGCGCGGGCAATAATGGTGATAAGGCCAGCTTCTTCTGCAATTTTCATAATGCCAAGCCACAGTGCCATAATTCCAATGAGCTCAAGGGCTATATTTACGGCAGTACTTGCATAGCTGAGAGCCGAGGAAGTGACGTCCTTCATTTTTGCAAAGGAAACTTCTTCAAAAACCACACCTGCCGTTGCAGCTGTATCGCCCTGAATGTTGTAAAAATGCACCTTGCCGTTCAGGTCATCTTCTTTTCCTGTTACCTTTGCCATCTGTTTCCAGATCTTTGGCGTTGCATCCCCTGTCTTTAGAAACAGCGTTGCATTTTTTTTGTCCTTATCATAAGTAACCTTGGCATTCTGCACGACCTCACTTTTAACTTCATCTTTATAATACTTGTTGAAATCTGAGGCACTCACAGATAATCTCACATTATAGGATTTTGACAAATCCTTCCTGAAGGGCTCATCAAAACGAACCTGGACAGGAATTGGGGTATTATTCTGATACTTATTGTTGTTTTTTTCGACTAAATCCGTACTTATTGCGACTCCAATGCCCAGGACAATTAGAGCAAGCCAGACATAATTTAACATTTACATGCTCCGAAAAAAGAAATTGAATATTGAAAAACCGCCATATAGACCAATTCCAGCCACGAAATAATAAAAAGGTCCAATGGTCAAAATTACAGGTAACAATTTATGATACTTTTATTAAAAATTCATCTGCGATTTTTCAATTTTCTGGCGGGTAAGACGAATAGAACGCAGAATTTGGAAATAAATTCCTGTAAGACTACTATCGGGGGCAGTATTTCCACAAAAATCTTTTATATGGAAATACTGCTGGCCTGAATTTCTTCCGTATCTATGAATGCAGCCCTGATACCGCTGTAAGATTCCTCACCTTCTGAACCGGCATAATATTTCTTTACATACCGGCCATAAACTTCCTCACCATACCTGGCCTCTTCAACTTTTCTAATGACGCCGCGGCAAAGAATCTGAAGAAACTTGCTGCCTTTTACACCGGAATCCTCACTAGCCTCTTCGGTCTTGAAAGCCACAAAGCTGACATTGCTCTCGAAGTTGATGCTCAGGAAGACTTCGTCGGTCTCCTCAAAAAAGAAATAGACGTTTTTATCCAGATATAAATAAGGAACCACAGCCTGAATGAGCTCTTCATCCTGGCTTATGAAACTGAGGACACCTGCTTTCTGTGCCAATAATTCCTTCTCAATTACAGTCATATCTCTTATCTGAAGAATTCTGCTTTTCATATAAACTCCTTGTGTGTATTTAATGTCAATTTCCTGATTCGTCTCATTCCGGCACCTGAAAGAGGAAGGGAAAGACCACCTTTACTTCTGCCCCCGATAGCTTACCTTTCAGACCGATAGCCTGTTTTGGCATTTCTTCTTAAAATGCAGACAGTTCCTGCAGCTATATCGCCAAGTCTTTTATTGCGTTTACTGGCCAGAATCGATATCAGGTCCGGCAAAATGAAAAACGGGGGTATAAAATAGGTACACCTAAGTAAATTCCGGACCAGAAGAGAATAAAAGTCCAACTCCTTTTTCCCCTCCTTAGCTACACATATTCCTGCAAGAAACTTGCCAGGTGTTTTTCCTTTCCAAAGCCACTCAAAAAGAACGAAATATAGTTCAATTGCAAAAATAATAATACTGACCGACAGAGAAAACCGCCAGGCCGAAAAAATTATTTTGTATAAAAAGAAATCAAAATATTGGTTAAAAACAAATAAAAAAGTGACTAAAAGTATAATATGGTCGATAAAAAAAGCCACCCCCCGCCTGAAAATGCCTGCCTTAGGCAATGAGGTTCCGTTTCCGGAATCTGAAATGTCAATAATGCCATCTATATCCACAGAAGTTTTCCATCTCCTTTTACTGCATGACGCAGCGATTATCTAAAAAATAGCTGCAATAAGGGCAGTGCCTGGTGTTTTTACTGAACTGCTTCCTTCGTAGATTGTCAATAAGGCTGAAAAGCTCAATTGCTATGATCTCCAAATCCTCTTTTTTCAGTACCTGTCTAATTTCAACTTCAGGATGCCCTAGAAATATCAGCCTTAATTCCACCTCCACAGCTTCAGGGTACAACTTACTGATCAGGTAGGCATAAAACTTAAGCTGCGGCAGGTAACTTTCCTTTCTTGAAAGGGTTTCTTCCTGTCTAAGGGAATCTGACTTGTAATCTATTATAATGATCTTTTTCCCGTCAAAAATAACTTTGTCCACTATCCCGTAGAGATAGAATTCTTTTTCCCTGACCAGCACTTCAAATTCATTTCTAAAGTTCTTATAACGCCTTAATTCCCCTGCAACTTTGGAATTTAGGTATAAACTCATCTCCCGGCTAATTGAATCCTTTAAGCGCTCCAGGTTCTCAATAGTTGCATCGGTAAAATGAAGGCTACTTTTTATCATCTCCTCAAGCCTATACTCATATTCACCGGTTTTGACTTCACCTTCAAGCAATTCATGCATGATCTTTCCTTTCACACCGGCAAATGAGGACCTCGCCTCCTCCTCTTCGGCCTTAAGATCCGAAAATTGTGGGAAATCCCTCCTGAAAGCTCTAAGAAGCTTCGAATAACCGATTTCATAGGTCAGGAAGTACTTAACCGGGCACTGCAGATACAGGGCAACTTTTGTTGCAGAGATCGTCTCTTCCTGCTGCCTGTCAGCCAGAGCATCTGTCTGAATGAGTTTTTCCTTCAGGCTGCCTGTCTCAACCTGACTTTCAATAAGGGATGCCGCCTGAAGGTCACTTATAACCGGTATAGTCAGAAAGAGGTTTTTTACTTCATTTATATAGCCGTCCTGGGTACCCTTTAGAAAACTCTGTTCGAAGTTTATCTCTATCATCTCCCTTGGAAGCCCTGCTTTAAGCCCTGACAAGATCAGTCCCATAAATGACTCCGGATTAAACCTGAAGCCCGTCTTGTATGTTGCCGACACAAAAAGGTAATTCTTGGCCCTTGTCACTCCAACATAAAGTAGCCTTTTTATTTCTGCAAGGTTTTTCTTCCTGGAGATGAAATTATGCACCTGGACAATTGGCGCCTGGCGATATTCCTCAAAATAGCTTTCGTTTACGGGAATAGAACTAAGGAGTCCGAAATCCTTATCAATGATTACCGATTTTGCTTTAACCTTATCCTGCTGCGCAAATTCATGGCAGGCGTATAGAAAGACAGCCTTAAATTCAAGCCCCTTGGCCTGGTGAATAGTCATTATGCTGACGCATGAGCTTTCAGAATTAACCAGAGCCTGCCCTTCATCTTCAATGTTGGCAATGGCACTTTCAAGATAATTTATAAAATCGTATAGCGTTTTATAACCGGCAGATGAAAAATCATGTGAAATAGAAATCAGCTTTTCAAGATTCGCAACCTCCTGCAGCCCGTTTGGTTTTGAGCTTAAAACGGCAAGGTAGCTGCTTTCACGCACTATTTTACGCACCAATGAGGCAATGTCGTATTGATTGACAAGTGCAAGGTTACGGCTTAAGATAGAGGCAACTTCCTGCAATTTTGGCTTACCTTCGGCATAAGCAGCAAATGAGTCGAAAAAACTGCCTTTCTTTTTGAGCGATATCTCATAGATCTCCACGTCGGAAAGCGAGAAAAAGGGGGACCTCAATACGCTAACGAGTGCGGCATCATTCCCCCTGTTAAGAAGAAAGGAAAGATAATTATATATGTCTGAGATCATCTGCTTCTGGTAAAAGCCCGTGCCCCCGAGAATTGTAAAAGGAATAAGATGCCTGTTAAAGGCTCTTTCCAGCTCTTCAAAGGACTTCCTTTTTCTGCATAGAACCGCAATGTCATCAAACCTGAGAGCATCTGCACCCGCGTTTTTCTTTTCTTCCAGAAGGCTGATTATCCTCCTGGCAATGAGTTCAGCCTCAGTTGCAGACTTATCAGATTTACCGGCCAGAATAATTTCAACAGAGCCCGGCGTGGATTCCTCCCGGGCACATACAAGGTCAGAATAACCAACTTCATTGTACAGTGGATCAGGGTCCTTAAAGAGGCTCCTAAAGAGGTAGTTCGTAAAAAGGCAGATCGCAGGAGACATCCTGAAGCTTTCAGGAAGACTGAGCAGGTTCTTCTGGCCTGAGGCGGCCATGATGTCTCCTTTAGTCCTGTTAAAAACCTTCAGCTCGGCATCCCGGAACATATAAATGCTCTGCTTTTCGTCGCCTACTACAAAAAGGTTGCCATGCCTGAGGTAGTCAAGTACAGGCATAAATATCTCATACTGAACTTCGTTTGTATCCTGGTACTCATCAATCATTATGTAAAGGAATTTTTCTCTCAAGGCTTCGGAAACCTCGGGCCTGGTCAGTATTTTCTGCGTAAAGATCAGTATGTCCTCGAAATCGAGGTAGCCAAGCCGGCGCTTTTTCTCTCCATAGCTTGCAAGGGCCCAATTAAAAACGCTGATAAGACTTTTGCCGAAACGTGTCAGCTCCAGTTCAACGTTCTCATGGTCTTCCGGAAGCTCAAAGCCCGAAATCCGGGAGAAATAATCTTCCACCCTTTTTATCTCGCCATGTAAGGTTTCTCTTTGGCTGTCCAGATATCCCTGTTTTCTCAGGCTTGAAGTAGATGCTGCAATGAGCCTGCTTTTTAATTCGTTTAATAAGCCCAGTAGATTCTTAAAGTCACTTGTTACTTCAAGCTTCGAAGCAATAAGCCTTACCTCAAGGGCCAGAGTGTTACCGGGTTTCAAGGAAAGCACTTTTTCGTTAATGACGGCGATGTCGCCAAGGAGCCTTTCCTTGCCCGATTCAATGAAGGGCAAGACAAATTGCTCAAATTTCCGGTAGAAAGACCTGCAAATTTCATCTTCATCCTGTAAATAGAGGCCTGAGGCAAGTTTAAGTATAGTCTTCCTTTTCTGTATCAGCGTGGCCACGGCATTTTTCAGTGCGTTCTTTGAAGCAAATATCCTGAGGAGGTATTTAAGCTTTCCCGAGTTTTCTTCATCACTGATAAAATGCTTTATTGTTTCCTCAACACTCAGGTCCAGCAGCTCATCTGAAATATTCTTGTCTATAGGGGTAAAATTGGCATCCAGCTCCGCTTCTAGCGGAAACTCACGCAATATATCGATACAGAAAGAGTGTATGGTGGAAATGTTTGCCGAAACCAGCTCACGCCTTATTCTTTCAATCGTTTTACGTTCACGGGAGTCAGTTGACTCAAGATAGCGCCTTTGAACCTCTTCGGAAATTTTTCTATACAATTCACCCGCAGCTTTATCGGTAAAGGTAATGGCAACGATGTTCCTCAGTGAAAGGTTTTCCTTCAGGGCAATTTCCACATAACGCCTGGAAAGGACGAACGTCTTTCCAGAACCTGCATTTGCAGTCAGGGAAATGTGATCCTTGTAATTTAAGGCAGCCTTTTGGTGTGGGGTAATTCCTGACATTTTACCGCATTTTTTTAAATTGAAGGAGAATCCTCGTACCTTTTTCTGAGGATTCGACTATGCTTATACTGCCGCCAATTCCTTCCATAAACTTTTTAGCGATCTTAAGGCCCAGGCCCATTCCCTTTTGTTTTGTGGTAAAGTTGGGTTCAAATATCCTTTCTATGAATTCCCCTGGAATTCCCCTTCCGTTGTCACTGATCTCCAGGTTTATTACTTCTCCGTCTGTTTCCTGAGCCTTAAGGCCTACTTCTGTTGCGCCCGCCTGGATTGAATTTCGTATAAGGTTTATTATTGTCCTTTTGAGCTGGTCCCTGTCGGCCTCTACAATAAGATCCGTAGAAGCGCCTTCAATTGCAATTTTTACGTTCCCTTCCACGTAAAGATCGCATGCTTCCTGTATTATCTCCCTGATGTCTACCTTTTCCATCTTGAGGTTTGGCATCCTGGCAAAGCCGGAAAACTCGGAGGCAATATTGCTAAGCGTGTCAATCTGGTTTATGATTGTCCTGGATACCTTGTCGAATATCGCATCAAATTTCGGTGACCGGTCCTTGTAGGCGGTCATTAACTGCTGGACTGCCAGTTTCATTGGGGTAAGCGGGTTTTTGATCTCGTGCGCTACCTGGCGGGCCATCTCCTTCCAGGCGGATTCCCTTTCCATCTGAGCAAGCTCTGCCTGGCTCCTCCTGAGTTCCTTGATCATTGAATTAAACCCGTTGACAAGGTCCCTGATCTCGCCCTTCTGCTTATTCCTAACCTCAAAATTTAAGTCGCCGCCCGCAACAGAAATAGTTGCCCTGGTAAGTCCCCGGATGGGAGAGGATATCCTGTTGGCAAGAAGCGTGCTGATGATTATGACAAGTATGGTAGCAAAAAAGTAGCTGCCGAAAAGAAATATGTCCACCTCCTCACCCGTAATTGGAAGCGATATTTTGTTAAACATGTCGCTTACCTTTAGCACATATTCCATCCCGTCTAGAGTAACCTTGCTATAAATGGAATTATAGCTGTAATCCTCCACCTCCTCGCTCATATCGTACTTTGTATATCCCTGGAAGAAAAGTTTGCTGAAAGCCGAAGGATTTATTACTTCAGGCACAAGTCCGGCCCTTGAATATTCCTCACGCGTGCTGAAAATCTGACGCTTACCCGAATAGAGCGAAAAATCCAGGTTAAGATCCCTTGAAGCCTCAGACAATATAAGGTTAAGAGGCTTGCTTTTATCCTCCTTCAAGTGCTCCTTCACGTAATTTTCAAGGTTTGAAGAGTTCTGCCCCAGCTTCAGTAAAATCAAATCCCTGTTTTTCTCCTCCGTAAGACTCCTGTTGTAGAAAGCCATGAAGATCAGGGGCAGCAGTGAAATAAAAAGAAAAGCTCCGAGCAGCTGTGCCCTGAATGTGTACTTAATAAAGCCCGGCTTTCTGAGCTGTGTTCCGTAAAGAGAGAGCAATAGCACGATTATAAAAATGCTGTGAATGAAAAATACTTTTAAAAAGTTATAAAGGCTCCAGGAGAAGGTTTTTTCCCTTAAGAGCACGGCTATTGTTCTTAAACTGTCCCCTTCAATTTCCCTGAGTATATAAGTCGTATAATTCTCATCATCCACCCTCAGCGTTGTCCAGGCTTCCCTTTGATCCTGATTGGTGTACAATATGCTTTTCGTATAAGTATCGGCAGGAGTTATATCGCCATAAACGTTTTTCAGTTTGTCATTTTCAAACTCAAAGACCTTCAGCTTTTCAAAGCTAACGGTGGAATTTGCAGAATTAAAATTGGAGGCCAGAAACGGGGGAAGACTGCTGAGCTTATAGTTGCTGGGATTAAAAAGCACCGTAGCTACAATGTAGCCTAAAAGGACGTTATCCTCTTTGATCGGCACAATACCCGAGATGATCTTCCCTTCAATGCCTTCAGGCTTGTAGTTGTTGAATATCTGAATATCTTCCCCTTCGTAATTCAGGACCATGGGTGTAACCCTGTAGACCGGATTTATGTCTACGCCAAAGCTGCCCAGTATTCTTTTCTCCCTGTCAAGAAGCGTCACCGAGGAGCGCATTGCCTCACGCTGAAGCGAACTCTGCGACCAGATCATAAAGGCCGTGGTTTCGAAATTTGTACCCTGTTCCTTTAAGGCTTTGATGGTTTCCTGGCTTCTTGTAGAGTTTATGAGCGCCTCTCGGACAAGGAACTCAAGCCACTCGTCGCTGGCTCTTGTCAGCTCATAAGCCGTAGTCTTAAGGGATTCCTTTTCAAGGGATGAGTTATAGTAGTTGAGCAGACTTATTGTTATTAACGAGGAGACGAGTGCAAAATAGACGTAGTTATAGAGTACCTTGCCTTCTTCAAAATATACCTTATAGGATAGTACAAAGGTAAAGGTCAGGAACAATACCCTGATTAAAGGAGTCCCCTGCGGCTCATGCTGCGCCAGGTCATAGATAATTCCCGAAGCCTGAAAGATTATAAACAAAGCCAGAATGCTTTTCTTTATTTTACCCTTTTCTAGAGACGGGATATAAAAAAATACCGTAAGCAGTATGGAAACAGCAATAAGAACTGCCCCCATTCCTAAAAGAAGAACATTCAACTGCATTAAAGCAGCCGGGTAGTCGGGAATTAACCCCGGCTCCCTGAAGTATCTAAGTGATGAATCGAATATTACACTCCTGATCGAAGCCCCAAGCCCCCTCAGGAAAACCAGGTAAAGCAGGACGGATATTCCGGTAAGGACTACGAAAAGGAACAAATTTACCCTTTCTTCCCTTTTGCCCGCCTTTACTTTTGAAACTACATTGCCGTAGATATTAACGCAGATAAAAAGGGCAAAGATGACCGTAATAAAGAATTCCAGCGGCGACTTTACAATTCCAAAGCCGAATGCAGAGGCAAAGAAAGAGGCATTCGTAAGAGGCCCTTCAAAGAACTTTGCCGGTACTTCCAGGAAAAACAGGGCAAACCTGAGCCCAACGGTAAACATAATCAGCACCGAAGACTTAAGAAGCCTGCTTTTCACACTCCTTATTTCACTGTAAAAGCCTGAGAGTAATCCGACAAGACCTGCAATTGCGAGTATAGACTGCAGATCGATGAAAAAGTCCCTGAGGTTTGCCTGGCTTAAATCCCTTGCAGGCTTTAGGAACGTGACAACGGCTATCTGATGGTTTTTGCTGTTTTCAACGGGGATTGAATATTTCCTCCCATCCAGGCTCATTTGTGCAATCGGGGAATAATCTATCTCAAAGGGGGTGAGGAACTCGCTGGTAAATTTGTCAGTCAGGCTTATCTGCCTGTAGTAATCGTTTTGTATGCGATAATATTTTTCAACCGGAAGGCTCACAGACTCATAGTATATTCTGCCGCCAAGGCGGATTGTATCCTTGAGCGTCAGGTATGTATAAAGCCCACTCCTGAAAAAGTGCACTTCACCCGGGTCGTAGAGAATCGGGAAAAACCTCTCCTGCGGAATTGCAATTTCATCCGTCCAGGCAATCAGGTCCTCATTTCCGTTGAATACTTCGACCGAGTAGCCGCGAAAATCCTTTCCTGCAAGTGACTCGATGAGACTCTGAGGGTTAGCTTCACCCTGTTTTGCCATTGCCCTTATAAGGTTTTTTACCTCATAGCTTTTCTTGAGGACGTCACTCTCCTGAGTCTTGAGGCTGGAGGTAACAGAAGTCTCAATGGAAGCAATCAGCTTATTTAGTTCTTTCTCCCAATTCTGCTGCCTGCTTTCAATCATTACAGGTGAGACTATGCCCGAGACCAGAATCAGAAAAGCAGATAAATAAAAAACCGTAAAATACTTTTTGCTGCCCTTCCAGAAGTATTTTTTTAATATTTTTTTATATTTGCCTGACATCAGTTAATCGTAATCTGGGAAATCTTCCAACTATTTCCAAATAGTTTTAAGGAGATATATACCTGTGCAGTTCCCCTTACCCCCCTGGATTCATATCTGTAGTAACCCGAGGCATAAGGATTATCGGTCCTCTCGTTTACAGTAAGGAACCTGAAACTGACAGGTTTGTAGATACGCGAAAAATCCTGCAGTATATAAAATACCTGGGTAGCACTGTAATATCCGGTAATGCCGTTGGGTAAGCTTAAATAGGTCTGAGAACTGATATTGTTAGAAAATTTGTTAATATCCCGGAGAGAAAATCCCTCTTCGATTTTGTTAAAAATCACCCTCGGAACGTCACCTGTAAGCTTTTGGTCCTTGAGCTGTCCTTTGGGATTAAAAGACTGGGGATACAAAACTTCACATAATGCTATCCAGATACTAAAGGAAAGAATTATATAAAAAGACTTCCGTATCATTAAAAATTGCATTAAAATTAAACATCAATCCAAATATAAACAGCAAAAACAGAAAAAGCATACTAAAAAGTACGCTTTTTCTGTTCAGCTTCACTTCCTGAACTAATTAGCCCTTTACTTAATGACCTTTTGAGCCGTTGAATTTTACTTTAGAAGTGACCTGTGGTGCTTATTTTCATCAAAGCTCAGGGGCTTTCTTTCCCCGCTCTTCTGCTTGAGCATCCTGTTGCCTTCCACTGTCTGGTAAGCCCAGTCAAATGTAATCCGCTCGTTTGTAATACTTGTAACCCGTATCTTGGCATAATGGTTGTCGAAAGTCCAGATCACGTATGTGTGGCCGACAACTGCCAGGGTGTCTTTCGTAGGCGACCAGCCTGAACTGGGAGCCGTCTGCACGTCATAAATATTCCTGGTCGGCCCCATATCCATTATATCAGAATCATCCCACACGTCCAGATAGAACCTTCCCTGGTAGTTTTCAAAGAAGAAATCCGAGTTTTTCGAGTCATACTGTACCACAGAATTGGATGTAAACTCGTAGCCCGCCTTCTCCGGGAATCTCCTGTAGTCAAAAACTGACTGGTTAAAACCTTCCGGACGTGGAGTACTCTTTACTTCCTCGTAGCTTAAATCGCTCTCGTTGCCGTTATAGTCATAAGAAGTTACTGCATAGTAATAAGTGTCGCCATTCTTTGCGCCAAAATCCACAAAGTGGTCCGACTGCGTGGATCCGAGCAATATGGGATCCCCGTCGTAAGAATAACTGTAATAGACGTTATAGCCTGCAACATTATTATTGCGGATAAGGTCCCAGTAAATATCCACCCTGTTATCCCCGTTTACTGAATAAACGTTTGTTGGCGGCTGCAGGTGCGGATCCAAGTACCGGTTTTCATCCGTAACATCGCAGCCTGTTAGGAGTAATGCATATACTGTTATAAATAATACTGTTAAATATTTTCCAAGTTTCATTTCCTGACCCCGTTTTGTTCCTTTTCTTTGATTATTACAATTGAAGTGCCAGAATAATTCTCCTTTTTTCCTTCATTTTGAGGACTTTCAGCTTGGAACTGTACATAAATATATACAACAATTGGTCTCTGTTTTATTCACTTCTTAAAACGGGAGTTCATTCTTAAGGCAAAAGGCCAATATTTTTCCCCGCTTCCACAGTGCACAGTGAGCTAAATTTTTGATTGCAATGGGTGATTTTTTCTTTATATTAACTAAAAAGCAGGATTTGGAAAGGGAAAAAGCGGAATATTGGTAAAACAAAGAATGTCATTTAAATGATCAAGAGAGATGTACTACGCACTTTACAGCCGGCAAAAACTATTGTGCCCGATACATACAAGGTTTTGCTGCCTTTAGTCATTATACTGGGATTTGCATTAAGATTTATTTCACTTGGCACGGAGAGCCTGACTTTTGACGAGGTTTATTCTGTAAGGCTTGCCAGGATGCCACTGGGCGAAATAATCTTACAAACCTCCCGGGATTTTCACCCTCCTTTATACTATATTTTACTTCACGCCTGGACGGCATTCTTCGGCTATGGGGAGACTGCAGTCAGGGCTCTTTCTGTTGTATTCAGCACGCTTTCAATTTATTTAATCTACCAGATTGCAAAATACATTTTTGATGTCAAGACGGCCCTTATATCCTCGTTTCTTTTTGCGCTCTCCTACATAAACATCGCCGCTGCGCAGGAAGCCCGGATGTACGCGCTTCTGGTCTTTCTTACACTTATTTCCATGTACCTGCTTCTCAAGGCACTCAGTTCCTACAGCAAAGTAGTATGGATACTCTATACGGTGACAAATCTTCTTCTTCTGCACACGCACGTTTACAGCTTCTTTATACTTGCCACCGAGTACTTCTACTTTTTCTCCCTGGCATTTTATTCAAAAAGGAAGTTCAAGGAAAATCTTCTGCCGTTTCTTTCTTCGAACGCTATAACGGCATTCTTTTTTATCCCCTGGTTTTTTGTTTTCTACAAGCAGTTTGTCCTGGCGCAGAAGATACTCTGGATACCGCGTGCAACACTTCCAAGGCTGGCCGAGACCGCAGTTGAGTACTCAGGCTCACTGCTGCTTTCTCTTGTGATGATCCCGCTGGTTGCCCTTGCCATCATTTTCATCTCCAGGGTTATTAAGATCAATGCACAGGGGAAGTTTACAGGCAATTTTGAAGACGTTGAATACAGGTTGGCTGTCGTCAATATAAATGAAGCATTTTTTCTTTTTCTTTGGCTTTCGGTTCCCGTTCTGCTGCCCTTTATAGTTTCGCAGTTCCTCTCCCCCATTTTTTTGGTTAAGTACACCGTTGCTTCCTCTACTGCATTCATTCTGCTTGCTGGCCGTGGGCTTAATAATATTTCATCAGGACCCATAAGGCTGTCGATCCTTGTGCTGATATTCGGATTATCCATCTTTAACTGGGCAAACGACCTTACAACTACGAACAGGGAAATGTGGCGTGAGGCGGTTGAATACCTGGATAAGCGTGCTAATAAAGGGGACCTCATAGTCTTTAATTCAGGCGTCTGCAGGTATATGTATGAGTACTATTCAAAGAGAACTGACACAGTATTATTTCCCTTCGATCCTTCCAACTCAGAGATGAATAAGGACAGCCTGAAAGAGCTGCTTCGCCCGGTTTATGAAACACACGAGAATATCTGGCTCGTTTCCGCCCACAACCGCGACTGGAACAACACGGTTCCGGAGGTGTTAAAAGGGGTGTCCGATTACTCGTTTCAAAGGTTTTTCTATTCAAACTACAGGAAGTACTTTTTATATAACGTTTACGACGGCAGGTCTTCTGACTTCATACTCCTCAGGCAATATAATTCGCCTGACATAAAGGTTTATTACTTTAAGTTCAATCATTAGGTTTTCCTGGATTTTAGGTATTTAATGGGAAATATAGAATATTGGATCAGTCATTACGGTTATGGCGGAATTTTTGTCTTACTTGTGCTCGGTATCGTAGGTTTGCCTGTTCCTGATGAAACTTTGCTGACTTTAACCGGATTTTTAGTCTATAAGGGCGATCTGCATCTCATTCCAGCCTTCTTATCCGCTTATCTTGGAAGCATTGCCGGAATTACAATTAGTTATGTAATCGGGCGCACATTCGGACTTTTTGTAATACACAAATACGGCAGGTATCTTCACATCACGGAAGAAAGGCTCGGAAAAGCACACAACTGGTTTGAGAAAATCGGGCGCTGGGCCCTTCTTATAGGATACTTTATTCCCGGCGTAAGGCACATTTTTGCAATAATTGCAGGAACAAGCAAGCTTGAACTCTGGGAATTCATGCTTTTTGCCTACCTTGGAGCCTTTATCTGGGCAGCCGGCTTCCTTTCAATCGGGTATTTCTTTGGGGATAAGTGGGAGATCATGCTCCAAAGCGTACAGCACCACACGATCCTTCTTTCCTTTATACTTGGCGTACTTGTAGTCCTTTTCCTCGTTTTCAGAAAAAAAATTGCAGGACTCTTTGGCAGAAAAGGGGCTCCTGAACCTTAAAAAGGCAAGGGATTCTCTTTTTTATGTGGATGTAAGCTTTAAAAAATAAAAAGGCTGCCAGATTTCATTTGAGCGAATTTGGAAGAGTCATTTTTCGCTTATCTTTGTCACCACAACAAGGAGAAATCCTAGCCAGCCTTTTTAATATCTGATTGTACTTACTTTTTACTTTTTTATTTTTTTAATTTTTACTTTTTAATTTTTACTTTTTACTTTTTAATTGACTTTTAGTCCATCATCATTCTTAAGAAAGATGAGCTTTCATCGTCATCAATATCATCATCCTGCTTTTTCTTGTCTTCGGGCTGATAATTTGCAATTTTATCAATTGTAAAGCCGCTCTGCGGGATCTGCTCTTCTTCTGGCAGAGCAACCGACTTTGCACCCTTTACCCGGAATATCGTTGGAATATCCAGGTCCTCGGTCTTTGAGAATCTGAACTCATTTTGTTCACTTTCCTGCCTGCTGTAGCCACCGAATGAAAAAGAAGGGGTTGGCTGCGGCTTTGAGACCTGGGGTGCAGTTTCCTTCTGTTTTTTATTGCTGTCGAATCCTGTGGCAATTACGGTATAAGAAACATATTCATTCATTTCTTCCTTGTTAACCCAGCCAAAAATAACATTGGCTTCTTCGCCTGCGGCATCATAGATCACCTTGTTACCCTCATCAATTTCGTGCATAGTCAGGGAGCTTGAGCCGGTAACATTAAGAAGAATATTCTTTGCACCTTTTATGCTTACGCCTTCAAGTAACGGGGATGAGATTGCCTTCTGTGCGGCCTCAATTGCACGGTTTTCGCCGCTTGCAATGCCGCAGCCCATTAAGGCTTCACCGCTCTGGCTCATAACAGAGCGCACGTCGGCAAAATCCACGTTAATGATGCCGCCAATTGTAATAATGTCGGCAATTCCGCGTGTTGCCTCGTAGAGCACCTCGTTCGGCTTGTCAAAAGCCTGGTTGGCGCTAATCGAAGGATCCAGAATATTCAGGAGCCTTTCATTCGGAATAACAATAAGACTGTCCACATACTGTCTTAGTTCCTGAATGCCCTGTTCGGCATTCATCATTCTTTTCTTTCCTTCCCACCTGAAAGGTTTGGTAACGATACCTACCACCAGTGCTCCAAGGCTTTTTGCAATTGATGCAACTATAGGAGCGCCTCCCGTACCGGTACCGCCGCCCATGCCCGCGGTAATAAAGACCATATCGCTGCCCTCAAGTATTTTGGTCAGCTTTTCGCGGTCTTCCTCCACGGCCTTCTTCCCTACGTTGGGATCGGCTCCAGCTCCAAGTCCGCGTGTAACACTTGTACCCACCTGTATCTTGTGAGTAGCACTGTTTTTTATGAGAACCTGAGCATCTGTATTTACAACAATGTATTCAACACCGCTTAAACCCTTATTGATCATGCTTTCAACTGCGTTACAGCCTCCCCCGCCAACGCCAACTACTTTCAGCTGTGCCGACATAGGATTTTCACGATCCAATGTTGCAAAAAATGACATAAACTTCCTCCTTGTTGTGGTTTTTATAACTCGTCAAAAAAATCGCGTACTTTCTTGAATATGTCCAGGACCTGACTCTTCTCTTTTCCCTTTTTCGTTTTCACTGCTGCTTCTGCCACAGCACTTTCGCTGGAGCTGGTTCCTGGTACCCCCCGGACCAATCCTGCAACAGTGGCAAATTCAGGGCTTTCGATCTCGGCTGAAAGTCCTTTGCCTAAATCCTGCGGAACACCGATTCTGGTAGGCAGCCCGAAGACCTCTTCTGCCAATTCGGTACAGCCCTTTAGGAGTGATCCGCCGCCGGTCAGTACAATACCGGCCTTTATCTTATTCTTAAACCCTGTATGCCTGACCTCATTGTCTATGAGCGTGAACAGTTCCCTCATCCTTACACTGATGATCTGTGTAAGGAGGCTTACAGGAATCTTGACGTTGCCTCTGGCGCCAACGCCCCTTATATAAATATCCTCATCCTTAATAATAGAGCCTTCGGTTGCATAACCGTACTCTTTCTTCAGCCTTTCGGCGTCTTCAGTAACAATACCGAGGGCTTCGCGAATGTCGTTTGTCACCTGGTTGCCGGCAACTCCAATAACCTTTGTATGCTTGATGGTTTTCTTGTGAAAAACGGCTATATCGGTCGTCCCGCCGCCAATGTCTATGAGTACAACCCCAAGGTCCTTTTCATTATCTTCCAGGACAGATGAGCTGGAAGCAATAGGCTGCAGAATGTAGTCCTGAACCGTATAACCTGCTCTTTCGACTGAACGCTTAATGTTCTGAATTGCCGGAATGGAAGCCAGGACTATATGATTGACGGCTTCAAGACGCGATCCGCACATTCCGATCGGGTTTTCAATTCCTCCCTGATGGTCAATGGAGAATTCCTCGGGAATTATGTGCAGTATCTGCCTGTCGGAAGGGATCCTGATCGTCCTTACATCCGCCTCAAGCCTGTCCAAGTCCTCCTTGGTTATTTCCCTGTCGGGATTGTTAATAGTAACATAATTTCTATGGCGAAGGCTTGTAATATGTTCGCCGGCGACTCCAACGTTGAGGATTCTCAGATCAATGCCTGCCCTGTTGCTGGCAACTTCCATGGCGGCCTTGATTGCATCAGCAGTCTTGGCTATATTGGCAACCAGTCCCCTGTTTAATCCTTCCGAAGGAGCAACGCCGAAGCCCAGAATGTCAATGCTGTTTTCAGACTTTTCGGCAATAATGGCGCCAACTTTTGTAGTCCCCAAATCAAGACCGGCAATAATATTTTTCCTCATCCTTTGTCACCTTTTTCTTCTGTAGCTAAGTTTGTCGTTCCCAAATAAATTAATTTATCGTACCGTAAATCCACGTAGTTGATAAAGCTATCAACCGGTTGATCAACTTTGCTGAGTTTGTTCCATATTTTACTAAAATATACCATCTTTGAAGCTTCGTTTCCCCTTCCAAGTATCACCTGAAAATCGCGTCCCCTCATCATCAAAACGATCTCTTTTCCTTTTCTTAAATCAACGTCCGAGATATTCTGATATAAATCGTTGCCAACCATCTTTGCCGCTTCAATGATTCTGAAGGCGGCTTTCGTATCCTCATTCTTCAGTTCCGCCAAAGCCCTGAGCTTTCCTTCCGGGAGAGCATTTTCAATAACCGGAAGGTCTAAATTCTTTGTAAATGGGAAAACAGGTATCACAATAAAATCATTTGTCAAAAGGTACTGTCCGGACTCACCGAGCAAAATTGCTTCAAATTTTCTTTCCGCCAGGCTGACAACAACTGTATTTGCATCCTTAAATTTCACTTCCACTTTTGAAACGTAGGGATGCTTTTGCAATCTTGATTTTATAATTGGTAAAGATAAGAATTTGTAATCAGAAATTTTATTTAACCTTGCAAAATTAAAATATTCTTGCTTAGATAAAAAGTGATTTCCGATAATTTCTATCTTTTCTATGTTATTTTTTTCTTCTTTTTCAGAACAGACCGATAAATACACGGTTCCGAGCAAAAGAGCAGTGAAAATCAATATACCTGTAAGCTTGCTTTTGGCTTTCATCACACTTTCGGGCTACTTGTTGTCACTGATCATCTGAATGAACCTTTCGCCGTATTTCCATATGTCGCCCGCACCCATGGTAACAATTATGTCGCCATCTTTCTTGAGGCTCATGAGCACTTCGGGAATCTTTTCCTTGTCCTGGACGTAGATGACATTTTTGTGCCCAAACTTCTTTGCGGCCTGCGCAATGATCTCTCCGGTAATGCCTTCAATCGGCTTTTCCCTTGCCGGGTAAACATCCGTGCAGATGAAGACGTCCGAGTTCAAGAAAGACCTTCCAAATTCAGAGGCAAAGTCCCTTGTCCTTGTAAAAAGATGCGGCTGAAATACGGCAACGAGCCTTCTATCCCAGCCTGAACGCACTCCGGAAAGTGTAGCGTTTACTTCTGTAGGGTGGTGTGCATAGTCATCAATTACGAGCACTTCCTTGTTATATTTGGTTTCGAACCTTCTGTAAACGCCGCTGAAGGATTCGAGCGACTTTTTAATTGTCTCAAAGCCAATTCCAAGCTCGGTTGCAATTGTAACGGCAACCAGAGAATTCTTGATGTTGTGTACGCCCGGAATATTCAGCTTTATTTCGCCAAGGATCTTACCCTTGTATCTTACGTTAAATGTGCTGGAATACTCGTTGTGCTTTATGTCTATTGCACGAATGTCAGCCTGTGAAGTAAGTCCGTACGTAAAGACCTTTTTATTGATCAAAGGCAGAATGTCCTGAAGCGCCGGCTCATCCATGCAAAGGACTACAAATCCGTAGAAAGGCACCTTGTTTGCAAATTCGATAAATGCCGACTTGATGTCATCCAGGTCCTTGTAGGTATCCAGGTGCTCTTTTTCAAGCGTCGTCAGGGCTGCAATTGTAGGGGTCAGTTTCAGAAATGTCCTGTCAAATTCATCCGCCTCAACTACAATGAACTCGCCGTTTCCAAGCCTGGCATTCGTGCCGCCGAGGCTGCTTAACTTGCCGCCGACTATGATTGTCGGGTCTATTCCACCTTCTGTAAGAACCAGTCCAACCATTGAGGTTGTAGTGGTCTTTCCGTGTGTACCAGCAATTCCAATACCGTACTGCATTCTCATGCATTCGGCAAGCATTTCTGAACGCTTAATAATAGGGATCTTTCTTTCCAGAGCAGATGCAATCTCAGGGTTGTCGAGTCCTACGGCAGAAGAATAGACCAGTACGTCCACATCCTTCAGGTTCTCCGCCGAATGCCCTTCATATATTTCAACGCCCAGGTTCTTTAAGCGTAGTGTAATATCCGTTAAAGCCCTGTCGGATCCGGAGATCTGAAAGCCGCGGTTAAGCAGTATTTCAGCAATTCCGCTCATTCCAATTCCGCCTATGCCTACAAAATGTACTTTCTTAATATTCTTAAACATTACCTTTACTTCCGAATTTGTTTCTTAACTCTTTTATGGCTTCCATCAGCTCAATTTTGTTCTCATAGTCGTATGGCATGATAATCAGTGGAAGCCTTCTGTTTCTTACTTTAATTCTAATTATCCTGAATGATCTTACCCTTGAATGCCTTCTTTCCTTTGTCTGCTTTATGCTGACTATGTCTGTAAACTTTACAATTCTGGTCTTGCTTCCCTTTTTTATCACCAGCTCATCGCTCCTGAATTCTAAGTACCTGTTCAGGTACAGATTATACAGCAGGCTTACCAGGGCAATGAGCAGTATCAGAATGAAAAAGTATATCACGGGATCCTTCAGAATCATCCTGAAGGAGTCCTCAAGAAACATTCCTTTTATAAACACATAGAGCAGGAAAGCAATAAAATAAATAATTGTCGACTGATAGTAAAATGAAAGATTGTACTTAAAAATCTTTCTTTTAGCTGCAGTTGCTGTTGTCATAACGACTCCGCCAGCTTTATTGCATTTTGCGCCACTATTAAGGCGGCGTCAGGTTTACTAAACAGTTTAACGTTGCTTGAAAGCCTTTCCAGCTTCTCTTTGTCGAAAATTACTTCAAGTACCCTGCCTGCAAGTTCCTGGCTTGCCTTGTCATCGGGCTGCAGAATTGCAGCTTGCTTATCCGAAAGCGACTTTGCATTTAAGTACTGATGATTTGCCGCCACATTTGGCGAGGGTACAAATATCGTCGGGATGCCGAGCATTGTAATTTCTGCAATCGTCGTGGCCCCGGCTCTTGAAATCAAGAGGTCACACGCCGAAAATGCCGCACCCATGTCCTCAATAAACGGATTTATCCATACAGAAGGCGCCTCAAGGCTTTTATAAACGTCGTAATAGTTCTTACCCGTCTGCCAGATAACCTGAATATCTTTCTCCAGCAAAGCCGGAATTGCTTTAGAGACCGCCTCATTGACTGATCTTGCCCCAAGGCTGCCACCAAGGACTAAAAGTGTTTTCTTTCCTTCAGAAAGGTTAAATTTCTTCAGAGCCTCGGACTTTTCTACAAGATGAAGACTTGAGCGTACCGGGTTTCCCGTTACAAAAAGCTTTGACTTGTCCTTCAGGTACTTTTTCGAATCCTCAAAACTCAGGTGAACCTCGTTTGCCCTTTTCTCAAGGAGCCTCGTTGTTATTCCAGGGTAGCTGTTCTGCTCAAGGAGGATTACCTTTGCCCCCATTACCGATGCTCCCCAGACGGCAGGACCCGAGACATAACCGCCTGATCCTATGGCAACCCTCGGCTTAAAGCGGATGTTGATCCACAATGACTGCAGTGCCGAGACGACAAGCTTCAGCGGGAAAAGAATGTTCTGAATGTCAAACCTGCGCGCAAAACCCTTTATCCAGATTGTACTGAAATTGTACCCCAGTTTTGGAACTACAACCGACTCAATTTTGGACTTAGTACCCAGGAAGAGAAATTCGGCCTCGGGCCTGAGCATCCTGATTTTTTCTGCCACCGCAATAGCCGGGAACAGATGCCCCCCAGTGCCGCCTCCGGCAAACAAAAAGCGATATTTATTCTCTGTTTTTTTCATTTACTTACTGACTCGCTTGCCTGCGAGGTCTTTAACTTGTACTTGTGCGATTTTACCGCAATGTTAACTATAACCCCGGCAGCCCCGCACATGAAAATTATTGATGTTCCGCCGTAGCTTATAAAGGGAAGCGGAATTCCTGTTGTCGGAAATATTCCGGTAACAACAGCTGCATTTATAAATGCACTGATAATAATAGTAAAACTTATTCCAAAAGCAAGCAGCTGACCAAATTTATCTTTGGCATTTTTTGCAATAATTATACCCGCAAAGAAAATCACCAGGTATATGAGCAGTATTACAACAACTCCCAGAAAACCCAGTTCCTCACCCATGATGGAAAATATGAAGTCGCCGTATGCTTCAGGCAAAAACAGGTTGCTTTGCCTGCTTTGTCCTAAACCAAGCCCCAAAAATCCGCCGCTTCCGAGTGCAATTTTAGCCTGTGCCACCTGGAGGTTAATTTCACTTCCGCTTCCAAAACTGTGAAAGAATGTCAGGATTCTCTGCCTTGAATGATGAAACATCATCATAAAACAAAACGCTGCAATGCCTGCAAGCCCGACCGTGGAGACAATGTGCGAAATCTTTGCCCCTCCAATAAAAAGAAGAGTAAAAGCGATTGTCGAAACCACAAGGCTTGTACTGACGTTAGGCTGTACAAATATCAGTCCGGCAATTATTATAATCCAAACCAGGGGATACTTAAAGCCGTTCTTATAATCCTGGAGCTCGTCGCCTTTGGCCTCTATCAGGTAGGCCAGGTGCACAATGAGAAAGAACTTTGCAATTTCAGAGGGCTGAAACGAAAAAAGCCCGAGATTTATCCATCTTCCTGCCCCTTTTACGTTTGGAGCAATAAACAATGTCAGTACGAGCAGTCCGGCAACCCCGATAATGATTTTCTTGCTGTAAACCCTGTAGAGTTCATACGGAATAACCGAGAACAGTACGAGGGAGAAAATTGCAATAACCACCCTGATAATATGAGCAGAAAAAAGTCTGTAAAGGTTGTCATGAAATCTTAAAGCACTGTAGGCGCTGCTTGCACTTAGTACCAGAGCCGAACCTACAATTATTAAGGCCAAAATCGCGATATAGAATATTCTGCTTAAATACTTCAGGTTCATAATTTATTTACGGCTTCCTTAAATACTCTTCCCCTGTGTTCATAATCATTGAACATATCGAAGCTTGCACAAGCAGGTGAAAGCAGTACTACGTCGTTTTCCCTTGCCTCGCTGCTTGCCGTATTTACGCATTCTTCCAGCGACTTCTTGATTTCCACTTTTACCAGGCTATGGAAGAAATTAAAAACCTTATCGGCCGATGAGCCGATGGCATAGATCTTTTTTACCTTTTTTATAACCAGGTCCCTGATCTGGTTATAGTCATTTCCCTTATCTTTCCCCCCAAGTATGAGGAAAATCGGCTCCTCAAAGCTCCTTAAGGCATACCAGACCGAGTCAACGTTTGTTGCCTTGGAATCGTTTATGTATTTAACCCCGTCGAGCTCGCGCACAAATTCGAGGCGGTGTTCAACTCCGGGGAAATTTCCAAGAGCAGACTTTATCTTGTCGTTATCCAGGTTAAATATCTTAGCAATTATGATAACAGCCATTGCGTTTGCGTAGTTGTGCTCGCCTACGAGGCTGAATTCGTTTATGCCGCAGCTGAATTCAACGTTGCCATTGCGCCTATAGACCATTTTCCCGTCTTCCAGGCAGGCACCGTCGGAAACCGTCTTGTGAAGAGAGAAATATAACCTTTTGACATTTGGGTTGCTGATTTCCCCGGGCGTCCTTTCGTCATCTGCATTGAGTATCAGGAAGTCGTTTTCATCCTGGTTCTTGAAGACGTTCAGCTTTGAGTTTATATAATTCTGCAGTTCATGGCCGTAACGGTCCAGGTGATCCGGCGTAATGTTCAGAATGGTTGCAACCGATGGCTTGAATGTATCCACATGGTCCAGCTGGAAGCTTGAGGTCTCAAGAGCCACGCATTCATCCTCTTTGACGTTTAAGACGACGTCAGAGAAAGCAATGCCTATGTTGCCAGCAAGATAAGTCTTAAGTCCGCATTCATTCAGAACGTGTGCGCACAGGCTTGTGGTAGTGGTTTTGCCGTTTGTACCTGTAATGGAAATTATTTTTCCTTTGCAGAAATTGGAGGCAAATTCCACTTCGCTAATTATCTTAATTCCCTTTGCCCTTGCATTAACAAGCACCTGGGAGTCCGAAGGCACCCCGGGAGATGTAATCATAAATTCGCAGTCATATACTCTTTCTGAATGCCCTGCAAATTCGTATGAAATGTTTTCGCCGTCTAGTAGCTCAAGATTCTTCTGAATCTTTTCCTTTGGAGCAGAATCACTTACAAATGGAACACCGCCAAGGCTCTTTACCAGCCTGGCAGCACCAAGTCCGCTCCTGACGGCGCCGATTATGCTTATTTTCTTACCCGCTATGCTGATCATCTTATCTTAAATGTTGTTAAACTGAAAATTGTTAAAATAATCGTCAGGATGTAAAACCTGACCACAATTTTGGGTTCCGGCCATCCCATCAGTTCGAAATGGTGATGGACTGGAGCCATCTTGAAAATTCTTCTGCCCTCGCCGTATCTGATCTTTGTATACTTAAAATAGAGCCTCTGTATGATCACGGAAACCGTCTCAAGGAAGAATACTCCTCCTAGAATCGGAATCAGGAGCTCTTTTTTTATGAGTATCATAATGATGCCGAAAGCGCCGCCAAGCGCTAGTGAACCCGTATCACCCATAAATATCTGGGCCGGATAAAAATTAAACCACAGGAAGCCCAGCGATGCCCCCAGAACTGCGGCAACAAAGACTATCAGTTCACCGGAACCCGGCAGGTAAACTATGTTCAGGTAGTCTGCATAAATGATATTTCCTGAGACGTAACTTAAAATTGCAAGAGCTATCATTACAATCATTACATTGCCGATTGCAAGCCCGTCCAGTCCGTCAGTAAGGTTGACGGCGTTTGAGGTAGCCGTAATGATAAAGACAACCGCCGGAATATAAAGGTATGAGAAATCAAAATTTGTATCCTTAAAAAACGGTAGTGTTGTTATCGAGTTAACATCCCTGAACTGCGGCAGAAAATAGACCGTCACTCCTACCACAAGGCCTATTAAGATCTGTCCTAAAAGCTTGTATCTTGCTATAAGGCCGTTGGGAAACTTTTTCATTACCTTCAGGTAGTCGTCCAGGAACCCGACGCCGCTGAGCCAGAGCGTGCCGACCGTTACAAGAATTATGTAGATACTTTTAATGTCGCTCCAGAAAAGCACGGGCACTATGACTGAGAAGATAATGATAATTCCTCCCATCGTAGGCGTTCCGGCCTTTGACCAGTGGCTCTTTGGTCCGTCAATTTTCTTTGCCTCGCCGATCTGTTTTTTTCTCAAGTAGTGTATGAGCTTGGGCCCTAAGTACAAGGATAAGAACAGCGACGAAATTGCCGACAGAGCAGCCCTGAAAGTTAAAAACCTGAAAAGGTCAAATCCCGGGGGGCTAAAAACTTTGTTAATATATTCCAACAAATAATAAAACATCTCTTTTACTTTCTTCCTTCCAAAATTTTTACGAATTCTTCCATTTTCATTCCACGCGACCCTTTAACAAGAATAACCGACTTTTCAAAGTCATTATTTGCCAGAAAATCTGCCAATGAGCTTCTATCCTTAAAATGCCTGCTGGTAATTTTTCCATTCTGAAGTTCACCATTCAGGTTCTTCATCCATTTACCAAGCGTGTAAACTTCATGAATCTTGTTTTTCCTGACAGACTTTGCAAGATCCTTATGCGCCTGCAGTGCTTCACTGCCAAGCTCGAACATGTCACCCAGGACTGCAACTTTTTTCCTGTCTTCAAAACCACTTATGAATTCAAATGCGGATTTCATTGAAAGAGGGTTTGCGTTATAGGTATCATCTACCAGAATAAACCCGTCATGGACTTTTACGTTGAGCCGTTTATCCACGGCTTTGAGTTTTTTGGCACCGCTTTTCAGCTGTGAGGCACTCAGCCCCATCTCAAGAGCTATGGCAGAGGCAGCAAGAAAATTCTTTGCACTGCTTAAGCCATGGATCGGCAGCTGGACTTCAATTTCCTTGCCCTTGTAGTTAATGCAAAGTTTAGTTTTACCTTCCTTGCCAACTCCTTTAATGGTGCCTTTTATAGCAGGGCTGCCTTCAAAGCCGAATGTAACGGCATTTTTATATTCTTTAAGTTTTTTCTTTAATATTTTGTCGTCGGTATTAAGAAATATCCTGGCCTCAGGCCCGTTCTGGGCTTTGAAGAGTGCCAGCTTTTCCTCTGCCACACCATTCAGGTCGTGCAGAAACTCCAGGTGCGACTCGCCGATATTTGTAATGAGTGCAAAATCGGGTCTTGCTATCTGTGCCGTATAGGCAATTTCACCGAAGTGATTTGTACCGAGTTCAAGAACCAGCGCATCTTTACTGCCACCCGTTGAAAGGATGGTAAGAGGAACGCCAATGTGATTATTGTTATTTGAAAGCGTTTTGGCTACACTGAACTTTTCTTCCAGCAGCTGCGAGAGGATCTCTTTAGTGGTGGTTTTCCCGTTGCTGCCCGTAATACCGACTACCCTTGCCTTCAGCTTAAAGCGCCACATTGCCGCCAGCTCGCCATAGGCCTTTGTTGTATCTTTTACCGTTACGAGCGTAACCTCAACGTCGTCAAAATCCTTCAGCTTATTTTTGTTGATGACAACTGCCGAAGCCCCTTTCTTTACGGCGTCTTCAACAAACTTGTGCCCGTCCATTTTATCACCCTTGATGGCGACAAAAATGGATCCTTTCTTTATGGTCCTTGTATCGGTTGATACGACGGCAGATGAAGAAAAGGTATCGGGGTTATAGATCACCGCTCCCGTCAAATTAAACAGATCTTCTAGTGTAATCCTGGGCTTATTCATTTCTTAAGTACTTCCCGGCAATTTCAATGTCTGAAAAATGGTTTCTTACGCCTTTAATTTCCTGATAGGTCTCGTGCCCTTTGCCGGCAATGAGAATAACTGCGTTACTCTCAGAGTGCTCGATTGCCGTTTTTATGGCCTCTTCCCTGTTCTCAATAACCTTGTAGTTATTTTTTTCTATTCCTTTTGTTATCTCGGAAATAATTTCCATCGGGTCCTCGAACCTTGGGTTATCCGAGGTAACAATGGCCTGATTGCTCAGTTCGCTTGCAATTTTCCCCATAATGGGCCTTTTTGTCCGGTCCCTGTTGCCCCCGCAGCCAAATACGGTATAAACCGGGTTCTGCCCTTTTGTAATATTATGTATTGCAAGGAGTGCTTTTTCCAGGCTGTCAGCCGTATGGCTGTAGTCAACTATTACTTTTTTATCCTTATAGCTTATAGTTTCAAACCTTCCTGCTACCTGCGCGGTGGTATCAATTCCTTTTATAATTTCTTCGGTTTTGATGCCAAGCACGCTGCAAATTGCAAAGGCAGCCGTGGCATTAAATGCATTAAACTCGCCTACAAGGCGGGTTTTGATCCTGAAGTCCTCGGCATTGTATCGTATGATAAAAGAAGTTCCGTTCAGGTCGTAGCTGATGTCGCTTATCTGGAAGTCTACGCCTTCCTTAGTGCCGTAAGAGAAGGTTTTTGCCTTTGTCGCTGCAATAACTCTTTCTGAGCTGGGGTCATTCGCGTTATATACTACAAAGGCATCCTCAGCCAGTTCATCGAACAGTATCTTCTTTGCCTTCAGGTATTCTTCAAATGTTTTGTGAAAATCCAGGTGATCTGAAGTAATGTTTGTAAAAACCGAACCTTTGAAAGAAAGATTCTTCACCCTGTTCAAGACCAGTGAGTGCGATGAAACCTCCATTACAGCATGTGTGCATCCTTCAGCTGCCATTGTGGCGAAGAGCTGGTTTAAGTCGGATGACTCGGGGGTTGTCATGGTGGTATAGATTCTCTTCTCGGCAATGAAATTTGCAATTGTGCCGATCATTCCGGTCTTAAAGCCCGCCGTCTCAAAGATATTCTTCACATAGAAGGATGTTGTTGTCTTGCCCTTTGTACCGGTAATTCCCACGAGCTGAAGCTTTTTTGAGGGTTCCTTGTAAAAGGCATTTGAAATTTCAGCCAGTGCCTGACGGCTGTTCCTGACAAGTATCTTTGTAACGTTGCGGTGAATAAAAACTTCGTTTGGGATTACCGTGTCATTTTCAAGGACTACAGCTGTAGCCCCCTTATTTATTGCATCGAGTATATATTTATGTCCGTCGGTGTTAAAACCAGTTATGGCAACAAAGAGAGTATTCTTTTTAACCGTCCTCGAGTCGTATGAAATTGCTTCAATATCCTTGCGTTCAACTTCACCGGCAAGCTGTATTACCCTGATACTATTTACAAGCTTTGTTAATTCCATCTCAGTTTATCCTTGCTCCGGTTAATTTCTTTTCCACACATTTCAGCTGACAGAATAGTCCCGGCCTGATCCTGGTTCCGGACGGCAGGCTCTGTGAGACCACCTTTCCGCTGCCTTCAATCTTATACTTTATTCCCAATTCCAATAACACTGCAACTGCGTCTCTTAAATTGTAACTGCTTAAGTCAGGCATAAAACTTTTGTTCAACACACTGGGCCTGCTTACCGAATAATTCCTCGCCTGGCTGTTTTGCGGAACGTCTGCATATTTTCTGTTTTGGCTTACCTTTTCAGAAGCCGTAATCACCTTTTCAAACTTTGTCTTCTCATCGTCTTTAAGCTTTGTCCCTGAAATGAGGTTGATATCTGCTGCAATCAGTCTTTCAGCCACATTCTTAAAAATCGGGGCTGCCACGAGTCCTCCGTAGCGTCCCACCTGTGGTGAGTTTACAAGTATGTAGCAGACAACCTTTGGCTTGTCAGCCGGGAAAAACCCGACAAACGATGAATTATAGCTGGAACTAGAATACTTGTTGTTAATGAGCTGCTGCGAGGTTCCTGTCTTTCCCCCGGCAGTTACCCTGTCCAGCTTTGCCGTCTTTGCCGTTCCGTTCTCAATGACGCCTACGAGCAGGTTTTTTATCCTGTCGGAGGTCTCTTTTCTTATGACATTTCTAAGCGGCTTCGGCGTAAACTCTTCCTTTACCGAGCCATCCCTTGAGGTAACCCTCTTGAGCAGGTGAGGCTGATAAAGCGTTCCTCCGTTGACTAAAGCTGCATAGGCCGTTGCAATCTGTATCGGGGTAACCGATACCTCATAACCAAATGACATAAAAGCCTGGGTCAGTTCGTTGAAGTTTCCCGGCTTTTTCAGTGTTCCCCTGCTTTCTCCAGGCAGATCTATAAAGGAATAATTGCCAAATCCATAATTCCTGAGGTACTTGTAAAAGCTGTCATCGTCAATCTTCCCGATCAACTTTGCCATGCCTATGTTGCTCGACTGCTCAATGACCTCGCGCACGGTAAGCCACTGGAGCTTGTGTGAATCGGTGATGTTAACGTTTCTGTACCTGAATTTTCCGTTCTCTGCATAGACGCTTTCATTTCCCTTGATCAGATGCTTGTCAAACAGGGTTGAAATCGTAATCGACTTAAAAGTGGACCCCGGCTCATAGGTATCAGTCAGTGCCCTGTTGCGCCTGATTGCATCGGAGGAGGCCCCGTACTTGTTTGGATTATAATCCGGCATATTGGCCAGTGCCAGTATTTCTCCTGTGTTTGGGTCCATGATAATGCCAATGGCGGCATTACTCTGGAACTGCTCCAGGCCCTTCCTGAGCTCTTCTTCGAGGATCTTCTGGTAAGATTTGTCAATTGTCAGGACCAGATTTTCCCCGGGCACGGGTTGGACGGTTGCATCTTCAGAAACCGTTACCATTCTACCCTTGACATCCCTTTCGATGATCATGTTTCCGTCAGTACCGGTAAGAACCTTGTTATAGTACTTCTCTACTCCGTCTATGCCTTCGTATGAGTTCCCAACGTAACCCAGTACGTGCGAAGCAAGGTTGTCATAAGAATAGATCCTGGTCGGATCTTCCTTCGAGAACAGGCCGTTGATCTTCACGTCCTTTAGCTTTACTGCCAGCTCGGCAGGAGCCTTTTTCTCCAGACAAACAACCTTGGATGCAGGGTTCTTCAGCTTATTCCTGTAATAGCTTTTTGAATTGCCGAATACCCTGGAAAAAATTGAGGACAGGGAATCAATATCCTTGTCCTTTGCCATTCTTGTGTCGACAAAAAATGAAACGTCATTACGGTCATATGCCAGCAGTTCACCGTTTCTGTCGTAAATAAATCCCCTTTCAGCCCTGATTACCTTCTTTTCGATCTGCTGATTCTTGGCATAATAGTCAAAGTCATCGTGTTTCCTGATCTGAATGTCAAAAAGTTTGATCAGTAAAGCTGCAAAGAAAATGATCAGTACAAATATTACCAGTAAAGCTCTGTTGTTATTCATATTTGCTGTTAATCTCTTTTACAACCTCATCCAGCTGATCTTTCTCGACCTCAATTACAATGTTCGGTTCCGAGAGTTTTTCCATTTCCAACCTCGATTCCGCCAGCTGAATGATTCTTTCTTCCGTTTCCAGCTTCTGCACTTCAACCTGAAGCATTACGGTTTCATTATTTTTGGCTTCCAAAGTTTCTTCGAGATATATTTTCTCTTTTGTAAGCCTTTCAATTTCTAGTTTCAGGACGACATACAGTAGAACAACTGAAGCGACAAAAAACGCCGATATGAGGGTAAGAATTATTACTGGCTTTTTGTGTCCGGATTTAGCTTTCTTCATACCCTTCTTGCTGCTCTTAGTTTTGCGCTTCTTGCTCTTCTGTTAATTTCTATTTCTTCAGACGATGGGGCGACAGGCTTTCTGGTTAATACTTCGAGTCTTTTTACCTTATCGCATACACAAATGGGAAAATCAGGCGGACAGACACAGGATAAACTTTCATTCTTAAAAAAATCCTTTACCACCCGGTCTTCCAAAGAGTGGTAAGTCAAAATCACGATGTTTCCTCCTGTCTTTAACAGTTCCACTGATTTTATCAGGAACTCCCTTAAAACACCCAGCTCATCGTTGACATAAATTCTTAAGGCCTGGAAAACACGCGATAGAGTTTTGTTCAGGTGCTGAGAAGGCGTCAAATCTTCAATTATTCCGGCCAGTTCAGTAGTGGTTTCAATTTCTCTGAACCCACGCTGCTGAACTATCCTCTGAGCAATCCTCCGCGAATTCTTTTCCTCACCGAATTGGTACAATATATCTGCAATTTCCTCTTCTGTAAACCCATTAATAACATCAGAGGCTGAGATCTGTTTTGTCTTGTCGAGCCTGAGATCCAATGGACTTTGACTTCTGTAGGTAAAGCCCGATTCAGGGTTGTCAAGCTGAAAGGATGAAACCCCCAAGTCGGCAAATATGCCGTCAAAATGCTCAATAAACTCGATTTTCGAGACAGTATCGATCTCTGAAAAGTTTGTATTATATAATCTTACTCTGTTATCAGACTGAAATTTGGCTTTGGAAAAATCGTATGCATCCTTGTCTACTTCAGTTGCAACAAGTTTTGCTTCCACCGGGTCCAGTACTTCAAGAAATTTCGACGCGTGGCCGCCAAAGCCTATTGTCCCGTCGAAATAAGCTCCCTGCTTATCTGTGATCAGATAACTCAGGCTTTCTTTTAACAGTACCGGAATATGTTTTTCTTCCATCGCCTTTATGGTTTCATCACTTCCTGTGCAATCTCCTCGAAACTCTCCGGCTGTGAGGCAAGATATTTCTCATAAACTGCCGGATTCCAGATCTCGATCTTCTTAATCGCACCAAGTATGAAGACTTCCTTTTCAATGCCCGCATATTCAATGAGGTTCTGTGGGATAAGCAGCCTTGACTGTGAATCGAGTGAATCCTCTGAAGCTCTCTGAAGGAATGCCCTCAGAAACATGGCTTCTTTCCTGTCGAACTCGTTTAAGTTAGCCAGCTTGTGGTCCACAAGCTCTTTCCACTGGTCAAGAGGGTAAACTACAATGCACTGCTCCACACCCCTGGTCATAACAAAAGTATCGTTGGCCTCCGGCTTGACGTACTTACGCAGCTTGGCCGGAATGCTAACCCTGCCTTTTGAGTCAATTGAATATGTAAAGCTTCCTATAAACATTTTCCCCACTTTTTGGGATTTTTCCACACCTTTACCCACTGAAGGCAAAAATAACTGAAATTTATCAGCAAAGTCAAGTTTTTTTTAGATTTTTTTTGTCGCCGGAAATTAAACCAGCCTCCTGAAGTCCCTTTGTTTTCATAGTGGGCATTTGGGAAGTAAAACACTGGATAAAAGCTTAAAATTAAACTATTTATGCGGTTTTCCGTGGAAGAAATGGAGCAAAATAAATGCCCTGAAAACCCGGGTTTTCAGGGCATTTTTCGCCTTTCTGTGGCAAGAAATGGGTAAAATTCCCATCCTAGAGATTCTTGTTTACAAAGTCGTTAAAATTATATCCCCGGCTTGAAAAAAGCGACTCGTTGTCGATAAAATACTGCCTTATGGATTCCACAGGAATTGCCTTCGACAGCCCATACTTTATGTTCATGCGTCTTTCAACATACAGCTCCTTGTTATAAGGCACAAGCGGGTCATACTGTTCAATGCTGTAGTCTTTAGGAGGTCTTACGACGTATTCATAATCTGCAAACAAAGCCTTTATCATTCCTACAAGCTCAAAATTCGGAATTCCATTTCTTACGGCCAGAATAATTCCCCCGCTAAAGCCCCTGTTAAATACGGCATCAATGATGAAGCTGCCCGACTTGTCGCGGTTTGGGCTGCTGACGATGGCCTTGGTAAGTGTCTTATAACCCATTGGGTAGCCGAAGACATAGACAAATGACCCCCACTCAAGCTCTTTTGCCTCTCCCAGGGGATATGAAAAAACTGATATTTTCTCATCTGGCTCGTGAGAAAGCTCCTTGCCGAGTATTGCAACGTCCAAGGCAGGGTTGATGCTTATTATATCCAGCTCCCCGTCATCCGGAAAGTCGGCAATATAGTTCGTCTGCCTTTCCTTGACGGCATAGCTTTGTACGTACTTGCTCACTCCCCCGTCCGGGCCCCTGAAGTATGTGACAAGCGTATCCTCAAAGTTAACCACGTGGGCACACGTCATTACAGCCACCCGCTTAAAGTTATAGAAGATTACAGTAGCTGTTCCGGAAGCCGTGTTGTCCATGTATTCAATGCGCGTACCGTACTTCCTTATGGCCTCGCTGTTGATCATGGACCTTTCGACGTGGCTTTCAGGACTAAAATAGATCGTCCTGTAATATGCCACGGAATTAAGCAGCTTTATGCTTTCACTGATCTCTTCGAGCTGCTTTGAGCAGTTCCTGTTTGGGAATTCAGAATCATAACGCCCACGATCCTCGGCACCCGGAGCCTTAAGGCGGCTGTCCGGATCAGTTGACGAGCACGATTCAAACAAAAAAAGCACTGCCAAAATAAAAGGCAGGAGCCTGTTTTTAGCTTTCATCTCAACCCCCGAAGCGATTTTTGCTAAAAATTAGAGAAACTTTTCTTAATAAGCTATCTATTTTCAAGGAACCGGGAATCATCTTTTAAGGTGATGAGGAGTAAAACCATACCGGGGGAAAGCAGCCCTAAAGGAATTATAACAAAAGAAAGATTTATAATGAAATGAAGGGGCGGGGGAAAAAATCTCTCCGCCCCTTTGAGAAGAGTAAAATTATTTATTCTGGAATGAGTAGTTCAGCATCTTATAGACAAGCTTTGCAGCATTAAAGTCCGAAGAAGTGCTTGCCTTTACCGGGGCCAGTTCAACTACATCGAAGCCCACGATGTTTCTTTCCTTTCCTATCATGCGCAAAAGATTCATCGTTTCATCCCAGAAAAGGCCTCCTGGTTCCGGAGTTCCGGTCGAGGGCATAAACGATGGATCAAAGGCATCTACGTCAAAGGTCACGTAAACGTTTTTCCCCAGCTGCTCAAGCACGCTTCTTTGCCAGTCCTGCCCGTATTTCCCGAGGCGGATATCCCTGGCATAGAATGTCTTTATGTTATTTTCCTTTATAAACCACGATTCTTCGATCGACTGAGCCCTGATGCCAACCTGAACAATATTTTTCGTCAGCTCTGCCGCCCTGGCCATAACACACGCATGAGAGTAAATTGAGCCTTCGTAGCTCTGCCTTAAGTCTGAATGGGCATCAAACTGGAGAATTGTAAGATCGGGATACTTCTCCAGGTGTGCCTTGATTGGAGCTATGGAAATTGAATGCTCCCCGCCCAGTGTAACAACAAATTTATCGTCATCCAGAAGAGACTTCACGTTTTTATAGATCAGGTCTAAAGATTTCTTGATGCTAAGTTCCTTAAAGTCCAGGAATGGCAAAGTGCAGATCCCCTTTTCAAAAACCAGTTCGCGGTCCATCTCCTCGTCATAAAATTCCACGTAGTGGGATGCTTCAACAATTCCCTTTGGTCCGTTTTTCGTTCCATGTCCGTAGCTTACGGTTTTTTCAAAAGGAGCCGATACGATAGCGATCAAAGAATTCTTATAAGATGAAGATTTCTTTTCTACTGCCAGAAAGTTTTTTTCAATTCCTAACTCTTTCATCTGTTCCCATAAATTGTTTATAAAGATATATTAGATAAAAAAAGAGACTTAAAAAAATATTTCTTTTTAAGTCTCTTTAATAACAGATCTGTTTTCAGCAGAACTGCTTGTCGTTAAGCAGTATCAGGTGCCCGAGCTTGTCGCGCTTGGTCTGCAGGTACTTCATGTTCTTTTCATTTGGAGCAATCTCAAGCGGAACCCTTTCGACTATTTCAAGCCCGTAGCCCTTCAGGCCTATGATTTTCTTTGGATTATTTGTCAGGAGTTTCATTTTCCTTACGCCCAAATCCAGGAGTATCTGAGCCCCTATGCCATAATCCCTCAAGTCGGCCTTAAAGCCCAGGTCCTCGTTTGCCTGAACGGTATCGCGCCCGTTATCTTGAAGGACATAAGCCCTTATCTTGTTAGCCAGGCCGATGCCCCGTCCTTCCTGCCTCATATAGACAAGGACGCCAGTGCCCTCGGCTTCAATTTTTTCAATTGCAGCGTGGAGCTGGTCGTGGCAGTCGCACCTGAGTGACTGGAATACATCTCCAGTCAGGCATTCTGAATGCACGCGCACGAGAACGGGTTTCTCGGGATCGATTTTTCCCTTAACCAGAGCCACGTGTTCCTTATTGTCCAGAAGGCTTCTATAGACGTGCAGGTGGAAATTTCCCTTTTTTATCGGGAACTTGACATCTGCTTCCTTCTGGATCAGTTTATCCTTTTGAATGCGGTATTTAATGAGGTCGCTTACAGTCAGGATCTTAAGCTTAAACTGTTCGGCGTATTTCTCAAGGTCCGGTACGCGGGCCATGGTGCCGTCTTCGTTCAAGATTTCACAGAGTACGCCTACGGGCTGTATACCGGAGAGCTTGCAGAGGTCAATTACGGCCTCAGTGTGCCCTGCACGCCTTAAGACACCCTCGTCAAAAGCTCTTAAAGGGAAAATATGCCCGGGCCTTGCAAAATCCGTAGACTTGGCATTACGGTCGGTCAATTTCTTGATTGTTGTAGCCCTGTCGCTTGCAGATATTCCTGTCGTAGTACCTTCTGCGGCATCAACTGTAACGGTAAACTGAGTTCCATGCAGTGCAGTGTTGGAATCCACCATTAACTGCAATCCAAGCTCGTCTAGTCGCTTACCCGACATTGGGGCGCATATCATTCCCCTGCCGTGTTTTGCCATAAAATTTACAATCTCAGGAGTAATGAATTCTGCTGCGCAAACCAGGTCCCCTTCGTTCTCCCTTTCCTCGTCATCCACAACAATTATAACTTTGCCATTTTTGATTTCCTCAATGGCTTCTTCCACTGAACAGAACATTTTATTTCCTTTTCTAACTAACCGTTTTTCAGACAGACTGAGCGTTCAATTATTTTAATATAGTTGCAATTGCTGAACGTTCAATTTTAATTTTTACGTTTTCGCCGATTTTCACCAGGCAGGTTTTCTCCTCCAGGCCTTCAATGGTTCCGTGAATTCCGCCCGAGGTTATAATCTTATCGCCTTTCTGAAGATTAGCCAGGAGCTGATCTCTTTCCTTAGCCCTTTTCTGCTGCGGCCTGATGATCATGAAATAGAAGATTGCAAAAATAGCACCAAACATGATCAGAGTTGAGATCATGCTTCCGCCGCCGCCCTGGGCACCCTGAGGAGCCATTGCTAATAATAAATTCACTTATTCCTCCTTACTTTGAGTTATTGATATTTACCGATAGTTTATTGATTACTTCATTTTTCCACTGTGCAAAATCACCTTCAATAATTTTCTTTCTTGCCCTGGTGACAAGTTCCAGATAAAAATGCAGGTTGTGTATGCTTGCCAGTTCAAGGGCCAGAATTTCCCTTGCAATGAACAAGTGCCTTAAGTACGCTCTCGTAAAATTAGAACACGTATAACAGCTGCAGTTTGCGTCCACGGGCTGAAAGTCATCCTTATAAAAAGCGTTTCTCATAGAGAGTATCCCGTTCCAGGTAAACAGGTATGCATTTCTCGCGTTACGCGTGGGCATTACGCAGTCGAACATGTCCACACCGCGTGAGATGCCTTCGAGTATATTTTCCGGGCGCCCTACTCCCATCAGATATCTTGGCTTATGCTCGGGCATCAAGTCCGTAGTAAAATCCACCATATCGTACATGGTTTCGGTAGGCTCTCCTACTGCAAGGCCCCCGATTGCATAGCCGTCAAAACCGATCTTCTTCAGGTCTTCAGCCGAAGACTCCCTGAGGTCCTTATAAACGCTGCCCTGAATGATCCCGAAAAGATACTGCTCGTGACCATAGTAAGGCACAGTTTTCTCAAATGCCTCTTTGTTAAGGGCAGCCCAGCAGGAAGTAAGTTCTTTGGATTTCTTTGCGTATTCATAGTCGCACGGGAAAGGTGTGCATTCGTCCAAAGGCATCATTATGTCGGAGCCGATACTCCTTTCAATCTTGATTACCTTCTCAGGAGTAAAAAAGTGCTTAGAGCCGTCTAAATGGCTCCTGAACTCCACGCCGTCGCTCCTCATTTTCCTCAAATCCGAAAGGCTGTATACCTGAAAGCCCCCGCTGTCGGTCAATACCGGTCTATTCCAGTTCATAAAACGGTGCAGCCCGCCTGCTTTTTCCAGGATTTCCGTACCCGGACGCAAGTAAAGGTGGTATGTGTTACCCAGAATTATCCTGGCATTAACGTCATTTTCCAGAAATCCCTGGTTTACTGCCTTAACTGTTCCCTGTGTACCTACCGGCATGAATATCGGGGTTTCAACCCTTCCGTGCCCTGTTTCAAAGTATCCTGCCCTGGCCTTTGAATTGGGATCTTTTTCTATTACTCTAAAATCGATCAAATTAAAACTGTTCTAAAAGCTGTCTACTGTGTAAAAATTAATTTAATAGACTAATTTACGTCAAATTTTAGTGAAGCGCTATAGAAAAGGCTAACTACAAAGCTGAGAAAGAGCAGCTTAAAGGAGAAGAAAGCGGACCCCGACAAAAAAGATGGGGCCCCGCCGCATAAATCCGGCTTGCACCAGGAGGCAATTGGGATTGTAAATTCTCCAAGCTTTCAGAGCTCCAGAAGAAGCCTTTTTGTAAGATTCCTTACCAGGGGGACTTTGTATGCATTCTTTGAAAGAGGCTCTGCTTTCTTCAGTATCTCGGAAACCAGCTGTGCAACCGGCTCCTCGCTCAGAGCCACACCCGGGAGCTTAGCGTTCAAGGACTCATCCATCCAGGGTATTGGGGCAACGCCGCCAAAGGCGAGTTTCCCTGAAATGACCTTGCTTCCTTCTTTTCTTATTACTGCCCCCACACTGACAACTGCAAAATCCCATACGCCACGCTCCCTGAATTTAACAAAGGCGGACTTTGCATCCTGAGGGAGCTCGGGAATCTGGATTTCAGTTATAATTTCCCCGGCCTTCAGGTTATTCTCGTGCTGGTAGTCATCTCCCGGCGAAACAAAAAAGTCCTTGAGCTGAACCGTTCTTGTTTTCCTGTCGCCAAATACTGTCAGCTTGGCATCCAGCGCCAAAAGAACAACCGCCAGGTCCGAGGGGTGTACAATAAAGCATGGACCGCCTCCAATTACGCAGTGGTACTTATTCTGCCCGTCAAAGGCGTAGCACATATCGCCGCCTTTTCTCAGGCAGTTAAACTCCTCCCTGTAGTACCAGCACCTTGGGCGCTGGCACAGGTTGCCGGCAATTGTACCCAGGTTTCTTAGCTGTGGCGATGCAACGGCAAGCGCTGCATGCCTGAGGATTGGGTATTTTTCAGATATTACCGGGTTTTCGGCAATTTCAGCGAGCTCAGTCAAGGCCCCTATCCGGAGCCCTTTACCATTGGTATAGCTGATATAATTGAGCCCCGGGACGGACTTAAGGTTAACTACTTCCTCAGGCTTTATAATGTCCTGCTTCATAAGTCCAAGCGCGTCGGTGCCTCCGGCGTAGAGCATTGCCTCATGGGGCTTTTTTTTCAGTATATCTGATGCCTCCTTAAGGCTTTTGGGCTGTATGTAATTAAAATTTTTCATCTCTTTTGAACTCCGCTTAATTTTTTTCACTTAAGGCCATCAGCACCTTGTCGGCCGTAATGGGCAGGCTTTTAATTCTTACGCCCGTTGCGTTGTAAACTGCGTTTGCAATTGCAGCTGCGGTCGGGATTATTGCAGGCTCGCCAACTCCCTTTACTCCGGTATTGCTTATGAGCAAGTCACCACTGCTTACAATAATCACCTCGATTTGGGGTGTTTCCATAATGGTCGGAATCTTGTAGTCGTGAATATTTGTCGTAAGGACTTTCCCCGTATACGTATCCACCACGCGTTCTTCCATGAGCGCGTAGCCTATGCCCTGAATGATTCCCCCGTGGAGCTGGTTAAAAAGTGTCTTCTGGTTTAAGACGCGCCCAATGTCGTGCGCGGCAACAACTTTAATAACTCTGACTTTTCCAGTATCCGTATCCACTTCAACCTCGGCAAACTGGGCACCAAAAGTGTTGATCTCATAGCCCTCGGGATTTGCCTCCCTGGCGCCTGTAGTTACGATCATCTTCTCGTCCAGCTTTTCAATTACTTCGCTGATTGAAATTATTTTTGCGGGATCATCTAGCCTGGACATCTTACCGGCTGAATACTTAACGTTGCTTTCAGATGTTTCAAGTATTGCCCCGGCTGCCGATATGAGTTTTCTTTTCATCTGTTCTGATGCATCGCGCACTGCAGGCGAAACAGACGGAGCGGTCATGCTTCCACCGCTAAGGCTGCAGTATGGACAGGTTTCCGTGTCCCCAATTGTAACCTGGATTTTCTCAATCGGCAACTCCAGCACTTCAGAGGCTATCTGCGCCAGGAATGTATAGGTCCCGGTTCCAAGATCCTGCGTCCCGGCCATGACGTGGAGGCTGGCGTCTTCATTCAGCTTAATGGTTGCATATGCAGGCGGCCCGCCGCCGCCCCACCAGATCTGGGAAGCCATTCCGATGCCTCTTCTAAACCGCCCTTTCTCTGAACCCGCAGGCTTTCTTTTTTCTTTCCACCCTATGGCCTCCGAGCCCTTCTGATACGCATCAAGGATCAGTTTGCTCGTATAAGGCCTGTTTGAGACTGGATCAATTTCCGTGTAGTTTTTTCTTCGCAATTCCAAAGGATCCAGACCGAGCTTTTCTGCAAGGTCATCCATCATCGATTCAAAGGCAAAAGTGCCCTGAACGTGGCCCGGTGCCCTGTAGGCTCTTGCCCTTCCAAGGTTTGTAAGAACGCTGTATTCTTCGGTCCTGACGTTAGGACATTTGTATAAGGTCCTTAGCGGCCAGCTGCAGTCGGCGTCGTTGGGGTACGCGCCCACGTTGCCGAACGAGTAATGGCTTAAAGCTAAAAGTGTTCCATCCTTTTTTGCGCCTGCCTTCAGTTTCTGCACTGAATCTGGCCTGTTGCCAACCGAAAGGTTCATTTCTTTCCTGTCCAGTGCAATTCTTACAGGACGCCCGATCTCCTTTGATATAAGGGCTGCAATGACGGAGTACTTTCCCGCTTCAAGCTTTCCACCGAAGCCGCCTCCCATGAATTTCTTTATTACCCTGACCTTGCTTGCAGGCATGGAAAGGCTCTTTGCAATTGCGTCTCTTACGCCAAAGAGGGCCTGCGTGGAATCCCAGACCGTCAGTTTATCGCCATCCCAACTTACCACGCTGCAGTGTGCTTCTGTTGGGTTATGCACTACTACCTGAGTCGAGTATGTGTCCTCAAAAATAACGTCTGAATCCTGAAAGCCTTTTTCCACGTCCCCCCTGCTGTAAAGCGAGGGCTTGCCGTCTATTATATTACCCCAGGCATGAACCTTAGGAGCCTCAGCCTTCATGGCCTCCGAAGGATCGCTTACAAAAGGAAGAATCTCATAGTCCACTTTTATCAGGCTTAAGGCGTCTTCTGCAATCTGCATGCTTTCGGCTACGACACAGGCAACCTCATCCCCCTGGTACCTGACTTCCGTATCGAAAAGAACCGTAGTGCCCCAGTGCCAGGGAATCACGGGACAGTTTTTATGCGTAAGTATTTTAAGTACTCCCGGGAGGTCCTCGGCCTCTGAAGTATCAATACTCCTAATTTTTGCGTGAGGGACCATAGAACGAAGTATCTTTGCGTACGTCATTCTTGGCAGGCTGACGTCAAAGGTAAAGGCTGCCTTTCCAGTAACCTTCTCATAGCCGTCCAAACGGGAAACAGGCTTTCCCACAACCTTCAATTCAGCATCAGGGCCCCAGGCTTTAAGTTTATCTACAGGCACCTCGGCCATTGTCTCAATTAAACCTTCATCTCCATAATACCTGGATTTTACAATTTTACGAGCCATTGCTCCTCCGGGAAATCGAACTTGCTTTTGTTAAATTTTCAAAATTTCTTCTTTTTTTTAAGCCTCATGCAAACATTCCGGGGTTATATCCCAGGCAGGCTTTCTTTTTTTCTTGCAGCAGTTACTTTAATTCTGCAGTCTCCGAACCGGCCTTTTCTGCTGCAGCCAGCACGGATTCAATTATGTTCGGATAAGCCGCGCAGCGGCATACATTTCCCGACATACCTTCCAGCACATCCTGCCTGGTAGGTTTGGGATTCTTAAGCAGCAGTGCCTCTGCAGCCATGACCTGCCCCGGGGTACAGAAGCCGCACTGAAGCCCATCATGATCTATAAATGCCTGCTGAATGGGATGCAGATTTTCCCCCTTCATTATGCCTTCGATTGTGGTCACCTCTTTTCCCTCGGCATCAAGCGCCAGTATATGGCACGAATAGACGGCTTTTTTATCCAGTAGCACTGTACATCCGCCGCACTCGCCGTTATTGCAAGCCACTTTGGTCCCCGTGAGTCCCAGCTTCTCTCGCAGGACTTCGGCAAGCGTCGTTCTGGGCTCTACCAGAAGATGCGCCTGTTTGCCGTTAACTTTTAACGTAAGGGGCACACTCAAGATTAGCTTTTCAGAATTTTTCTTCAGGGCTTCCGCAGCCTTTGCAATTCCGGGAGTCAGAACATAGCTGCCGATTATGCCGGAGCCAACACCCTGCAGGAATTTCCTTCTTGAAATTCCTCCCTTTTTTGAATCTTTGCTCATAGCCGATTCCTCAGATCTCAATATAATGGTTGTCATTTTATGCCCTTAAATTAAAAAAGCCTTGGACATCTTTCAAGAATTTATTTTCCCGCGTTGTAATTTGGGCCCTCAGCCTTCACTGATTTCCTGAATGCTGCCTTTCTTGGGAATTTTTATGGTGTACTCTTTCCCATTCTTGACCGTCAGGTTGTTTTCCCTCAGCCAGGGATTGAATATCTTGAGCAGCTTATAATTTATCCCGTGTTGCACTGAAAAGTCAGCCAGGTTCGAAATGTCCGAGGTCACCTTTACTTCATCATACTCCAGAGTGCTGTAAAGGTCCTCTTTTTTTATGAGATAACCATAGTCCTGCGGATGCGTAAATATGGCTTTTACGGCCAGAATTCTCGCAACATAGCGTGAAGTCTCCTCACCAAGAAGAAGGTTGTAGTAATTTTTCACTTTCTGTCTTTCCTGCTGCTTGGAAATTCCCGTAAGCCCCATATTATAGGAAGCAGCCGTAAGCGTCCAGCTTTTGAACTGATTGTATGCATATTTAATGTAATCGCAGGCTGCCTGCGTCGATTTTTCGACGTTATAGCGTTCATCCACCTCACTATCCACCTGAAGCCCGTATCTTTCGGCCGAGCTCTGTGTAAACTGCCAGAAGCCCACGGCTCCTGCAGGAGAGATTAGGTGTTCGAAATTGCTTTCGATGACTACGATGTACTTGAAGTCCTCCGGAATGCCGTTTTTTTTCAGTATCGGTTCAATTACCGGGAACCACCTGTTGGCCCGCTTTATTCCAAGGAGCGTTGCAGAATGATAGTATGTATTTACTATCAGTTCCCGTTCGAACCTTTCCCTTACAAATACGTTATTTAGCGGAACCGCCTCGCCGCAGAAGTCCATTTTCTCCGGCAGCACAGGCGAAATGATCTGGTACTTCTGCGGAAATTCCTGTGCCTGACTACTACTGCCTAAGCCGTAGCTTCTTTTTACCTCAGGAAGGTTGCTGAAAAAGTATATTCCCGATAGCGCCAGAACGGCACCTGAAAGAAAGCTTATTATGTTTCCGCCGGAAAACTTCCCTGCCCCAAAGAATTTCCTCATTTTTCTCATCCCTTCTGTAAGATTTCCTTTTTAAGTTAATATATTTATTATGGAGGATAATGCAAACCATTGCGCCTTGGCGTGGAAGTACAAGGGCTATTTTGAAGTATGCCCCATTGACGGCTTTAATGATAAAATTTTCCTTGGCTCTACATTGAATCTCTTGTTAACTTTGGATAGATTAAAACCAAAATTAGGATTACTCTATGCAGATCAGTTTTATCGGAGCAGCCCGTACGGTTACAGGCTCCATGCATTTAATTAAAGCCAACGGAACGTCTTTTCTCCTCGATTGCGGATTATATCAGGGTAAAAGAAAACTGGCCTATGAGATCAACAAGAATTTCACCGCGTTCGATCCTGCGGAAATTGACTTTGTGATACTTTCACACGCACACATCGACCACGCAGGCAACCTCCCGAACCTGGTCAGGTCGGGTTTTAAGGGTAATATCTATTCCACGTTCGCCACACGCGACCTGGCTTCAGTCATGCTGCGCGACAGCGCATTTATCCAGCAGAAGGATGTCGAGTACGTAAACAAAAAGAGGAAGAAAAAAGGGCAGAATCCCTTTAGCCCCCTCTACTCGATGCAGGACGTGGAAGAAACAATAGCGAGGTTCGTTGGATTGAACTACCACAGGGAATTCCAGCTGACCCCGGAGATTAAACTTACATTCTTCGAGGCCGGTCATATACTGGGTTCTGCAATTTCATTCCTCACAATAAACGAAAACGGCAGGATCACTAACCTCGGCTTTACGGGGGACCTTGGGAGAGAGAACCTTCCTATACTTAAGGATCCGGAGAAAATCCCGGACGTCGATTTCTTTATTTCAGAGGCGACCTACGGGGGAAGATTCCACGACAATGCCGAAGAGACAGAGAAAAAGCTTGCCGAAGTAATCAATAAAGCAGTCTCAAGGAAAGCCAAAATAATTGTTCCTTCATTTAGCGTCGGGCGCACGCAGGAGATGGTTTACTGGCTTAATAACATTTTCGAAAAAGGCATGGCAGAAAGAATACCGATCTATGTTGACAGTCCGTTATCCGTAAATGCTACGGATATTTTCCGCATGCACAGCGAATGCTTCGATTTTGACATCTCGCAGTACCTGATTCAAAACAAGGATCCTTTCGGCTTCAACAAGCTCACCTACATCAAGGACGTGGAAGAATCGAAGGCTCTTAACAAAGTAGAAGGCCCATGCATGATCATGGCCAGCTCTGGAATGGCTGAAGCCGGAAGAATACTTCATCACCTGGCCAATAACATTGAGAATGAAAATAATATTATATTAATTGTAGGTTATTCCGCAGAAAATACTCTGGGCCGAAAGATTGTTGAAAGGGAGCCGGTGGTAAAGATCTTCGGAGAAGAATATTGCCTCAAAGCCGAAGTCGTAGTAATGAACTCCCTGAGTGCTCATGCCGACTCCAACGAGCTTCTTGGCTATTTTAACCAGTTTGATAAAGACAGGGTCCAGAATATCTTCCTCGTTCACGGGGATTTAGACCAGCAGCAGAAGTTCTGTACCAGGTTAAGATCCATTGGTTACAACAATATCACTATTCCGGAAAAAGGAGATGTTTTTGAAATTTAGGACTATCATGCTCCTGATCCTCTTAAGCTTTATTTCCGGCTGTGGAAGAGAGGATCTTGTAAATACACCTGGCCCCGGGCTCCCGCCCGCGGTTCCCGAAGGGCTGGAGGTGGTTGCAGCGCATGACGGCAGCATACTTATCGACTGGAAGCCCAACGCTGAGGTAAACCTGAAGGGCTACTACGTCTATAAAGGGGTAAATGATTCCGTTTCATTAAAAATGGTTTCACTTACCTCTGATGCATATTTTCTGGACGACTCGCTTTCCTACGATTCAACTTATTTCTATAAAGTCTCTGCGGTTGATGACAACGGCAATGAGAGCAACAGGACTTACTTCGTCAAGGCACGCCCCGTAAACTTGTATGCTCCAAGGGCCGTTTACTCGCTTGAGGTAAATGCCCGCAACTGGATCGATTCGGTCTCGGTTTTCTTAAGCTGGCAGCCCAATACGGAAGGCGACATTCTCGGCTACGAGGTCTATAGAAGCGAATCTCCCGATTTCACCCCGGTAGAAGGAAACTTTCTTGGCTTGTCCAAGGAACCCAGTTTTCTGGATACCCGCGACCTGAAAAGATATGTTACTTATTACTACAAGCTTATTACAGTCGACAAGGCCGGCCTGCGGAGCAATCCGGGACCTGAGGCTTCAGATATGATCCTTGGAATTCCGGAAATTGTATTTCCCCAAAACGGCAGCACGGTCGATTACTTTGACAGCTTTGTCATCAGAGCCATATCCGTTCCGGCACATTATAAGGTCATTCTGCAGTCGAACCAGTACTTTGGAGAGATCTGGAGCACAGAATTTTCGAGCTCCAAGGTAAACGATACACTTCAGGTCAAGATCAGAGGCGTTTCCTTAAACCAGAATTCTCCTTATTACTGGCGGGTTATTACGTTTACCAACGATTATGGCGAGCCTAACAGTATATCTGCATTGAATCACTTTACAATTAGACCCTGAACTGTGAAAGCCGCTGCAACCATATTTACCCTGGCACTTATGCTTTCGGCTTCTCTTTTTGCGCAGAGCAGCCCTGACAGCCTGAGCTTTAATACGTCGCAGTGGGAGAAAAAGCTTTTTAGCACAAAATTCGACAAGCTCCTGAGCACATATACCCTTGGCAGCAGCCTTAAATTCGGAGGGAGGTTCGATAAATTCTTCGTCGGCATAAACGAAAGTTATAACTCCACGCTTATACAAACAACTCCAAAGAATATTAAGGACGAGCAGTACTTCTCCTTTATTACCGAGTACGCGCTCAACAGCTTTATGAGCCTTGGAATAATGGCCAATAACGATATCCTTTCCGATAACAGAAAAATTGCACTCAATCAGGCATCCTTACTGAACGGATCTTTCTACACGAAATTCAAGCCCATGGAAAGAGTATTTATTACCCCTTCTTTGGGCTACTCGAACAACAATCAGATCGGGCAATACGACTACGGCACAATCTATGGCATTGAAGGGCTGGCCGATAACCTGGCTCTGGCCGACATGAATATCTCTTCGCTTGTGAAATTTCAGAACGAGGACATTTCCCCGAGAAAAAATGCACTCCGTTTATTCAATGCCAGCATCAGCAACGATCTTGGAGGCTCCTTCGGAAATGTGCTGGGAGCTTCGTTCTACCAGAACAGGAAAGATTTTTATTTCAGCGCCGACTCAATTTCTGCCGCACAGTTTAATATCATTAACAACATTCAGTCCAGAATTGAAAGCAACTACTTTGTTCAGGACCGCTTCGTTTATAGCAAGCCTTCAGACGATTTTTCTTTTGACCTGACGGGAAGGGCAATCTGGAGAAATGTCGACCGCGATACCCGTTACCGGGTTCTTAGCAACGTCTCCCCTTCGCTTTTTGACGTGAGGGTAGAGGAATTCAGGCTTGAAGTGGAGTCGAACTACATGTACCATACTACAGACTTTGACGGCTCCTTCAGGGTGGATTACTCGGAAAGAGATGAAAAGCACGTCGTGAAGAAAATCAGCGAGACAAACGTATTCCTTCAGGAGGAAAGAATTAAATCCTACGAGGAGAGGGTTAGGCTCGAAAGCCAGAAGAACAACATTGCCGAAAAAATTTCCCTGTCACTCAACGGGAACTTCAGGCTCAGCCAGAGCGACTTTCTTTCCATAAGCCTTTTTCATAACAAACTCCGCTACGATACGCCCAGCGAAGAGAACTTTGATGACCGCGATGAGCTGATGTCAATTTTCCGCGTGCTCTACATCAGAAAACTTTCTCCTTTCTTTGACGCTTTCCTTAACCTGGAGGCTAACCTCAACCACATCGTCTACATTTTTGCCGAAAGGAGTTCAAACAACAATTTTACGCGCCTCTTAAAGCTCAGTACCGGGGGCGACTTTAAAAGCCAGGTCATTAACTCAAAGAATACCTTCGAAGTCTCTGCAAATTACTCGGTATACGACTTCGAGGACATTAAATCAAACTTCAGGAGTTTTTCCTTCAGACAGATGTCAATGCAGGACTCAACGACCATCCGCCTGAAAAAAAAGCTTGCCTTTACCGTCTTCGGCTCACTAAAGTTTTCAGAGCAGGGGGACTTCAACTGGACGAGGTTTACGGGTAAACCGGTAAGAAACCTGGAAGAGATTTATTTTGAACCCAAGCTTAACTACAGGCTGAAGGAATTATCACTTGCCATGGGAATCAGGTACCTGACGCTTAAAACGTTTTCTTTCCAGGATAAGATAAAAAAAAGAGAGTCCGACTACCGCAGCTTAGGGCCGGTTGCCGAGATCACTCTCCGCCTTAACAGCAGGCTTAATCTCAGGATTTACGGCTGGTATGAGCTCATCCGGGCCGATGGGCTGAGAAGAAAGCTTCCGAACATGAACATGCAGTTAAACTGGGAATTTTAGGCGGTTGAAAATATTATTTTTTTTCTTATTTTAAGCTGTCTCATTTTAATTAAGAGGAAAAACTTTGCCCAAAGAAACATACCATCTTGAGATCAACAGCGATCCAAACAAGCTGCCTCTGGTTGAAGAGTTCCTGGAGGATATCTCAGCCGGGACAAACCTCGGCAAAGCACGGTTAAATAACCTCCTTCTTGCCGTAAATGAGGCCATCTCAAATGCAATGATCCACGGAAACAAAGCCTCCACTGAAAAAAAAGTAAGCCTTAAGGTCGAGATCTATGAAGACGCACTGAAGGTTTACATTAAAGATGAAGGAAAGGGGTTCAATCCCGAGGAAGTTCCCGACCCAACCTCACCGGAGAACATTTTCCGCGACAGCGGACGGGGGCTCTACATCATGAAAAGCTGCATGGATGAGGTCAGCTACAATTTTACGCCCGAAGGAACTGAACTGGTCCTTTCAATGAAGTTCGGGCAATAATCCCCCGCCCCGAAAAGAGGCACCTGGTTTAATCTGCCTTATTGTGGAAAGGAAACCAGCGTGCATTTTGCTGCATTTTCCACAATTTCCTGCAAATTAAATTTTTCCTAAAAAAAGCGTATTGCCTGTTATTGAAAAGAGCTTATTTTATTGATATATTCCCTAAGAAATTGGGATAAATCCAATTCACTTTTCTTTTACTAAATCAAAAAAATGGGAGAGATAATAAATGCCAAGAAAAAAAATTGCACTCATTGGCGGCGGACAGATTGGTGGTGTACTGACACAGCTGATTGCTCAAAAGGAACTGGCCGACGTTGTTCTTTTCGATATAGTCGCAGACCTGCCGCAGGGCAAGACACTCGATATCGCAGAAGCTTCACGCGTTGACGGTTTTGATGCTAATATTTCAGGAACGAACACTTATGAAGACATTAAGGACGCCGACCTGGTAATTATTACTGCCGGACTGCCGCGCAAGCCCGGTATGAGCCGCGATGATTTATTGGTAACAAATGCCAAGATTATGAAGTCTGTAGCTGAGGCTGTACGTACATATGCACCAAATGCGATTTCAATCATCATCTCAAATCCTCTGGATGCAATGGTTACATTGTTCCAGAAAGTAACAGGTTTCCCACACAGCCGCGTTATCGGTCAGGCTGGAGTTCTGGATTCCTCCCGTTTTGCTACATTTATCGCGTGGGAATTGGGCGTTTCTGTAAAGGACGTTAATGCCATGGTCTTAGGCGGCCACGGTGATACAATGGTTCCACTGGTAAGATATGCAAACGTTAACGGCATTCCCGTCATGGAAATGCTCGAAAGAAAATATAATGACGCTCAGAAAGCAAAAGAAGTAATGAATAAGATGGTCGAAAGGACAAAGATGGCTGGCGGCGAAGTTGTAAAACTTCTTAAGACCGGCTCGGCTTTCTATTCACCGGCTTCGTCGGCAATTGCAATGGCTGAGGCAGTAATTAAGGATGAGAAGCGCCTCCTGCCTGTTTGCGCTTACCTGAACGGTGAGTTCGGCGTAAACGGATACTACGTTGGTGTTCCCGCCATACTGGGAGAAAAAGGCGTCGAAAAGGTAATTGAGCTGTCTTTGATTGATGAAGAAAAATCTGCACTTGATAGTTCAGTTCAGGCGGTTAAGTCACTTGTTGCTGATATGGAAAGACTTGGATTATAAAAGATTAGATAGTGTGTGAAGATCTTTAGGAAGCAAATCCACCGTCCTTTAGGGCGGTGGATTTTTTTATTCAATTTCTATTGCTCTGGCTGATAAACGCTGACATACTTTCTGTCATTACGCTTTGTCTCAAACTTTACATAGCCTTCAACTATAGCAAATAATGTATCATCACTTCCTTTTTTAACGTTGACGCCGGGATGAAGCTTGGTGCCTCTCTGCCTTACCAGTATAGAACCGGCTGAAACCAGCTCACCACCAAATCTCTTAACCCCAAGCCTTTGGGCATTACTATCTCTACCGTTCCTGGAAGAACCTTGCCCCTTCTTATGAGCCATAATTTACCTCCGGATATTAACCTATCTTTGTTATTTCAATTCTGCTTAATAATTGTCTGTGACCGTTTTTAACTTTGTAGCCTTTTCTTCTCTTCTTCTTAAAAACAATCACTTTGTCATCTTTAAGGTGTTCAAGCACTCTTGCCTGAACCTTTACACCATCCAGCAAGGGGCTGCCAACCTTTGTTCCGTTTTCATCGGAAAACAAAAGGACTGAATCGAAAGTAACGTCTGTCTCGGCCTCAGCCTTCAGTCTCGGAACATAATATTTGGCTTTTTCGGTAACCTTAAATTGCTGCCCTAATATATCTACGACGGCAAACATCAAGAAATCCTCCAATTGATCTATTTTAAGATTGTAAATATATAAAATAGAGCCAAATAAGTCAATTACCTTGCAGGAAATTATTTACCAGCATCGACTCTAATTTTTCATTCTACTAAAGTACGCATAATTTCCACAGTTTTTCAACTTTTTTATTTTTCTCTTTTCCTTATTCTGCTCTTGTCCTTATTTTGCTCTTTTACCGATTATCTTTTGTGGCTAATTGAGCCTGTTTTTTAGCTCCCTTTTGCAATCCCCTTAAAGTAATTTATAAGGCCGTTTGTCGAGGAGTCGTGCGAGTTTATTTCACCCGGGGAGTTTAATTCGGGTAAAATGGCCTTTGCGAGCTGTTTTCCCAGCTCTACGCCCCACTGGTCGAAGAAATTTATGTTCCATATAATCCCCTGCGAGAATATCTTCTGTTCGTAAAGAGCAATAAGAGAGCCCAGTGAACGCGGTGTTATTTTCCTTAAAAGAATTGAGTTACTGGGCTTATTGCCCTCAAAAACCTTGTGCGGAATGAGCTTTTCCAGGCTTTCCCCCTTTAAGCCGCTTTTTTCCAGCTCCTTCCGGGCTTCCTCCTTAGTTTTGCCTTTCATGAGCGCCTCGGTCTGCGCAAAAAAGTTGGACAGGAGTATCTTATGGTGATTTCCCATAGGATTCTGCGATTCAACTGGAGCGATGAAATCTGCCGGAATAAGCTTTGTTCCCTGGTGAATCAGCTGATAGAAGGCGTGCTGGCCGTTTGTACCGGGTTCACCCCAGACGATGGGTCCCGTTGAATAGTCCACCTTTTTCCCGTCGCGGTTTACGCCCTTGCCGTTGCTTTCCATATCGCCCTGCTGGAAATATGCCGGAAAGCGGTGCAGGTACTGGTCGTATGGCAGAATTGCGTAGGTCTCTGCATTAAAGAAGTTGTTGTACCATATGCCGATAAGTGCAAGCGTCAAAGGCATATTCTTCTCAAACGGGGCTGTTCTAAAGTGCTCATCCATCTCAAATGCCCCCTGAAGGAGCTCCTCAAAGTTATCCATTCCTATATAAATTGCAATCGACAGGCCAATAGCCGACCAAAGTGAGTATCTTCCCCCCACCCAGTCCCAGAACTCAAACATGTTTTTGGGATCTATTCCAAAGGCGGTAACTTCTTTTTCATTTGTCGAAAGCGCAACAAAATGTTTTGCTATCTCGGATTCTTTTTTAGCCTTATCCAGGAACCACTGCCTTGCCGTCTTTGCATTCGTAATTGTTTCCTGTGTGGTAAAGGTTTTTGAGGCAACAAGAAACAGCGTCGTCTCGGGATCGGTTTTCTTCAGGACCTCGGCAATATCCGTTGCATCCACGTTGGATACAAAATGCACGCTAAGCCCCGGTTTACCGTATGGCCTGAGAGCTTCTGTAACCATGACGGGCCCAAGGTCGCTTCCCCCGATGCCGATATTTACGACGTCTTTGATCTCTTTACCCGTATAGCCCTTCCAATCCCCGTTTCTGACCTCATCACTGAACTTCCGCATCTGCAAAAGCACACGCCTGACCTCAGGCATGACGTCCTTCCCGTCCACCAGTACAGGTCTGCCGGAGCGGTTGCGGAGTGCAGTGTGCAGAACAGCCCTGTTTTCGGTCAGGTTAATTTTCTGCCCCGTAAACATCTTCTCAATCCAGCCCTTCAGATCGCGCGCTTCGGCCAGGCGGCGCAGAAGCGCCATTGTTTCTTCCGTAATCCTGTTTTTTGAGTAATCCAGGAGTATGCCGTTAAATTCAAGGGAAAACTTCTTAAAACGCTCCGGGTCCTCCTCAAACAGCTGGCGCATTTCCAGTCCGGCAATTTCCTCCTGATGGGCTTTTAGAGCCTGCCATTCTTTTGATTCAGTTAATTCAGACATTATTTTATCCTCTCTATCCAGATTTGCTGCTAAAAAAATGTGCGGTTTTACTTATAATAAAATTTCCACGGAAGAATTCCATAGTGAAATCACTTCCGTCGTTTTCTTTGGGGTGCAGTGCCCACAAAAAAAAGGTTACTTTTTTAACCTGAATGAAAATTCCGAGCCCTGCCCGACTATGCTTTCCACTTCCACACTTGAACCATGGGCTTCAACTATATGCTTTACAATTGCAAGCCCGAGTCCCGTTCCACCGGCAGCACGCGAGCGGTCCTTATCCACCCTGAAGAACCTCTCAAATATGCGCGGAAGATCCCGCCTTGAGATCCCGATGCCGGTATCCTTAACGATAATTTTAACCGACTTTTCCTCTTCCTCGACACTAATTTCAACCGAGCCCTGGTCGGTATATTTAATTGCATTTTCAACCAGGTTTAAAATTACCTGTTTAAGCCTGTTCTTATCCCCGAAGGCCTTCAGTTCCTCCCTAAAAGGGTGAAGCTTGAGCTGAAGATTCTTCGCACTGGCTCTGGGTAAAAGCTCCTGCAAGACAGAGTCCAGAAACTCAAAGAGCTTAAAATACCTGAAGCTAAGATGCATCTCGTGCGATTCGATCATTGATATGTCTATCAGGTCGCTTAGGAGGCTATTCAGGTTTTCCGTATGCTTGTTTGCTTTTTCAAGGAAAGATCTGTTTACCTTTGGGTCGTCAATTGCACCGTCGAGGAGAGTTTCAAGGAATCCCTGGATTGCAAAAATCGGTGTCCTGAGCTCGTGGGAAACGTTGCCCAGGAATTCACTTCGGACTCTTTCCAGGTGTTTCAGGTAATTAATATCATTCTGCAGGCGCAGGAACATCTTCTTTACTTCCGACTGAAGGCTTTTAAGCCCCTTGTCCAGATGTATGTCTTCGGCAGAAGTAATCATGTCCTTTCTTATCGCATGGATTACGCTTTCAATGGAAGAAAGCTCCCTGGACCTTTTTTCACCAATATAATACAGGACTGCCACGTCAAAGATCAGTATTGGAATAAGGAGTGTCCAAAAGCCGGTACCCTCCGGAGTCAAAAAAAGCAGCAGCAGGAGCAAAAGCCCGCTTAAGAGAAGCACTTCCTTGAGTGTGTTTCCAGAAGAGATCAGGTTATTCTTTATCTTATTCAGGATTTTTGAAACGATAGCCTACTCCTTTAATTGTTTCAATCATGTCCGCATATTCAGTAAGCTTCTCCCTGATCTTTCTTATGTGGACGTCAATTGTTCTGTCCACGACAAAGACATCCGTGCCCCAGATGTCGTGCAGAATTGCCTCACGGCCAAAAACCTTCCCGGGCCTTGAAGCCAGATAGCTCAAGATCTCGAATTCCTTCCTGGGGAATATAATGACCTCACCTTCCAGTGTCACTTCGTACTTATCCCTGTTAATTTCAAGGGGGCCGATTTTAACGATGGCATTCTGACTTTTTATGCCGCCATCGGGTGCCTGGAGTTCGGATTTTCTGAGGTTTGCCTTTACACGGGCTACCAGTTTCTTTGGGGAAATAGGCTTCGAAATGAAGTCATCGGCACCAAGCTCAAGTCCTTTGATTTCATCTACCTCGGAGGACTTTGCAGTCAGAAATATGACGGGTGTATTTGAGAATTGTTCATTGTGGCGAATCTGCCTGCAGACCTCATAGCCGTCAAATTCCGGCATCATGACGTCCAGAATGATTAAATCCGGCTTATATGAAAGTTTTTCAATAGCTTCTTTTCCGTCATAAGCTGTAAAGACCTCAAAGCCTTCGCTTGTGAGGTTATATTCAAGAAACTCAACTATATCCTTTTCATCATCGGCCAGGAGTATCTTTGCTTTCATACTAGGTTTTCTTTAGTCGGAGAAATTATCTATGTATTAGTTCCCTTTTCAGCTCTCTAACTTGCCGAGAGAGCCCGCTGACCAGCGGCATGGGCTTTAAGGAAGAGCCTGACTCTCCCTGCAATACCCTCGGCATCCATTTCAAGCACCCTGTGAAGTTCAGCCTGCGTGCCGTGTTCAACAAACTTGTCCGGCAGCGCAATCCTTAGGATGTCGTTCTTGTAGTTCTTGTCTATAAAATACTCTGCAACAGCACTGGTGAAGCCCCCGGAAATTGAATTCTCCTCAAGCGTAATGATCCTGCCATGACGTGAGGCCACTTCATCGAGCATTTCCCGGTCGAGCGGTTTGATGAAGCGCATATTTACCACTTCACACTGAATCCCTTCCTGTGAAAGCAATTCTGCAGCCTTGAGGCTATAGTCTACCATTGACCCTACAGCCAGTAAGGCACAGTCGCCGCCTTTTGTAAGCTGTTCAGACTTGCCAATCGGAATTGCCTCAAAGCCCTGCTTTATCTCCACACCCAGTGCGTTACCCCTTGGATAGCGGATTGCAACTGGTCCTTCCTTATATTCTGTAGCAGTATATATCATATTCCTCAGTTCGGCCTCATCCTTTGGAGCCATGATGACCATATCCGGAATGAGCCTCAGGTACGAGAGGTCAAAAGCACCGTGGTGCGTCGGCCCGTCGGCACCAACAAGCCCCGCCCTGTCGAGAACGAATACGACGTGCAGGTGCTGAAGGCTTACGTCGTGAATAATCTGGTCGAATGCCCTTTGAAGGAATGTCGAGTAAACAGAGACCACGGGAATAATGCCCTGAGTAGCCATGCCTGCGGCAAAAGTAACAGCATGTTCTTCTGCAATACCGACGTCGAAATATCTTTTGGGGAATTCTTTCTGCAGGAAGTTCAGCCCCGTGCCGTCGGGCATGGCGGCCGTAACGCCAATTACTTTCGGGTTTTCCCTTGCAATTTCCAGGAGTGCCTCACCGAAGATTTTTGTATACGACGGGGCAGCCCCGGCTTTCTTGAAAGCCACTCCGGTGAGCTTGTCGAACGGGGTTGAAGCGTGAAGCCTTTGAACGTCCTCTTCAGCGGGCTTGTAGCCCTTACCCTTCTGGGTAATTGCGTGAACGAGTATTGGTCCGTTAAGATTTTTAACTTTCTCAAAAACCTTGACAAGCTGTGCAATGTTGTGCCCGTTGACGGGCCCGAAATACCTGAAGCCAAGTGCCTCGAAGAGCATTCCGGGGGTAAGGACAGCCTTCAGGCCGTTTTCAAGCCTTGCGGCAATTCTTCTTAACCTGTCGCCCCCCTGGCCTAACCTTCCGGTAAAATCCCATACCTGTGCTCTCAGCCTGTTGTAGTCGGGATGTGTAATCATCTCGGTAAAATAGTTTGAGAACTGCCAGACATTCGAAGTAATTGACATGTTATTATCGTTAAGGACGACAATGAGATTTGATTTCAGTACTCCCGCGTTATTCATCGCTTCATAGGCCATGCCGCCTGTCATTGCGCCATCGCCAATTATTGCAACTACTTTCTTATCCGACTTATTTAAATCGCGGGCTGCGGCCATGCCAAGTGCAGCCGAGATAGATGTGGAAGCATGGCCTGCCCCGAAAGCGTCGTACTCGCTTTCGGCCCTTTTTAAGAATCCGCTTATTCCGTTAAACTGCCTGATTGTCGTGAGCTCGTCTCTTCTGCCAGTAAGGACTTTATGAGGGTATGCCTGGTGGCCAGTATCCCAGACTATAAGGTCCTTTGGAGTATTAAATACTCTGTGGAGTGCCACCGTAAGCTCAACTGCGCCCAGGCCACCTCCAAAATGCCCCCCGGTCCTGGAAACGACGTCAATAAGATAATCTCTTACTTCCTGGCAGAGTATTTTAAGTTCCGGTACCTGGAAGTTGCGGATGTCTGCGGGTGAATTTATGTTAAATAAGAATTTGTACTTATTTTCTTCGTTCATTTTATTGTACCTGACAAATTATTCTTCAATATCGTCTGACGGCTCGCCATCCATTTCAAGGCTTTTGCGAAGGGCTGTAACTTTTACTTCGGCTTCCTTCAGCTTGCTGTAGCAAGTCTTTGAAAGCTCAATGCCTTCTTCGTAAAGGCTGATTGCCTCATCAAGCCCTATTGACTCATTGTCCAGCATTCCTGAAATCTCCTCCAGGCGCCGAAGCATATCCTCAAACGATCCCTCACTTTTTTTCTTCATAATTCTTTTTATTCACCCAAATTTCTTTATCGTGGAATTTTAATTCGGCCGGTTTTTCTTCATTAAAATCGCTGCCCCGGACTACAAATTTAGAATCCTGGCGGACCAAGACAAAGCCCTTTTTTAATATCCTGCTTATGTCGTGTGATTCCAGGCCCTTCTCATATAGTGTAATGCGGTTCTTAAGACTTAAGACTTTGGTGTCTAATTTCTGTTGAATCCGGTACAAAAGGTTATCCAACTGCTGTGCCCTTATGCGCAGGAGGTCCTGCGGAACCCTGAAGCCGTAGGCTTTCAGGTGACCGGCAACTTCCCGTTTTTTCCGGTCTATAATATAAAAAATATTCTCGGATGTTCTAAGTGAAAACTCTTCTAAAAAGGCAAAAAAGTCATCCTTATTGGGTGTGGCCAGTTCCATTGCAGCCGAAGGCGTTGCAGCCCTGAGATCTGCCACATAGTCTGAAATCGTAAAATCCACCTCATGGCCCACCGCACTTATTACAGGAATGCACGAAGCAAATATTGCGCGGGCAACCACCTCTTCGTTAAATGCCCAGAGGTCCTCCAGAGAGCCTCCGCCCCTTCCGATTATGATTAAATCTATGTCATTCCTTTCATTCAGGCATTCAATACCTTCGGCAACCGACCGGGCAGAGCCCTCACCCTGCACCCTCGCCGGATAAACCACCAATTCAACGAGCGGGTAACGGCGTCTTGCAATTGAAACCATGTCCCTCAGGGCAGCGCCGTCAATTGCCGTTACGATGCCGATCTTTTTAGGGAATACGGGGATTGGTTTTTTGAACTCATCGTCAAAAAGCCCCTCTGCCTGCAGCTTTGCCTTCAGCCTTTCAAATGCCGCCTGAAGCTCACCAAGGCCGGCAGGCTTCATGCTCCGGACGTCCAGCTGATAGTTTCCGCGCGGAGGGTAAACCGTAATTCTACCGTTTGCCACTATCTTCATTCCGTCCTCGGGCGTAAAGAAGACATAATTGTTAAACCCTTTCCACATAGTACAGCATATCATTGCATTACTGTCCTTGAGGTTGAAGTACCAGTGACCCGAGACGTGCTTCTTCAGGTTGGAAATTTCGCCTTCAATACTTATGGATGAAAAATTCTCTTCCAGCTCCTCTTTAATGAGCCGCGTGATTTCGCTGACGGATAAAGTCATTGCCTGAACACTGCCTTTTTTGGGGATATTTAATCAATGGATTTAATTCATCCTACAAATATATGAAGTTTAAGGAATAATTTTTGTTATAAAAATTGGGACCCCGAAATAGTTTCCGCGTAGGTTCAGCGGATAGCCCCCGAAGGTTTCTAGAATTTCACGCTGAAGCCAAAGGTCGGAATGATCGGGAACATGGAATTCACCCTCCTTCCAAGCGAAAGGTCGTCATTGATATAATAGCTATAGCCAACAACGTTATGCCTGTTATAAACGTTTATTATGTCCAGGTAGAAAGACCAGTCCAGGCTCCAGAACTCCGTAAACCACGTAAAGCGTACGTCGAGCCTGTGGTAGTCGGGCTTTCTGGCGTTGTACCTGTCGGCATTTATGCCGTAATTGACGTCATAGATCACCTGAGGCTTTGCTCCTGCAGAGGCCTGCCGGGTGGCAATTTCCGGACTGTCGGGCTTCCCGTCCAGGTTCGTATCGACAAGTATTATCCTGGGTTTTATGCCCAATGGCACGCTGAACGGGAAGCCGGAGCCAAACTGCCAGCGCACCCCTATGTTAAAGGTTTTGCTTACCTCGTAGCTTAAAACAACATTCACCGTGTGCCTCTGGTCGTACCTGAATGGTATGGTTTCTTCGTCCTCATGCCTGTTTGCAAAAGCCAGAGCATAGGAAAGCCAGCCAGAAATTTGGCTGCTTCCAGCAATATTCCTTTTCTCCAGAAAGAATTCAAAGCCGTAGGCCTCCCCTTTTGAATTATTGACGGGTATCTGCGTAACCGAGTCTCCGCCGAGGTATATGGGTCTTGTCCAGGCATCAGAAAATCTCGGGTCTTTTCCCGGCACCGGTTCGGTAAAAAAAGTTTTCCCTTCAACTACTTCAGGCACAATCAGGTTATTGAAACTCTTGAAGTAGCCTTCAACCTTAGCCCTCCATTCTTCCGAGAGCCAGCGTTCAAGACTTAAGACGTAGTGCAACGCCCGTTCAGCCTTGAGGCTGCGCGTGTAGGCGGGGCTGAAGTCCAGAAGCCTGTTCTGGTCCCTCAGCTTTTCATAGCCCGGTGACTGGTAGAAAACGCCCCAAACGGCTCTCAAGGTCGTAATATCGTTCAGAGCGTAGGAAAGCGACAACCTGGGCGCCAGGTAAGGCTTTTGAAGTATCTGGTAGTAGTCCAGCCTCAGGCCCGGCTCCAGGTGCAGGTTTTCTGAAATTCTGAAGTTATTCTGCAGATAAGCCCTGTACCTGTAGTAATCCTTTATGTCCTTAATGTCCGTCGGGATCGCCCTGGAGTTAGGATTGGAAGAAATAAAAGCCCTTAGCTCCGGAGAGAGATTAAAGCTGAAGTTTACCGTAGTCCTCATCTGGTCCAGGCCAACTCCGGCTTCAAGCTGGCTTGAGCCCCAGAAAAAAGTCAGCTTTTCGTCGTAGGAGTATTTTCTGAAAAAGAAGGATGACGTGACGCCCAGTCCAAGCAGGTAAGAAGAAAGGCTGTCAGAGGCTGAATCCTTGAATTTATCCCTGTTTAAGGACGGATCCAAAAATGCCGCTTCCAGCTGTGAATCGCCTGAATTCTTATACCAGGATATGATGAACTTGCTCAAGAGCTTTTTTGAAGGCGAGTAATGCCAGGCAAATGAAGCCAGGTCATTGCGGCTTAAGTCCTGAACACTCAGGCTGTCAGGGGTTTTTCTGTTTCTGCCGCTTACAAGGTTCACGCCGTCGCGCGAGATGATGCCGTTAAGAAGGAACCTGTGGCCTCCGAAGGGTCCGATGGCAAGTTTTGCCTGAAAGTCGTAAAAATTGGGAAAAGAGGCGTTTTCTTCGACTAAGCCTGCTTTCTTGACAAAAGGCTCGATAATTAGGTCGTAATAAGTTCGCCTGGAGTTTACGATCCAGCTTCCCGGAAGGTTAAACGGGTTTTTACCTTCCAGCACCAGGTTTGCGTCAACAATGCTTGCATTAATGTTTCCCTGAAAGCCCGTATTCCTTGGACCCTCACGGTTTGTTACGTCCAGAACCGCCGAGAGCCTGTCGCCATATTTAGCCGGAAATCCTCCCGTGATCAGGTTTACTTCTGAAACGGCTTCTGGGTTAAACATGCTTATTACGCCATAAAGGCGGTAGGGGTTAAAGACCTCCACGTCATCCATTATGATCAGGTTCTGGTCGGGCCCCGAGCCGCGGATTATCAGCTGCGAGGTAAAATCGTTCGGAGCCAGCACGCCCGGTAATGACTGCAGTGTTCTTAAGACATCCTGAACAGCCCCGGGCTGAATCCTTGCCTTCTCGGGCCTCAGGTCTATTAGGCTTACGCGCGGGTCCTGCTGACTCTGCTTTCTTTCGCCCAGTACCTGCACCTCATCTGTTAGAATAACAACGGGCTTCATTTCAATATCCAGCCTTTGAGAGCCGCTTTTAATCTCAATATCCCTTAAAACGGTCTCATAGCCAACGGCACTGAAACGGATAGTGTAACTGCCTTCGGGAATTGAACCGATTTCATAGCTGCCGTTTGAGGCCGACTGTGTACCGAAATCCGTTTTTTGAAGTACAATCGTCACACCCGGAAGCGCTGACCCGTTCTCTGTTACCCTGCCTTTAAGGCTGCCAAACTGAGCAGTAACTTCACCATAACCCGTTAATAAAAGCAAGAAGAATAATATTTTCAAACATCCGCTTGTCAAATTTCTCCTGATGATCCCTTCCTTAATTCACTCTGCTCTCCCTGTGCCCTATTCTCAGAGAAAGCGCCCGGCAAAAGATTCCTCCTTTAAGGATTTATTCCTTAAAGATTCAGGTGGAAAGTAAAAAAGCCCGAATATATGCCGAGCATAATCTCGTGAAAATCGCTTCCCGCCTGCCCCGGCTTAAAATTATACCGGTACTTGGTGTAAAAGGTAAATATATCGTAAAGCTTGAAAAAACCAACCGACAGTTCCGGACTAATTCCGTTAAAGCCGCCAAGGTTTGTAAAGACGTTTATTCCGGGTGATACGTATTCCAAATACGGAAGCTGGAATATGTGCTTATACCCAAAGCGCAGGAAATTTCTTTCTTCCTGTATGAGCTGGAAAATGTATGAATATTCCACAGAAAAATATCCTACCGGGTACTTGTAGTTATTAGTTACAAGTGAAAGTATGGGGATCTCCTTCGTAAGGCTGAAATAGCTCTTACCTCCCCAGGTTACGTATCCCGGGGACGGAAGGCCGAATATTACGCCCCCGAAGCAGCACATCATAAGAAGGCTTGAGCCCCCTTGCTGCACCTCCGAGGCCTGGTTATCCACCGGATAGGCTACTTCAAAATCCTCGCTCCTACTGGTCTTTCCATCCTTATTTTCGACATAAACGACAAAGGGAATGTCCGTTGAATCAAATTCCAGGTCCGTCAGATCAATCTCAGCCTTATGCTCTTCGGCATAATTACTGGAGACAATAAACTCATATTTCCCAGCCATTACAACGCGGCTCTTGCAGCTGTCGCTCGTATAGAATGTGAGCCTGAAGGTATGCGGAAGCTCCGGCGTAATGAAGGAATCGATCAGAAAAACCTCTGTTGAATCTCCCGAAACGGACTCGTCCTGAGCCATGGAAGATGAACTTAAAACAAGGAGAACCAAAGACAGATAAAACAGTAGCTTTTTCATAAAACCCCGGAAATGTGACTGTACAAATTCAACTTATTACATTTTACTTAAATTGCCCAACCAATGCAATACAAAACAGGCACTTGAAGATGCTCCGGCCTGAGAGTGGAAGGGAGGTTAAAACTTTCTTTTGAATTTAAAGCTTTTTTAACAACATATTCAAGCCTGCAGCGCCTTATTCCATAATTTGAAGGCTCTGCCGCCCCTTGTTTTTATCTTGTATTTACGATAACTTTAGTCATTACTTAAATCTTAAACTAATACAGGTGTAAAATGATAGAAGAAAAGGTTACAGAACTTGGCTTTACGATCCCCGAGGCCCCAAAGCCCCTGGCTGCATACATTCCGGCCATAAAAGACGGCAGCCTGGTCTATACCGCAGGACAGCTTCCTTCGGCTTCAGGTCAGCTAAAGTATAAAGGCAAGCTCGGGAAAGAACTAACAGAAGAGGAAGGCCGGAAAGCAGCCGAGCTCTGTGCACTTAACTGCCTTAGCGTTGTAAAAGCGGTTGCAGGAAGCCTGGATAATGTTGAACGCATACTTAAGGTTACGGCCTTTGTCAACAGCGCTCCGGGGTTTACGGACCAGCCGAAGGTTGCAAACGGCGCCTCGGAATTCTTTGTAAAAGTTTTCGGTGAAGCGGGTAAACACGTCAGAAGCGCTGTCGGCGTAAGTGAGCTGCCTCTGGATGCCGCAGTGGAAGTGGAAATTATCGCAAAGCTGAAATCCTGATTTTTTTGATAGAAAATGGTCAATGCCGGCCGGAGAATGCCCCATGGTTATTGACTTTATATTGAACAATCAATTTGATAAATAATATTATTAAGGGTCTGCCGGTTTCTTATGCCCTGTTTCCAGCACCGAAAAGACAGTCCAATTTTTGAGAAAAAAGAGGTATCTGAAGAAAATGAAATTCCTGAAATTATTCATAGTTCCTGGTTTTGTTCTTGCTTTGATACTAAACGGCTGCTCTTCGGGCAGTAAGAGCGTCAAGACTGAAGGGCCCCGCGTCAAAGAGAAGGTTCCTGAAGTTAAGGCTCCCGTAAGTAAACCCGTAACGCTGAAATCCGTGGAAAACTGGATGTACAGCTACGACTCCGGAACACCTTCGCCACAGGGGCAGAAAATCTCTTCGGTCATATACGACAATAACGGAAATCAGACCGAAACCCTTGTTTACGCGCCGGACGGGAGAATGAGCGAAAGATACACCTATGCCTACGACAGCAAGGGTAACAGGATTGAAACCATTAAGTACGACAGCCTGGGGCACGTCGACAGGCGTTTTGCCTATATGTACGACAAGGAGGGCCGGAAGATCAAAACAGTCGCCTACAAGCCAAACGGAACCGTGGATAAGACATATGTTTACATTTACGACAAAAAAGACAATATTGTAGAAGAGATATGGTATAACTCAAAGGGTAAGAAGGAACAGCGCTTTACCTATACTTATGATACCGGGGGCAGGAAAACCGAAGGCGCAAATTACAGCGCGAATAATACACTTTACTACAAATATGTCTACAAATACGACGACAAGGGCAATCTGAGCGAAGAGATCCGTTACAATAAATCGGGGGAGCCGGTAAGCGTAACCAAAAGCATCTATAATTACTGATTGCACGGGCCGCTAAAAACGCATAAATAAGCGGTTTTACCCCTGTTTAGTTGCTCCTGATGAATATTGTACTGGTAGAATGATTATAAAATTATTATTTTACACGTGTTCAAATAATAATTAATCGAAAGATGCAATGAGAGAAATGTTTAAGTCTAAAATACACCGCGCTACAGTCACGATGAGCGAGCTTTACTACGAAGGAAGCATAACCATAGATAAGTCGCTCATGCAAGCCGCGGATATTTTAGTTTATGAAAAAGTACAGGTTGTAAACGTTAATAATGGGGCCAGATTCGAGACATATACTCTTGAGGGTGAACCGGGCAGCGGAATTATCTGTCTTAATGGTGCTGCAGCACGCCTTGGAGCAGTTGGCGATGAAGTAATTATTATTACATATTGCCAGATGCCTGAAGAAGAAGCAAAGCATCACGTTCCTAAGATTGTACTCGTAGACAAACAAAATAAAATAAAGAAAATCAGCCCGGTCATCATAGAAGAGGTCTAAGAAGGGGGTTTTGTCTAAAAATAGTGCAAAAAAGAGGATCTTTTTCTTAAACTCTATGTATAATAATTATAGAAACGTAAAAAGATTGATTTTTTTTCATCTTTTAGTTAAAATGCCTTAGAAATTTAAGGGTGTTATTATGAAAAAAGCACTTATGATTCTGTTACTCTGTTCAGGCTTTGCATTCGGACAGTTCCGCGATCAGCTTGACAGGCAGCCTAGTGTACATGATGGAATGATCAAGACTGAAACACCGAGCATGGTTTTGGGCTTCTTAAACCCGAATAATTTCCAGATGCACCATTCCTACAGCCTGTCTTACTCAACTTTCGGAGGTAACGGCCTGGCAATGGGAGTTTATACAAATAGTATGGCTTACAAGTTTTCCGATAAGCTGAACGTTCAGCTCGACGCCAGTCTGGTCCATACACCATACAGCTCTTTTAACAAACAGGTTACAGACCAGATAAACGGAATTTACATCAGCCGGGCACAACTGAACTACCGCCCAAGCGAGAATTTTCTCATAAATGTCTCTTACAGTAATAATCCTATGCTCTATACTTCACCCTACGGATACTGGAATAACGGCGGGATGTTCGACCGCAGCCTTTTTGAAAACAACTGGTTGTACGGAAGATAAGATTTTTGTTAACTTCTTTTTGATAACCGGGTATCCTTTTGTATCCGGTTATTTTTTTATATTAAATATACTTGGAAAATGCTGGATAGAAAAACCAATAAGTCGCCTAAGAATTCAGACGTTAAAAAGTCGACGGCAAACATATTTCTGAATGTGTTCATTTTTCTTCTCGGGGCAGTAATTCTATATATGGCTTATGCCATTGTAGCTAAAATGTTGCACTCGGAAAGTACAACCGAGCTGGCTGCAAAGTCGCAAAGCCCATCGGTAATCATTCAGGCAGAAGTTCTAAACGGATGCGGCATTGGAGGAGTTGGCGACAGGTTTACCGATTTCCTCCGAAATAACAAAGTTGACGTGGTTAATGTCAGTAATTACGGTTCTTTCGACATGGATAAGACACTTGTAATTGACAGGACCGGTAATATGGCTAACGCAAAGAAGATTGCCGAAATTCTCGGCATCAAACCGGAAAACGTCATTCAGCAGATCAATGATGAATATTTTGTGGATGTTTCGGTTGTCATTGGAAGAGACTACAGTCAATTAAAACCATTAAAGTGAGGGAATCTATTTGGAAGCAAAAGAATTTGCATACAAAATCACTGATCTTATATTCAGTAAAAAAGGACACGACGTTAAAATACTCGACCTGCGTAACCTGTCTTCAATTGCAGATTATTTCGTAATCTGCTCGGCAGACTCCGATACACAGGTTAAAGCTATTGCAGATGAAATCGATAAGGAACTCAGCAAGCAGGGCATCAAATGCTGGCACAAGGAAGGACTTACTGCCCTTAACTGGGTCCTGCTCGACTACTTTGACGTAATAGTGCACATATTCAAAAATGAATCAAGAAGATATTATAACCTTGAAAAACTGTGGGGAGACGCCCCAACGCTTCTTGTTGAAGACAAGGCTTAAGCTTTTCCAAAAAGTTTAAGCCTTGTGCTTGTTTATTTCACATCTTTACCTTATCTGCTTAACTATGGGAGATATTAATTGAAAAAGTACCTTATTGAAGTCTTTAGGCTCACCTCTGAAAAATTGGATTACCTGAAAGATATAGACCTTATTCTGACAGTTCCTGCCCTGGCCAAGCACGGCGACTTTTCCACTAACGTTGCAATGCTGCTTACTAAAAAGCTGAGAAGGAACCCTAAGGAAATTGCAAACGAAATAATCTCTGAACTCGTATACGACAAAAATATAATTGAGAAAATTGAAATTGCCGGGCCCGGGTTCATTAACTTTTATTTTTCGCCCCTGTACGTCACCAAAATTGTAAAGGATATCGTTGAAAGCAAAGATGAGTTCGGGCGCTCAAAAAAACACGCAGGCAAAAAGGCAATTGTGGAATTTGTTTCTGCAAACCCGACCGGCCCTCTTACAGTCGGACACGGAAGAAATGCAGTCTATGGCGACACGGTTGCCAATATGCTCGAATGGGTAGGCTACAGCGTGGACAGGGAATATTACTTCAACAACGCCGGACGCCAGATGAGGGTCCTGGGCGAATCCGTAAAATTCCGCTATCTTGAACTTTTGGGCCAGACTCTTGAATTCCCGGAAGACCATTATCAGGGAGAGTACATTAAGGATATTGCAAAGGGGCTCATTGACCAATACGGCAACAAGCTCGTTGACGAGCCCGCCGATGGCATATTCAAGGCTACTGCCGAACAGGAGATATTCAAAGACATTGAAAACACTCTTAAGAGCCTCAACATAAAGTTCCAGAACTACTTCAATGAAAACAGCCTATATGAAAGCGGGAAAATTAAAGAGCTCCTGAAGATATTTGCCGAGAGAAACCTTTCCTACGAAAAGGACGGCGCCACGTGGCTTAAGCTCACCGAACTCGGTAACGAAATGGATAAGGTTATCGTAAAGTCAACAGGAGAGCCTACGTACCGCCTGCCCGACATAGCTTATCATACGACTAAGTTTGACCGCGGATATGACCTCATAATAGACATCTTCGGTTCAGACCACAACGCCACATATCCCGACGTAATGGCGGGACTCAGGTCGCTTGGATATGATACAGACAAGGTAAAGGTCCTAATCCATCAGTTTGTCACCATCATGCAGAAAGGCGAAGTTGTCAAGATGTCTACGCGCAAGGCCAACTTCATTACGCTCGATGAACTCGTTGGAGAAGTGGGAGGCGACGTTGTCAGGTATTTCTTCAATATGCGCGGCATTTCAAGCCACCTTAACTTCGATCTCGAGCTGGCTAAAACTCAGTCCGATGAAAACCCCGTTTTCTACCTGCAGTATGCGCACGCAAGGATTTCATCAATTTTCAGGATGACCAAGGGCGAAGAGCTCCAGTTATCTGTGGAAAATCTGGATCTTCTTACATCTGAGGAGGAACAGAACCTCTTAAAGAAACTGCACCAGTTCCAGGAGGAAATGCTCTATAGCGCGGAGAGTTTCGAGTCGCACAGGATCACTGCCTACCTTGAAGAGCTTGCAGCCCTGTTCCACAGGTTCTACACACAATGCAGGATCATTGGTTCAGAGAAAAAGCTGGCTGAGGCAAGGATCGCCCTTTGCACCGCCACGCAGACCGTCTTAAGAAACGGCCTCAAGATCCTCGGCGTCTCCGCCCCGGATAAGATGTAATTAGTTTATGCGTTTATGAAAAAGGCTGCCTCCCTGTTTTTCTCCAGGTAGCAGCCTTTTTTTTATTTCTCTTTTTTACTACAATGCCAGAGCAGAGGAGACGGCATAAACCTTTTCAGCACCTTTTTCCAAAAGCACCCTGCCGCACTCTGAAACCGTGGAGCCCGAGGTAATGACGTCATCAAGAACTATGATTACTTTTCCCTCCAGTCCGGCTCCACTTTTTATGCCGAAAGCACCCTTCATATTGGCTTTCCTTTCCAGGATGCTTAAAGCCGTTTGCGTTTCGGTAAACCTCTTGCGTTTGAGTATATTGTTCCTGACGGGAATTCCAGTAGCCCGGCTAAGCCCTTTTGCAATATAATACGACTGGTTATAGCCTCTTTCGGCCCTTTTTGCCGGATGGAGGGGAACAGGCAAAATCATGTCGCACTTCCAGGGAAGTATCCTGTCTTTCAGGCATTCACCCGTAAGCCTTCCAAGAAAAAGCGCGTTCTTGTAGCTGCCCCTGTACTTTATTGAGTGTATGAGGCTCTGGAAGGCTTTCCCCTCCTCAAAAAGGAATGCCGGGGCGAATTCTGAGATTACCTTTTCTTTCTCGAATTTTCTCCTGAATTCCGAAGTAATCTTATTCTGGTCGGGGCGTTTTATGGAGCCGAGGCACCCGGGACAAATTACTTCCTCCTCCGGCCTCAGCTTCTTTTGACAGGCTGCACAAAAGCGCGGCAGAAATATGTCAACTACCGAATTCAATCTTGCAGCATTCACACCTTTTTCTCACACTGTGCTTTTATTTATGTCTGAACTTTTTTTTCTAAAGCATGCCTGAACGTTTCCGTAGGAACCACTCCGTGGCAAAGAAGACAATTATGCCAATTAGCATCCACTGACTGTTCCAGAGAATTATCTCGCTATTGGAGATTTTTTCCTTCAGCTTGCTCTTGCTGATTTCATTCAGGATATTAAACAGCTGATCGTAGTTTTTCCCGTAGAAGAATCTTCCTCCCGTCTGACGTGCCAGGAGCTGCATGAGGTCCTTATCCATGCCGGGATTTATCATCTCAACTTCAACGTCGCCAATGCTGAACCTTCCGCCGTCTTTTCCGAGCAGGCGCGAGCCCTGCCTTGCAGCGCCCGAGAAGCTGTAATCGCCGGGGTCGTTTGTCTGAAGCTTGCCCTCATAGAGTCCTCCGCCCAGGGCATTCATGGCCACGCTGTATTCATTTTTCTCGGACTTTACGTCAATCTTTACCTCGGCATCATCCACCGGATTCAAGGTTTCATTGTAAACCTGAGCCGTAAATTCCACGGTCTCGCCAAGAGAGTAAATTTTCTTTGTGGGCCTTATGGTAACCAGCTTTTGCTCTTCGCGCGTATTAAGCCACTTTGTGCCGCTTAGCATCAGGCGGTCGAATACATCCAGCCTCTTTTCGGAGGTCTCCAGCTTCCAGCGCCAGATGTTCTTTGCCAGTATGGCCACCGATTTCTTATTGCCAAGCTTTCTGGTTACGATAAGAGGATTGTTTAAGGGCACGTTGTTGACCCTTACCCTTGCAAGGACGTTGCTCTCGGGCTTTGCATTAAGCTCTGTGTTGCTCCTTGAAACCGGGGGCAGGTTATTCCACGCATCCATCGTATTTGAAGCGTTATTCTGAAGAAGCGGGTTCTGCATCTCGGCGGCCGTAATTAAAGGCTGCGACTCCGTATAACCCGGAGCAGTCCTGCCAATTGTAAATGGCAACTCCGGCTGCAGGATTTTCAGCTTATTGTAGTCTGTGCCTTCTGAAAGCACTATACAATAAGGTTTACCCTTGTCCCTGATTTCATGCAGTACGCGGCTTATGAGCCTCTCGGGTGTCTGTGCCGAGGGGAAGCCGACCAGGAATATTATGTTTGAGCTGTCGATGAGCTGATTCTGGTTTACGTTCTCTAAGAACCGGCTGGCCCCGGCCTGTGTAATTGTTGAAACCCTGAGGTTTTCATCCGCCTGGAGAGAGTTCTTCACGAATGACAGGTCGGGCGAAGGGCTTCCTGCAATAATGAGCGTATTTATTTTATTATTTAATACGTTAAGGTAGAAAGGTTTATTGTTATCGGCATAAGTAAACTCGCCCGGCTGTCTGCCTACCATAACGTTCATCTTCTTTTCGCCAGGCGACTTTGCCGTATAGGAAAAATTCGCAGTCGTCATCCCGTCGCTGCTTAAGCTTACAGTCTGCTGTGCTATCTGCCTGTTGTTTTCATAAAGCGTTACCGGTACGGTTTTGCCGTTAAAACCCGCAGAGGCAATCGTAACGTTAATTGTCGTCGGGGTCATGGCATAGACATACTCGTTAAAAAGCACCCTTCTTACTTCCAGGTTGTTTCTTTTCGATGTATCCCCTACTCCTATGGTATAGACCGGTATCCCGAGCCTTTCGGCCTGAAAGACAGGATTGGAGCCGTCTGTTACCACACCGTCACTTATCATTACAATTGACGATATGTTCCTGTTTTCAGTTTTTATAGAGCTGAAAATGTTCGACAGGTTCGTCGTGCTTTCAGAAAAGTTCACCTTACCAAGGTTGTCTATTGAGATTTTATTTACTTTCGATCCGAAGGAGTATATTTCGGAATTGTTCTTAATGTCTCCCGAAGAGACCTTTTTCAGGAATTCCTGAATGGTTCCCGCCCTGTTGGTGCCATCGTCAATTTTAATTGACTTTGAATCGTCAACAAAAATGAGGTTAACCGGCTTGATTTCCTTCTTCCTGGTAATGTTCAATATTGGTTCAAAGATCGTAAAAAGAATTAAAAGCAGTGCCAGAGTCCTGATGAAAATCAGGACAAACCTGAAAGCGCTGTTTACCTGCGGAACCGTATACCTGTAGGTGTAAAAGGTATAAGCGGCGATAAGAATCAAACCGAGATAGAAATAAACAGAACTAAAGGCATAATTGATTGTCAGTTTATCGATACCAAACATTAAAGAGTCATTTCCCCCTTGAAAACAGTAACAGCATTGCCGCCAATAAATAAATCATTTGTTTTGGGCAAATGGGAAACGATTATTCTTCCTGCCCTTCCAATTATATCGCCCTGTTCAAAAATTCTGGTCACGTCCTCGTCAGTTTCCGGAATGAAGCCCATTTTCTTTAATACGAGCATCAAGGGCCCGTTTGCCGATCCTGTAACGGGATCTTCATTAATTCCGTGATAAGGAGCAAAGAACCTTGAATGCGCAAAGGATTCCTTGTCGTATGTTTCCAGCGTATAGATACAGATGTCCTTAAAGCTGCACTTTTTCGTCAAATCCGAAATAAAATCAAAATTGGGCCTCATCTCCTTAAGAGCCTTCAGGCTTTCGGAATAAACATAGAGGTAGCCGTTCTGCATCAGCTGGAAAGGATACTTGTTTGGAATGGCCTTCCGGTCAATTCCAAGGGCTTCAACGACCTCTTCACGGCAGTCCTCAAACTCCTCCATTTCCATCACAGGTATCTGCATGTAATAGGCCTCATCCTTTACAGGGCAGTTCAGTATACCCGAGATGGTTTCGAAGGTAATCCTTGGACGGTTGTTAATTTTCCCGAGCTCATAGAGGTAATGAAGCGAGGCAATTGTAGCATGCCCGCACAGTTCAACCTCAAGCTTGGGCGTAAACCACTGCAGCCTGTAATCGGCCTGTTCCGAGGAAGTTAAGAAAGCTGTTTCTGAGAGATTCATCTCCCGTGCAATTAGCTGCATTTCCTCCTTCGATAACCCCGGCCCGAAGGTGACTGCTGCGGGATTACCCTTGAAAGGAGTTTCGGTAAATGCATCAATCTGGAATATGTTATAGCTTCGTTTCATAAAAAAGTTTTTCAATCTCCCAATTTTTCATTTTTTCGTAGGTCGTGTAGTCAGTCAGGTCGAAATGGATCGGCGTAACTGAAACGTACTTGTTTCTTACGGCCGCCTGGTCCGTATCCAGGTCCTTATCCACTTCAATCAGATCACCTTTAAGCCAGTAATAATTCCTTCCGTAAGGATCTTTCCTTTCCTCATAAACGTCATCCCACTTGCTCTTGCCCTGTTTTGTAAGCAGTATGCCCTGCACTTCCTCCTGTGGCAAGTCGGGCACGTTAACATTAAGCAGTGTGCCGCGGGGAAGGTCGTTCTCCCTGCTCAGAACGAGCTTTGCCATAATCTGGGCAATTTTACCCGCAAAGTCAAAATTCTGGATTGAAGTGCTGGCAATTGAAATTGCCACTGAAGGCACGTCCATAATGGCTGCCTCCCGGGCAGCTGAAACCGTGCCTGAATAGATTATATTAATGGCCGTATTCGAGCCATGATTAATGCCCGAGAAAACCAGATCGGGCGGGGTATTCATTATGTTTCTAACACCCATCTTTACGCAGTCGGCAGGCGTGCCGTCAACGGCGTACCCAAAAAACTCACCATTTCTAAAATACTGTGATATCCTTAAGGGAACCTGCATCGTAATTGAATGCCCTACGGCACTCTGTTCTTTGTGAGGGGCAACAACCGTTACCTCTGCAATCTCACTGAGGTATTTAGCCAGGATCTGAATTCCAATGGAATCTATACCATCATCGTTACTGACAAGAATTCGCAAATTTTTTCTCCGGAATTTTATTCTCTAAAATATAGTAATTAAAGCCTATATACTCAAATTTTGAACGAATTTGGACCGGGTACTGTAACTCATTTTTATCGAAGAATTCTACGTTCTATGCTTTGGCAGGAATAATTTTTGCCCCGTGAAGTGGATTCTATAAGCCTGAATTCTTATTTTAAGCCACATCCATATCTTTATAGCAGATTAAGAATGTTTGCATTTAATGAAAAGAAGGCAATGGCCTTCCAATGAGGCTTCTTTCTGCTGTTAATTAAACGATTTAAAACCCGGGTTTGTTTCAGTAAAATTTATCACACGGGTTTTGAACGCAAAGGCTTGTTTTCAGGTTATATATTAATATCCGGAAAAATTAAACTTAATACATAAAATTAAATTACAGGTTGATATTCAAATGACAGACGAAAAATTTGCTGAATTCGTAAAAATTGTGCATAGACTTAGAAAAGAATGCCCATGGGACATGGAGCAGACACACGATTCAATCAAGGAAGCCACGCTGGAAGAAACCTACGAGGTGCTGGAAGCAATTGACAACAAGGATTATGAAGAGCTGAAAATTGAGCTTGGCGACCTTCTGCTGCACGTTGTTTTCCATTCGGTTATAGCCGAGGAAAACAAAACCTTCTCTCTTGAAGAGGTAATTGACTCCATACAAAGAAAACTCATACGCCGCCACCCCCACGTATTCGGGCAAACCGAGGTAGAAAATTCGAAAGAGGTCACCAAAAACTGGGAACAGATTAAGCTCTCAGAAGGCCGTGAATCCGTGCTTGAAGGGGTGCCGAAACAGCTCCCTTCGCTTCAAAGAGCGCACCGGCTGCAGGAAAAGGCATCCAAGGTTGGATTCGACTGGCAGGAGAAGGCAGACGTATGGAAAAAAGTACTTGAGGAAATCGAAGAGATGCACGAGAGTGAAAAAGCCGGGAACAAGGACGACCTGGAAAAAGAAGTTGGTGATGTTTTCTTCTCAATGGTTAACTATGCCAGGTTTTTAGGCATTAACCCGGAAAATGCACTCAGGAGGACCAACGAAAAGTTCATCAGCCGGTTCGATTACGTACAGAAAAAGGTCAAGGAAACCGGCAGGCTCATTTCGGATTCGAACCTTGAGGAAATGGATAAATACTGGGAAGAAAGTAAGAAGCTATCGTAAGAAAGCAGCTTTTTTAGCGGGATTTTGGAAAAAGGAGAAAGAGTTCTCAGAACTCTTTCTCTCCTCCTGCCTGGAATTTTTCGTAAGCGTTGATGATGTCTTTTACCAGCTTATGGCGAACAACGTCACCTTTATCAAAGTAGACAAACCCCACGCCTTCGACGTCTTTTAATATGTCCTGAATCTGCACAAGCCCGCTTACGGTCTTTGAAGGCAGATCTATCTGCGTAATGTCGCCCGTAATGATGGCCTTTGAGTTCGGCCCAAGGCGCGTTAAAAACATCTTCATCTGCATGCTGGTTGAGTTCTGTGCCTCATCCAGAATGACAAACGCGTTGTTTAATGTCCTTCCTCTCATGTAAGCCAGGGGTACAATTTCAATTACCCCTTTTTCAATATAGCTCTTAAGCTTGTCGGAAGGCATCATATTGTCCAGCGCGTCATACAAAGGCCTCAGATAAGGATCTATCTTCTCCCTGAAGTCACCCGGCAAAAATCCCAGGCTTTCACCTGCCTCTACGGCAGGACGCGCAAGAACAATCTTGTTTACGAGCCCTTTCTTCAGAGCCGCAACGGCAAAAGCTACGGCCAGATAGGTTTTTCCCGTACCGGCAGGACCAATAGCAAAGCAGATGTCCTGCTTTTTTACGGCCTGGAAATATTTAATCTGCGTCGGCGTTTTGGCCTTCACGACGTCGCTTTTCGAATAGAGGACAATTGTATCGTATTCTTTCTCGCTAATGATTTCCTTACCCTGAAGCGTCAACTCCATTATGGTTATTACATCCGAGGGGCGGAGGTTTCCCGTAGTATTAAGGACATATATCATCTCCTTAAATATCTTCTCAACGGCGTCAATTTCCTCGGGTACTCCCTTGATATAAACGTTCTCTCCTCGCACGGTAATGGAAGTATTGAACCTGTCTTCGATCGGCTTAATGTTGTTGTCGTTCATTCCGAGCAAAGAAAGCATGTCAACGCTTTCAAGTGTAAGTATTTTTTCGATCTGAGTCATTTCCTAGTTCCAATCCAAGTCTTTAAATATAAAAAGCCCTCTTCATCGCAAAATGAAAAGGGCTAAACCTTTGTACAAAGTTAAACATTAAGATTTATTACTTTGTAGTCTGATCCTTTGTGGTCTGCTGCGGAGGAGCAGGTTTATAATTTCTCCTCATCTTTTCATACTGAGCTTTTTCATCTTCAGTCAGATTCGGGATCTTGAATACCTGTTTTGGATAAATGAGGTCAGGATTCTTGATCTGGTCTCTGTTTGCCTGATAGATTTTCGGCCATGCGAAAGCATTACTATAAACATCTTTTTTCTTTGCAATGTTCCACAGGCAATCGCCTCTTACAACAGTGTAGTTCTTTTCAGCCGGAATGTCATTCCATGCATCGAGAGAACGCTGCATCTGGTTGTGAACCTTGTCAAAAAATTCAGGTAAAGCGCTGATTCTCATAGCTTTTAAGGAATCGAGTTCTCTCTGCCTGTCAGTCTTAGGGCTTTCTTTTCTCATGATTCTGCCGTTTAATTCGCTGACGGCTCTTCTAAAATTCTCGACGTCACCTCTGGTTGCGCCAACTGAGGCATAAAGTTCATTCATACAGTCGTCAAAGCTCTGAACGCTTGTAGATTTAAGTCTGTTGACTTCACCCTGGAGTGAGTCGCGTTCTTTTGTAAGTGACTGTTTCTGTTCATTAAGACGGTTCATTTCATTTTCCCAGTCTTCCTTCTTCATTTTTTCCTGAGCAAAAGCACTTGAAGCAAGGAATACCAAAAGGGCAAAAACACCCAGGAACAAGTTAAATTTTTTCATATATTTTCCTCCGATAAAATTCATTATTTAATTACTTGGGTAATTTTTCCAAGTTACTCTTGGTTTCTTCTTTGTCCCTTGCACACTGCTCTAATTTGGCGTTCTTTTCGCCAATTTCTCTTTCGAGTCTTGTCCTTTCACTTCTGAGTGATGTAACATCAGAGTTCAGTGTGTTAACTTCCTGCCTCAATGACTCAAGCTGTGCCATTTCTTCATCACTTACACCACTGCATCCCGCAAATCCAATCATCCCGGCGGTCAGCAGCATAGTCACAACGAGACCTTTAGATTTGGTCATATGCTTCCTCCTAGTATTTTTATTTATTTAAAAAAAAGTCCGAAAGAACTTATAATATATTATTAAAATTGACCGTCTATGTCAAGTGTATTTTAACTTTTAATTTTTGAATTATTTGAATTAAAATTTCTTTATATTATACGTGCCTCTGTAAAGCTGAGGTAAGAGTTTCCCGCCAGGATTATGTGGTCAAAAACGTGTATATCCATCAGTTTTCCCGCTTCAACAAGCCTTTTTGTAATTGAAATATCCTCGTTGCTCGGTTCCGGGTTTCCACTAGGGTGGTTATGCATTAATATAATGTTAGCAGAATTGTTCTCAATTGCAACTTTAAAAACCTCCCGCGGGTGAACAATGCTGGAATTAAGGTTCCCGACCGAAATCACCTCGTCCTTTATGATCTTGTTCGAGGAATTAAGGCAAAGGACGATAAAGCGTTCCTTCAGCTCATCGCGCAGAATTGGGATAAATATGTCCGCAATATCCTTTGGACCCGTAATTTTTTTGTTGAACATGAATTTTCCCTGCGAAGCTATGCGGCGGCTGAGCTCAAAGACGGCTACCAGCGTAGCAGCTTTATCCTGCCCTATGCCGTGTCCTTTCTTGAGAGCAGCTACGGAAAGCGAGGCCAGAACGGAGAGGCTGGAGTACTTTTGCATGAGTTCCTGAGCCAGTTCTATTACCGACTTGCCCTTTACACCCACGCGTAAAAGTATGGCAAGTAGCTCAGTGTCGCTCAGGCTCTGGGGACCGCGCAGGACGAGTTTTTCACGCGGCCTGTCATCAAGTGGCAAGTCCTTTACTTTCAGCATGGCAAGAATCCCCCCTTTTTTTGGAAAGAAAGCATTTATTTTAGGGAAAAAGCATTTTTCTGCAAAGAACAATTTAACCTCCGAAAAATCGGCCCCAAGGGGCCGGTTTTTCGTGTATTTATTACTTTTCTTTATTTACACCTTTTCTTTCCGTCCAGAGCCACCTGGTTATTCGGATCCAGGTTAAGGGCCATCTCAAAATAACTGTCCGCATCCTTTAACTTCTGCGTATTAAGGCAGGCAAGGCCCAAAAAAGCGTAGGTTTCGCTGCTTGCCTCGGCATTTGAAACGTACTCGGAAAGGTGTTTTTCTGCGGACTGGTAATCCCCCAGCTGCAAATACGCCTTCCCGGCCCATTCATGGAGAGAAATTTCCCTGCCGTTTAGCTTTAAGGCCTTTTCAATTGAGGTTGTGGCGTGGAAATGCATCCCTTTTGAATAAAAGATAATGCCGTATAAAAGGTGTACTTCCCAGCTGTTTGTAAAAAGCTCCTCGGCTTTTTTAACTGCCTCCATAGCCTCATCGTATGAGTGAAGCTCAATTTCAATTTTGGACAGGTAAATGTATGCCTCAAACTGAAATTCCGTATCAGGGCTTTTTTCCAGGTAGTTGAGGAAATTCATTTTTGCTATCTCAAAATCCTTCAGCATGAAATACGAATACCCGAGGAAAAAGTAATGTATAGGGTGCTCCTCGGGATTGAAAACAGAAAGAGCATCTATGGCCTCATCCCACATTGAATACTTTATGAGCATCTGTCCAAGAAAAAGCCTGATCTCGCTGTCGTCGGAAACGTTTTCTATATAATGCTTCAGCAGCTTTACCGAGGCATTAAAATTCCTCATCTTGTCGTAAAGGCTGGCCAGCTTTATATAGGAAAGCGTATGTTCCGGGGTTTCAGTAATTATTCCAGAATAAATCTGTATTGCATGCAGGTATTTCCCCTGCGCTTCATAATCGGAAGCTTTCTTTAATTTATACTCCAGGTGTAGCACTCTTTATTCCCACTCGATTGTTGAAGGCGGCTTGGAACTTACGTCATAAACCACACGGTTTATGCCTCTTACGTTCCTTATGATCCTGTTTGAGGCACCAGCCAGAAATTCAGCTTCAAAGGGATACCAGTCGGCTGTCATTCCGTCGGTTGATGTTACAGCCCTCAGGGCAACCACGTTTTCGTAAGTTCGGGCGTCTCCCATTACTCCAACCGTCTGCACGGGAAGCAGGACTGCAAATGCCTGCCAGATCTTGTTATAAAGGCCGGCCTTTTTAATTTCACTAATAAAAATATCGTCAGCTTCCCTTAAAATTGCAAGCTTCTCCTCCGTTATATCCCCAAGTATCCTTACGGCAAGCCCGGGGCCGGGGAAGGGATGCCTTTCAATAAAGCTCTCCGGAAGTCCCAGCTCACGCCCGATCTTCCTGACCTCGTCCTTAAACAACTTGCGGAAGGGTTCAATGAGCTTAAGGTTCATTTTCTCAGGAAGACCCCCTACGTTGTGGTGCGATTTTATGGTAACAGATGACCCTACTACGGCAACTGACTCAATGACGTCGGGATAGAGCGTACCCTGAACCAGGTAGGCTGCGTCTTCAAACTTTTTAGCCTCTTCCTCAAAGATCTCTATAAAAGTATTTCCGATGATCTTTCTTTTCTTCTCGGGGTCTGTAACTCCCTTCAGCCTTTCCAGGAAAATCTCCGTGGCATCAACGTGTATTAGGCTCAGCTGGTAGTTATTCTGGAACATCTCCACAATCTGCCGGCTTTCATCTTTACGCATTAAGCCTGTATCGACGTGTATGCATACCAGGTTGCTGCCGATAGCCTCATGGACAAGAATTGCCGCTACCGAGGAATCTACGCCTCCGCTAAGAGCGCAGATGGCCTTTTTATTGCCGACGAGGTTTTTAATGTCATTTATGCTGGACTCAATAAAGTGCTTTGGCGTCCACTCCCCTTTAAGAGCGCAGATTCGGAAGAGAAAATTATCCAGTATCTTTTTGCCCTCGGTAGAATGGGCAACCTCGGGATGGAATTGCACGCCGAATATATTTTTCTTTTCATCGGATATGGCGCATATTGGGGAATCTTCCGATGTGGCAGTCACGCTGAAGCCTTCGGGAAGCCCCGTAAGGTAGTCACCGTGGCTCATCCAGACAACCGAGTTATCGCTTACATCCTGAAAGAGCTTGCTTTCAGAGGCAATCTTCAGCCTTGCTTTGCCGTATTCCCTGCTCGTTGCGGGCTCAACCTTGCCGCCAAGTGTTTTTCCGATCAGCTGAAGACCGTAGCAGATGCCGAGTATTGGAATACCCCAGCCAAAAATCTCCTGCCCCAGGTATGGCGCCTGTTTGTCGTAGACGCTTAGTGGGCCACCCGAAAGGATTATTCCCTTTGGGTTTAACTCTTTTATCTTTTCAAGGCTTAAGCTGTATGGATGAATTTCCGAATAAACCCCGCTTTCGCGAATACGCCTAGCGATAAGCTGAGTGTACTGAGAACCAAAATCCAGTATAAGTATTAATTCTTCTTTCATTAGTTAAGAACTTCTCAATTTATAAATTATTGCAATTGGTCCCTGATCTTTTTCCCCTGTTTCAAAACAAATTTCAGATTCAGGCTTCATGCAGGGGAAGATAGAGTAATTTTATTTAAAATAATAAAAACAAAATCCGTTTATTGGACAGATTTTGTTTTTAGTGTTTTCACTTTTCTATGTTTATAACTCTTTTGATTAGCTTAGTGAGCCTGTCCGATAAGCTGCTTATAGTCTTCGCTGCTTAAAAGGCCATCCAGTTCTGAAGGATCGGCTACTTCAATCTTAACCATCCAGCCCTCTCCATAAGGATCTGAATTTACGACCTGTGGCTCATCAGCAAGTTTCTTGTTGAGTTCGATTACCTTGCCGCTGCAGGGTGCGTACATGTCGCTTACAGTCTTGACGGCTTCGATTGTGCCAAAAGACTCGCCGCTTTTTACTTCTGCAATGCCGGGATCGATATCAACAAAAACCACGTCGCCTAACTCCCCCTGTGCGTAATCTGTAATTCCAACTGTACCCACGTTACCTTCAACAGATATCCATTCATGGTCTTTTGTGTACTTTAAGTTTTCCGGAACGTTCATATTAACCTCTGATTTTATTTGTAAGAAATTTGTCTATAAATCCTGTATCAAATTTACCGCTTAAAAATCTTTCATCCTCGAGGACTCTTAAGTGGAAATCGGTTGTTGTTTTAATTCCCTCAATTGTCAGTTCTTCCAGGGCCCTGCGGGCTCTTGCTATTGCGTGCGGCCTGTCCTTTCCCCAGACAATAAGCTTTGCCAAAAGAGAATCATAATTCGGGGGAACGACATAATCCTGGTATATGTGTGAATCTACCCTGACGCCGAATCCGCCCGGGAAATGCAGTGAGGTGATCTTTCCGGGTGAAGGCCTGAAGCCGTTGTCCGGGTCTTCGGCATTAATTCTGAATTCAATGCTGTGTCCGTTGGGTCTTTGAGGAGGAAGTGTGTCAACACTAAGACCTGCCGCAACCCTTATCTGCTGGCGAATCAGGTCAACCTGGTTTATCAGCTCCGTAACAGGATGTTCTACCTGAATACGCGTATTCATTTCCATGAAATAAAAATTCTTGTGCTTGTCCAGGAGGAACTCAACCGTGCCGGCGCCTTCATACTTTACTGCCATGGCGCCTTTTATGGCGGCCTCTCCCATCTTGCGCCTGATCTCTTCATCGACCGCCGGAGAAGGAGATTCCTCGATTAGTTTCTGGTGCCTCCTTTGAACCGAGCAGTCACGTTCCCCGTAGTGGTAGATATTGCCTGACTGGTCACCAAGGATCTGGATCTCAACGTGACGCGGATTTTCAATGAATTTTTCGACGTAAACATCTGCGTTTCCAAATGCTGAACCGGCTTCTGTTCTTGCGGTCTGATAGGCTTTTTCCAGTGAACTCTCCTCGTAGACTATCCTCATCCCCTTGCCGCCTCCGCCTGCCGTTGCTTTAATGATGACCGGATAGCCGATCTCTGAGGCAATCAGCCTGGCTTCTTCAAGGGATTTTACAATTCCATCGCTTCCCGGAACAACCGGGACTCCCACGCTTTTCATCGTATCCTTGGCATAGGCCTTATCCCCCATGGCTTTTATCATTTCCGGCGATGGCCCAATAAACTTAATATTTACTTCCTGGCAGATTTCCGAAAAGTCTGCATTTTCAGCCAAAAACCCGTATCCCGGGTGTATTGCTTCCGCCCCGGTAACCTGGGCTGCAGAAATGATGCGTGAAATATTCAGATAGCTTTCCTTTGACAGTGCAGGACCGATGCAAACAGCCTCATCGGCAAATGTCACGTGCAGACAGTCCCTGTCGGCTTCAGAATAAACGGCTACTGTTTTAATACCGAGTTCTTTACAAGTCCTGATTATACGTAGCGCTATTTCACCGCGGTTGGCAATTAATATCTTATTGAACAATTAAACCTCAATTTACTTGTAATGGACCTAGACCTCTATTAAAAACAAAGGCTGGTTGTATTCCACGGGTTTGCCATTTTCCACCAGGACCTTCACAATTTTGCCTGCGACATCCGATTCTATTTCATTCATCAGCTTCATGGCTTCTATAATGCAGAGAACTTTACCCGGAGTAACGCTGTCGCCCATCTTGACAAACGAGTCAGCATCCGGGGCAGGAGCCCTGTAGAATGTACCCACAATGGGGGAACGGATTTCGTGCAGATTTGAAGGACGGGCTTCGGCCGTCTTTTCAAGAGCCGGCATTTCCCTTTTTGGAGATGACTCTTCCGGCTGAAGAGAAACAGGCTGCATGACAGGCTGTGCATGTGAGCCGGAACTTCTTTTGGATATTTTGATTTTTGTATCGCCTTCTTCTACAGAAAAATCTGTAATTCCACTGGAATCGATCAGCTTTACAAGTTTTTTTATGAGCTCTAAATCCATCATTCCCTTTACTTTATTGTTTTACTCTTTCGACGTATGCACCGGTTCTTGTATCAACTCTGAGAACGTCACCCTCATTGACAAATAAAGGGACATTTATGGTTGCGCCTGTTTCCAGTTTTGCCGGCTTGTTTGCATTAGTAGCCGTATCACCCCTGAAGCCAGGTTCAGTTTCAACCACTTTCAGGTTTATAAAGATCGGGATTTCCACGGTCACAATGTCCGATCCGTTGAAAAGAATTTCCACCTCTTCGCTTTCTTTGAGGAAGCGTACGCCGTCATCGAAAAGCTCTGTCGCAATGGTAATCTGCTCATAGGTCTCATTGTCCATGCATACCAAGCCTGCCGGTTCCTTGTAAAGGAACTGATATTTCCTTCTTTCAACCCTTACAACGTCAACCGACTCACCGGCTCTAAAGGTATTGTCGAGCACTTTGCCGTTTCTGAGGTTTTTAAGGGTTGTACGTACGAAAGCTCCGCCTTTGCCCGGCTTTACGTGCTGGAACTCTACGATTGTATAAAGATCATTCTTAAATTTAATGATTAAGCCATTTCTGAAATCTGATGTGTCTGCCATAATTTCCTAAAATTTTTATTATTGAATAAAAAAATATAGTTACGAACGCCTATAAAGTCAAGAAATAAGAGCCATATAGGCTGTTTGCAATTCCAGTAATTACAGTGCCTTACAGGGAGAAAATACATTGAGGGAAAGGACACGTGTGTATAAAAACAAAAAGCCGTGATTTTAACCACGGCTTTGAAAATTTCTTCCTTGCTTATTTATCCAGCGCTAAGTATTCTTCGGCCTCTCTGTTTGCCATCGAGGTCTTGTACTCGTCTTTAATTTTATTGAACTGCTCCATTGCCTTTTCTTTGTTTCCGGTCTTGTAGTAATCAATCCCGGCGCTGAGAAGGTAATCTGCATTGTTTACGTTTTCTTTTGAAACGCGGGCTGCATCCTTAAAGGAATCCGCCGCTTTGTCCATCTGATTTTTGGCTTCATAATAGCTGGCTTTACCTGCCAATGCGGCAGCCTTGAACATGTCGTTGCTTCCGCTGTAATCATCATAGTACTTGTAAGCCTCGTCGAATTTACCAAGCATGTTGTATGAATTTGCGAGAAATATCTTGGCTGTTTCCCCGCTTTCTGTGCTTCCGTATTCATCAACAATCTTTTTTAACCCGAGGATGTTAGTGCCGGCCCTGCCGTCGATTGCTTCCTGGTAAGCCCCGGAATCATATAAGCCCATTACTCTTGAGAGTTCCAGGTCAGCCTTTTCATTGTTGGCCGCCTTGTTGCTCAAATACCAGTAGACTCCCGCAACAACCACAACAAGGGCAATTGCATAGATATAAACCTGTGATTTATACTGGTCGAAAAACTTAACCGCCTGATAGTAAGAAGTTATAAGCTTGTCTTCTTTTATCTCCTTTTTGGAAATATGTTTCCTTTTTGTTAGCACTTTTCATCTCCCGATTAAAAATATAAAATAAACTCTTCACAAAGTATTCAGGGCTATCTCTGTCCTGAATTTGTACGCCCAGGAGGAATCGAACCCCCAACCTTCGGAACCGGAATCCGACGTTCTATCCAGTTGAACTATGGGCGCATACCTGAAGTAAAATACAAAAATTTATTCAGCAAAGCTTCATCAAAATAAAATTTATCTATAGTCTGCCGGAACTACCTGATCCTTATATGATTCGAGAAAATCCAGGCTTTCTTCTCCAGATAAACTTCCACCCTGTAGGCTCCCGGTTCTGCAATATGGAACTCGGCATCAATATTTTCCACCCTGTCGTATACTATGCCGTTTTTAATGAGCCTTATCTCCCCGCTCATATTCGGCAGTAATACCCTGAGCCTCGTGTTATTGCGGAGGGGAACTTCCTCTCCCATCTGGAAAATTCTGTTTTCCGACTCGGCAAAGAATCTGAAGCCCGAGGCATCAGCATGATAATAATTTGCAACGAAGCATCTACCGGCTCTGAGAGCCTCATAAATAACATTTCTGGCTTTCAGCACCGATTCCGGTGTGCCATCATTTTCTATTTTCTCATATGCTAAAATATGAGTTCTGATCGATTTGAACAACACTTTATAGGGGAAAACTTCAACCTCAAAGAAGCCCAGGAGGTTAACCTTATGTGCATGCGCATCAACGCCTCCAATGCCCACTACCCTTCTTTGTGTGTTCAGATGGTCCCACAGCTCTAAAGTCTCAGACTGCGGGGCAACAATGGAACGCAAGGGATGCATGAACCACTGGTATTTGTTTTCCTCCGTCAGGCCCTCCATCCATTCCGACATATGATTCCAGATCTCGATGCCGGTAAAATCCTCCGTATCCCATTCAGTCCAGGGATAAGGGGGATGCTCTTTCATGGAAGTCCTCTTTTCGTGCGGATGGGCAATAAAGCCGATGCCCCCGGCGTCCTTAACTTTCCGCACTATTTCCCTGGCCGGGAGCCTTGTTGAGAAGGTCTCCGAGATATTAAAAGCCAGGTAGTGGTTTTTATTCTCCTTATCGTTAATCTCACATCCGGCTAAAAGCAGCGTTCTGCCGTACCACTTTTCATATCCCTCTTTAAGAGCTCTAAGAGTATTATGATCCGTCAGAATTATGAAATCCAGACCCGCCTCGTCAGCCAAAGCAGCAATCTGGGCTACTTCGCCCGAACCGTCTGAGAAAACCGAATGGATATGTATTGCTCCAACGTATTCGACCATAAGTCTAAATTTTGGCTGTTAAATATAGATATAATTCCAATTAGAGAAAAGAAGGAAATTTTGTCATTATGAGCCTATTCAGTGCATAAAAGCCGGGTTATTTCATTTTGCCCCGGACATCTGTATTGCTTCCGCGGCCATAGTGGCAAATTCAGTTTTCGGGTAGTTTTTCACTATATCCTGCCAGATAGCCCTGGCCTTAGCGATATCTCCCCTGCTGGAGGCAATTGCACCCAGATTGTACTTCGCCTGGACATTGTTTCTGTCGTAGCCGAGGACACTGTTTACCAGTTCTTCGGCTTTGTTGAAATCTCTCCTTTCATAATATATCAGTCCGAGAGAAAACCTTATGTCGGTCCTTTTCGGGGCCTTTTTCAGTATGTTTTCATAGATTTCAATAGCCACCTCAGGCCTGTGGGCGGCAGCCAAAAACTCGGCGTATTCCCTTGCATTGAGCGTATCGTCAGGATTCTTTTCATAATTGCTCTTTAGCGCAGACATCTTATTCTTTATATCAGCACTTAAATCTGCAGCCGAGGGGCCCTGGCCCTGCTTTAAGCCCTGATGAACGGCATCCTGGGGCATCTTACCGTTAAGCCCGGCCTTATCCGTATTTACAGTCGAAAAGATAATCAGGAACACTATGGCCGCAGCAACAACGCCTATATAAATATAAAACGGTTTAATTTTCATCTATACGCTCCTTAAATATTTTTATAAATTTAGAGAGGTTCCAGAATTTAACCGATAATATCCCCCTTTTTCAGCCTTACGATGTCATTGAATAACCAATTTAATCAGTCAGCCCAATTTAAGCAATACTATGAGGCCCTAAAAAAACGGATTTATCTCCAAATTGAATAAAAATATAAGATGCGATATTCCATGTGAATATGTATAATATTGCCCGGCTATTAAACCCGTATTTGCCCTGGTGGGTTCCCTTTTTTTGAACATGCCAAAGCCCTGAAGAGAGAAAAAAAAAGGTCACTGCCTCAAAGAGAAATGACCTGAAAATAAAATCGTCAAGATGACTAAAAAAAATGTATAACTCTGCCCTATGAGCCGTCCCTGAACTATTAGTCCAGAACCTCATACATTGTGGTATACTTTGTGGAATTTTCCTTAATAAGATCTGAGAGCTTCGACATCAGGATGTCAATTCTTTCATTCTGATTGTCGTCAAAAGCTTCATATGCCTCATCGTTTTCAAAAGTATATAGTTCTTCGAAACTGTTCGTCTTATTCTTCTTTTCATAAACCGAATAGCTAAGCAGTCCATTACTTGAAACAAGGGTCTTCAATTCGCGCATTATATTAAGATACTCATCTCTCTTGGCGGGTATTACTTCATATTGAATTGAAAAGATAACTTTAGCCATAATTTCTCCATTTTAAAAATATAGGTTTTTGTAAAATTCTCCGGTAAAAGTAATTACAGCCGGACCGCTCAGGGACAGATCCCTTATATTTTCTCCATCAGCCTTAAACTCTACCTTTAACTCGTCGCCCCCTTTTGTAATAAGGGTAATTGGAGACTTCAGTTCTCCCTTAAAGTAGCACACAAGGGCCGAAGCAACCGAGCCTGTTCCGCAGGCCCATGTTTCATCTTCAACTCCTCTTTCATATGTGCGTATAAAAACTTTGCCTTCAGAAATTTTAATAAAATTAACGTTTGTTCCCGCAGGGGCAAAGTCATTTAAGTATCTAATCTGCCTGCCTAAATCAAATACCGGGAATTCGTTCAAATCCCAGTAAACTTCTTTTGAACTTCCGGGCTTTAAGACAGCTTCAGCTTTTACAACAACGTGGGGTGAGCCGGTGTTGATGTAGGAAGCCTTGATGTGCTGCCCCGATGCCATGAGGCTCATTTCAGGCCTGTAATCTTTTGGCAGGCCGAAATTAAATTTAACATAGTCAGGCCTTAAGATCTCTCCGCTATAAGTTTCCCCGTTTGAAACAAACCTTGCTCTTTGTGAAGGTATTCTGCCGCTGAAGTCCGCATACCGCAGGGCACACCTGGCGCCATTGCCGCATAAGGTACCCGTTGAACCATCGGAATTATAATACTCCATACTGAAATTATAGCCTTCAGCATCATCAATTACAAGAACACCATCAGCACCTATACCCGTCCTCCTGGAGCACATTTTCAGTATAGCTTCAGAAGTCAAAGCCAGTTCAGGGGCCGTTTTTTTATCAAAAAGAATAAAATCGTTGCCGGCCCCGCTCATCTTTACAAAGGAAACTTTTTTCATAGCACATCTAATTTAATGGAATAAATAGTCCTTTGCAATAAGTAATTTTGTTTTTTTTACCCCTGCCATGTCCAGCTTTCCGTGGCACCTCAGGCCCCGGAAAAGGGCAAGAGAATTGGGATTGTAGCCCGGGGAAATTTTCCTTTATTTGGGACTGATTTTTTTTCTTTCTTACTTAATTTAAGTTGTTTCTTCTTCCCGCAAATAAAAAGGGCAATAAGTGCGGGATTTTCCCCAATACATGGGAACTACCGTTTCCGTATGGGGGTTTTGACCTGGATCATATGTTAACCTAAAAATTCTAAACTAAAGTCTTTTTAAGGCTGTCATTTTTTGGGTCTCAGCCCCCGGGGGCAGACTTTATACTCTTCCAGTGAAAAATCTTTTTAAGGAGTAATGGCTTATTCAGTTTGTCACAGTTTGGATAGAGTTTTATAAAGAGAGAAATTTTCACGATTTTGAAAAAGAGATGCTATGAACAGTAAAACAATGCGAATTATGATGGTTGAGGATAACCTTGGCGATGCAATGTTAATTAGCGAAATGCTTAAAGAGACCTGCAGCCAGAGATTTCTGCTTCAGCACAACCTGCAGCTTTCTACGGCATTTGAATGCCTCAGCTATAAAAACTTTGACCTCATACTTCTGGACCTCGGGCTGCCGGACAGCCTGGGGCTCGATACTTTAAGAAAAGTGCTCGATAAGTTCCCCGGTATTCCCGTTGTCATTATGACCGGCCTGGATGACGAGGAGCTTGGCTTTGAAGCCGTCAAAATGGGAGCACAGGATTACCTCATAAAAGGGCAGATCGACAGCAACCTCCTTTTTAGAACAATCCGCTATTCCATTGAAAGGAAGAGAACCCAAGAAATTATACGCGAAAAGGAAGAACGCTTCCGCGCTACTTTTGAACAGGCAGCCGTGGGAATAGCGCACCTGACGCTTGAAGGAAGCTGGATCCTTATTAACAGAAAATTCTGCCAGATGACAGGACACAGCCATCCGGAGCTCTTAAGACTGAAACTTCAGGACATTATGGAAAAAGAGAGCATTCCGCTGGATCTTAAAAGCATGTCGAAGAGCCTCCCAGGGCAAACCGGTTCATATTCAGTTGAAAAACGCCTTGTAAATAAAATAAGCCGACAGGAAATATGGACCCGACTGACATTTTCACTCGTAAACTCTGAATCTGATAAGCCGGCTTATTTAATTCTGGTTGCAGAGGATATTTCTGAAATGAAAAATATTGAAAAGTCACTCCAGGAGGCATAGCGCTTTCCTAAAGAAAAATAAAGCGCTCAAAGTAAAAGAGCTGTGAGATTACTTCCCATCCCACTCTTTGAGCGCTTTATAAAATTAAAAATCCTGGACTAAAAAAGTTCTTTTTACATCGGGAAAGGATATACGAAAGAAACCCTTGGTTCAATTTTCTTCTGCGGAACAAAGTCCACCACGTTGTCGTTGGCATCCCTGACCGGGCTGAAAGTCCAGTTGTAGACTATTGATACGAGCATAAAAGGAAGCGGTTTATAGCCGACCTCAGCATAGAGGTATGAGCGGTCGTCCAGCTTAAAGAGATCCTTTTCATCCTCGATCTTTATCTTGTCATAACCTGCCCTTGCAACATAAGATCCGTCCTTTGGAGAGATGTCAGTTACGAGGTGAAGTATCCCGCTTTTTGGGTCCTTATCCAACCTCTGGTAGCTTCCCAGGACGTCAAATGCGTTAAATATACGTATAAGCAGCTCGCCATAGTACCCGTTACCAGGGTCTCCCAGATTCTGAAGTCTTTCGGCCTTGCTTATATATCCATCCTTTGTATTGGTATTCTTACCGCTTTTATCAACCATGAATCTCTCAATCTCGTAAAGAGAGTTGAAGTATGAAGGCAGGTAGTTATTGCCGTTAAACCTTCTTTCAAGTTTTGCCTGTGCCGTAACCAGCCCAAGCCCGTGAAGGTCCAATTTAAGTCCGAGTGCAGTACCATGGCCGAAGTTGACAATCTTGGCGTAATCGAAGTACGGTGTGGCTGTAAACATATCGGTTATGTGTATGGGAAGACCAATATCGGCTCCAACTATTTTTGTCTTTCCCATATCTTCAAGAACATTCAGTTGCTTCGTGCTGTCGTTAAACTCTGCCTTTGTTACGCCCGAATACTTATTAAAATCCTCGGCAAATGAAGCGCCGATTTCCAGGTTGCTGATTACGGGAAACTCTGCAAGTGAAGTAAATTTAAGGGGCCTTACGTAGCCGCGCATGCCTGCAACACCTGCCTGCCCGAAGTTGCCGTAGACTGTTTCAAAGCCAAATTTGCCTAAATCCATATCCAGCTCGAGGCCAACTTTACGCACGTCAAAGCTTGGGCTGTTGTTATACATATAAATGATGCTCCCGTGCCCCAATGTGGCATAATCGAGCGCACCAAGTCTGCCATAAAAGGAATCCCCCTTATAGCCGTATCTGACGTATCTTATCAGGCTGAGGTAGTCGGAAAATTCATTAAAATTTTCGTGGCGGACTTTCCCCTGTGTATCGAAATCGAGATTAACGTCCAGCCCCAGTCCCCAGTTCGAGAAAGAGAGTTCCGGCCTGATATGCAGTGAATAATATGGTTTCCCGTCAATCCAGGTCATTCCCATGCCGCCTTGAAGGCCTCCCTGGTTTGGGGCAGGATAGAAAGAAGGAAACTGCTGGGCATTTATCACCTGAAGGAAAGTAATCGTTAAAACAGCCATAAATAATAGTTTTTTCATTTAACTCCTCATATGTTATCATGTCCTTAAAAATGTATTATCGGCAGACAGGACATTAAATTGACACCCGTTTTTTACCCCGGGTGGATGCAAATATAGGAATAAAATGGGAATTGGGCCACTCTGCAAAGAAGGGCAGAATAAATTGCATCCGGCAATCTGTTTTAAGGTAAAAGCGCAGTTTTTTTTCAGAATTGATGCTGATAAAAGAAGGATTATCTCCTGCCCAGCCAAACCTCAGGGTTCTGGTTTGAACGCTCGTTCCATATCTCAAAATGAAGTATGTTGCCTTCAAGGCTCTCTCCGATCCTGCCAATCAGCGTGCCGGCTTTTACTTTAGCTCCTTCGCTTACCAGTATCTGCCCTAAGTGCCCGTAGACTGTCCGGAAACTGTTCTTATGTGTAATTATTAGGACACTTCCATAGCCCGGCACCCAGTTGACGGTCGAAACCACTCCGTCGCAGACGGCTTTGACAGCCTCATCATTGGCTTTTATGTCAATGCCGTAATTCAATGTTATAGTATTGAGCTTTGAATTTCTGTTTTCGCCAAACTTCCTGACCACACTTCCGCCGTTTACAGGCCAGTGAAGGTGCCCTTTTAAGGACGAAAAGGATTCCATTCCGCTGTATGTATGATCCTCCTCGACAGGAATTTCAGTCTCAAGCCTTTTCTCTTCCTTTACTTCTTCTTTCCTCTGGGTTACACTTTCTCTTGTAGGAGTCTGATTTTTGGCGTTTTCCTTGTTTTTTTTCTCCTTTTCAAGCCTTAAGGCCAGAGCTTTGCGCCTTTCCTCGGCTTTTTTTCTTTCTTCGGCTTTCCTTTTTTCTTCCCTTTCGATCAGCTTTGAGATCAGGTTTCTTATCTGGCCTTCGGCTTTTTTCTTAAGCTCCAGCTCCCTGGAAAGTGAATTCTTGTCGTTTCTAAGGCCGGCAAGAATTGATTTCCTTTCAGCCAGCTTTTTATCCAGGCTTTTTTCCTCCAGCTGCTTTTCTTCTGCAATTGCCCTTTTTTCATCCCTTTCAGCTACAAGCCTTTTCTGAATACCTGCAAGCTCAGCCTGCTTCTGCTTTAATTCTTCGATATTTTGCTGCCTCTGGAGGGATATTTTTCTCAGATACTTGTATCTTACGAGCGCCTGGTTTAAGGAGCCGGATGAAAATAATGAGCTGAGTTCGCCGCCCTTTCCGTGCTTATAGAGGTGAACGATGTATTTTGCATAAACTACTTTCAGGCGGCTGATTTCTTTTTCTATATCTGAAGCCCTGGTTTCATTTACCTCTATCTGCCTGCCTTTTTCCTCCTCCTCCGAGCGGATGGAGCTAATGAGCTGGTTCAAATAATGGTTCTGCCGGTTGTAGTTTTCAAGAATATCTATGGATAGTTTTTCTTTTTTTTGCTTTGCTTTCAGTTCACTTTCAAGCCTGTTTATCTCCTGCTTTAGGTCCTTTAGTTCGGCTTTTTTGTCGTTGATCTTCTCCTGCGCATAGAAAGGGCCTATGAAGCAGAAAATAAGCAACAAGGAGATGAATACTGCAAGAATGCCTTTGCGGAATTTCTCTCCGGGGTTAGAGCTGAGGAAACTGTGTCCGAAATATTTATCCGAGTTTAGATTATCCATAAGATGAAAAGTCTGAGCAAAAAAAAGGATCTGGGAAAAAGTTACAGATTTATTTTCGAAAATTTTTTTCAAAATTAAAGCAGGTATTTCAGGCAGGGCTCTTCAAAAAGGCGGAATTTCCGCCCTTTTGAAGAAAAATCTCATTTACCACTTTACCACTTCGGCATCTTCGGGAATTTCAAATGTAATTCTGGAGTTTTTCTTGTTCACGTCCACCTTCCTGTATTCTATCTTAATATTCTGTTTTTGCGAATTATTCTTGATTTCAGTTAAAAACGGGACTGGAATTCCGTTAACAAGCTTGAACTTAGAGTAGCTGCCATCGAGTCTAAGGCTTTCGTCGCTGCCTAAAAGCTGGTAATTTGTAACTACCAGGTCCCTGATGTCAACCGTGTACTTGGTTTTTGCCGTCGTCAATGAATCTATGTAGGTCAGGACGTACTTATCGTAAACTATTTCATAATTTGAAGGGTTCTGCGTCAGTTTCGGCGTCAGGTTTACTGCGCCAATAAAAGCATCCGTAAGGTCGCTAAATGACATATCGACCTTAAATATCTTCCGCAGTATGTCGCTGTTGCTGTTTCCCTTGTAAAGAGTATTGTGCATTGCGTCGTAGAAAGAAAAATCATTGCTGGTAACAAGAGCCTGTGCCAGCTCGATTCCAAACGGGCCATAAACTTCAAGGTATACAGAATCGGGCCTTTGCATTGTTATCTTAAAGTTGGCAGTAGTATTGACCTCGGGGGTATTGATTTCTATTGTCCCCGTGCCCTCGAAGTTTTTAATTTTTCTTCTGTTGGCTTCAAGTTTTTTTGTAAGGCGTTCCGATGGCAGCAGCTCAACTTTTTCAGTTGGCTTTGACGGCACACAGCCCTCATAAATAAATGTAAAAAACGGCACTAAATAGAGCAGAACTAATAATAACTTTTTCACAATTCTCCTTTTTCAATCTTTGTCTTAAGTTCCAGGTTGTCTGTATTTAACTGGTAGGCCTGCTGCCACATTTCTAGGGCTTTGCCTTTCTTCCCGGCTTTGAAGTTAACGTCTCCCAGGTGTTCGATCAGGGTAGAATTTGATGAATCGAGCGCAAGAGCCTTTCTTATGAACTCCTCGGCCTTTTCGTAATCTCCCATTCTGTAGAATACCCAGCCGTATGTATCGAGATAAGATGAGTTACCGGGTTCCTTCGAAACAGCTCTTTCGGCCATTTTTAGGGCTTCCTGGAGCCTTATTCCCCTTTCAGCCAGCGAGTAGGCATAATTGTTTAGGATGAGCACATTATTTGGATCGAGGCTCAGGGCTTTGGAATAAGCGCTGTCGCACTCGTCCCACTTTTTCTGGGAATTATAAATCATGCCCAGTGTCCCGATCAGGTCCACGTTATTTGAATCCAGTTTTAAAGCCTCTTTTATATAATGGACTGCCGAATCGGACTCCTTGAGCTGGTTTAACGTATATCCGTATGCCGAAAGGGCCGTCAGGTCATTTGGATTCAGGTAGACGGCCTTCTCCAGGAATGGCTTTGCCTCTGAATACTTATTCATCTGCGACAGCGAAAGTCCCAAAATAAGGTTGATGGGGAAATTATCCGGGAAGCTCTTAATGGCCTTATTAAGCACGCTTGCAGCCTCTTCATATTTTTTATTGTCGAAATAAAGCCCTCCCAGGCGTGTCCACGCATCAGGGTTCCATCTGGCAAGCGAAGTCACCTCTTTGAATTCCGAAATTGCCACCGAATCCTTTCTTTCGCGCAGTGCAATTTCACCCAGAACCATCTTTACCTGCCAGTTGGAACTATCCTTATCGAGCTTTTCAAAGACCTGCCTCGTCAGGGGCAGAAGCGTTGAATCCTTCATCGACTGTGTGAGGTAAATGGACCCTATTTTTAATTTAGACTCCATAGGGACCTTGGGGCTGTCTAAAATTACACGGTACTCATCCAGCGCTTTTGTCCACTGCTCCTGCTGAATATAAATCTGTGCTTTCATTTCCCTCAGTGTAAGGTCGTCCGGAAACTTCGCTTCAAGTTCGTCAATTGAACTGATTGCCTTGTCAAGCTTATCTGCCTTAATGTAGGATTCAATAAGGAGCTTTCTGACCTCAACGTTTGAAGGGTCCAGCGTCAGGAGCTGTTCAATTGTTTTAATTGATTCATCGGTATTTCCAAGGCGCTCCTGAAGTTCGGCAATGCGCGCAAGAACGCTCCATTCCGGCCCCGTTATTGTCAGGAGCTTCTGGTAAAGGCTCATTGCCTGAAGGGGTTTCGACTGCTGGTAAATATTTGCCAGGTTGTAGTAGGCTCCGACGTTTCCGGAGTCAAGCTTAATTATTTTTTCGTAAGCCAATGCGGCTGAATCAATCTGATGCCCGTTTGAATAGACTTCGGCAAGTACATTATAATAGTCAACATTTGAGGAATCGAGCTTAACGGCATTATTTATATTGCTTAAAGCAAGAGAGAGCTTGTTTGTCAGAAGGTAATCCTTTGCCAGTGAATAATAAACCCCGGCCTTCGGATCCATCCTGAGTGCGTCCTGGTACTCAACTATGGCAGATGCGTAATCCCCCTTGGCATCAGCAATGTTTCCATCTATAAAGTGTTCAATTGCTTCTTTCGACTGGAGACTTTCTACGGAATCAGCTTCCCCGGATTCATTACTCTTCTGAAGCTTGTCTGATGCACATCCGAACAGCAAAAAAGCAAGGCCAAATATTATTATTGTGTTTTTTAGCATAAAATGTTTTATTTCTTAATTAAAGTTACGTAAAATTTTACATTCAGTGTAAAATTTCCTGATTATTAACGTACCTCATTCCCGGTTTTATACATCTGAAACGGGAAATTGTTCATAAAAATTCTATAAAACAGGGAGATTTGTTCTGCACTTAAAAACCCATTGCCCCCGGGTGCATATTAACAAGTGCATATTGTTTAATTTAACAAATTATACTATTGTTTACCTATGGAAAAATTTGATCTTGCTCTTGCATATACATGGGAATATGATGAAGATTTTATCAGGCTTATTGAGGATATGGCGCGCGGACTTCAGATTACAACATATCTGATGAGAGAAGATAATGTTTTCGACGTCATAGATAAGCTGAAACACCGTGCCTTATCGGTTTTATGCTACCTCGACAGGGCTTCCGACGTAAATGACGACTTTGAGGAAATTGCACACACTTTAACCCGCCGAAACACAAAGATATTTAACCCTTATAAACTAGTCTCACACGCAATCGACAAGGCCACAATGCACCTGGAGTTTATTACTGCCGGTCTGCATACGCCTTATTCCATCATTATTCCCCCTTTTAGTGAGGAAGAGGAGATCTACCTGTCCCTGGATGACCTTGCAATACTCGACCGCCCTTTCATCATCAAGCCTGCAAACACCACCGGCGGTGGAATGGGCGTCGTTACCGGAGCCGAAACCTTAAAGGAAGTGCTCGAAGAAAGAATGACAAATAATGAGGACAAGTATCTCCTTCAGGAAAAGATCTATCCGCAGATCCTGGACGGCAAGCGCGCCTGGTTCAGGTCCTTCTGGGCATTCGGCAAGGCAATCCCCTGCTGGTGGGATGACCAGACGCACTACTATTCAGAACTTACGAGCGAAGAGGTAGAGAAATTTCACCTTCAGGAACTCTTCCGCGATACGCGCAAGATTGCGAGGCTGACCGGGCTGGATTTTTTCTCTACGGAGATCGTACTGTCGACGAAGGGAAAATTCATCGTTGTCGATTATGTAAATGACCAGTGCGACATGCGCTTTCAATCCAGACACTTTGACGGCGTGCCGGATAACATTGTAAGAAAAATTATCTACAACATGCTCCTCGTGGTTAGAAAAGTGAAACGCACGGGGCAGAAATAGAAAATTCCCCATAAATACGTCAAGTAAGATTAATCAATCGGAGTGAAGTAAGTACAACAAAGTTGTATGTTAAAACCGGCGCGGTATCAAGCCATAAAAGAAATTTATTCGGGGCTGCCTGAAAAAAGCAGCCCACGATTGGTCTAAATGTTAAAAGTTGTACGACACGTTAAGAGTATATGCAAGAGTTCTTTTCCCTTCTTTTAAGCCCACGTAAGGAGCCATGGAAGAGACTGTACCGTTTGCAATTGAAGACTGGTCGAATTTTACCATAAGAGGTAGAGAACTGCTTATGACCTTTCCAACAGGAAGCTCAACTCCAAATCCATAAGTCGTTCCCTCTACGCTTTTAGGAAACCTGTAGAAGTCCATGTTATCCCTTGTCTCCTTGAGCCATCCGCCCCTCAGGGAAAGCATCTCCAGAATTTTAATTTCGGCACCGAACGAATACCTGGTAAAATACTTTGAATTCAGGAGGTCCTGGTATTGCGCTGAGATAATGGCACTTATCAGCCGGAAGTTTCCTGATATAAGACCGGGCCTGATTTCATAGGCGGCCGCAAGCCTCATTGCCGAAGGCAGGTAACTGCCGGTAATATCTTCGCCAGGCAGATAATACGGCCTGAGATCTATCACGTGATCCCTTGAGTCTTCTTCAATTTCTATGTTTTCATACCGGCCTAGAATAAACTGGGCGGCAATTCTATTGTCCACGTCGGTTTTAATCTTGGAATTAGACACGTTCGAGAAACTTAAGCCTAAAGTAAGCTCGTGCCCCAATATAGCGTCTCCGAATGTAAGTTTATTCATCAATCCCGCATCCAGTGTCCATGCAGTTCTCGACAGTCTGCCCGATTCATCATCAAAGTAGTTCAGATTTATTCCGGCTTTCAGCCCCTCAAAGATATTACGCGAGTAATTGATGGAATAAATGTTTGAATATGGGCTGGAAGGCTCGGCAAGTGAAATAAGGTTTTCCCCGGTATTCATCACCTTGAAGCCCCAGCTGAAATGCATGAAGTTAAAGCCCAGGGCGCCAAACTTGCCGAGGTTAACCCCTGCCCCGTAGGTGTCGTAGTTGGCTTTGACTCCATAAAGGAAGGTAAATTCAAGGTGTGAAATCTGTGTACTTGCACCTTCTGCCGAAAGGGATGAAGCCGCCGGGTTAAAGATGTTCATGAAGGGGCTTCCGCCGAGGGCCGCGCTCCCTCTTCCCATAGCCTCAGTCCTTGCATCAGGCTGGTTTAACAGAAGCATCTGGATTGCCTCACCCTTATAGATCTGCGCCTTAATGCCTGAAAAAGCAAAGAAAGCTCCGGCAAGAGCTAATAACAAAATTCTCCTCATGGTTATCTCCTCCAAAATCCTAGTCTTTAGTTATGGGAATGGGGTAATAAATGAGCCGGAAAGATAGGGAAATTTGTACTAAAAATCCCGGTTGAGTTAATTTCTCACAGCTCAGCCGGGTGCATAAAAAGGTATATTGCAGGGTAGTTTTTTAGAAGACCATGTCATCCTCAATTGTCTCAAGCATGTAAAGGTAGCTTTCATACCTTTCCACCGGAATTTTTTCTTCTTCTACTGCTGCAACCACGGCGCAGCCCGGCTCGTGGTTGTGTGTGCACGTATTGAAGCGGCACATATCTATATATGGCTTAAACTCTATAAAGTAATGGCCGAGGTTTTCTTTTGTAATTCCGTACGGGTCAATTTCCCTAATGCCGGGGGTGTCTATTATATATGTATCCGGTTCAACTCTTACCATTATGCTTGTAACCGTCGTGTGTTTGCCTTTTTGTGTGAATGTGCTCGTCTGGCCGGTCTTAAAATTCAGTAATTCATACATACTGTTTAATAGCGATGACTTTCCCACGCCCGAGTGCCCCCAGAAGATGTTTTTCCTGCCCTTGAGGAGCCCCTTGATCTCTTCAATGCCTTCGCCTGTTACGACGCTGCTCGTAATTACATTATAGCCTACAGAGGCGTAAAGTTCCTTCCAGACTTCAGCTTCATAATCATCATCCAGGTCGGTTTTATTGATGACAAGATAAATATTAAGGCTGGAGCTTTCGCCCGCAACGATGATCCTGTCGACTGCTTTGTTGTTGAATTTCGGAATGCCTACGCTGCTTACGACAAATAAATTATCCACGTTGGCAGCAATCACCTGCTCCAGGCGCTCACCCCTGTAGCCTGCGCCTTTTATCTTCGGGGCTTTTCTGGAAAGGTAATTTTTCCTTGCCTCAATTTTATACACAATACCCGTCCCGTCGCTGTTCTCCTCAAACTCAACCTTATCGCCTACAACAGCCAGGTTCACCTTGTAAAGCTTATCTTTCTTTAAGTTATACTCATTCTTAAACTTACCCTTTACAGCACATCTTATTATATTTCCGGTTTCAGGAACAAGAACATAACAATCTTTGCTTTCAACCCTGGAAACTACACCTTTGATAAATCCTCCGCTAGTATTTTTCTGATTTTTAATTAAAGCTATACTTTTTTTCCACCCAGTATTCCACCCTGCCGCCATTATAAGTGACGGCCTCCCACCTGGACTTATAGGCGGCTTTTATGACGTTATTCAGATACCTGTATGAATTTGTTGTATTGCTGCTCACCCGGTGCTCTTTTACAAACCCGTCCGTACCAATTCTGAGTATAAGGTCGATTTCACCCTGAATGTTGTCATCAGGCTTCTCCGGCACGACTTCGAGCACCTGTCTTGGAATAAAAGGAAGCCTAGGCAGATCCCCTATTCCGCCTCCTTTCGGGTACCCCCCCAGTCCCGTTGCAATAAATATGCCTTTTCCCGTTCCTTCGGCATTTCCGTTTCCTCCGGATGATTCCGTATTGCCGAGGCCCCTTCGGTCGGGTGAAAGGCCATCAACCTTTAAGACATCCCGTCCTTCGGTTGAAGGAAGCGGAATGTTTCCGGAACCGGCTCCTTCTTTCTCGTTTGGCTGAATGTTACCCATACCCGTGGCGGCATTCTTTGTCAGAGGCGGCTGTTCTACCGGAACGGGCAGACTGCTAATCTGTCCGGTTTCTTCCTGCGGATTTGATAAAGCTGAAACTACTTTGGGAATAACCTTCGTAGTCTCAGACCTGTGGTTTTCCACCAGTTCAACTTCCACGGAAGAAACTTTTTCGGCTTCGGGCCAGAGGACCTTATAGAAAATTATGCCCGTAAGTAAAGCTGCATGAATTCCCAGGCTTAAAAATAAGCCCAAACAGGCCTCTCCGGCAAGATTTTTTAATTTTATTAGCCGCATTAAAACGTCCCGGTTACAGGCATATTAAGCCCACGAAACATTTTAAAATACTGATTTTTTTTGGATTATACGAGGGATGAATTTGGAAGGTGGATGGAAATTTCCATGCACCTTCCTCCGGAAAAATTCAATTTAGCTTAGAACCTGTAAGATACTGAAAGGATGAGGTTATGGTTACGAATGTCCTGGTAAGTCCGGGATTCATTATTGCCATAGTTTTCGCCGATATCTTTCCACCATCCGTATGCATAGGCAAGATCGAAAGCAAAAGCTTCATCGGCCAGGAAACCGACACCGCCCGTTACGTACTTTCTATTCCTTTCTGAAGGATCCCCCTCGTAAGGTGACGGATTCATTATAAAGCCACCTCTTAAGCGCAGGTTAACCTCTGGAATTGTATATTCAGCTCCCAGGTTGTAATTAACAACTCCGCGGTAGGTAGTCTTTATGTCCTTATTGTTGGCGCTCATTGTGCCTGCATCCAGCCCGCTCTTAAATTCCATCTGTGTAAAATCTATGTAAGTCACGTCCCCGCTTAATATAAGTCCCTTCAGGTTTACCGAGGCGCCGCCAGAGAACTGGTAGGGTGAGCTAATGTCGTACTCTGATGTACTGACATTCTGGAAATCCTGGAAAGGAAGATAAGTTGCATTGGCAAATGTGCTTTGACCATTGACAGTATAAGTTTCCTTGATAGTATAAGAAGTCGGGAATTTTATGCTGGCGCCAATTCTTGCCATGGGGCTTACCTGATATATAAAGCCTATCTTCGCATCCCAGCCCGAAATATCCCAGTCAAGAACGTCGTTGAAATAGAACTCCCTGAAGTCCGCCGTTGTTGAATCTGCCGGATCTGTCAGAACGTTAAATCCGTATGCGTTTTTTGTATCTGTTTCGTAATAATCCCTTGAGCTGTTATAGCTTCCGGAAATAATATTTAATGTGGCACCAAGATAAATATTTCTGGCAACTTCAATGGCTCCTGAAAAAGACCACCTTCCGATGCCGCCTTTGGAAAGGATAGTGCCATCCTGGTTCAGATTACCTCTGATGGGGGTATTACCGTTCTGGTCCGTAAGGCCGAGTTCATAGAGGATTTCATCTCCGGCATTATTTGCGATCATTGAAGAATTGGGGTTAAAGCCGTTAAAGCTCACAGCGCCGTTAAAATCCCTGTCCCTGTTATATCCAACCGCAAAAACGAGGCTTCCCCTGATTGTAGGGAAAGGAAATGCAAAGCTGAGCTGGTTAAGGTTTGTTGCGCTGTTCGAATAATCTGTAGTATTCCCGAAAAACGTGGTGCTGTTATTTTGTTTCGAATAATTAAGGCCGCCGGCAAATTCCATCCTTTTCAGCAGTCCGAAGCCTGCGGGATTAAAAGATGCCGCCGAGTAGTCGTCGCTTAAAGACTGGTATGCATTTCCCATACCAAGAGCCCTGGCGCTTGAGCCGAGGCCAATGTCGGAAAGCCGGAATGCATCAAGAGGAATTTGGGCACTCACCGCTCCGGCAAAATAACTAAAGAATAATAAGAGTGCCAAACTTAAAGCTGTATGTTTCATTTATCTTCTCCCTGAATTGCTTGATCTGCCCCCTTCGTTATTTCTGGATTTGGGCTGTTCGTTTGAATTCTTGTTTTCAGAAGAGCTCCTGGTCTCATTCCTGTTTTGATTTGTGTTATCTCCATTCTGCACGTTTGCAGGCGTCGTTGAACCGCCGCTTCCGCCTGAAGAGCCGCCAGGGTTTCTACCTGCAGGTGGTGGTGGAGGTGGAGAGGGTAATTGTCCTGTTCTTGTCTCGCCGCTCCTTCCGCCTTCCTGATCGCGGCTTTTCCCGTTATACTGTATTCCTTGTCCATCACGTCTATCTCTTGTCCTTGAGGTTCTTTCCGGAGGAGTGATATTTGACCACCAAGGTTTCTGGTAATAAAATCCATAATCGCCGTAGTACTGAGTGGGATAGTAATACTGGCCGGTATAATATTCCTCGGAATAGTATCCTTCATCCAGAAGCACCTCATCTTCCTCGTGGGCTTTGAACATCGACAGGTGCTCGCTTTGCGTCATATTTCCAGGCCTGTCCGTACTGGTATGACAGCTGGCGCAGTCGTCATAAAAATAAACCTTGCTGTTGTAAGTATAGCCGTTTTCATCCTTTGCCTGAACGTCCGGATGCTCAACCACGGTATAGCATCCGCTAAAGGCGGAAAGTGCCGCGGTTAGTACAACGGGTATATAAAATCTTAGTCTCATTGATTACCTTCTTCTTCCAGTGCTATTTCCGCCGTTGTTCCTGGACTGCGGTGCGTTTCCTTCCCTTGAACCACTGCTGGAGCCTCTGGACTGTGGTGGATTATAGCTCCTGTTCTCAGTTCCTCTTGATTCCCTGTTTGGAGGATTGTACTGCTGCGTTGGAGGATTGTACTGTGGCGGGTTCCCGCCCCTCTGTTCAGGTCTGTATGTGCCGTTATAGTTCCTTCTTCTGTCGTTACCTTCTCTGTTGCCGTTACGATTCTGATCAGTATTCCTGCTGCCTTCATTACGTGGGCGCGTATAACTTCCGGAATTTGTCCTCTGCCTGTCACGCCTGTAAATCGGCTGCTGGCGCTTTTCAGGAGCATTAGTGTTCCCTTTTCTTAAAGTCGTCTTACCCTGCTGCTGCTCTCTGGTGCTTATCGAGCCGTTTCTGGTCTTAGGAGCCATGTTGGTTCTGGTATCCGTTTGAGTTCTTGGCTTAAAAAGACTTCTTCCCGTGGTATTTCTTGTAGGCGAAAGGAGATCTCTGTTCCTTAAACCGGCCGTACGACCGCCTTCACTTAATCTCGACTTCGGGTAATTGCGTGAAGGTGTATTGTATGTATACCAGTTTCCCCATCCGTAGTTATGCCCATAATGCGGATACCAGTATCCGTAGCCGGGGCCGTAATAATATGAGGGATAATAGGAGAACGGATCGCTGTACCAGTAATTGTCGTACCAGCCTGACCAGTACCATGGAGAATACCATGGGTCGCCCCATCCTACAGAAATTCCTATATTAACGCCCGGATGGTAGCCCCAGTAATACCTTCTGTAAAATGGACGGTAAGAATCACCAATGTAATAGTTGTTAATTATCGCGCCGTCTGGATAATCACCGCCGGCATAGTATGTCGTATCCTCCGACTGGTAATTATCCCCATAAACACTGTCCCTCTGACTGTAGGAATCTTCATAATCTCTTTCATGGTACCTTCTGGAGTACCGGCCGTCATCCGTAGCGACCTGTGTGTAGCACCCGTAAAATCCGGCAAAAGAGACAAGAAGGATCGTAAAGATTAAATAATTAAAATTTTTCATATCGCCACCTTTTAAACTTCACCTTCATAAAGAAGAACAATTAATGTGCCCACTAAAATTCCCCGAATCCGGAGAAAAATGGAGAATTCTTACCTGGAAGTGTAGCAAAGAGTGAACTGCTTTGTACTGTTTCTTATACAGTATTATACAACAGTATTAGAAGATTGGATTCACAAATTGTACATTTAATGCACGGTCAGCCGTCCCGGCATTGAGTTTTTTATTATTCAGCAAGTCCCTTAAGTCAAAGCCTACAGTAAAATTCTCGCTCAAAGTCCACCTGATGCCGGCATTTAAGTACCCGCTGCCATCGCCCAGGGCACTTGCCGTGTTGTCATTTATTGCGAAATCGTATTCCGCAATAAATGATAGCCTTGAACCGATTGTCTTTTCAAAACCTACGGAAAGGTTAAGATCCTTGTCGCCATCTTCACCTTCAAGAGAGTAGTTCATTGTGCCGTGAAGGCTTAAATAGCCGAGGAACTGGAAATTTTTCGATACCGAACCGTAAAATCCGGGGGATTTCACCTGGAAGCGGTTGACATCCTTGCCATTTATTTTTTTTACGAACTCTCCTTTTCCCTGCGAATCGAAACCAAGGGCAATTCCGGGAACCCCGTCAGTTTCATCAAATAGCTTAACCTTAAGCATAACACCAGGCAGTTTATACCACAATGGCCTTCCGCTGCCGATAAAGTTTGCAGCCCCGTAAGAGATACCGAAGCTGAAATCCTTAAATGCCCCAACTTCAAGCCTGGAGATAAGCACTCCGGAAGGCATCATATAGAAATTTACGCCCACATGACCCTTATCCAGTACTCCTGCCGTTGGCACATCAATCAGATATTCAGATTCATTCTCTGCTTCCGAACCGGCCATTCCCTGCGGGAAAACCGCAGCAGGCAATAATAAGACAAATAATATTAAAACTGCTTTAAGCTTCATGGCCTTTTACCCCTGACATGAATATACTAGATTACTTTTTCCACATTCTGGAAAATTTATTTGGATTTCAGTGTTATTTTACTTTTCCTCTGCTCTTCAGGCCAAACTCGAAAGTACAGGAATTTCAATAATTGCCGGCAAAAGCTGAAATTCCGACCTGGCCCTTAGAACAACCTTCCCTGAACTGCTCCTGGCTTTCAGTACAATTACTCCGTCGGGAAGATTGCTGTCCAAGACTTCAACAAGGTCCTTGCCTTCAATTATGTCAAAAACAACTGCAACTTTCCTTAGCGGCGCCCTGAAACCAAATGCATTTACCGGGACAGCTTCAATCCTGATTGTCGACTCCCCGTCGGCATAGAGTGCCTTCTGAGACAAACTGAAGGTGACTTCGTATATGTTAAATACATACTGCTTTAGAAAGTAGGAGACTATCAGCAGGACAATTAAAGCAATAATATATTGAGTCTTCATATCACGATCTTTTATTTATTGGGCAATAAACGTCAAAATTTTCCGTAAAAGCAAGAGCCCGGCTGCTTTATTTTCAGGCTTTATTATATTAAGCCTCTTTATTTTTTTTGTATGTCGTCTTGTCCTTCTGATCCTGCAGAAGTATGCCTAGGTTTTTAAGCTCATCCCTTATTTTATCCGAAAGCGCAAAGTTCTTCTGCTGCCTGGCTTCCAGCCTTAGTTTTATGAGAAGTTCAATGAGATCACCTTCAAGTGAGGGCCCCTCGTCTTTGTTCTGTCCGGCACTGGAGCTAATAATGCCAAGTACATTCTGAGCAGTTTTCTCCAGAAATTCGCGTACATTCTTGTAGTACTGAGCATCCACTTCACCTGCCTGCTGGGCTGCGGCACGGTTGGCTTCCCTGACAAAATCAAATATTACCGCAGTTGCTTGTGGGGTATTAAAATCATCGTCCATTGCTGCTTCAAATTCCACACGGAATTTTTCTATGTCCAGCTCGGGCACAATTCCTTTTTTGCCTGACTTTATCTCCTCATCTGCCTTTTCGGCAAGGTTTAATATCTTCTCCAGCCCTTTCTGCGCTGCCTGAAGCAGTTCTTCGCTGAAATTAAGAGGTCCGGCATAATGCGTCTGTGCAAAGAAAAGCCTTACTGTTTCTGCTGAATACTTAGAGAGGACTTCTCTTGCTGTAAAGAAGTTTCCGAGAGACTTGGACATTTTTTCATTCTGTATGTTCAGAAACCCGAAATGAATCCAATAGTTTACAAACTTATTTCCCTTGTGGGCGGCCTCAGACTGGGCTATTTCATTCTCGTGGTGCGGGAATATGAGGTCACTTCCCCCGGCATGAATGTCCAAAGTTTCGCCCAGGTGTTTTGTACTCATTGCAGAGCACTCAATATGCCAGCCGGGACGTCCTTTACCCCAGGGGCTATCCCAGAAGGGCTCCCCTTCCTTGGCTTTCTTCCACAAGGAAAAGTCCAGTGGGTTTCTTTTCTCCTCGTTTATCTCGATTCTTGCGCCTGCTTCAAGTTCGTCAATTTTCTTTCCGCTTAACTTTCCATATCCTGTGAACTTAGATACGTCATAGAACACGTTGCCATCAACGTTGTATGCAAAGCCGTTCTGCTCGAGCTCCTTAATCATGGCAATTATATCCTGTATGTGTTCGGTTGCCTTGGGGTATATGTCCGCTTTTTTTATGTTCAGCTTTCCCGTATCTTCAAAAAAGGCGGCTATATATTTTTCGGCAACATTCTTCGCATCGGTCTTTTCCTGGTTCGATTTCCTGATAATCTTGTCGTCAATATCCGTCAGATTCATTGCATACTTTACCTTATAGCCCTTGAATTCCAGATAACGCCTTATTATGTCTGCCATAATAAAAGACCTGGCATTTCCTATATGGAACAGGTCATAGACCGTCGGTCCGCATACATACATTGTTACTTCGGGCGGGTTCCGGGGAATAAATTCTTCTTTTTTTCTGGTCAAAGTATTATAAATCTGCATTATTGTTACCTTCTTTGATTTCTGTATCTTGTATGTTGTTATTTTTCAGTCTGTTTCATTTTACAAAATTACGTATTATTCCAGATAATTTTAAGAAATTTTTGCGGGCTTGTCGTTTTTCGGGACATAAATTGAGCAGGAAAATTACTTTTTCTTTTTGTAGTTTACCTTTTCAAATTAAATAAATGGGAATCTCTTTTTAGGAGTGAAATTTGTCTAAACCGGAAATCTTTAACCTGGAAAAAATCAGGAAAATAAAGCTTGTTCTTACCGATATTGATGGCGTATGGACCGACGGAGGCTTGTACTACACAAAAGACGGCATGATTATGAAGCGTTTTAACGTAAAAGACGGCATGGGTGTCAACCGCCTGAGGGAAAGAGGAATTGAAACCGGAATCGTGAGCGGCGACAGTTCCGAAGTCATAACCATAAGGGGCCAGCGCCTGAAGCTCGATTTAATCTATATCGGCGTCAGAGATAAAAAGCAGGCCCTGGATGAAATCTGCGGCCTGAGAAACCTTAAATACGAAAACATTGCCTTTATTGGCGATGACGTTAACGACATCGAAATTCTCCAGAATGCGGGTCTTACTGCTGCACCAGCAGACGCAATGGATGAAATTATTGAGATGGTCGACTACGTCTGTAAAAGACGCGGAGGCGACGGTGCATTCCGTGAATTCGTGGAATTTATCTTACAAACAATAGATCCAAAATCTTCTAAACAAACCGAAAAAGTGGAAACTGTATGAAAATGATAATTTCTCTTCTGTTAACCTTCAGCAGCCTGTTTGCTGCTAAAGGAGACTTTCCTTCTCTTAAGAAGGAAATTGCCTCAGGCAATTTTACCGTTGCCTCAAAAATGATCGATTCTCTCATTGCTACACATTCACTCAACGTTTCCGAGGTAAATGACCTCAAGTTTGAAAAGGATAAAATGCAGAGAATTAAGCTAGATTTCAAGAAAACAGCCCAGGATGTCCTTTCTTATGTAAAGAAGTATTATCCGAAAGCTGATGAGAAAATGCTTGCGAAATGGGAAAAGGACTATTCCCTCGAATCGATGACAATCGACGGGCAGAAAAGATACTTTAACCGGGCCGCCTCAAACCTCTTTTTGATCAATAAAGAAGCAAAACGTAAAAAAGAAAAAGTTGACGGCAATGATGATACCTTAAAGGACTTTCTGAAGGTGCACGTGCCGCAGGTGGTTAAGGATTCAAAAGCAAGCTCTTTAAGAATTGTAGACCCTGTAAAAATGAAGATCACCTATACGATCTCAGTCAAGCCTAACGTTGTTCCTGATGGAGAGACAGTAAGGTGCTGGCTTCCATATCCGAGAGAAGGCCACGCCAGGCAGTCGGATATCAGGCTGTTATCAGTCAATGATGACAACTACATTATTGCCGATAACAGTAATTTCCAGAGGACACTCTATATGGAAAAAGAGGCCGTAAAGGACAAGCCAACCGTCTTTAAGATGGAGCTTTCTTATACCTCTTCTTCGGAATGGTTCAATATAGATCCTAAGAAGGTTAAGTCCTACGACAAGTCATCTGAACTTTATACGACTTATACTTCCGAAAGCGCCCCGCATATTGTCTTTTCCGATAACATTAAGAAGCTTTCAAAGAAAATCGTCGGAAACGAAACGAACCCTTACCTAAAAGCAAGACTGATTTACAAGTGGATCAATGATAATATTCCCTGGGCCGGTGCCCGAGAGTATTCAACGCTGGATAATATTCCTGAATACGCACTTAAAAATCACCATGGTGACTGCGGCATTAAGACGCTCCTGTTTATGACACTTGCGAGGTATAACGGCATTCCCGCAAAATGGCAGAGCGGTTGGATGATGCACCCTGTGGAAGTAAATCTGCACGACTGGTGCGAGGCATATTTCGAAGGCTACGGCTGGGTTCCTGTCGATCAGTCCTTCGGGATACAGAATAATCCAGATAACGATGTAAAGTATTTCTATACAAATGGAATGGATTCCTACAGGTACATAGTAAATGACGATTTCTCAAAGCCCCTTAGCCCAAAGAAAGAATTCCCAAGAAGTGAAACCGTCGACTTCCAGAGAGGAGAAGTTGAATGGCAGGGTGGCAACCTTTATTTCGACAAATGGAATTATGATATGGAAATAAAGTATAACGATGAGACAGTACAGAAATAAAAGATTTACCTTTAGCACAAATTAGTATTGATTAATTTCCTATAACCGCTTTAGTAATGCTGAAGCGGTTTTCTTTTTTTAGACTCACCATAATTCAACCTGAACTGCACTTTGCCTATAATCCTTGCATAAATACCTGCAATTCCTGGATGTTAAAGCCATGCATTATATATGAGTACAATTACAGTGAATTGTAAATATCTATAGTAAGTGATCCTGCCATTATATACTAATACTAAGCAAATACAGCCGCAGATAAAAAACAAAGTAATAATAGATAAAGCATAATAAATATAAAATCATCTATTTAGTCACAAATGAATATATGAGGAACGGGATTAAGGATGATAGAAAGATAAGTGTTTAGATATTTGGGATGGATTATGCGCAAAAAAAAAGCCCTATTCCAAAGGAACAGGGCAATAAGAAATAAAAATCCTGGCGACTACCTAC